>JAJYVD010000067.1 GCA_021792185.1 Nitrospirota bacterium | reverse complement strand
CCGGAGACAACATAACCATAACAGTGGAACTCATAGCGCCGATAGCGATGGAGAAAGAACTGAGGTTTGCGATAAGAGAGGGCGGAAGGACTGTGGGAGCCGGTGTTGTTACCGAGGTGCTGGAGTAGCATTCCGCAAAATCCGGGATTTTGCGGCGAGAATATTTGATAGAGAGACAGGAGTAAGAGATGCGTGAGATAATACTTTTTCAGTGCACGGAATGCAAGAACAGGAACTATTCGAGCATGAAGAATAAAAAAAATACTACAGACAAGCTCAATCTTAAAAAGTATTGCAGAAGCTGCAGAAAGCATACGATGCACAAGGAGACAAAGGCGTAGAAGGCGTGGATAGGCCAGTAGCTCTAACGGATAGAGCGTCGGACTCCAAATCCGAGGGTTGGGGGTTCAAATCCCTCCTGGCCTGCCACTAATTAGCTCATAGCTTATGGCTGATAGCTTAGTAATGGGCGGCTATGAGCCATGAACTATGAACTATGAGCTAAAAAGGGAGCAGGAATGTTCGAGCGGATAAAAATTTTTTTCAAGGAAGTAAAGGTAGAGGCCAAAAAGGTCAATTACCCATCGAAGGACGAACTTATAGGTTCTACGTGGGTAGTTATAACTACCGTGATAGTGATTTCGTTATTTTTGGGTATTGTGGATATAAGCCTCGCAAAAATAATCAGGCTGCTGGTAAGGTAACTATATGGCGAAAAATTGGTACGTTGTTCATACATATTCCGGTTTCGAAGAAAAGGTAAAGATATCAATCGAAGAACGCGTAAGGCTCAAGGGTCTTGAGGATAAAATCACGAGGATACTTATCCCTACGGAAAAGGTCATAGAGATCAAAGGAAGGAAAAAGAAAGAAACCGACAAGAAGTTTTATCCCGGATACATACTTGTGGAAATGGAACTGGATGACGAGACGTGGCATCTTGTCAAAAACACTCTCAGGGTTACCGGTTTTGTAGGCGGCGCAAGACCTGTCGCCCTTCCTGAAGAAGAGGTTGAAATGATAATGCAGCAACTCGAAAGAGGGCCTGCGCCGGTCGTAAAGAGCCAGTTTGAAAAGGGTGAAAACGTGAGGATAACGGACGGTCCGTTTACTAATTTTGTCGGTTACGTGGATGAAGTTGATATGGATCACGGAAGGCTTCGTGTCATGGTCAGTATATTCGGAAGGCAGACCCCTGTGGAGCTTTCTTTTTCACAGGCGGAAAAGGCGTAAAAATAATATAGGCCATATAGGACCTATACGACCTATTTTGGAGGAAGATAGATGGCTAAGAAAGAGGTTACAGCACAGGTTAAACTTGTAATATCCGCCGGAAAGGCAAATCCGGCGCCCCCTGTAGGACCGGCGCTCGGTCCTCACGGGATCAATATAATGGAATTCTGCAAGCAGTTCAATGCGCAGACCCAGAGCATGGGCGATACGCTGGTGCCTGCGGTTTTGAGCATTTATAACGACAGGTCTTTTACCTTCATACTCAAGACGCCGCCGGCATCGGAACTCATTAAAAAGGCCGCGGGCGTTGTAAAGGGATCGGGCGTTCCCAATAAGGATAAGGTCGGAGCAATAACCGCCAAGCAGGTGGAAGAGATCGCGAAGACAAAGCTTCCCGATTTGAACACAACATCCGTTGATGCCGCCATGAATATTATTAAGGGAACCGCAAGAAGCATGGGCGTGGAAGTAAAAGACTAAGGAGGAATGAAATGGGAAAGAAACTGAAGAACGCAAGGGCGAATATCGAAATTAATAAAGAGTATGATATCGAGGATGCAATCGCGCTCGTTAAGGAGAACACCGTCGCAAAATTCGACGAGACGGTGGATATGGCTATAAATCTCGGAGTTGACGCCAAAAAGTCCGATCAGATGGTCAGAGGAACCGTAGTCCTTCCGCACGGGACAGGGAAATCGGTAAGGGTATTGGTTTTTGCCAAAGGCGAAAAGGAAAAAGAGGCAAAGGATGCAGGCGCCGACTATGTCGGAGCCGAAGACCTTGTTGAAAAGATACAGAAAGGCTGGCTCGATTTTGATAAAGCTGCTGCTACCCCTGACTTAATGGGATTGGTCGGCAAACTCGGGAAGATACTCGGACCGAGGGGACTTATGCCTAACCCCAAACTCGGGACGGTTACCTTCGATGTCGGGAAGGCGGTTAAAGAGATAAAGGCGGGAAAGGTTGAGTATAAGGTAGAAAAAGCCGGGATTGTGCATGTGCCGGTTGGAAAGGCGTCGTTCGATAAAGAGAAGCTTATTGAAAATACCATGTCGATATTAAAGTCAGTATCGAAAGCGAAACCGGCAACATCTAAAGGGAAATATATAAAGAAGATTACAGTATCCTCTACTATGGGGCCCGGCGTAAAGATTGATACGGCAAAGTTAAAGGTAGTATAGCAGGCGTTGCCTGTATAAATTTGGCATTGTCATTGTCATTGTCAGAGACAGTAGGTGGGGATTCCCTTTAAACGGTGTAAACCGGCCTGCAGAGACAAGGTATAAGTTTATGGCTTGTAATTTTTGTTCTCGCGTCTCTGGGAAAGGAGGAAAGATCTGATTACCAAAGAGAAGAAGTCCCAACAGATAGCCGAATTGAATGAAAGGTTCTCGAAATCAAAGGCTGTTGTTCTCACCGAGTATAAGGGCCTTACAGTTGCGGAAATAGCGGAACTGAGAAGAAAATTAAAAGAAGTAGGCGCCGAGTATAAGGTTTTCAAGAACACGCTCAGCAGCATTGCTGCAAAGGGAACCCCTGCGGAACCGGCGCAGGAGATGTTCGTCGGCCCGATAGGCCTGGCCTTTGGTTTTGACGACCCGATAGCGGCGGCAAAGAAGGTCCTCGAATACGCCGATAAGAACGATAAGTTCAGGGTGAAGAGCGGAGTTCTCGACGGACGGCTGTTCTCGGCTGACGAGATAAAGGCCATCTCGAAATTGCCGCCGAAGCCGGTGCTTTTAAGCATGATGGCAGGCGCGATGCAGGCGCCCGCGGCAAAATTGGCCGGCGCGTTAAACGCTACGCTCTCGCAGTTGGCGTATGCGCTGGAAGCATTAAAAAATAGAAAAAGCTCATAAAGGAGGAAAGGTAAATGGCTGTTACAAAGGAAGAGGTTTTTAATTTTATCGACAACATGACTATCCTTGATATGTCTCAATTCATCAAGGAATTTGAGGAAAGGTACGGCGTTACGGCGGCAGCGCCGATAGCCGTAGCTGCCGCGCCGGCAGCAGCGGGCGCGGCAGCTACGGCAGCAGAGGAGAAGTCAAGCTTTGACGTTGTCCTTACAGCCGCCGGTGACAAGAAAATCCAGGTTATTAAGGTGGTAAGGGAACTTACCGGCCTGGGGCTCAAAGAGGCCAAGGACGTTGTAGACGGAGCGCCCAAGCCGCTTAAGACAGGCGTCACAAAGGAAGAAGCGGAGTCTATGAAGGCGAAACTCGAGGCAGAAGGGGCAAAAGTAGAAATAAAATAACAAGGTTAAGGTTAAGGTTGAGGTTAAACAAAAATTTAGGCGTAGAATAAAACATAAAAATATGTGCATTTCTAAACCTAACCCTCAGCCTTAACCTATTTTAAAGAAGGAGCGCCATGGCAAAGCTTTTAAGAGAAAGATTGAATTTCGGGAAGGTACCGCCGGTATTGGATGTGCCTTATCTCGTAGAATTCCAAAAAAGGTCATTCGACCGGTTTTTACAGAAGGATACGGATACGGCTAAGAGGACGGATGAAGGGCTTCAGGCCGCCTTCAGCAGCGTTTTTCCCATCGCCGATTATAACGACACGGCATCCATAGAATTTATTTCATACGCGCTCGGCGAACCGAAGATAACGCCTCGCGAGTGTCTTATTAAGGGACTTAATTTTGCCGCTCCGCTTAAGATAAAGGTGAGGCTGAACATCTACGAAAAGGACGAGAAGGGCAAGAAGACATTTAAAGAGTCGAGGGAACAGGAAGTATATATAGGCGATATGCCCATCATGACCGAGACGGGCAGCTTTATCATAAACGGAACGGAAAGGGTAATAGTAAGCCAGCTTCATCGCTCCCCGGGCGTCTATTTTGCGCCTGACAAAGGCAAGACCCATGCGAGCGGAAGGCTTTTATATACGGCAAGGGTAATTCCGGTGAGAGGCTCATGGCTCGATTTCGAATTCGATTCGAAGGATATCCTTTATGTAAGGATCGACCGGCGCAGGAAACTGCCTGCGACGGTCGTGCTGAAGGCGCTCGGCTATTCCAATGAAGACCTTCTGAAAACGTTTTATCCTGTTGAAGAGATACATATAAAGGACAGGGAGCATTATACCCGTGCCGTAAGCGACGTCCTTGCCGGCATCAGGACGAAGAACAATATTATCGCTCCGGCAACAAAGGAGCTTATTGCAAAGGAAGGCAGCAAGATAAGCAAGGTCGCCCTGAAGAAGATGGAGGCGGCCGGCATAAAAGAGATACCTATAACGAGGGACGAAATAATCGGCAGGGTTACGCTTAGAGACATAGTAGACCCTACGACCGGAGAGATAATCCTCGACGGCAATAAGGAGATAACGGAAGAGATATTCTACAAGATGCTTTCCATAAAGATAGATACGCTGCACCTGCTGTTTATCGACAATGTGAATTACCTTCCATCCTTCAGGGAAACCCTCCTTACGGATAAGGTGGTATCGCAGGAAGACGCCTTAAAAGAGATTTATAAAAAATTGAGACCCGGCGAACCGGCAACGGCCGCCGCCTCTCGGGAACTCTTTGCGGGATTGTTTTTCGACCCCAAGAGATACGACCTGTCCCCTGTGGGAAGGTTAAAGATAAATGAGAAGCTCGGCCTGGACACCCCGCTCGATGTGAGGGTTCTCACCGACCATGACATTGTGGAGATTGTGCGGTATCTTTTGAACCTCAGGACAGGTAAGGGAGAGATGGACGACATAGATCATCTCGGCAACAGGAGAATAAGGGGTATAGGAGAACTCATCGAGAACCAGTTCAGGATAGGGCTTGTGCGCATGGAAAGGGCCATAAAGGAAAAGATGACACTGACGGAACTCGATGAGGCGATGCCGCACGACCTTATAAATGCAAAGCCGGTAATGGCTGCGGTAAAAGAGTTTTTCGGATCGAGCCAGTTAAGCCAGTTTATGGATCAGACCAATCCGCTGTCTGAGATTACGCATAAGAGGAGGCTGTCGGCGCTTGGTCCCGGCGGTCTTACCCGCGAGAGGGCAGGCTTTGAGGTAAGGGACGTTCATCCGACGCATTACGGCAGGATATGCCCCATAGAGACCCCCGAAGGTCCGAATATAGGATTGATTACGTCTCTTGCATCGTATGCGAAGATAAATGATTTCGGATTTATCGAAGCGCCTTACAGAAAGGTTGTAAACGGACGTGTTACGGAAGATATAGAATACCTCTCTGCGATCGAAGGAGAGAAATATATTATTGCGGAGGCCACGTCTCCTTTAGACAAGAAAGGGAATCTCATTGGAGAGGCAGTTTCCGCGAGGGTAGGCGGGGATTTTAAAATGCTTTCTCCCCAAGAAGTTCAGTATATGGACGTTTCTCCAAAGCAGATCGTAGGCGTTTCGGCTTCGCTGATACCGTTTCTTGAAAACGACGACGCGAACAGGGCATTGATGGGATCCAACATGCAGAGGCAGGCTGTCCCGCTTTTGAGACCCGACTCTCCGGTTGTGGGAACAGGCATGGAAGGCGTTGCCGCGAGGGACTCGGGATGGCTGATTACAGCAAAGAGATCCGGTATCATAGAGAGCATCGACTCATCGAGGATTGTCGTAAGGGTTACCGAGAGCGGAGGCGGCGTGGATATTTACAGCCTCGTCAAATTCCAGCGCTCAAATCAGGGAACCTGCATGAACCAAAAGCCTATTGTCAACGTCGGGACAAGAGTAAAACGCGGAAGCATACTTGCAGACGGTCCTTCAACGGATCTCGGAGAACTCGCGCTCGGCAAAAACGTTGTCGTAGCTTTCATGCCGTGGGGCGGATATAACTTTGAGGATGCCATTCTCCTGAGCGAGAGGCTTGTGACGGATGACGTCTATACATCGATACACGTCGAGGAATTCGAGGTGGAATCGAGGGATACAAAACTCGGGCCGGAAGAGATAACGCGCGATATCCCTAATGTGGGGGAAGAGGCGCTGAAAGACCTCGATGAAAGCGGCATAATCAGGATAGGCGCAGAGGTTAAGGCGGGAGACATACTCGTCGGCAAGGTTACGCCTAAGGGCGAGACAATGCTGACCCCGGAAGAAAAGCTCCTGCGCGCCATATTCGGTGAAAAGGCCGAAGAGGTAAAGGAGAGCTGTTTATATGTTCCGCCGGGAATCGAAGGAGTCGTAGTGGATGTCAGGATACTTTCGAGAAAGGGAATCGAGAAAGACGAACGGACGAAGAGCATAGAGGCGGACAGCATTAACGAACTCCAGAGGGACCTCGATGAAGAGATAAAGATTCTCAGGGAAGAAAAGGCGGGCAGGATAAGAAAGCTCCTTACGGGGCAGAAGGTGATCGAAGACGTCAGGGATTCAAAGACGAAAGATGTCGCATGCCCCAAAGGCAAGAAACTTACGGAAGATCATCTCCGGGGGGTCAAAGATGACCATCTTTTGAGGATAAGGATCGACGATACGAATGTGAGGAATAAAATAGACGAGGCCAATACCGAGATCAATCAATATATAAAGCATCTCGAGGCTCGCTACAACGAGAGGGTCGAGAGGGTAAAAAAAGGAGACGAACTGCCTGCCGGAGTTAACAAGATCGTAAAGGTATATATTGCCATGAAGAGGAAGATACAGGTGGGCGACAAGATGGCGGGGCGGCACGGCAATAAGGGTGTCGTTTCCATGGTTCTTCCCGAGGAGGACATGCCTTATTTGCCCGACGGAACGCCTGTGGATGTAGTCTTGAACCCCCTCGGCGTCCCTTCGAGAATGAACGTGGGACAGATACTCGAGGCGCATCTGGGCTGGGCTGCCATGGCCCTCGGCCTGCATGTCTCGACCCCGGTATTTGAGGGCGCTAAGGAAAAGGAGATTAAAGACCTCATTAAGAAAGCCGGACTTACCGCATCCGGGCAGATAACACTTTATGACGGAAAGACAGGTGAACCGTTCAAGCGTCCTGTCACTGTGGGCTGCGTGTATATATTGAAGCTTCATCACTTAGTTGCCGATAAGATTCACGCGCGCTCCATAGGCCCTTACTCGCTCGTTACGCAGCAGCCGCTGGGCGGCAAGGCGCAATTCGGAGGACAGAGACTGGGTGAGATGGAAGTATGGGCGCTCGAGGCATACGGCGCAGCCCATACGCTTCAGGAATTCCTGACGGTAAAGAGCGACGACATCAGCGGAAGATCCCGCATGTACGAGGCCGTCGTGAAGGGAGATCCCGTGCTTGAGCCGGGAATCCCGGAGTCGTTCCATGTATTAATAAAAGAGCTCCAGAGCCTCGGCCTCGACGTAGAGCTTCTGGAGAAAAAGAGAAGCAGGGAGGAATAGATTGGTAGAAGACATTTACGCCCTATTTCAGAAGCCTAAAAACCCGAAAGATTTCGATGCGATACGCATAAAGCTTGCATCGCCGGAGAAAATAAGGGAGTGGTCTCACGGGGAAGTAAAGAAACCGGAGACGATAAACTACCGTACCTTTAAGCCCGAACATGACGGCCTTTTCTGCGCCAAGATATTCGGGCCGGTGAAGGATTGGGAATGCCTCTGCGGAAAATATAAGCGCATGAAGCACAGGGGAGTTATATGCGACAAGTGCGGCGTCGAGGTGATCCAGTCCAAGGTAAGACGTGAAAGGATGGGACATATAGAGCTTGCGACCCCTGTCGCCCATGTATGGCTTTTAAGGGGAGTTCCGAGCAGAATAGGAACGCTTCTCGATATGACCGTAAGGCAACTGGAGCGGGTGCTCTATTTCGAGGAATACATCGTAATCGACGCTGGAGATACGCCCTTAAAGGAAAAGGAACTGCTTTCGGAAGAAGAATATAAAAAGAAACTTTCCGAATATGGAAGCAAATTCAAGGCGGGCATGGGAGCCGAGGCCATAAGGGAGCTTTTGAAGCACGTTAATCTCGAGTCTCTGGCAAAGGAATTAAAGGAAAAGATCGACACCGTCTCGTCCATAGGCGTTAAGAAGAAACTCACCAAAAGGCTTAAGATAGTAGAGGCATTCATAACATCAGGGAACAGGCCGGAATGGATGATATTGGATATCGTGCCTGTCCTGCCTCCCGACTTAAGACCCCTCGTGCCGCTGGATGGAGGCCGTTTCGCGACATCCGACCTTAACGATCTTTACAGGAGAGTCATAAACAGGAATAACAGGCTGAAGAGGCTTATGGAGCTGAAGGCCCCGAGCGTCATAATAAAGAATGAAAAAAGGATGCTCCAGGAAGCTGTAGACGCCCTTTTCGACAACAGCAAGAAGGTGAAAGTCCTTAAGGCCGGCGGAAAGAGGGCTCTTAAGTCCCTCAGCGACATGATAAAAGGCAAACAGGGACGATTCAGGCAGAACCTGCTCGGCAAGAGAGTCGACTACTCCGGCCGTTCGGTCATAGTCGTAGGTCCGGAACTTCAGTTGAATCAGTGCGGGCTTCCGAAACGCATGGCCCTCGAGCTTTTCAAGCCGTTTGTCTTTTACAAACTCGAGGAAAAAGGCTATGCAACAACCATAAAGCAGGCGAAAAGACTTGTGGAGAAGGAGTCGCCCGAGGTGTGGGACGCCCTCGAAGACGTTATTCAGGAGCATCCCGTGCTTCTCAACCGCGCCCCGACCCTTCACAGGCTCGGCATACAGGCGTTCGACCCTATCCTTGTCGAGGGTAAGGCTATAAAACTTCATCCGCTTGTCTGTACGGCATTTAACGCGGACTTCGACGGAGACCAGATGGCCGTGCATGTGCCCCTTTCAATGGAGGCCCAGATAGAGGCGCGGGTGCTTATGCTGTCGGTTAATAACCTGCTTTCTCCTGCAAACGGCAAACCCATAATTGTGCCCACTCAGGACATGGTTCTGGGAATTTATTACCTCACAAAGCAGAAAAAGGGATCCCGCGGCGAAGGAAAGGTATTTGCCGACACTGAAGACGTGAGGGTAGCTTATGATTCCGGCGTAGTGGAAGAGCATGCCGGAATAAAGGTAAGAATAAACGGCGAGCTTGTAGAGACTATAGTGGGGCGAGTATTGTTAAGCGAAATGCTCCCGCAAGGCGTGCCGTTTTCGATGATCAACAAGGAATTGACCAAGAAGGAATTGGGCAAGCTGATAGAATACATACATAAGACAATGGGCAAACGGCAGACCGTCGTATTCCTTAATAACCTTGAAAGGCTCGGTTTCGGTTATGCCACAAAGTCCGGTATTTCCATATGCATAGATGATATGCATGTCCCGACAAAAAAGGCGGAGCTGATCAGGGAAGCCGAACAGGAGGTAATGGAAGTCCAGAGGCAGTATGCGGACGGTCTTATAACGCAGGGAGAGCGGTACAACAAGGTTATAGATATATGGGCGAATGTTACCGAAAGGGTTGCCGATGAAATGATGAAGGAACTGGGAGCCGAGGACGGAAGGTCCCTTTCGGAGGAAGACCTGCAGGAGAGAAGGTCGTTCAACAATATATTCATGATGGCGGATTCGGGAGCGAGGGGAAGCACCGCCCAGATAAGACAGCTTGCCGGAATGAGGGGCCTTATGGCGAAACCTTCAGGCGAGATTATCGAAACTCCTATTACCGCGAATTTCAGAGAAGGCCTGACCCCTTTACAGTACTTCATCTCCACGCACGGAGCGCGTAAAGGCCTTGCCGATACGGCGTTAAAGACGGCAAATGCCGGTTACCTCACAAGGAGGCTTGTGGATGTCGCCCAGGATGTCATTTTATACGAACTCGACTGCGGCACAAGAGAAGGCATTGTCGTTACTGCGCTTATCGAAGGCGGCGAGATAATACAGCCTCTTGAGGACAGGATATTCGGAAGGACACTGGCAGAGACGCTCAAGGACCCGATTACCAATGAGATTATTGCCAGCAGGAATCATGAAATAGACGACGACATGGCAAGGAAGATTGTAGACGCGGGAATAGACAGGGTGAAGATAAGGTCGGTGCTCACATGCACTTCAAAGATCGGCATTTGCGCAAAATGCTACGGCAGGGATTTAGCAAGGGGCGAATCTATCGAAACAGGCGAGGCCGTCGGCATTGTGGCGGCACAGTCCATAGGAGAGCCGGGAACGCAGCTTACAATGAGGACATTTCACATCGGCGGCGCGGCGACAAAGGTTATCGAACAGGCCACACTTGAGGCAAAAAATTCAGGGTATGTGAAATTTATAGACCTTAACGCCGTCAAGAACAAAGAAGGGGTGCTTATAGTCCTTAACAGAAACGCCCTGATAGCGCTTGTGGACAAGTCCGGCAGGGAAAAGGAAAAGTACAACCTTGTTTACGGCGCCAAAATATTTGTCGAGGATAAGCAGCGGGTCGAGGCAGGACAGCGTCTTGTGGAGTGGGATCCTTATTCCACGCCGATTCTGACCGAGATAGGCGGCAAAATAGCACTCGGAGATATAACGGAAGGCGTTACGGTCAAAGAGGAAGTGGATGACATTACAGGACTCGCCCATAAGGTCATAATAGATTATCCAGCGACCATGAGGCCGAGGGTTTCCATTAAGGACGATCACGGCAGGACAGGGAAAATACCTGGTACAAGCAATCCGGCGCGTTATCTTTTGCCCGCGGGCGCCCATCTCCTTGTAGATAAGAACGATGCGGTAACTCCCGGCGATATACTCGCGAAGATACCGAGGGAGACGACAAAGACAAAGGATATTACAGGCGGTCTTCCGAGGGTAGCGGAACTCTTCGAGGCGCGGAGGCCGAAAGAAGAGGCGATCGTTACCGAAATAGACGGCGTTGTAGAATTCAAGAGCGCCGAAAAAGGAAAACGCGTTGTGGTTGTAAAAGGCGGCAACGAGGCCCGGGAATACCTTATTCCCAAAGGCAAGCACGTTACGGTGCACGAGGGAGACTGGCTGAAGGCCGGAGAGCCGCTTATGGACGGCGCTGTAAATCCTCACAGGATTTTAGATATTTTAGGACCGAAGGAACTGCAGAGATACCTTGTAGACGAAGTGCAGAAGGTTTACAGGCTTCAGGGAGTCGCCATAAACGATAAGCATATAGAGGTCATAGTCCGCCAGATGATGAGGAAGATACGCATCGAAGACCCGGGAGACACCACCTTCCTCATAGGAGATGAGGTTGACAGAATGGTCTTTACCGAGGAGAATGAGAGAGTTAAGGCAGACAAAGGCAAGGCCGCACGCGGCAGACCGCTGCTTTTAGGCATTACAAAGGCCTCCCTCGCGACCGAAAGCTGGGTATCCGCTGCATCTTTCCAGGAAACCACGAGGGTTCTCACGGAGGCTGCATTGAGCGGCTCGGTGGATGATCTGAAAGGATTGAAGGAGAACGTTATTATGGGAAGGCATATCCCTGCCGGTTCCGGAATGCCGGTTTACAGGGACACTTTCATAAAAGGCGATTTCTATTCGATGCAGATTGAGCAGGAGGAAGTAGCGGTAGAAGAAGAATAAAAGTTTAAAATAATAATACTCCTAAGAGGGTCATGGATTATTCCATGACCCTTTTCTTTTGCTATAATCTTAAATATGTCAGGTCAGCCGTGTTTTATAGCAGACGTAATGTTGGGCACTCTCGCGAAGTGGCTGAGAATTTTGGGATTCGATACCCTCTATTTTAAAAATATCGATGACAGCGAACTCATAAAAATCGCAAAACAGGAGCAGAGGATACTGCTTACGAGGGATACGCGTCTTGTAAAAAGCAAAAAGGTCGCCGAACATATTCTTGTAAAGGCAAATGATACGCCCGGGCAATTGAAAGAGGTTTTAAAATCCTTACCCCTTGCCCCCCATGGGTCTTCGACTTGTCCATTGCCACTGCCTTTTACCCGCTGCGCAAAATGTAACGGCGGGTTGAAATTTGTCGATAAGGCATCCGTTTCCGGAGATGTTCCTGAACACGTTTTTCTTAATTTCGATTCTTTCCTTCGATGTAAGAATTGTGGTAAAGTTTACTGGGAAGGTTCTCATAGGAAATTAATTGACGGGCAAATCCGGAAGGTTTTAGGGGAGATTGATACCCATTGGAAGATCTCAGAAAACGACTGATACTCGCCGCAATGCTCATATTGTGCATCATATCATTTGGAACTATCGGCTACATGGGCATAGAGGGGTGGAGATTTATAGATGCACTTTACATGACCGTGATAACCCTTTCTACGGTCGGCTACAGGGAAGTCCATGTCCTTTCCGAGAAAGGCATACTCTTTACAATTATGCTTATAGTAAGCGGGGTAGGCACCGTGCTTTACGCGCTGAGCACAGGTGCTCAGATAGTTTTAGAGGGTGAGTTGCAAGAAAT
>JAJYVD010000066.1 GCA_021792185.1 Nitrospirota bacterium | reverse complement strand
AGATATCTGGCCATGGCCAGATTATGCCAAAAGATACCTCCACTCCGCCAGTTTCACTGGCTTCGCTACGGGTAGCCATTCATCCCCGAGCTTAAAAGCTCGGGGTTTTCTGGCAGTTTTGATAAACGCTCCTGAGGCCGGCATCGAGGTCAAGGAGGATTTGAGCAAGGAGCCTAAGGTCGTTAAATTCACGCCAAAGAAGACCGGGAAATATCCCTTTTATTGCGACAAGAAACTTTTGTTTTTCAAAAGCCACAGGGAAAGGGGCATGGAAGGCGTCATAGAAGTTATAGAATGATATGGTACTCGCCTTTGCCCTTTTATTAGCCCTTATGCCCTCGCAGGATATAATCCCGGCATCCATAGAGAACTATAACAGCGTTGAAAGTTACAGCGTTACATTGCGGTCAAGAAGCGATGATTCGAGCGAGGAGATACGTTATTACTATAAAAAACCGGGGTTTGTGCGGATGGAGTTCGTAAAGCCGTACAAGGGCGCAATGCTTGTCTACAGTCCTTCTAAAAAAGAGGCGCGGTTAAGGCCCTTCGGTTTTTTTAAATCATTTATATTGACCCTGAGCCCTGACAACAGCCTTATAAAAAGCTCAAAGGGGCACAGGGTTGACGAATCGGATATAGGCGCGTTATTGAAGGTTGTAAAAAAGCTCCAATACAACGGCAAGACAGAGATATCGGGAGAAGAAAGCGTCGGCAACAGGCCGGTTATAGTCGTGAGCGTCAAAGGAGAAAAGGATTTCGCGGTCAATGGAATCCACCGCTATATTCTTTGGCTCGACAAAAAGACTTTTCTACCCCTAAAGGTCGCAGCGTATGATATGCAGGGGGAATTGATGGAGGAAGTTTTAATGGACGACCTTAAGATAAATATAGGCATTACGGAAGATTTCTTCGAGCTGTAAATGATAGACAAACAGACCATAGCATATCTCAAGCTGCTGCACGGCGCTTACAACACCGTAATGATGTTTCTATTCATGTATCAGGGACTGCTCGGTCTGAAGATAAGAAGGCAGAGGGTTCGGGGAGGGCAGAATTTCAGCATCGTCAAAAGGCACAGGAAATTAGGGCCGGTATTGGCCTTGATGGGCGTAGCAGGGTTCATCGCCGGAATGATCGTTATCTATCTTGATAAAGGCCACGTCATGGAATACCCGCTTCATTTTCTTACAGGAATGAGCATAGCCCTTTCGATAACGGCTGCTTTCCTGATATCGAGAAACATAAAGGGCGCCGATTCCCCGTGGAGGACTCCGCACCTGATAATCGGAATCGTCATACTCTGCCTTTATCTCATTCAGGCGACTATCGGGCTCGGAATATTATTCTAAGATCGTAAAAAGAGGCAGGGCAAAAATGATTTCCTCGCTGAAGACCCCCAATGTTTTATAATAGGGAATGAATCTTAAAGAACTCCTCGCTCTCATAACCATAATCCTTTGGCCTGTGGTGCCTTTGTTCTGGATACCGGTTCACGGGCTTTCCAAGTTTTTCAAAAGGCTCGGCATCTTCACGTATGTAATGCCTCTGCTTACATGGCTGCCGTTGGCATACGCCATATATCTTAGCCGCGACTTTCTGCTCCAGCTCACTATAGACCTGCCGGTAATTTTAAACATAATCGGGATTATATTCTTTATAGCTGGCACGCTTTTGCACATATGGACAGGAAAACTTTTAGGGCTCCTCGGACTTATGGGATTGCCGGAAATATCACCGAAAAAAGAGGGACGGCTCGTGGCAGAAGGTCCCTTTTCGATTGTGCGCCACCCTACCTATCTGGCGCATACGGTGATGTTCTCCGGAATCTTTTTAATGACGGAGGTATTAACCGTGGGCGTTCTTACATTTTCAGATTTTGTAATAGTCAACGCTCTCATCATCCCCCTTGAAGAAAAGGAGCTTTCAACCCGCTTCGGCAAAGAATACGAAGAATATAAAAAACTCGTCCCCCGAAAATTCTTCCCTAAGATTTCATAGCGCTTTGAAGTAAAATAATAAAGCCATACACCCGCTTCATCTTTGGACAACTTCAGCCCGGCAGCAGGAAACCTGCTCCAAATCTGCCTCACCTGCAGTCCGATTAGGCCTTGTGCATGGCTCCAAGATACTGTCCCTGAGACGCTTACCCAAGTTCTTTTTTACTATGGGGGCATCGGCTGATGCTTCAGGCTTCCCTCTTGCTTCTGAGGGTTTGCTCACCGCATCCTTCACCCGCTCCCTTATTGTGTTTGTTCCTTGAGGTTCGCTGTCTCAGGGAGTCTTTATTCCCTTTCTCTGATTAAAGAATAACTCACTTTTAAGCGCTTGTAAAGCTATTAAGATTTTATCAAGTGTGATAAAATTAAAAGATATGATTCCGGTTTGATAACCCGAAAATCGTATGCCATGGAAAATTCTATTTCGGCACTATCCTGTATATCCTGTCGTCCCCCGGCTTCGGGCTGCCCCTGTCCTTTTAAGTATGAATTGCCGGCAATATATTAACGCGTGCGCAGGACGGTGTGACGTGACTCTTATCTCGGTTTCAATATCTCTTTTATCAACCGAAGCGTTCCGGTTAACCCATAACTCTGCAGTATAGTCCTGAACTTTGAAAGCCAAGAATACAGAAAATCAAAAGGCCTCAACATATTCTTATCCATTGCGTAATCATACTCCCACACCCGGCTCTCTCCTGCACCGAGATTTTTTAGTATATCCCAAATCCTATCTTTATCTCTGTCAAGAGAATATACGTTTATTGCGCTCGGGTCTTTGTTCCAGTATTTGGCGCTGTTTATCTCCCCCGAATCTATCAAAGGCTCCAGCCCCCACGCCAATGCCTCGATCTTTTCCTTTGTGTCGAAAATTATCCACTTGCCTCCGTGCCTTATCCATTCATCCCTGTCAATCGCCCTTTGAATGTCAGGCAGCAGCCATACCCATAGCAGGTCTTTTACTTTATGCATGAGAATTCCCTCCCCTAATACCTCAACTTCTTTCTAAGGGTCAAACGGTTGATGCCGAGGATGCGCGCGGCCTCGGACTGGTTTTCCTTTGTGTGGGATAAAACATAATCGAAAATATATTTATCCACTTCGGCGTGTATCTTTTCGTAAATGTTCTTTTCCTTTTTTTCGATAGATTCCTTGACAAATGGTATCAGGACGGATGACAGAGTCTCGGAAAGGGCCGTCTTTTTCACAGCGGCAGGACGGGTTCCCAATTCTCTCAGTTCGTGGGTCGTAAGGTAATTGGTCTTGCTGAGCGCTATCGAAGACCTGATGATGTTTTCGAGTTCCCTTATATTCCCCGGCCAGTCGTAAGAGAGGAGTTTCTTTAAATATTCCTTGGTGATGCCTTTAATCGGCCTCGGCGCAGTATGCCGGTATTTGTTTATGAAAAAATGGACGAGAGGAAGAATATCCTTTTTACGCTCTCGCAGGGGAGGTATATGTATTGCCGTAACACGCAGCCTGTGATATAGATCCTCCCTGAATTTCCTTTCCTTGACCATTGCCGACAGATCCCTGTTCGTGGCCGATATGACCCTTACATTAACATGCACCTCTTTTGTGCTGCCGATGGGATAAAAACTCTGGGTCTGGAGAAAACGCAGGAGTTTGCCCTGCAAAGCGAGCGGCAGTTCCCCTACCTCGTCGAAAAACACGCAGCCTTCATCCGCTATCTTCAGCATGCCCTCTTTTGCGGATATAGCGCCGGTGAAAGAGCCCTTCTCGAAACCGAAGAGTTCCGATTCGAGTAAGGTCTCCGGCACAGCCGCGCAATTCACAACAACAAAAGGCTTGCCGAACCTCGAAGAAAGCTGGGCGATGGATTCGGCGATAAGCTCCTTGCCGGTGCCGGTCTCTCCTGTAATGAGCACAGGCGCGTCCACCTGAGACAACCGCGCCAGTTTCTTGCACACGTCCATGATGATGGGTGAATTACCCACTATAGCGCAGGTCGGCGTAGGTGGGAGGCTTGCGATGGGCACGTTGTCCTTTATCTCCTCCGTGAAATCACGCAGTTCATTAAGAAGGGCAACAACGGATTCCTCTTTTAAAGGACGATGAAGCACCTCGTAGGCTCCGAAGGTCGCTGCCTCAATGACAGGCTCCGTCCTTTTCTGCTTTGTTACGGCAATAACGATGTTCTTCTCATGCAGCTCGCGTATCTGTCCTGGCTTCATGGTGTCTATGTCAAAAAAGACAAAGGCGTTCTTCTCCGCCGCTGCTGGGGGCGAAAGCTTAAACCCCTTCGGCAGGATATTGGAGATCTCGCCTCTTAACGAACCGTCTTTTGTGAAAAAAACTATTTTGCCGGTCATTTTTTATCTCTGTATAATAAGTATACACTGTGATTAAAAAATAATCAATATGCATTCATCAGGCTTTCCCTAAATCTTTATTTACAATGCGTTATACGTTGGCATGGGGATTGCTTTTATAAATTCATAAAAAATATATAAGGAGCATGCAATGGAAGACGGCGTAAAAATCTACGGGCTCTGCCTCGAAAGAATAAGGCATAAGATAAGGAACGCGAAAAAGAAATCGCATAACGCGGCGTTCGGAGAAGAAGACATATTCCTGCTCGAATCATACAACACCGGAGACATCGAAGACATCATAGACATCCTCGAACTTTACGATATCGAGAATAAAACACTCGATGGCCTGCATGACAAACTTGAAGAACTGGCGTATACCGTTTCGGTATTGATACGCGAAACCCTTTGCTTCGGATTTACGGACGAAGGATATCTCGGCCTTTACCTTAATCTAAACACTGAAAGGGAAAATTTTCAGAATGAGGATACATACTATGACCATTATTATGCTGGAAGATAAAGCATTTCCGCTTCATTCTCGAAAGGCTTCCGGCCTTCCTCCGAAGCTACGCCAGCCCGCTTAAACATCCCTGTTACGCTTGGGCTGCCGAAGTCGCTCCAATACTTTATCTTCCAGCTTTCATTCCTTCATAGCGAAGCCTTTCAAAACGTGATATTATTTGATTGTCCGGAGGTGCGCTATGTCGGAGATCATAAAAGACCTTATCAACGGCAAATGGCAGGAGTCGTCCGCAAATGAGACGTTTGAAAGCATAAATCCCGCCGATACATCGGATGTCGTAGGGATAGTTACAAAATCATCAAAACAAGACGTTGACAGGGCTGTTCAGGCCGCGCGCGAGGCATTTAAGACATGGCGGCTCGTTCCCGCTCCAAAGCGAGGAGAGATACTCTTTAAGGCGGCGGAGATATTGGCCGGAAAAAAGCAGGAGCTTGGAGGGCTTGTTACGCGAGAGATGGGAAAAATTCTACCGGAGGGATTGGGGGACGTTCAGGAGGCTATAGATATAGCCTATTACATGGCAGGAGAGGGAAGAAGGCTTTCGGGAGAGACCATTCCTTCGGAGCTTCCGGACAAGGACTGCAAGTCCATTCGCGTGCCTGTAGGCGTATGCGCGTTGATCACTCCGTGGAACTTTCCTACGGCCATTCCCGCGTGGAAGATAATGCCCGCGCTCGTTTCAGGCAATACGGTCGTGTTTAAGCCGAGCAGTTATACGGCAGTATGCGCGACAAAAGTCGTGGAGATATTGCAGGAAGCTGGCATTCCGTCAGGCGTCCTTAATCTCGTTCACGGGAGGGGCGAGGACACCGGAGAATATCTTGCCATGCATCCTGATATAGACGCCCTTTCTTTTACCGGCTCCACCGTAGTCGGGGAAATGCTTGCCGGAAAGGCAGCCGGAGCAGGCAAAAAGGTCTCGTGCGAGATGGGAGGAAAGAACGCCATTATAGTCATGGACGACGCAAACCTTGAACTTGCAATAGAGGGAGCTATATGGGGAGGCTTCGGCACAACAGGCCAAAGATGCACCGCAGCGAGCCGTATTGTTGTTCATGAAGCTGTCCATGACAAATTTCTCGATATGTTTAAAAACGCCGCCTCAAAACTTAACCTCGGAAACGGTCTCGACAAAAATACCGATGTAGGCCCTCTCGTAAACGAAACGCAGATGAAAAAGGTGCTCGACTATATGGAGATAGGCAAACAGGAAGGTGCAAGAGTTGTAACAGGCGGAAAAGCATTCAGAGAAGGCGATTGCGCGAAAGGATATTTCATTGAGCCGACAATATTTGCTGACGTAAAACCAAACATGCGGATAGCTCAGGAAGAGATATTCGGCCCTGTCGTATGTGTCATCAAAGCAAAAAATCTCGAAGACGCCATAAATATCGTGAACGGCACGAAATACGGACTCGTAGCGTCTATCTATACTCAAGACGTGAATAAATCGGCAATTGCGGAGAGGGAGCTTGATACCGGCATTGTCTATATAAATGCGTCCACCATAGGTGCCGAGGTTCAGCTTCCGTTCGGCGGGACAAAGAAGAGCGGGCTCGGACATAAAGAGGCAGGAGGCAGAGGAGGAGCGCTCGATATGTTCACCAAATGGAAGGTTATCTACCGCGATTTCAGCGGCAGACTGCAGAAGGCACAAATAGACAAATAATGAGTTTAACCACAGCATATGACACAATATGACATGGCATTGTATTGTAGCGGTTTCAGCAGCTCGAAGTTTTGCCGTGATGGCAAAACTGAGCTGGTGCCTCGGAGACGGACATGGATGTCCGGCGAGAATGAGCGGAAATACTGTGCCATGTCATAACATTACCTTATGGTTTGAATAATATGCGTGACATTATAAAAAAAGCGAATGAACTTCTTACTCCTGCTCTCGTTATGCACAATGACATAACCGTCAAGAGGGCAAAGGGCATTTACGTGGAGGATGTAAAAGGCAAACGCTATATGGATTTCACTTCAGGCATTGCCGTTGCTAACACAGGCCACAATCATCCAAAAGTAGTTGAAGCGATAAAAAAACAGGCTGACGCGTTAATCCATTCCGGCTGCATATTCTATTACGAAGCCGTCGTCAAACTTTCAGAGATGCTTAAAGATATTACGCCGCCCGGCATAGACATGTTCTTTTTCGGCAACTCAGGCACTGAGGCGGTGGAAGGCGCTTTAAAACTCGCGAGATTTTATACGGGCAGACAGGGCATAGTTGCCTTCACAGGCTGTTTTCACGGAAGAACATTGGGTTCCTTAAGCCTTACCTCATCCGGAACAAGATACAGGCGGAAATACCATTCACTCCTCCCATCGGTCTATCATTCGCCTTATCCCTACTGTTATCGCTGCTTCTTCAATCAGAAGCCTGAAACCTGCGGCATGGACTGCTATGAATATATGGAAAGGCTTTTTAAACACCTCCTGTCTCCGGAAGAAACGGCATGTATCATCATCGAGCCGGTGTTAGGAGAAGGAGGATATGTCGTCCCTCCAATGAATTTCTTAAAGAGACTGCGAAAGTTCTGCGATAAATGGGGAATACTTCTTATTCTGGACGAAGTGCAGTCAGGCATGGGAAGGACAGGGAAATGGTTCGCGTCCGAGCATTTCAGCGTTATCCCGGATATAATGACAATCGCGAAGGGCATAGCATCCGGCATGCCGTTGAGCGTAATTGCTGCAAAAAAAGAGATGATGTCGAGATGGTCTCCAGGAGCGCACGGCACTACCTTCGGTGGAAATCCGGTATCGTGCGCGGCAGCAACAGCAACCATAGAAGTTATCAAAGAAGAAGGGCTGCTCAAAAACGCAGCCGTTGTCAGCAAATATGCCATGAAGATGTTGAATAAAATGAAAGAAAAATACGACAGCATTGGAGACGTGCGCGGACTCGGCCTTATGATAGGAATAGAGCTTGTAAAAAAAGGAAAACCTTATACCGACGGCATTAAAAAAATAATGGCTCATTGCCTAAAAAACGGACTTATTCTGGTTGAGGCGGGTGTGGATAAAAATGTAATACGCCTCGCTCCGCCGTTGATAGTAACAAAAGAGGAAATAGAAAAAGGTTTGAAAATATTTGAAAATGCACTTAAGAAGGCTGGATGAAGAAACAAAAGATTATCATAATGGGCGCGGCAGGCAGGGACTTCCACAACTTCAACATTCTCTATCGCGATAATCCTGAATACGAAGTAATAGCCTTCACAGCAGCGCAGATACCATTCATCGAAGAAAGAATATATCCTTCGGAACTTACGGGCCGTTATTATCCCGATGGCATACCGATTTATGCCGAAGAAGAACTCGATGCGCTTATTGCAAAGCACAACATCGATCAAGTAATTTTTTCTTACAGCGACGTATCGCACGAACATGTTATGCACAAGGCATCGCAGTGCCTTTCGCTCGGCGCTGACTTTGTCCTCCCCGGCCCTGAAAAGACCATGCTTAAGAGCAATGTTCCTGTGATCTCTGTCTGCGCCGTGAGGACAGGATGCGGGAAGTCCATAATCACAAAAAAACTGGCGAATCTTTTTAAAGAAAAGGACATCAAGGCAGCAGTCATAAGGCATCCCATGCCGTACTGCGATTTCGTCCCTGCTGTGAAATTTTCCACCATCGGCGATATCGATTCCGGGGCATGCACCATCGAAGAGAGGGAAGAATTCGAGCCGCTCGTGGAAAGAGGCATTACCGTCTATGCAGGCGTGGATTACGAGAAGGTTCTTGAAGAAGCAGAAAAAACATCCGAAATTATAATCTGGGACGGCGGGAATAACGATCTCCCATTCATAAAATCCGACCTTGAGATAGTATTGATCGATGCCTTAAGACCCGGACATGAAAGGCTCTTTTATCCTGGGGAGGTGAATCTTAAAAGGGCGGATATTCTCGTCATCACAAAAACAAACGAAGCGGATGCGTCCGAATTGAAGGTTCTGAGAGATTCGGCGAGAGGGGAAAACAAAAACGCGGAGATTCTCGAAGCGCCGTCAATTTTGACATTAAGCGACAGCGATGCGATTAAAGGCAAAAAAGTTCTCGTTATAGAAGACGGGCCGTCCATAACGCATGGCGGCATGCCTTACGGCGCGGGGATTGCGGCATCAAAAGGCATTGTCTCCGGGTTTATAGACCCGAGGCCATACTCAGTCGGTTCGATAAAAGAGACTTACGAGCGATTTCCGCACATCGGGCCGGCGCTTCCGGCTATAGGATATTCGGATGTCCAGATAAAAGAACTCGAAGAGACCATCTCGCGTATTCCATGCGATGCCGTGGTCATAGCGACGCCGGTGGATTTACGAAGGATTATAAAAATCGATAAGCCGACCGTGCGGGTCTCGTATGACTTTGATATAGATTTGAGCGGAGTGGTGAAACCATTTATGAACAATATTAAAAATGATTGACAGGAATGGCACAGTATTTCCGCTCATTCTCGCCGCACATCCGTGTCCGGCTCCGAGGTACCGGCTCGGTTTCGCCATCACGGCGAAACTTCGAGCCGCTAAAGCCGCTCCAATACAATGCCATTCCTGTCAGATAAACATATAATGAATAAGACTCCAATATTAATAGCGCTCGGCGGCAACGCCCTTATCCTTCCGGAAGATAAGGGTTACATAGAGGAGCAGTTTATCCACACATCCGCATGCATGAAGCCCATCGCGGAATTAATATCACGGGGCATGACGGTGATAATCACGCACGGGAACGGCCCTATCGTGGGAAACATCTTGCTCAGGAATGAATGCGCGAAAAACTTTATACCGCCGATGCCTCTTTACATATGCGTTGCGGACAGTCAGGGGGGAATAGGCTCGATGATGGCAGAGAGCTTGAATAATGAATTAAAAAGAATCGGAATAAACAAGACAGTATCCGCAGTAATAACCCATATCCTCGTTGATAATAACGACCCTGCCTTTCAAAATCCTACGAAACCGATAGGGCCTTATTATTCGGATAGCGATGCGGAGTTTTATATGAGAATGGGCTGGAGCATGAAAAAGATACCTGAACGTGGATGGAGAAGGCTCGTCCCGTCGCCAAAACCTAAAAAGATATTGGAACTCGAAGCGGTAAAAGCACTCCTCAAACAGAACATAATCCCGATAGCATCGGGAGGCGGCGGAATACCGGTGATAGAAGAAAACGGCATAACAAGAGGCGTGGATGCGGTCATCGACAAAGACCTGTCCGCAAGCCTCCTTGCCCGAGACCTCTCCTTAAAGAGATTCTTCATCCTTACAGATGTGGACGGAGTCTATCTTAACTGGGGAAGCGCGGATAGGAAAAAAGTTAACGCCCTTACAATAAAAGACGCGGAGAAATATCTCGCCGAAGGCCATTTCCCGCCGGGAAGCATGGGGCCGAAGATAGAGGCGGCAATAGAGTTCCTGAAATCAGGCGGGCAGGAGGTGATAATCACAAAGCCCGAAGACCTTATAGCCGCTATGGATGGGAAAAGAGGAACGCAAATAGTGAAGTCAGCTTAACTTCGATTTGATGCTCCAATATTTCCAATAAGGGACAGTCTCAATCATTAGGCTCTCCTTCTCGAATCTCGTTTCCGTGTCAAGGGTGACAAGCAGAGCCTTCTTGAGATTGTTTCTCTCAAGGAATTTAAACAGTGTCTTCACGTCATCACGGCCTATTTTTGCCTTGATCTTGATCTCAATAGGCAGAACAGTCTTATCATGAGCATGGATTATGTCTATCTCCTCTTTCTGCGGTGTCTTCAGAAAGAACTTCGCCTCAAGGCTGTTTACAAAGAACTGCTCCATGACAGTCGGAAGATCAGCATGAGGGTTTAGCGCCAATGTGAAGGCCGTGTTGCAGGGATATAGCCTTTTAACCTTCTTCTCGCTGGTAAGGAGATTCTTGGAATAGTTATAGAGCTTCTGCAGGAATAGTGCATATTCAAGATAGGAAATGTAATTCGCAATAGTCCGCTGGTCAACGTTAAGGTCATTGCTCAGGTTTTTGTAATCCAGATAAAAGCCGGGACGTGAAGCAGTGATAGTCAGAAGCTTCATAAGGAGGTCAGGCAGGTCGAGCTTAAAGGTCTGTGGAATGTCTACAAAGATGACCCTCTCAAGAAGGCTCTCCTTGAGGTACTTCCTGAGCACAGGCTCTTCCATATCGAGGGCCTCGATAAACCCTCCGGTCTTCAGGAATACAGCCATATGCCTCTTCAGTTCCTTCTCGAAGATATTCTCCCTGTTTTTGTCTATCCCCGCCTCTTTAAAATCAAGGTACTCCTCAAAGTCCATGGGTTTGATCATAAAATCAAAAAACCTCCCTGCAAGGCTTTCTCTTGTGCCCTGCCACATGGTTATCTGTGCCGAGCCTGTCAGAAAGATTTTCAATTTTGGGTTTGCATCATAGAGGAGTTTCACCTTTGAAGGCCAGCCCTCAAGTTTCTGTATCTCATCGAGGAATATACAGACTTTCTTTTTTGAGATATCTTCACGGAGCACATCAGCCTCGTACTGTTTGATGATCTCTTCGAGGTCATACCTCATCTCGTCGAATGAGAAATACATGATGTTATAGGGATTCACATCTTTTCTGAGAAGCTCATCGATCATCTGGTACATGAGGGTCGTCTTGCCGACCCTTCTTAACCCGGTGAGCAGCACTATCTGTCGCTTGTCCATATACTTGCTGATCTCGCCGAATATCTTCCTTTTTCTTCCAGTGAATTCCGGGGATACTTTTCCTGTCTTCCACCATGGGTTGAAACTCTGCAATTCCATTTACTCTCCAATGTTATTGAAATTTAATTTCAATAACATTATAAAGCAATTTAAAAATAATCACAACCCAAAAAACTGCTCAAGCAGTTTTCTGTATTTAGGATATATTCCTCGACGGGCAGATGTCATAAAGCACGCATTCTTTGTGCATAGGCTTTTTAGCTTGGCACACCTTTCTGCCGTGAAATATCAGAAGGTGCGAAATATTGGACCACTCTTTCTGCGGCGTTACGGCCATTAAATCTTTTTCTATCTTTACCGGGTCTTCGTTTTTTGTAAGCCCGAGTCTCTGCGAAAGCCTTCTCACATGCGTATCTACGGCGATCCCTTCATTGATGCCGTAAACATTGGAAAGTATGATATTCGCCGTTTTTCTGGCAACTCCGGGCAATGTCGTCAACTCGTCCATGGTCTTTGGAACTTTTGAATTGAACTTTTCTATTATCATTTTTGCGGACGCCTGAATGTTCTTTGCCTTGTTCCTGTAAAAATTTATCGAACTTACATCCTTCTGGAGCGTGTCGGGATCAGCATCGGCATAGTCCTTAATGGATTTGTATTTTTTAAAGAGTTTTTCGGTGACTTTATTTACATGCACGTCAGTTGTCTGAGCGGAGAGGATGGTCGCGACAAGGAGTTCAAATGGGCTGCCGAAATTTAGGGCTGTCTTAATCTCCGAATATTCTTTTTTTAGCCGCTTCAAGATTTCTGATATCTGTTCTTTCAAATTCATAAGTCCTCCTCATTTCCCCCCACGTTTACCCGTCACTCCAGGGCAAACGCACTATATAGGGGTGAGGCAATAAAGCAGGCACAGTATCTGCAATAACATGGGCATTAAAAACAAGGAGGAGCCCATGTTACCGAATCCTAAGCCGTATTTTGACCAAGTACCTG
>JAJYVD010000065.1 GCA_021792185.1 Nitrospirota bacterium | reverse complement strand
GTGTTCCCGGAATGATGACGGTCTGGCTGCAAATTTTTCAAGTCGATAACAGATGCTAATGTCATTTTATGTTACGCTTTCAATAGGTTATATGCTTTCATGTTAAAAACTGTCGGACACTAATGATTTCAACTATATTTTTATTTTGATCGATTATGCCAACATGGGACCATGGTCCACAATCAATTTTTCTAATTAACCGAGATATGCCATTCGTCCTATCATACGTAAATAATGAATCCATAAGTTGTGCCTGACTATACATTTTTTCTAAGGCTTTTCTTTGCGAACTTGCCGTTTTATTTGTACAAAGTGGTGGAAACTGCGTTAGGTTATTGAGTGGAAGTTTTCTTGTAAAACAATTCATTAGATGCTGGATAGCGTACGGATTATCCTGATTCTCACTAAAATAATTTTCTAAGTATTCCGTATCTAACGGATTTGGAAGGCTGAGACCTATGCAATCGTCAAGAAAATTTATATTTTGTATTTTGAATCTGAATGAGTAGAAATGTTTTACATTAAGCAAGAGAAAGTCATTTTTTAACTTCACACCCATTATATGATTTTTAGGTGACGTCAATAGGTCTATAGAATCGAGATTCATCCGGCTCCGATTGTCATGTGCTTTATTTTTTCCCTCTATATATTTTGTCAGGCTATTCATGTGTGCTGCGGGCATCGCCGAGTTTCCCAACTGTTTTATCTTATCACCCTTTGTTTATTCCCCACCGCTTTCTTCTCTCCCATAGGGACTTGAGGGTGATGCCGAGCATGTCAGCCAAGTAAGTGTCGGCATTTATTTCTTTTTGCTTGTAGTGCGGTATGGAGCTTTTGTTTCTGCTATACGCATCCCCGCCCCTTTTACCTCCGGTTCGAATATTACCCGGACATTGGCGTGAAGTACTTCGGCCACACGTCGCAGGGTGGCGAGGGAATGGCCTTCGTAGCCGGGAGACTCAAGCCTGCTTACTTGCTGTTGAGAGGTTTTGAGAAGCTTAGCAAGGTCTTTCTGTGAAAGCCCCGCCTGCCTACGGAGAGCAGCTATTTGCATCGCCACATCCCATGCTTCGCCTGCATGTTTAAAACGGGCGGCAAACGCAGGATCTTGCAACTGTTCTTCAAGGTATCTGTCAAAATTAGTCGCTTTCATTAATAAAATTCTACCGTAAAATCCATGCTAAAATCAACATCAAATTTGATGTGCAATCCTGACTTGTTGTAGACATATATCCATGATCCCCTTATCTCCTGTTATATTTAGCGGCGCTGTCTTTTGAGAGGCAAACCGGATATTTCTTTTCGTTCGTCTTTATCTTTTCGAGCACCGCATCTTCTATGTCTACATTCAGCTTGTCTGCGAGCCGCACAAGGTAAATAAAAACATCGGCGATTTCCTCTCGCACGAGCGCCAGGTCCTTCTCGGACCCTGCGATATTCCGCGACTGCTCCTCCGTCAGCCACTGGAATATTTCGAGCAGTTCAGCGGCCTCGGCAGCAATGGCCATTGAGAGATTTTTTGGGCTGTGGAATTGATCCCAGTTACGCTCGGCAGCGAAATCCCGGAGCTTATCTCTGATCCCTTTTATGTCCATTCGCCTTTTGCCCTATTTTACTTTCCGTTCCTTGAATGAGTCTTTTGATATTAGCCGCATGGCGGATGAATATCAGGAAGGCTATAATTGCACCGAATATAATGTTTTGACGGGAATAGTCAATAAGATAAAAGCTGAACGGCAGGAGTCCGAAGGCGACCAGCGCGCTGAGGGAAGAGTAGCGCGTCCATTTTGCGGTCATGAGCCAGAGCATAGCGGTAAACAACCCCACATGAGGGGAAAAAGCTGCAAGCACGCCGAGGCTTGTTGCAACCCCTTTGCCGCCTTTGAATTTAAGAAAGATTGAAAAGTTATGCCCCATGATAGCCGAAAGGCCTGCAGCAGCTTCGTAGAGGAAGCCGGGGGACACGAGCCTGACTATAACTATCGGGATTATGCCCTTTCCTATATCACCCAATAACGTCAACAGGGCTGCCTCTTTACCTACAGCCCTCATTACATTGGTCGCGCCTATGTTTCCGCTTCCGATTTTTCTTAAATCGATACCTTTGGTCTTTGCGATCAGCAGGCCTGTCGGTATCGAACCTATGATGAATGAAGCTATTATCAATGCGAATATCATTGAACCTGTTTCCAGAAAGAAATCGTATATTTAATTCCGGATGTCAATGCGAGGACAACGGATATATACATGAGAATTAAACCGGCATCGTAGAAATCGATGTCGCCTATGCCTCCGGGCAGAAACAGCAATACTATAGCCGTCATCTGTGATACCGTCTTAAGCTTGCCTCCGGTTTCGGCAGGGATTACGATATTTTTTGAAAGCGCGACCACCCTCAATGCCGTAACGACAAACTCCCTCACGATGATTATTATTGCTATCCACGCGGAAAGCCTTACCATATCGACAAGCAGTATCAATGCCGAAATAACGAGGAATTTGTCCGCTATCGGGTCGAGAATTATTCCGAATTTTGTTATCTGTCCGGATCTCCTCGCAAGATAGCCGTCCAAAAAATCGGTTGCCGATGCGATTAAAAAAATAGTTATGCCTAAAAAGGGGCTCTGAGGCGTTATGAGGATAAAGAACGGAATTAATATTATCCTGCTGAATGTCAGGATTGTCGGAAGGTTAAGCCGTATAGTACTCATCGATAAATTCTTTCCATTTGCCGTTTGACTTCAGTATAAGGTCGCACACCTCTCTGACAGCTCCCATGCCTCCACGGTTTTTTGTAACAAGCATAGCCTCTGCCTTAGCCTCTTCGATAGCGTCTGCTACCGCGACCGAAAGGCCGACTCGCATGAAAAGAGGAATATCCACAATGTCATCTCCTACATACGCCGTTTCCCTGTCCGTAAGTCCCATCTTCTCTATAAGATGCTCATAGGCGACCGATTTTATATGACACCTCTGGTAAACCTCAGTAATGCCGAGTTCGTGCGCCCTTCTCTCTACAACCTTTGAATGCCTTCCTGTAATGATCGCCGTCTTTATGCCAGCCTTTTCGAGCATTTTTATGCCGTGGCCGTCCCGAACATTAAACGCCTTAAACTCATTGCCTTCATTGTCGAGGATTATCCTTCCGTCCGTAAGAACGCCGTCAACATCGAGGATAAGAAGTTTTATGTTTTTGGCAATTGCAGCGATTTGTTTTTTAGACTTTGTCCCTTGCGCTTTTCCCTTCATCTATACTATCCCCTGTTTCAGTATGTCATGCAGATGAATGATGCCTTTTGCCCTTCCTTCATTATCAGGAACTACAATGGATGTTATCGAGTATTGTTCCATTACGGATAATGCTTTTACAGCGAGGGAATCTTCCGATATTGTCTTCGGATTTTTTGACATAACCTCGCCTGTCTTCATATCAAAAAAATCTTTGCCCCACTTCTCTATGCCGCGCCTTAAATCACCATCGGTAATTATTCCGAGAATTTTGTTGTCTTTGCCGGCGACTACGGCGACCCCGAGCCTTTTTGACGATATTTCAACAGTGGCCTTTATCATAGGCGCCTCCGGAGATACTATAGGAAGCGCGGCTCCTGTATGCATAAGGTCTTTAACCGTGATAAACAGTTTCTTACCCAAGCTTCCTCCGGGATGGAACGACGCGAAATCCTCTTCCTTGAAACCTCTCTTTGTCAGAAGAACAACGGCTAACGCATCGCCCATAGCCATTGTCGCAGTAGTTGAGGCGGTAGGCACTACACCCATCGGGCACGCTTCTTCCTTTACGGATATGTCGAGCGTTACATCCGCTGCCTTTGAAAGAGTCGAATCCGGATTTCCAGCCATCGAGATTAAGCCCACATTAAACCTTTTTAAAAAGGGGATAAGGCCGATAAGTTCTTCTGTCTCGCCGCTGTTCGATATGGCGATTATCACATCATCGGAAGTGACCATTCCGAGGTCTCCGTGGCTCGCCTCGGCAGGATGCAGAAAAAACGCGGGAGTCCCGGTTGAAGCGAGAGTGGCTGCTATCTTTTTGCCTACAAGACCGGACTTGCCCATGCCCGTAACAACAACCCTTCCCTTACTGTTAAAGATAATTTCAACAGCCTTCTCAAAATCGCTGTTCAGCTTTCCGGCAAGCGCGGCAACCGCATCCGCCTCTATCTTTAAAACCCTTTTAGCTATATCAATAATGTTTTCCATATTAATAAATGGCAGGATATAGTATTGGAGCGACTTCGACAGCCCATGCATAGCCGCGGATGGCGGAGCGGGCTGTCGCAGCTTCGGAGAATGGCGGGATGCCATTCGAGAATGAAGCGGAAATACTGTATCCTGCAAAATTAAACATAATAGTTAATACGTAAACTGGCATCTCAGCCAGCCCGGCGGTACCCCTTTTCTGTGCGCCTCTTCTTCAAGCCTGCCCAGACCTCTTTCGCTCTCCTTGCGCTGCCCCTCGATCTCTTTTAACCTTTTTTCCGTCTTCTTAATATCGTTTTCGAGAGACCTCCTCTTTTTCCCTGTTTCTCTGGATGCGGCATCTTTTAATTTCGCCAGTTTTTCTTCTGTTTCTGCAATCTCGCTCTGCGCCTTTTCTATCTTTTTCTTATGCGAAGCAGCCCTTTTACACCAGTATTCCTTATCCTCCTTTTCTTTCTTCGCTTCTGCGATGCCGCCAAAAAGGGATAATCCGGCGAAACAGATCAATGACAGAACTATAATGTAAGGTATATTTCTGTTTTTCATTTCAGTAATCCATATATTGATTTGATTGTTTGGAGCATCTTCTCCACCTCGTCCAATTTTATCATGTTCGGCCCGTCGCACAATGCCTTATCAGGATCGGGATGCACTTCCATAAATAACCCGTCAACGCCTACAGCAGCCGCAGCCCTTGCGAGCGGCTCCGCGAATTCCCTCTGCCCTCCGGAACAGCTTCCCTGTCCTCCCGGAAGCTGAAGGCTGTGAGTTACATCGAATATCACCGGATAACCGAAAGAGCGCATAATGGGAAACGCCCTGAAGTCTACGACGAGATTGTTATAGCCGAATGATGTGCCGCGTTCTGTGATGAATAAATTTTTATTGCCTGCGGATGTGAATTTCTCGATGATGTTTTTAATATCCCACGGGGCGAGGAACTGTCCCTTTTTTATATTCACAGGTTTTCCTGTTTTAGATGCGGCAACTATCAAATCGGTCTGCCTGCATAAAAAGGCCGGTATCTGTAGCGCATCGAGAATATCCGATGCGGCGTTTACTTCATCTATGGAATGCACGTCAGATATAACAGGGATGTTGAACTTGCTCTTAACATCCGAGAGTATTTTAAGTCCTTTGTCGATTCCGGGGCCCCTATATGAAGAAAGAGAAGTCCTGTTTGCCTTGTCATACGAGCTTTTGAATATAAAAGGCAGTCCTACTTTGCCGCATATCTCCTTCAGTTTCTCTGCGGTGCGAAAGGTTATGTCCTCGCTTTCGATTACGCAAGGCCCCGCAATGATTACAGGCAAATTACCGATGCCTATATTTATGTCTTTGAGTTTAATCATTTCTATCAGGTTACTATTATATCACCAAAACAGGTTCTTTGGTGTAGGGCTGTCATTCAGGCAGGCCGACGCTTCTCAAATATTCTGCGCTTACTTCGGGCTGTATGGGGTTTATGTGCATGCCGCATGCCATCTCGAAGCCGGATAGATAGCCTATGCGCGGCACCAGTGAGAGATACCAATGCATAAACTTAGAGCCCGCATTTGTCGGTTTTGCGGCCCGTATCGTATAGTTGAAATCGGGATTTTCAAGGCCGAAGTAAAGCTTCGACATGATGGTTTTCATGCTTGAAGCAAGATCTATAATCTCTTCTCCGGTGATATCCGCAATCGAGGCAGCGTGTCTTTTAGGAAATATCCATAAATGAAACGGCGACAGCGCCGCATACGGAACGAATGACACGAAGTGTTCCGAGTCCAGCACTATCCGCGAGCCTTCCTCAAGCTCTTCCCGGAGCATCCTGCACATAAGGCATTCTCCTGTATCGTCGAAAAACCTCAGATAAGACTCTGTGCGGTCTCTTACTTCGAGAGGAGTTACCGGAATGCCAGCTATCTGAGAGAGGGAATGCTCAAACGAGGTGCCTGCGGTGCGCCCGCTGTTTTTGAATATAACCACATGCTCAACGCGCGGGTCTTCGTATATTTTGACAAACCTTTTTTTATACATATCTAAAACCGCTGCTATCTGTCCGGTAGGGGTTGTCGCTGTAGTGAGGTTGTGATAGGGCGTCTCTACGATAATTTCATGGATGCCTACGCCGTTTGCGCCTCTCTTCAGTTTATCGCTCCATCTGATATTGCTGCCTTCCTCGGAGAGCCTCGAAAATTTATTGCGTACGACCCTTACCTTCCATTTGCCGTCTTCCTCAATCCTGTCGACCTCGTCCGTAAGCATGTCCTCGTTACCGGCGCAGAAGTGGCATGTCTGGGAATAATCAGGCTGTTTTTTAAGAATGTTTTTTTCGACAAAATCCTTGGGAGTGATTATTTTATCGCTCTCTACAACGACCCATTCCCTTGTTATCAGATTCAACCTTAGGTCGGGCATAATGCTTTCCTCTCTTTTTTAAAAAGGCAAGTTAATACTGTACGGTAATCTCACGCCGTATTATACCACCAAAGGATATCCAGTTTTATCCAAACAGGCTTGGAGGCGCGGACTATTCTTCTGTTTCTGACTGATGGATTCTAATTCGACCCGCTTCAACGATCCACAATCTGTTCTCTACGGACATATTTGAAAGCGCTTGCAAAAATTGCAGAATCAATTGTTCGAGTAATGAAATGCTCGGATTTTTAGGGACACGGATAACAACAATACCGCCTGATTGGGCCGGAGGGAAACGAGTAATGTCTGAAAAATCCAGATCCAGCGTAACAAGGCAGCGGTTCTCATTACAACACTCTTCATAAAGATGATGATCCGACGAACCTTCCAATCCTTCGTCGCGAACAGTCTGAACATCATGTCCGGCGGATCGAAAAAGATGCTGTGTGCGTGTTCCGAAGTTTTCGTCGAGTTTAAATTTCATTTAGCTGCTGCGGCCGGGACTTCGACATAGCGCTCTCTGGACATCTCAGCGCCATAAGCAATTGCAGCTCTAATATCATCTTCCGTAAGTTGAGGGTATTCGTCAATTATTTCCTTGATCGTCATGCCGCCGGCGAGAAAGTCGAGTATAAGGGATACCCAGATTCTCGTGCCTTTAATGCATGGCTTGCCAAAGCAGATATTTGGATCAACAGAAATTCTCTGTAAAAGCGGATGCGTCATTAATGATCACCTCACATCAAAAGTATAACACAAATAATAGGTAGCATCTTTAATACTGTCCCCTGTCCAATGTCCTGTACTGTATCGCCTCTGATACGTGGTGGCTGCGTATGTCTTCTGAGCTTTCCAGATCGGCGATTGTTCTCGACACCTTCAGAATTCTCGAATACGCCCTTGCGCTTAATCCGAGTTTTTGCATTGCGGCATCCAAAATTGCATGGGCATCTTCCGCCAACTTGCAGTATTTCTTCATATGCCTTGTCTTCATCTGGCCGTTGGCGAATATTTTTTCGCCCTTAAATCGTTTGAGCTGCCTTTCCCTCGCTTCCGTAACCCTCTGCCTTATAATTTCCGATTTTTCTCCTGCGTGCTCGTTAGACAATTCCTTGTAAGGAACCGCAGGCACGTCTACGTGAATATCGATGCGGTCGAGCAGCGGGCCTGAGACCCTCGACCTGTATCTGTTGATCATGCGCGGTGTGCATGTGCATTGATGCCTTGAGTCCCCCAAATATCCGCAGGGGCAGGGGTTCATAGCTGCGACGAGCACGAATTGCGCCGGGTAAGTAACCGATGCAACAGCCCTCGAAACAGTTACAACTCCGTTTTCCATGGGCTGCCTTAAGACTTCAAGGACGTTCCTTTTAAACTCAGGAAGTTCGTCTAAAAATAATATTCCGTGATGCGCAAGCGAAACCTCGCCGGGCCGGGGCGTTTGACCGCCGCCGATCAATGCCACATCCGAAATTGTATGATGCGGCGACTGAAAAGGTCTGGTAGCAAGAAGCGACTGGCCGTTTTTTAAAAGCCCTGCGACGCTGTGTATCTTCGTAGTTTCCAGCGCTTCTTCAAAGGTCATAGGCGGCAGTATTGTTGCCAGCCGCTTCGAAAGCATAGTCTTCCCGCTTCCGGGCGGCCCGACCGTCAGCATATTGTGAGAGCCTGCTGCTGCGACTTCCATCGCCCTCTTTGCGTGCTCCTGCCCTTTGACATCCGAGAAATCGTCTTCGTAGAGGGAGCTTTCCGTCATTGCGGCGTTTATGTCTATAGAAAACGGTTCGCGTTGTGAAATCCCGCCTAAAAACTCTATAACTTCAGGAAGACTTCCCATGCCGAAGATATCTATTCCGTTTACAACAGCCGCCTCGGCCGCATTTTCTCTGGGCAGGACGACTCCCTTCAATCCCAACTTTTTTGCCTCCAGAGCTATGGGCAATGCCCCTCTTATCGGCTTTATCTTTCCGTCGAGGGAAAGCTCTCCGGCCAATAGATAATCTCCGAGAGAGCTGGATGCGATTGCGCCTTCGGCCGCGACTATTCCTATTGCGATTGGAAGGTCAAAGGAAGACCCCTCTTTCTTCAGATCCGCGGGAGCAAGATTTACGGTGATCTGTTTCAGCGGAAAATTGAATCCTATGTTTTTGAGGGCGGCCTTTATCCTGTCCTTGCTTTCTTTGACCGCGGCATCAGGAAGGCCTACCATCGAGAAATGGGGAAGACCCTTAGATGTGATGTCTGTTTCGACTTCTACTAAATGCGCGTCAATGCCGTAAACACACGCGCTTAGAGCCCTGGAAAGCATCTTTTTTTATAAACCTCTCTTCTATATCCCGGATTATCTGCTGTCTTGTCTTTTCCCAAAAAGGCGCTATTAGTATATCGTCCGGCGCTGTCGCGAACAGCCTTTGCAGAACTATTTCAGGGGACAGGCGTTCAATAAAATCCACAAGGAAGTCGAGATATTCTTCATACCCGAATGTATGAAAAGGCTCTTTCAGATATTGCTCCGCAAGCACAGTGTCCTTAACTATCTGAAGCTGGTGAATCTTGAGAAATTCGATCGGAAGATTCGATATCTCGTCGGCCGTTGCGAGCATATCTTCCCGCGTCTCCGTAGGAAATCCTGCAATAATATGCGCTCCGATATGAATGCCTCTGCCTGCGGTCATGTGAATGGCCTCTAAAAATGTCCGGTAATCGTGCCCTCTGAGTATATATTCGAGAGACCTGTCGTATATCGACTGCAATCCGTATTCGACTAAAATGAAATAATCCCTTGCAAGTTCTTGGAGAAGCTCTATTTTCTCTTCATCCACGCAGTCCGGACGCGTGCCTATTGCAAGGCCGATTACGGAAGGCTCCGATAATGCTTTCCTGTAAAGCCGCTCCAAATCTTCCACCGGCGCGTATGTATTGGTATAAGGCTGGAAATATACGAGGAATTTCTCCGCCTTATATCTCCGAGAAAGATACGCAATCCCGTTAGTTATCTGTTCTTTAATCGAAAGTTCGGGCTTGCATTTTGAAGGCCTGAAGCTGTCGTTGTTGCAATACACGCAGCCAGTCACTCCGAGCGTGCCGTCCCTGTTAGGGCAGGTAAAGCCTGCATCCACATTGACTTTATAGACAATGGCGCCGAACCGCTTTTTAAGATACGCGCCAAAGGCATTGAATCTGGCAATCATGTATAATTATTTATGTATATAATACCAAATGTCAAATAATGTGCTATATTTATACAAAACAATGAACAATGATTCTTGCAGAAAAGCGATACTGCAACAGGTCTTTGACCTGCAAGAAATAAACATTAGGGGGAGAGGCTAAACATGGAAAAGGTTTCATACAAAGAAATCGGACTGGTGAACACTAAGGAAATGTTCAAAAAGGCAATGGCCGGCCGGTATGCAATCCCTGCCTATAACTTTAACAACATGGAGCAGTTGCAGGCAATCGTGATGGGATGCGTTGAATCCCGATCGCCTTTTATTCTTCAGGTATCGAGCGGAGCGAGAAAATACGCCAACCAGACCCTGCTGCGCTTTCTTGCCATGGGGGCGGTGGCTATGATAAAAGATGCCGGTTCACCGGTTAAATTTGCCTTGCATTTGGATCACGGCGATACATTTGAGTTGTGCAAATCCTGCATCGATTCCGGTTTTTCTTCTGTCATGATTGACGGCTCTCATCACCCATATGAAGAGAATGTCAGACTGACCAAACAGGTAGTGGAATACGCCCATGCTCATGATGTAACCGTGGAGGGGGAACTCGGCGTCCTTGCCGGAATAGAGGATGCTGTGTCGGCAGAAAAGTCCACTTATACAAAGCCTGAGGAGGTAGAAGACTTTGTAGGCAAAACAGGCGTAGACTCTTTGGCGATTTCTATAGGAACATCGCACGGCGCAATGAAGTTCAAGCCCGAGCAGTGCACCCGCGACGAGCGGGGAGTGCTTGTCCCGCCGCCTTTGCGCTTTGACATCCTTGAGGAGATTGAAAAGCGGATTCCGGGTTTTCCTATTGTCCTTCACGGCGCGTCATCCGTTGTCCCTGAATATGTGGAGACGATAAACAAATATGGGGGAGCATTAAAAGATGCTGTGGGCATTCCGGAGGAACAATTGAGAAAAGCCGCTCGGAGCGCTGTCTGCAAGATAAACATCGACAGCGACGGACGCCTTGCGATGACGGCGCTGATCCGTAAAGTCTTTGCTGAAAAACCGGCGGAATTTGATCCGAGGAAATACCTTGGTCCCGCCCGCGATGAACTAACGAAGATGATTATACATAAGAATAAAGAAGTTCTGGGATCAGCCGAGCAGGCGTAGAGGGATAATGCCGAATAAATCTAAAGACGTTGTCGGAATAATAGTCGGCGGGGGGCCTGCGCCGGGCATAAACGGAGTTATCAGCTCGGCGACCATCGAAGCCATTAACGAAGGCAAGCGCGTTGTCGGCATCATGGGCGGGTTCAAAAGCCTGTTCAATGGAGACAAGAGCAGCGCAATTCCTCTTAGCATCGACGACGTCTCGAGGATCCATAAGCAGGGAGGCTCCATCCTCCGAACATCACGTGAATACCCGGACAGGGTAAAAGAGAGATTCAAAGTCCTCATGTCTACACTCAAGCAACTCAGGATCAAGCACCTCGTAACCATCGGCGGCGAAGGCACTCTTTTCATGGCAAATTGGATAGAAAAAGAGGCACGGAGGTCTATAAACGTAGTTCATGTGCCGAAGACCATAGATAACGATATTCCTCTTCCTGGCGGAGTATCCACATTCGGATATCAGACAGCGCGCCATTGGGGAGTCGAGATAGTCAAGAACATCATGGAAGACGCAAAGACCACAGGCAGGTGGTATTTCATAACAACAATGGGAAGGCATGCGGGACATCTGGCGCTCGGCATGGGAAAGGCAGCAGGCGCGACCATAACGCTTGTCTCGGAAGAGTTTAAAGAAAAACTTCCGCTGAAGGAGGTTTCCGATATTCTTGCGGGGGCGATAATCAAACGGCTCTCAATGGGCAGAGATCACGGAGTTGCGGTCCTTGCGGAAGGCATAGCGGAAAAATTCGATCTTGAAGAATTGAGCCGTTACGAGCAACTCGAAAAAGACGAAACAGGCAGGATAAGGCTTTCGGAAATACAACTGGGAAGGGTTCTTAAACACCGCGTGAAAGAAACGCTCGATTCTATGGACATTAAGGTTACTATTGTGGATAAAAATATCGGCTATGAACTGCGGGCCGCCGACCCGATTCCCTTCGATATCGAATACACAAGAAACCTCGGCTACGGCGCTGTGCGCTATCTGCTGAGGGGCGGCACAGGGGCGATGATAACATTTTTCGACGGGCATTTAAGGCCGATACCGTTCGTGGAAGCGATAAACCACTCCACCGGCAGGGTTAAAGTGAGAAAGGTTAATATAGCATCGGAGACTTATGAGGTCGGAAGAAAATATATGATACGCCTTGAAGAAGAAGATTTTGAAGGCGAAAATCTTAAACGCCTTTCAAAAACCGCCAATTTAAAGCCCGCAGAGTTTAAAAAGAGATTCGGTTATCTTGTAGTATAATCTTAATATCATGAATGATTTGGAGCGGGTGGAGAGACTTAAACAGATTTTCGATGCCCTTTACGAGATCAATAAGAGAATTCCTATTATTGTCGAAGGCAGGCGGGATGTCCGCGCGTTGCGTAAGATAGGCCTTGTGGGCGAGATAATCACTCTTCACGCGGGCAAGGGACTTTATGAATTCTGCGATGATATTGCGGAGCGGTTTCACAGGATAATCCTGCTTCTGGATTGGGACGAAAAAGGAGAGAGCCTGCATAAACATGTCTCGGGACATCTAAAGGGAATGTGGGAAGAGTTTTCCCCTTTCAGGGAGATAATAAAAATACTTTGTCAGAAGGACATTAGGGACATAGAAGGAATCCCGGTGCTCCTCGAAAGGCTTGCGGGAGAGGAAATTACGGTTGGCGAAGAAAAGGAAGGTTTCTTAGGGGACATATAGCTACCGTCGCGTCGAATTTGGAGTCGAATTTGAGTGCTGTTGTCAACAAATAGAAATGTCCGGTTATAGAGCAAATAAACTGTCCGGTCTGCAGCTATAAGAATTAGGCAGCTTTTTTGTTTTTATAGACGACCTCCTTTCCCTGTGAATTATAAGAGGCCAG
>JAJYVD010000014.1 GCA_021792185.1 Nitrospirota bacterium | reverse complement strand
TCATCCGTGGAGAAAGACATATAGAAAAACGGCGGCAATGATAAATAATCCTCCTTTGGAGGCAGCAGCATAAAACCGGACATTTCTATTTTGGTAAAAATAGGACATTTCTAAATTGGCTTGACACCCTCTTTCGCTCATATCTGCTCGCCCTTTTAATAGCCATAATAGGCGCAAATTTCCTTGAAGATATAGGGTTAATGGGAGAATCCGGCTTAAGGCGCCAGTCATTCAATATAGTTGCAAACATTATAGGCGGCTACATTTTCGGCCTCGGCATTGTAATGGCAGGAGGCTGCGGAAGCGGCATCGTTTACAGAGTGGGAGAGGGATATGTTTCAGCCTTTGTAGCAACCCTCGGTTTTGCATCCTCTCTGATAGCTACAATTCACGGCCCGATTAAACCTATTATGCAGTTTCTAAAGAGCTTTAAAGTATCCATAGGAAGCGGCGAAGATGCCATAAGCAATCCTGCTTTGTGGGACTTGTTCGGAGGTCAATCCATGAAATGGATAGCTATTGCAGTAATCGCTGCCGTAATCATCCCTGTTGTCCTTAGAGGTAAACCCTTTGCCAAAGGACCTAAAAAAGGCTACTCGTGGTCTCTTACAGGTGTCTTGCTCGGACTGGTTCTGATATTTGCCCTATGGGCATCTAACTATTGGGGAGGACAGACGAGAGGACTTTCTGCTGCAGGACCTACAGCAGAGGCATTCCTTGGATTAACAATGGGAGACAGCATGTCAAAGTTCGATCCCATGTTCGATTTCTGGGGAATATTTAAAGGTACATGGAGCGCATTATATATTTTCGGGATTCCGTTTGGCGCCTATCTGAGCGCAAGAGGTCTCGGAGAATTCAAATTACAGGCCCCTCCTGCGAGCGAGATCATGAGGGTTTTCGGCGGCAGCTCTATAATGGGATTTGGCGCTGCAACAGCAGGTGGTTGCACTGTAGGTCATGCACTGACAGGCGTTTCTTCTTTGGCGCTATCAAGCATTGTAGCAACTGTATTTATGATTCTCGGCAACTGGACAATGGTCTATTTCATGTTCATAAAACCGATGAAGGATTAAGGGATGAGTTTAGAGACACCTGTTTTACAGGGGGATATTTTATATCTTAGTTAGGAGGGGTAACATGTCTGAAAACAGCAGTCTATCAAGGAGAGAGATTATTGTAGGTGCAGGAATGCTTGGAGCAGGCGCCTTGCTTGCCAAACTCGGAGACTTTGTATCAACTGCCGAGGCAAAAGGAAAATGGCCATGGCCGTATGAAAAGCTTGACCCGGAGAAAACCGCAGAATTAGCCTATAACGAGTGGTACAGGGTATTCTGCGGCGCGGCTGTTATCAGCAGCATTTTCAGTCAGCTTGCCGAGAAAATCGGAGAACCTTATAAATCGTTCCCCGTGGATCCGTTTATAGTGCTTGAAGGAGGCATGGCAGGATGGGGAACCATATGCGGTTCCATTGCCGGAGCAAATATAGCGTCAAACCTGATAATAGGTCCGAGGATCGCAGGCCCTGATTGTGAGCACGGGCATGTAATCGGGTCAAACATTAACAAATGGTACGGCGATACGAATCTGCCTGTGTATGTTCCGAAGAATCCAAAGGCCAACAAAGACAAGATAGTTCAGACCACAAGCAATTCACCTCTTTGCCATGTGTCTGTCGGCAGATGGATGAAGGCTTCAGGGAACGCCTTAGCCAGCAATGAAAGAAAAGACAGATGCGCGAGGCTTGCCGCAAGTGTTGCATATAAACTTGTAGAGGATTTGAATGCATGGAAAGATGGAAAATATCATGAAAAGATACAATGGAGCGCCGCTAAACATTTCGGCATAACCGGACAGCAAAATTGCACTGACTGCCACGGCTCAAACATCCCTACTGCTCCGAAAGCAAAATAGTCCTTAAAACAGAATCGACGGGCGGGCATTATGCCCGCCCGTATCTAATTCCAATTTATAGACTTTGTCTATCATTCTTTTAATTTATATCTATAAAAACTATTGGAATTTTCTATCCCCAAATAAATAGCATATTAAAACAAGAAACAACATAGGAGGTTTACCTATGCGCTTATCAAAGGTTTGTATTTTTCTGCTCACGATTCTTTTTACAGTCTCTCTTTCAAATATTGCCTTAGCTAAAGAGAGAAAAGTGAATGTCACTATTCAGTTCAACCTGAATGCACCTTCTGATGCAAAGAATGTCAGGCTGTGGATCCCCTATCCAATGTCTGATGAGAATCAGGATATTACAGATGCCGATATAAAGGGCAATTTCGCATCAACAGGTATTTACAGGGATGCAAGATTTGGCAATAACACCCTTTTTGCAGAATGGAAAGAAGCGGGAAAGGAAAGAGTGTTGACTTATTCATTCAATATAAAGAGGAAAGAACATATTACAAAGGACTTCCCTAAAAAAGAGATGTCTATTTCAGAGGATGAATTCAGCAAATATCTTGAGCCAACAAGCAGTTGCCCGACAGGCGGAAAAGTAAAAAAGTATGCCGATAAAATAACAAAGGGCAAAAAGACCATACGCGCAAAGGCAAGGTCAATTTATGATTGGATTGTGGACAATATGCATCGCGATCCAAATGTTAAGGGATGCGGCTTTGGTGTAGTGGAGACACTCCTTGAAACGAAGGGTGGAAAATGTGCTGACATACATTCTGTCTTTGTTGCCTTATCACGTGCTGCAGGTATTCCTGCAAGAGAAGTCTTCGGTATCAGAATCCCAAAAGGCAAAGAAGGTGACATGACAAAGGCGCAGCACTGCTGGGCAGAATTCTATTTACCGGGATACGGGTGGGTCGTGGTTGATCCGGCAGACGTAAGAAAGGCAATACTTGAGCAAAAGCTCACTATCGAACAGGCAAAACCTGTAAGAGAGTATTACTTTGGCGCCGTCGATGAAAGCAGGATAGCATTCGGAACAGGAAGGGATATTATGCTGAATCCTTCACAGAGCAGAGGCCCTTTAAATTATTTCATGTATCCGTATGCAGAGGTTGACGGAAAGGCATTAAATGAAGACTTATTCGGTTTTAATATCGGTTATAAGATAAGTTTTAAGGAGGAATAATGCTCATTGATGCGAGAGGCCAAGCCTGTCCGAAGCCTGTTATTATGGCTGAGGAGGCTTTGTCAAAATTAGAAGAAGGCATAGTGGATGTGCTTGTGGACAATGAGGCTTCTGTCAAAAACCTCACGCGTTTTGCAACAAAGAATGCCTTCTATTCTGAGACTGTCAGGGAAGATAACTACTGGAGGGTAAAGATAGTGAAAGGTTATCCATGCGAGGTGCCTGCTGAAGAAGAAAGAAAAGAACCTGAAAAGGATACGCTGCTTATAATCGGCTCTGATGTCATGGGTAAAGAAGATGATCTGGGCAAGATTCTCATGAAGGCATTCTTTGAAACCATGAAGGTGACAAAGGAAATCCCGCACACAATATTTTTTCTTAATGCCGGTGTAAAGCTTACAACTGTTAATGAAGAAATTATTCCAATCTTAAAAGGGCTTGAGGCAATGGGCGTGGAGATTTTCTCCTGCGGGACATGCCTGAAGCACTATAACCTCGAATCGGAATTAAAGGTTGGTTACAGAGGGACAACAAACCATATTGTGGAAGGAATGAAGGATTTTAAAAAGACTGTGTGGATAAGTTAACCTTTCCCGTACGGAGAGAGTGTTCTCAGTTCCTTTATTATCTCCGGCATCACCTCTATAACCTTATCCGCTTCAGCTTCCGTATTATAACGGCTGAGAGAAAACCTTATGGAGCCGTGAATGGCGGTATATGGAATTCCCATTGCCCTTAATACATGGCTCGGCTCGAGCGACCCGGAAGTGCAAGCCGAACCGGAAGATGCGCATATATTATATTCATCGAGTCTGAGGAGTATGGCCTCTCCTTCCACATACTTAAAGCTTATGTTGGTCGTATTGGGCAGGCGATTTTTGACATCGCCGTTGATCTGCGCGTCCGGGCATAGTTTAAGCAATGCGCCTTCGAGCTTATCCCTAAGTTTTTTAAGATAATCCGCCTCTTTATCGAGATGTTCCTTTGCCAGCTCGCATGCCTTTCCGAACGCGATTATGGACGCCACATTCTCCGTGCCTGCCCTCCTTCCGCGTTCTTGATGCCCGCCGATTATGTAGGGATAAAAACGAGTGCCCTTCCTCACATAAAGCGCTCCGACGCCTTTCGGCGCATGTAATTTATGGCCTGAGATGGAAAGCATATCAACCGGAAGCTCCTTAACATTCACGGGAATCTTTCCCGCAACCTGAACGGCATCCGTGTGAAAAAGAATGTTCCTTTCACGCAGTATATTTCCTATCTCCGGTATCGGGAAAATTACGCCCGTTTCGTTATTGGCATACATTATCGATACAATCGCAGTATCGTCATCTACTGCTTTCAAGAATGCGTCCATATCGAGCCTGCCTGAACTATCCACAGGAAGGAACGTAACGCGCCAGCCCTTTCTTGACAGGTGTTTACAGAAATTAAGGACAGCCGGGTGTTCTACTCTCGTTGCTATCACATGCCTTTTCTGCGGATATGATTCCACCGCGCTCATGAGCGCGGTGTTATCGCTTTCGGTGCCGCAGCTTGTAAATATTATCTCCTCCGGCTCCGCGCCGATAAGAGCTGCGATCTTTGCCCTCGCCTCTTCTATTTTTCTGTGAAGCTGCCCGCCGAAGGTGTGCATGCTGGATGGGTTGCCATAAAATTGCCTGAAATATGGAAGCATCTCGTCCAATACCTCCGGGGCTATCGGTGTAGTTGCGTTATTGTCAAAATATATCGGCTTCATCCCGTCTCCACAATGATATTCTCATCCACGAGTTCTTTCAGTTTTTCCTGAATATTATTGACGGTAACACCGCCCATAGGGCATTCGACGCACATCGCTCTTAATGCGATGACAACCGTGTTTCCATCTATATCTATAAGTTCGATGTCCCCGCCGTCAGCCTGAAGCCTCGGCCTTATCTCTTTTTCGATAATATCCTGAATTAAGGCTATCTTCTGGAGATTGGTCAGTTTTTTCTTTACCGCCGGCATTTCCGGCATCTTGATATGCCATATGTCCTTCAATATTTCTTCTATCCGAGGTATGCATGAGCCGCAGCCGCCTCCTGCCTTTGTGTAATTGGTTATCTCCTCCACAGTCGTGAGATGATTTTCTATCGCAACCCTCCGTATTTTTTCTTCGGTAACCTCGAAGCACTGGCAGACAAGCTTTTCCTTTTCCTCCGGCGGAGTTATTTCTCCCTTGTAATCGGCAATAGCCGCCTCCATAGCCTCCCTTCCCATAACGGAGCAGTGCATCTTTTCCTTCGGCAGTCCGCCTAAATATTCCGCGATGTCCTGATTTGTGACTTCGAGCGCTTCGTCCAATGTTTTGCCCTTTATTATCTCTGTAAGGGCCGACGAACTGGCTATAGCGGATGCGCACCCGAAGGTCTGAAACTTCGCGTCGATAATCCTATTCGTCTCTTTATCGATCTTTAGGGTAAGTCTAAGGGCATCGCCGCAGATAATGCTGCCGACCTCCCCGACGGCATCGGGATTCTCTATCTCCCCGACATTTTTGGGATGAAGAAAGATGTCTTTTAATTTTTTTGTGTATTCCCACATAATTCATTTCTATCAGAGATTGAACTCCCTGTCAATTCCAATGCTGCTTTATCACATTTTTTTCTCATCAGGGAACCGTAATCCTCTGTCAAACCCTTTGCCGCAACAATGTCCATATGTTTATAATACAATTCATCTCGTAAAATACCGGAGGATATATTCATGGAAAAGTTGAAGGTCTTATTTCACGTGAGCGAGAACGAAAAAAGGAATACGTCGCTGGGTAATATTACAAATCTCTTAAAAGACGTAGGCGATGAAGGCGCTGATGTAGTTGTCCTTGCCAACGGCCTGTCTGTAAAACTGCAGCAATCTTTAAAATAATCAAACTGCTTCTAATGAACCTGCCGCTTATCTCCTTCCCCCTCCGCCGAAGCCACCTCTGCCTCTGCCGCCGCCGAAGCCCTTCCTGTCTCTCTGGAAACCGCCCCGTTCTTTAGGCTGCTGAGGTCTCGCTTCGGATACGATGAGCGCCCTCTCCATAAAGTCTTTCCCGTTCAGTGCCGCTATTGCCTCGGCTGCGCCGTCCTCCGATTGCATCTCTACGAAACCGAAACCTCTCGGCCTTCCTGTCTGCGCGTCCGTTATGATCTTTACCGAATCGACTTCGCCGTAACTTGAAAAGAGATTCTTGAGATCAGCCTCCGACGCGTTAAATGAAAGGTTTCCTACATAAATCTTTTTGCCCATAACAGACACCTCCAAAAAATCCACAGAGTTTCCAAAGACTCCGTGGTCCGGCAGCTTTAAAAGCTTAAATTAAGCATACACTAAAATCGGTTTTCTTGTATAGAGAAAAAATAAGGCATAAAAAAAAGCCCTCCTGAGTTGCAGGAGGGCTTTTTTGCAGACAATTAAAGTTTAACTACATTGATTGCCTTCGGCCCTTTAGGACCTTTCTCGACATCAAAGCTGACCGCATCGCCTTCAGCAAGCGACTTGAATCCGTCGCCCTGAATGGAAGAATAATGAACAAATACGTCGCTGCCGTCTTCGCTTGTGATAAAGCCGAATCCCTTGGATTCGTTGAACCACTTTACCGTACCCTTAGCCATCTCGGACATACCTCCTTGCTCTTGTACTAAAGTTTCAGAAAGACCTGCCAAACAAAAAAGCCGCAAAGCTAAAAGTCTTTGCGGCCTTGTCAGTTACAAAAACTTCTAAAACTTCAAAATTAGCATGCCACATCCCCTGATAAAAAGTCAAACAACATAAGGCGTCAATCGCAGGGTTTAAATATCAGTACGGACATGGACGGCAAGGTGAGATTCAATGAAAATCGTCTCTTATGGCACGGCACATTGTCGGCATAGACACCGCCTGCGTTTCCCAAGTTGCCGCCCCAATATATCTCCGAATCGCTGTTCATGATTTCACGGTAAAACCCGCCGTTAGGAACCCCTACTCTGTATCCGAATCTCGGCACTGGCGTAAGATTGAAAACAAAAACGAGAAGATCGTCCTGTTCCTTTGCCCTTCTTATGAATGAAATAACACTGCTGTCGGAGTCGTGGAAATCTATCCATTCGAAGCCGTGCCATTCGGAGTCAACCTCATGCATTGCAGGCTCGGATCTGTAAAGATTATTCAAGTCCTGAACAAACCGCTGCAGCTTCTGATGGGGTTCGTATTTCAACAAATGCCAGTCAAGGCTCTCTGCGGAATTCCATTCGCTCCGCTGGCCGAATTCGGAACCCATGAACAGAAGTTTCTTTCCGGGATGCCCGTACATATACCCGTAAAGCGTCCTCAGCCCGGCGAATTTCTGCCACAAATCGCCCGGCATTTTATCAAGCATCGACCTTTTACCATGAACAACCTCATCATGCGAGAAGGGAAGTATGAAGTTCTCCGCGAACGCATAAAGCATGCTGAAGGTAAGATTATTCGTATGGTATTTTCTGTACATGGGGTCTTTCGAAAAATATTCGATGGTGTCGTGCATCCAGCCCATATTCCACTTCATGCTGAAACCGAGACCACCCACGTATGTAGGTCTCGAAACGGCAGGCCATGACGTCGATTCCTCGGCTATTGTGAGGACGCCGGGATGATATTGATGGACGACTTCATTGAATCTCTTTAAAAAAGCCACCGCTTCGAGATTTTCATTGCCGCCGTAAATATTAGGTATCCACTCGCCGGGCTGTCTCGAATAATCGAGATATAGCATTGATGCGACCGCATCGACACGCAATCCGTCGATATGGTATTTGTCGAGCCAGAAAAGGGCATTGGAAATAAGATAGTTAGCGACTTCGCGTCTGCCGTAATTGAATATCAGCGTGCCCCACTCCTTATGTTCTCCCTTTTTAGGATCTTCATGCTCGTAAAGGCATGTGCCGTCGAAAAAGCCGAGACCATGCGCATCCTTCGGGAAATGCGCAGGAACCCAGTCCATAATCACTCCGATATTGTTTTGATGGCATCTATCGATAAAATACATGAAGTCTTCGGGTCTGCCGAACCTGCTCGTGGGAGCAAAGTATCCGATCACCTGATAGCCCCACGAGGCGTCGAGGGGATGCTCCATAAGAGGTAAAAGCTCGATGTGCGTATAGCCTAATTCTTTGACATGCGGGATCAATTTATCCGCGAGCTCTCTGTATGTAAGGAATCTGTTGTTTTCCTCCGGAACGCGCATCCATGAACCGGGATGAACTTCATAAATGGAGAGGGGAGATTCGAACCAGTTTGTCTTTCTTCTCATCTCCATCCATTCCGAGTCCTGCCATTTATGTTTGTTTTCGATGTTATATACTATTGCGGCGCTTTTCGGTCTCAACTCGAAATAAAAGGCAAAGGGGTCCGCTTTCTGCTCTTTATACCCCCCGTATTTCGATTTGATCTCGAACTTATATAATTCTCCTTCACCGAGCCCGGGAATAAATATCTCCCATATGCCGGAATCTCCGAGTAATTTCATCGGATGTTTCTTCCCGTCCCAATGATTAAAATTCCCTATGACGCTTACTCTTTTGGCATTCGGCGCCCAGGCTGCGAAGTGGACGCCCTTTACGCCGTCTACCTCGGCAACATGGGATCCAAGCTTCTCATAGTTCTTGTAATGAGTCCCCTCTCCTATTAGGTGGAGGTCAAAATCCGTCAAAACACGTTTCTTCATAAAAAACATTGTATCACATTTAACCATAATCCGTAATCAAAACATCTCAGCATATACTTTTTGCTATTGGCGAAAGTCGGGGCTGAAGCACCGAATAACCAATGCTGTAGCTGAGGGGCTTAACAGCAAGATTCAACGGGTAAAGTCAACAGCATGAGGCTTCAGGAACTTCGAGAACTTCAGGATAGCGATCCTGTTCTTCTGCGGGAAGCTGGATATGTATCCACACAAATCCCAGCAGAGCCAAAATAGGAAAATTTATAAATCTATTCTACATCCAACAGTCCCATATTCAAACTCATCAGGCATTTCTATGGATATTCTCTTTATTGCCTCAAAACCGGTGCAGTGAATGGGAACAATCTTTTTAACATTAAGTCGTCTGAACTCACTTATCGTTTTTTCAATCTTGGCTTCTCCCGGGCCTATCAGGTGAAAGCCGCCTATCACGCAATAGATGTCATTTATCCCGGTTACCTTTATAGCCTGCTCAATCGTATTAATTATCCCGGCATGACTGCAGCCTGCAATGATAACAAGTCCTTTTTTAGTATTTATTACGACGCCCTGGTCATCGAGAACCCTGTCGTTCAATGTTTCGCCATCCCTTTTTATTCTGAACACATTTAATTCTTCCCATAAATGAATCCTCGGTATCTCTCCTGTAGTAATGACACCCCTTGATAACTTGACCGGCTCTTTATGAAGTTCCAGAAACTGTCTCCGGGAGTCGATTTGAGGGCTTGTTAATTCATAACTTACACCTTCCTTGGGAACGAGGTATCGCTGATAAAATGAGTCTGGATGAGCTATGACCTTTCCTTTAAGTTTAGGAAGCCCCCCTGTGTGGTCGTTATGTCCGTGAGATAAAAAGACAACATCAATGTCATTAAAAGTCAGGCCAATAAGTTTGAGATTGTGCTCCAGAGCAATCCCTGTAGCTCCTGTATCCACGAGTATCCTCTTGCCCTCGGTCTCTATCAGTGCCGAAAACCCGTGTTCAGCAATAAAATTTGAGCTTGGCTTAGAAAGACGGCTTATCATTTTGCTCCCCGGAATTAACTCCATGATAGTGTTATCCACAAGGATGGTTATAACAGCTTCAACTGTTTCTAAAGCCTCTTTGATAGATTTCATTTTATCCTCCTTAGATATACTAAAAACAGAGATCTGTTTAGAAAATCTTAAATATGTCTCCTGTAAATTCTTCGTACATTATCCCTGATATTGGTATATTTTCAGGGATTAGTTTTGATTGCCTTATAACTTCAGCCTGTTTTTTTAAATTGGCCTCCGGGTCTTTAAAGTTTTTGATTAGACTCCTAATGTCTTTTTTCTCCATCTTTCCCTGTAATTTTTCATCAAGCTCATCCACTATCAACCTCACGTTTGCTTCTCTGATTCTGCAATCTCTATGGCCTATAATAAATATTTCCTCTATGCCAAAGACCCTGGTAGAAAAAACTAAGGCTCTAAGTTCAGAATCGTCAATGAGAAGCCCTGCATTTCTTAGAATATATGCATTGTCCTTGTTTTGTTGCAGAATATTTTCAAGATTCAGTCTGCAGTCCATGCAGAGTATCATCGCTACTTTTTTAGATGCAGCATCTCTGAGGTTAAATTTTCTTTTCTCATCATGTGCGATTAACCCCAATGGTTTTTTTGTCAAAAATCTCTGTCTTGCATCATCCACATAAGAAGTGAGGCTGATTGCCCCCCATGTACAAGCCTTTTCACATTTGCCACAGCCTATACATGCATCAGGATTTGACAGCCAGGGTATAAAGACCCCCTCATTTTCCGTCTCCCACATCTCGAGACCATGCACAGGACAGGCATTAACACAATCAGTACAACCTTCACATTGAGCTGGTATAACCCATGGTAAAGCCTTTTTCACTACTTTCTTTTCTTGTTCAACTTCGCTTTTGGTAATCATTCTTCCCCCATTATTTTCTCAAGTTAGGCAGCTTATTAATCAGGTTTGCTATAACTTATTTTTCTTCTCCCCACTGAAGTAGAAAATAGTTTTTAGAAGCTGCGGCCCATTTTGGGCCGCAGCTTCTCTCTTACACAGATCATCATTCTTTCGGAGGCGTTAAATCCTTCCAATGACTCTGATCAAATTCCTCAACTTCTCCGTAAGGCATTACATCCAACCTTTTGCCAGCTTCGGGTCCGGGTTTTGTGCAATAAATTTCGTTTACCTTTACAGTGAGATCTTTCCCATTTATTTTTGCTGTTCCCTTAAGTTGATAAGGTGCCCTTACACAGCCGAGACCTCCGGGACCGATGGCCACTTGCGGATTCTCGGAAATATTGTCTTTGATGTGATTTATTTGGGCATCGGTTAAAGGGAAATTTATGATGTTAATTCCTTCTACCTTAGCTGTCTCTACAACAATCGTTGTGGGGAACCCCCTCTTTGTTGCTGTTCCTATGTGCCCCCCGAAATACTCTATCCAATTTTTCATTCTTGGTGTTAACTGTGTCATCCTCTCCCTCCCTTATAATATTTTTTTACCTGATTCATCAGGCTTATAGCTATAGACTTCCTCAACCTTCATTGCTATTAGCCCCCTTTGCATGCATACCGGCGGCCTAATATCAGGTGGAACCTCATCAGGCGGCTCCTTTTCAGCCCAGTTGCCCCATTCGTCAAGAACCTCCTTTGCGTTAAGCCCGTGAAATTCATAATCCGGAGGAAGTCCTGGTATAAGACAAGTAGTCGGCCCTCTAAATGCCCATGTCCTGTCTTTAACCGGATGAGCTACTGTGATGATTGCAATTGGATTTTCTTGAAGGTTTACCTTTGTCTTTTGTGCAAACATATCTGCTATGAGAATATATTTGTCCTTAACAACAGTTATAAACCGTTCCCCAACAGTATTACATTTTCCATCAGCGTTACACGTTGTTAAGTGGACTACAACGCCTCCCTTGCCAACAACCTTTAAGGCATCTTTCATTTCATCTGTCAATCTCATTTTGCTCTCCCCCATTGTTTAAAAATTTCGCTCTCGTCTCTCCAAAAATTTGAACTTTTTACTTATCATCTATGCTATGTTATTTTTTTTTGCACCTCCTCCATACCATTACATGGTATATCTTGATATAATAAGTTTTAAATAAAAAAATAATAATTTTCCTATTTGGTTATAGGAAAATTAGAGACCCTCGTCTTAAATCTATAGAGGTCTCCTCGCATAACCGAAGCAATCCATCCACAAGGGGTATTGTCTTTCTTATATGCTACCAGATTGACATAAAATGCCATGCTACCAGCAGGCACCTGCAAATACTTTGATTCATCGGACCGAACTGTTGTTACTTCGATGGTGACATCAGCATATTCATTACAGACGTGGCATTTCCCAGCCAAAACATCAAAGACAGCTTGACTCTCGATACTTGTGGGGTCTTCATAGATATGGGAATTGAGTATCTTACAATCCGTACAGACTATGAATTTTTTTTCAAGCACATAGGGCTTTTTATCGGCAAGAAAGAGTCGTTTTATACAAAATACATCTTCGTTTAGAGACACCCTAAGCTTCTCCGACACAAGTTTACTGGCTTTAATACGCCTAACGTCTAAAATCTTCACTTCGGGCTTCAATCCTCTTTCAGTCATATCTTCAAAAAAGTCGGGAATCTTTATCATGAGATCCAGTTTAGGCTCTGCTACAAAGGTTCCCTTACCCTTAATCGAATATAACAATCCATCTTGTGTCAGTTTTTTTAAAGCTTCCCTCACTGTAATTCTGCTTACGCCGTACACCTTGCAAAGTTCTGTTTCAGAGGGCAACATATCGTGAGGGTGTAGCATCCTATTCTTTATCTGACTGTAAATAATGTCTATTAATTGGTTATAGGCAGGAATTGGAGACCTTTTATTTAGGGTTGCAGAAGCACCTCTTGGAACCGAGGGGAATTTATACATTTTGTGAAACACCTCCAACTTGTTATAACAAGATATTACCACATGATTTTATCTCTGTCAAGAAAAAAATTTTTGGCTGTGCGGATAGGGGAGACTTCACGCCTCCCTTATAACCCTCCGTGAAAGGCATGCATTCATCCCCGTGGCAAGCCACCGGGCATCCTGCAAAGATTTTCGTGAACATTTATTATCTTTCGTAAGCGCATGCACGGTGCTTGCTTTTAAAGCATGCCTGCCCTATACGATTATGAATTAACAAACTTATTGACGGAAGGAGCCGTTTAGGGTATCTTAAAAGCATGAATAAACTCAGATTTCTTACGGCAGGCGAATCTCACGGCAAGGGATTGACCGGAATACTCGAAGGAATTCCGGCAGGTCTTCTTTTATCATCCGAAGATATAGACAAAGAACTCAAAAAAAGGCAGGCAGGATACGGCCGAGGCGGCAGGATGAAGATAGAAAGCGACCATGCTGAGATAATTTCGGGAGTGAGATGGGGAAAAACCATCGGCTCTCCGATATCGCTTCTTATCGAGAACAAAGACTGGAAAAACTGGGAACAGGGCATGTCATCCGACAGCCGGCATGAAGGCTCTATCGACGCCGTAACAAGACCGAGGCCCGGTCATGCAGACCTCGCCGGCGCATTAAAATACGGGCACAAAGACATAAGGAATATCCTCGAACGCTCAAGCGCGCGGGAAACTGCTATGCGCGTCGCGATAGGAGCGGTGGCAAAAAAATTCCTTTCCGAGTTCGGGATCAATATCGGAAGTTATGTGATACAGATTGGAAGCGTGAAAATCTCAAATTTCAAATTTGAAATCTCAAATTCCGAAGAAATTTTCATTATGACAGAAAATTCTTCGGTTAGATGCCCTGATGAAGAGGCATCGAAAAAAATGATGGCGCTGATAGACACCGCTTCAAAAAACGGAGACACTTTGGGAGGGATTTTCGAGGTTGTCGCAACAGGACTGCCCATCGGCCTCGGCAGCCATATACAGTGGGATAAACGGCTCGACGGACAACTCGCTCAGGCAATGATGGGGATTCAGGCAATAAAGGGCGTCGAGATAGGGACGGGCTTCGGGATGTCGGAAAGATTCGGCTCGGAAGTCATGGATGAGATATTCTATGAAAAGGCAATGGGCAAGAGGCAAGAGACAATAGGTTTTTATAGAGAGACGAATCACGCTGGCGGTATTGAAGGCGGTATGACAAACGGAATGCCTGTTATTATAAGGGCGGCTATGAAACCTATCCCTACATTAAGGAAACCGCTACGGTCAGTTGATATTATTACAAAAGAGCCTTTTGAGGCCGCTTATGAGCGCTCGGATACCTGCGCTGTCCCTGCCGCCGCGGTAATAGGCGAAGCAATGACAGCCCTTGTCATCGCCGATGCCCTAATCGAAAAATTCGGCGGCGATAGCATGGAAGAAACAAAGAGGAATGCTGCCGGGTATCTTGAGCATTTAAAAAACTTTTAATCCATGATTATCGGCGTCCCGAAAGAGATTAAAACCCACGAATACAGGGTCGGAATAACGCCCTCCGGCGTTGAGGAACTCAAAAGGGACGGACACACTATCCTTATTGAAACAGGCGCTGGAGAAGGCAGCGGGTTTACCGATGAAGAATATCTTAAGGCGGATGCCGACATCGTAGACAGAAAAATCGCTTTCAAAAAAGCGGACATTATCGTTAAGGTAAAAGAGCCGCTGCCACAGGAATATGATTTAATCAGAGAAGGCCATGCAATATTTACATACCTGCATTTAGCCCCGAACAGGGAACTGACAGAACTGCTTCTAAATAAAAAGGTCACCGCGCTCGCGTATGAAACCCTCCAAAAAGACGGCAATCTTCCGCTCCTTGCTCCCATGAGCGAGATTGCAGGAAGAATCGCTCCGCTGATGGGGGCATATTATCTTCAGAGGATTCACAACGGAAGCGGTATCCTTCCGACCGGAGCGGCCGGCGTAAAACCCGCTAATGCATTGATACTCGGCGCCGGGAACGTAGGCGCAAACGCGGCGCGTGTTTGTATAGGCATGGATATGGATACCGTTGTAATGAACAGAGGAATAGAGAAATTACGGAGGCTGGATGAAATCTTCATGGGAAAAATTAAAACCCTGCCGCTCACCTCGCACAATATAAAGGAAGAAATACAAAAGGCCGATATTATAATAGGGGCGGTACTTGTGCCCGGTGCCAAGACGCCTGTTCTGATAACGCGTGATATGCTCGGAATGATGAAAAAAGGCTCGGTAATAGTCGATGTATCCGTAGATCAAGGGGGATGCGTCGAAACTACCAGACCCACGACCCATGACAATCCGGTTTACGAGGTCGAAGGTATACTGCACTATACCGTTGCCAACATGCCCGGCGCGTATCCGAGGACATCCACCCTTGCGCTGACAAACGCGACATTGCCTTATATTAAAACTATCGCTAAAATAGGTATTAGGAGGGCGGTAATGGAAGATGAGGCTATAAAAAGCTCCCTTAACGCTTACATGGGCGAAATTGTGCACAAGGCGCTGGCGGATTCCCTAAGCCACAATTACAAAAATATCGATACGATAGTATAGCCATGTTTAAACTTTTAACCATAATAGCCTTCATCTTAATATCAGCGCTGCCGTCTTTCGCCGCAGCCGCTAATGCCACTGACTTGCAGGATGCTGACCCCCCACTCCGGCTTCTTGCGGAAGGAAAGACGAGCTTCAATAAATTAGATAACGAAACCGCGATAGAAAAATTAACGGCAGCATACGAAAAAGTCCCTGTTTTGGGCGACTACATACTGCTTTGGAGGGCCCGGGCTTATGAAGCGAAAGGAGATATTGACAAGGCTCTCGCCGATATAAAGACGATTAAAGATGGATATAAAGACTCGCCTGTTATAAAAAGCGCAAGGACTAAGGAAATAGAATTGCTCCAAAGAAAGAACGACCCTTCGCTGCTTAAAATATTCGAAGTTTTTGTCAGGGATTATCCGTCCGAACTCGGCGTTAAATACGCCTACGCGGCATATCTAAAAGGGAATAATGAAACGGAAAAGGCTAAAAAAATATTTAAAGAAATTTACATCTCTCCATCGTCAATGTCAAAAAGCGCGTTGAGCGAGCTTTCACACGCGGATATAACCGCGGAAGACCTTATGAAAAGGGGCGAAAACCTCAATAAGGCATGGCTCTTTGCGGAAGCGGAAAAATCCCTGAGGGAAGCTTTACACAGAAGCGAGGGGCAGTTGAAAAACGATATTTTGGAAAAACTCGCCTATTCCGTTTTCAGGCAAAAGCGGTATAAGGAAGCCGCGGAACTTTACAAGACCTTAAACAACAAATACTGGCGCGCGCGATCTCTTCTCAGAACCGGGGACATCGAGACCTTTGAGTCGGAACTGCCGGAATTTATGAAGACGGGAGACAGAAGGTTCGCGTCCCTCCTGATAGCGTATGGAACAAAGAAAAGAAGGGACGGCAACATCGAAAAGGCATTGGAGGTATTCAACAACACGCTGTCGAAATATCCTTCCGAAAAGGAAGATATATTATGGGCTAAAGGCTGGACTTATTATTTATCCGGCGAATATAGAAACGCATCGGAATTATTCTCTCAGCTCTATGACACGCATGGAAACTCAAAGTACCTCTACTGGAAAAACAGATGCTCTGAAAAATCCGAATCCTATAATTCGCCCTCATCGGATACGGAGGCTGCGCGAAATAAAAAGACCGTTACCCACCGGGATTATTACGGTTTCCTGTCTATGCTTAAAGACGACGCCGGCCTGCAACCGCTGAGTGCAATGCCGGAGACTCATTCGAAAGGAAAAACCAAAAATGTGAAGTTAGATCTATTACAGCCGCCCCGGTCATTATCTCCCTCATTGGAGAGGGTAAATATCCTGATCAGGCTCGGATTAAAGCGGGAAGCGGTTTCTGAACTTGTATACATTTCAAAAAAGAATACCGATCCAGGCAATATCGTGCATTTAAGCTCTTACCTGAAAGATCTCGGCAACCATAAAATGGCGGTTAATCTTATAGCAAAAATTCCGTACAACGAAAACCTCCATGAATTATTATATCCGCCGGCATTCTCCGAAGAGGTGGATGAGGCATCTATGAAAAATAATATAGATCCCCTCTTGGTGCTGTCGGTCATGCGGGAAGAATCGAGATTCGATACCGAGGCGCGCTCTATCGCGGGCGCATTGGGACTTATGCAGTTGATGCCCGCTACCGCGCAGCGGCTTGACAGGCATGTCAAACTGAACATTAAACACCCGGCTCAACTGCACGACGCAAAGACCAATATCCTTATCGGCTCATACTACCTGAAACAACTGCTCAAAACCTTCAACTCGGCTCCGGCGGCCATTGCCGCCTATAACGCCGGGGAAGACGCGGTAAAGGAATGGCTCAAGAAAAATACCTACTCCACCATAGACGAATTCATAGAGGATATACCCTACGATGAAACGAGAAATTATGTAAAAAGGGTTCTGACGACCTATTTCGAATACATGCGGGCAATTAAGGACACCGACATATCGGCCGTTAAAAAACATATCGGGGCTCTTTAACCCGTATTATTCATACCCAAATTGAGCAATTTTTGTTCTGAGATATGCGAGTAGGTGCGGCGAAAAGACTTTAAACCCCGCACTTGTATTAACATTTATCTTATATCCGTCATCCGCATCGGTGGATACTTATTGAGCGATGCATTCATAATTTTAAAGATGCACTTGAACCGACACTTTTTAAAGACTTTGAGCCGTGCCTGCTTGCATAAAATCGCTCAAATTAGATTATAAACTACGCAGGTCAAAGCTGAAGGCAATCGTATTTTCGGCGGTTTATTTTTCTCTTATGAATTGTGTATTATTTTAGTGACTGATTATTAATCTACAGGGAGGCATTTGTGGAAATACTTAAGACATTCGAGGAAAAAATAACTTACGCGGTCGAAAAGGTCAAGGCGTTAAAAGAAGAAAAGTATAATCTCGAAAAAAGGATAGAAGATCTCGAAGACGCGGTAAGATCGAAAGATATGGAAATCGAGCAGCTCGTAATGGAAAAGGCATCCGTAAAGGAACAGATAGCCGAACTCCTGAACGAGCTCGAATCGCTCGAATAAACATTTCGGGGTATTGCGTAATGGGCAGCGTGGAAGTGCATATACTCGGACAAAACTACGTCATAAAAGGCGATGTGCCGTCCGAATACATCAAACACCTTGCGGATTTCGTGGATGAGAAACTCAAAGAGGTTTACGGCAACTCGCCGGATATAACGCCTCTTAAGGCGGCAATCCTTGCCGCCTTGAATATCGCCGATGAACTGCACAAGGTCAAAAACGATTACAAGTCGGTATCCCAAAGCATAAAGAACATCGAAAACAAGGCGGAGAGTATAATCAGGCTTTTTGAGTGATATCCGGTTCTACGTGTCTTTTATCGACCTTTAGACAATGGCCTCCGGAAATCTTGGCGTATTTCTTCATCTCGGACGCGGCCCCTGCCATTTCCCCGTAGTGTGAAAACTTTTTAAACTTGTTGTGTACTATGCCTATGGAAATGCCTATGAGAGGGAACGTCCGTTTATTGCCTTCCCTGTCAACGGACTCTATACAGCCCTTTGTCCTGTCCTCATGGTCATAGAAGGTAAGCATTATCTTGGTGAAATTATCGATAATTGCGGCGGCCGTCTCCTCAATATTTTCAGGATCCACGATAAATACAAAATCATCCCCGCCTATATGCCCGATAAAACTGCCTGAAGGCTGTTTGCCTTTAACCGTATTCAGGATAAGCCTGCCGAGCATTTTCAGAACCTCGTCGCCGCGGCTGAAGCCGTATCGATCGTTATAAGGCTTAAAATAATCGAGGTCGGCATACGCGAGGGCGAACACCTCTCCAGCATCGAGCCTCTTCTGTATCTGCTTGTTTATGGCTATATTGCCGGGAAGCCTTGTCAGGGGATTCACCTCAACGATCCTCTCCGCGCGGTGCAGGCATAAGCTGACCTTAACTGTCAATTCCATTTCAAGGAAGGACCTTCTTACATAATCGTCTATAAGCATGGAATCCCAGTCGGAAACCGTAAAATTGTCGCCAAAAACGGCTAAAACCGGAAGATGTCCGAAAATGGGATCTCCCTTTATTTCGTTAAGGATATTAACGGTCATGGGATCGTCCGTGACAATATCTATAATCATGAGGTCCGGGATAGAGTTGTAAATATAATCGAGAGAAGACTGCATGCTAAAAAAATTGACCAGATTGTAAGAATCCTTGAGAAATCTGTTGACTATACTCGTCAGAAGAGGGTCTTTCGTAATTACTACGATAGTCTTCAAACTAAGCCTCCGAAAGGAGGAAGTCTTCCGCGCTGGATAAGGAATCCTCCAACTCGCTCAATGTTTCCTTTAAATCTGTTTCCGAAAGGCCGAGGGTCTGCCATGCGACGCTGTTGACCGCGGGCACAAAATTATCCCCGGCAAAACCGAAGCACTTAGCCCTTACAATAATATCGGATAGGTGGACTATCGCCGTTTGAACCGGGACAGTATTGGAAAGGTGCGGTTTATGATGATATTCTATGACCTCTACCAGATTCCTGGGGAAATTCCACTTTTGGGCGATCCATGCCCCGGCTTCGGCGTGGCTTATAGTGAAATGTTTCTTTTCAGCCTCCAATATAAAAATGCCTTTATCTTCCGCTTCGGCCATGATTTTCTTATACTCTTCAGGGAACTTCAATCCTAAAACGACCTTTCCTATATCGTGAAGAAGGGCGGCCACCGAGACCTCTTCCGGCTCGGTCAATCCCTTTTTCTGGGCGAGTATTCTTGCCGTGATGGCGCAGCCGAGGGAGTGTTCCCAAAGCCCGAGCATGGTCTTTTGCATGGCCTCGAATACCGAAACGCCCAAAAGCATGCCCTTTACGACATTCAGGCCCAAAAGTATAAGCGCCTGGCTGACCGACGATATCCTGCCGGGGAATCCGTATATGGGAGAGTTTACGATCTTGAGAACCCTCGATGTAAGAACCGGGTCGTTCGCTATAAAGCCTCCTACTTCGTTAAGGGAGGCCTTTGGATTCTCGATAACAACCAACAGTTTTCTCAATACCCCCGGTATCGTGGGGAGCGTATCTATCTTCTCTATCTGGCTGCGCAGCGCCTGTACATCCATTTATTTGTAAAGCCCCTCTATGTGATCTCTGAATAGTTTCTTTAAAAGTCCCATATTCGGCTCGTTTTCGGTTTTTTTAAATCGAGCGTCCAGTTCCGAGAGTATCTCCTCCAGAGGCTTTTGCGGAGCGGCCGCCCCTTCGACATAGACGCTGCTCACATTCATGTTCTGAAGCCTTTCTATAAGGGCGTTGGTAAGCTCTGTCCCTTCTCCCAAAAGAATCATGCCTGCGTCGTTCATCACCGGTTTTGAAAGCTTCATGCCGGGTTTAAGACTATTTGCTGGAACCTTAGGCAATCCATTACCTCCTGATCCGTATTTGAAGGGTATTATACCATAAAGAATGCGCGCAAGCCGTTAGAAAAAAATTACATATCCATTAGGAGAAAATCGTTTTTATGGTACAAAGAGTCTTCCATTTCCTCCAGTATCTCCTTTATGTCCGTTTCCGTAATGTCGAGGATCTCCCAGACCGATGGGTTCAGAGCAGGCACGAGTTTATCACCCGCAAAACCGAACCCCTTTGCCCTTACAAGAATATCGGACAGGTGGACTATCGCCGTCATAACAGGGGCATTCCTTGAGAGGTGGGGCTTGTGGTGGTATTCTATAGCCTCTATAAGGCTTCGAGGGAATTCCCACTTCTCCATAAGCCAGGCGCCTACAGAGGCATGGGTTACATCAAAATGGTCGGTTTCGGAATCGAATATAAAATTATTTTTTTTCTCCGCTTCGTCCATGATCTTTTTATACTTATCCGGAAATTTCAAACCCAATACGACCTTCCCTATGTCGTGAAGAAGGGCGGCAACAGAAACCTCCTCGTAGTGGTCTAAACCTTTTTTCTTGGATATTATCCTCGAAGTAATCGCGCATCCCACGGAATGCTCCCATAGCCCGGTCATTATATTCTTCATGGCCTCGAATACGGAAACTCCCAGAAGCACCCCCCGCGCGACATCCAATCCTAAAAGGATCAGCGCCTGGCTTACCGTGGATATCCTGCCCGGAAAACCGTAAATGGGAGAATTGACGACTTTCAGTATCCTCGATGTAAGCGCAGGGTCCTTTAATATGAAATTGCCTATTTCGCTGAGGGATGTCTTAGGGTCTTCTATGACTTCAAGCAGCCTCTTCAGGACAGGCGGTATTGTCGGCAGACTATCTATGTTTTCTATCCTGCTGCGTAATGTCCATGCGTCCATGGCTATCATTATATCATACCTTGCAGAAGGACAAACAATTTGATATGCTTTAAAAAAGAGCACAGGAGGCGCTTATATGAATGAAGGAATAAAAGAAGCGTTAAAGACTATGTATGACATGGCGGACAATGCCGAAGACTGCATATCTTTTTTACAGACAGCACTTATCTACAATTCTTCAAAGCCTCTGAAGGACTGCGGAGCGAAGGTAAATGACATCAAAAAAGCCGAAACCGCGATTACAAAAAAAATCGCGGAACTCGCAAAGGATAACCCCGATTTAAAACAGTACGTCTCAGTGCCGGCACACCTTTTGAGAATAGGAGAGAATATCGAAAAGCTCTCCGAACTGATGAATAAAAAGATTAAAGACAATATCCTCTTCAGCGACAAGGCGGTTACCGAGATCACATTTCTCCTGCAGAGAATTGTGGATGTCCTGAGACCGACATCGGATATTATACTCGCAAAGAATACCATCCTCGGCAGATATGTTCAGGAATCCGAAGAGGGCATAGTGAAAAGGGCCACCGAATACGCTACCTTGCATGAAGAAAGGCTCATCGAGGGGCTCTGTCTCCCTATCGCATCGTCCATATACATCAACATGCTCGATTCTATAAAGAATATTGCGTGGCATGCGAAGGAAATAACCGCGAAACTCGTAGGATGGATGCTGCCTAAGGCGCAATAAATAAGCGTATGCCGGATAGTGCGGCTTATCTAAAGCTGTCGCGTGAAGAATTATGGGAGAAGGTAAGGCGCGCAGTGGAAATACTGAAAAACTGTACGCTCTGCCCCCGCAACTGCGGGGTGGACAGGACTTCAGGAGAAGTCGGTTTTTGCAGGACCGGTGACAAACCATTTGTCGCAAGCTGGGGTCCCCATTTCGGAGAGGAAAGGCCGCTTGTAGGTCGTTTCGGTTCCGGGACTATCTTTTTCAGTTGGTGCAATCTGGGCTGCATATTCTGCCAGAACTGGACCATAAGCCACTTAGGCGAAGGAAACGAGATAACCCATGAAAAACTTGCGGATATAATGCTGAAATTGCAGGAATCCGGATGCCACAATATAAACTTAGTCACTCCTACCCATCAAATGCCGATGATACTGCATTCCATAGCCATAGCTTCAGAGAAAGGATTGAATATTCCCATTGTATATAACTGCGGAGGATACGAAGCGATAGAATCGCTGGAAATCCTCGACGGTATAATCGACATTTACATGCCCGATTTCAAATACGCAAATCCTGAGCCAGCTCTTAAATACTCAAAGGCTAAAGACTATCCCGAAACTGCAAAGGCCGTGATCAAAGAAATGCACCGCCAGGTCGGGGATTTGATAATGGACGATAAGGGCATAGCAGTGCGCGGGCTTCTCGTAAGACACCTCATACTTCCCGAAGGCGTTGCGGGCACAGAAGAGATCGTGAAGTTCATAGCGGATGAGATCTCACCAAATACGTATATAAACATCATGGATCAGTACTATCCCTGTTACAAGGCATTCGAGCATCCGCCCCTCGACAGGAGGATAACAGATAACGAATATTCAAAGGCTGTAAAGGCCGCACTGGATGCCGGTTTGAAAAGAATAGAAGGCATAACGATATGAAAATTAAATTTATTGGCGGCGTCAGGACGGTCACCGGCACATGTTTTCACCTGTCGATAAACGACTTGCAGATACTCGTTGACTGCGGGATGTATCAGGGAGACTATGCCGATGAGATGAACAGAGCGCAGTTTCAATTCAATCCGCACGATATTGATTTCCTCTTTTTAACCCACGCCCATATAGACCATTCCGGACTTATTCCAAAACTCGTAAAAGACGGGTTTAGAGGCAGGATATTCGCCACATACGCCACCGCAGACCTCGCCGAGATCATGCTTTACGACTCCGCTCAGATCCAGGAAAAAGACGCTGAATGGCTGACCAAAAAGGCATTCAGGTCCGGAAAGGATCTTGTGTTTGAGCCGTTATATACAACCGCAGACGCAAAAGCGGCAATCCCGTTCTTCGAGAAAAAATCTTACGGAAAAATCGAAAATCTCGGCAAGGGCGTGAAATACAGGTTTATAGATGCCGGTCATATACTCGGTTCCGGGACATTGGAATTATGGTATCAGGACAGCCCTGTCGAAAAAAAAATAGTATTCTCCGGGGACATAGGCAAAAAAGGAAATCCGATAATCAACGACCCTCAGCACACAGGGACTGCGGATTATGTTGTAATGGAATCGACATACGGCAATAGGCTGCATAAAGGCATGAATGAGAGCATCGACGAGTTCGCGGAGGCAATAAAAGTTACGTTCAAAAGAGGCGGTAATGTGTTAATTCCTGCCTTTGCCGTCGGAAGGACGCAGGATATTTTATACACCTTGAACAAATTGTCCGGGGAAGGAAGGCTTAACAGTCTCAATGTTTATGTGGACAGCCCCCTCGCGGAAGAAGCGACAAAGGTCTATTTAGCGCATCCCGAATGCTATGATGAAGATGCAATGAAGATGCTCAGGAACAGAAAAGGTAATGCAATAAAACTTCACTTCACAACCTCGATAGAAGACTCTCAGAAAATAAACAGAATAAAATCCGGAGCCGTTATTGTCGCCGGAAGCGGCATGTGCGACGGAGGAAGGATAAGGCATCACTTCAAGCACAATCTGTGGCGTCCGGAATGCGGCCTGATATTCACGGGATTTCAGGCAGAGGGAACTCTCGGAAGAAAGATAATAGAAGGCGCTAAAACAGTAAATGTCCTCGGAGAAGAGATCGCGGTAAAGGCGAAGGTCTATACAATCGGGGGATTCTCGGCGCATGCGGACAGGGACGGGCTTCTCGAATGGCTTGGCGCATTCTCAAATAAACCGGAGGTATTCATTGTCCACGGCGAAGAAGAAGTCGCTCTTGAATTCGAAGAAACAGTAAAAGACAAATTCGGCTTTATAACGCATGTGCCTCATAAAGGGGAAGAATTTGAAATTTGAACAAGGCGGGGTATGGCTGGCTTGAAGCAAAATTTCTGGGTTCTCCAAGGGGCAAAGTAACGACTGCCCCCAACCTCGCACAGAGAAAACTTCTATATTCTTTTCTTGTTATAATCAAGCACTAACGACTAATTATTTTGCGAAAGCCGGTTATACCTCGCCGACATATTATGTTATAGAAATTATTTTTGCATCCATAGTCTCAAGATTAACGACAGCCGCCGTAGGTTTTCCGTAAAGCCATCCGCACACTTCGCCGGGATTTACGATCAAAGTTTCTTTGACCTTTTTAATGACAGGCTCATGCGTATGACCGAAAACAACGAGATCGAAATGTCCGCTCGCAGCGAGATCATCAACCACATCGGACTCGTGCATAACGACTATTCTTCTGTTATGGAGAGTTAATTTGTAAGGCTGGGTATAAATCCTGTCCTGATAGAGTTTCTTTAACAACAACCTTTCGCCGTCGTTATTTCCGAAAATGCCCGTAAAATCGCCCTTGAAATTCCTTATAACCCTCCATGTGAACGGAGAACAAAAATCCCCGGCGTGTATTATATGAGCGACATTTTTCTCTTCGAATATTTTCAATGCCTTTCTTAAATTATCAAGCTGGTCGTGCGTATCGGAAATAATGCCTACGATCATAAAAACCTCCGTATAATTTTTAACTCTTAAGTTTCACAACAGTAGCGCCCCATCCTCCGCCGCCCTCTCCTGCAAGGCTGAAGGATTCAACCTCCGGGATTTTGCGAAGTATCGCATGCACGGTTTCACGCAAAGCGCCCGTTCCCTTGCCGTGAATGATCCGCACGTCGAGGATTCCCTTTTTACCGCATTCCGAAAGATAATCGGGCAAAAGCTCCTTTATCTCTTTAGGATTAAAGGTATGCAGATCCAGTACCCCGTCTATCGGGATTTCAACAGGCTCTAATTCCTTATCTTCTCTCATAGCATACCCATATTTTTATGCATTAATTTTACCATTACTCCCCTATCCAGTTCCCGCGTTATATGCGCATCAATTTCTTTGCTAAAGTCAAAGATAATAGCCTGAAATAGACGGAATGGACTTCATATTAAAAAGGGTGAAAATGTTTATAATCCTTTCGGAGAGGAAAAAAAGAAGGAGGTGTTGTCCCTCATTTCCTACGCTACTCTGGCTTTCCTGTCATCACAAATGCGCCCCAATAAAAAGGGTTGCTCTTTTTCTTCATCATGTTCAGTTTCGCCTGCCTTAATGCTTCTGCCTTTGGCTTCCCTGTGGACATCAATGTATAAAAATCTGTCATAAGTTCTGTAGTTTCTGCGCTTGGAACGCTCCATAAACTCATCACCAGTGTCTTTGCACCTGAAAGTATGAAAGCTCTCTTTAAACCAAACACGCCTTCTCCATTTTGCACATCTCCGACACCTGTCTCACATGCCGAAAGCACTACAAGGTCTGTGCCTTTCAGGTTCACTCCGAGTATTTTTTCTGCGCTCATCATGCCGTCATCCCTTCCGGCCTTGAGTGAGGCATTCACTCCTGAAAACACTATCCCGGAACGGAGCATCGGGTTTTCAATATTTACCGCCTCATCTTTTGCCATAAAGTCGTCTTTCAATTTTATTTTAACGCCTCTCGTTTCACTGCTTACTTTGAGCTCTTCGTCATTAAGAAAATATCCGTGAGTTGCAAGATGGAGTATTTTAGGTGTCTCTGCGGAGAATATCATTTCTTCAATCGCTTTTATGTTCTGATAGTTCTTTACCTTAAGCTTCTTTTTGTTCTTTAAGACCTTCTCTATGGCGTCTGCCTCCTGTTTTGTATCAGGAAGCCTGTCAAAACTTATATTCAAGACATCTTTAGATAATCCTCCTCTTATCGTCTTCGCCACTTTCATTTCCTTTGTCATTTTATCCCTTTCCATTAATCCCATGTCGTAGTCAGGGTCTGCGATGATAAGGGCGTCACCTTTTGCTATATTTGTATCGGTAAACCTGATTATGTCCCTTCCTGCTGATATGTAGCTGATTGTATATTCTTCCATGAGGTATTTATTTGAAGGTGTTACCAGCGCCTCAAATGGTATCAGGTTAAGATTACCGTCAGGACTTATAAATAACTGCTTCCTGCCTTTTATGTATTTTTCCAATGGCTTAATTGCAAGATCATATATGGCACGGGCGGCCGTGTCCAAGGCGGTTTTATCAGGGACATTGCCTGATGTCTTTATTTTGTTCATCTCCTGAAGGTATGCCTTGACATGTTTTTCTATATCGCCGGCATCTGATATTTCAATTAGTTTGACTTGCGGCTCTTTCTGCGGTATCAGGACAAATGCAAGGTATTTCGGTTTGTCCAATTTGTTTTTCTTAAAGTCATAAAACTCAATCTTTGCAAAGTCTATATAGACTGAATCTTTCGGCAATATTTCTGATATGTTGTTTACATCAGCCCTGCCGATCGTCTTTTCAAGGGCAAAATCTTTGCTCAGTCTGCTCAACTCTGCTTCAAGTGTCTCTTTTTGCTTTTGAAGCGCATCAATTCTATTTCTGTAAGCCTCAAATCCATCCCTGTCTGGCTTTGATAACTGCATCTTTGCTATCTCCCTGCGGATAGCAGTAAGTTCATCAAGCTTCCTTTTTACCTCAGGGTCGCCGGACTGCATTGCCGCATCCATGTATCTTCCCTGTGCCTCTGCAACGGCGCCCTTCCACTTGAGCCATGCGTTAAAGGTGTCGGTTATTGCCTGCGGGGATGATTGCATGTGTTTGACTGAATGGGACATAAAGGCATGGATAGAGCCTTCGTTCTGATTCATATAGCTGATTTTCTGTTTTTCATTAAGGACCAAAAATACATTCTCTCTCTTTAAGTCATCCATAGAAATACTTCTTTTAAAAAGATTTTGGCTTTCCGGATGTCTCTCTGTTGCGGCATAAAGAAACGCCAGATGGTTAAGACGTAGTGCTACAGCAGGATGCTCGCTGCCGAGTGCTTTCTCCCATATCGCGAGTGCCCTCTTATACAATGGTTCAGCCTCTCCATACCTGCCGGTGGCCCTGTAAAGCTCTGCCAGAGGGCTTAGGATATGTGCTACAGCGGGATGTTCCCTGCCAAGTGTTTTCTCCTGTATTGCAAGTGCCCTCGTATACAATGGCTCGGCTTCTGCATATCTGCCTGTTGAATAATACAGCATGGCCAGTTTGCTAAGACTTGCCGCTACAGAAAAATGGTCTTTGCCAAATGCTTTCTCAACTATCTCAAGCGATCTTTTATACAGTGGTTCGGCCTCTGCGTACCTGCCGGTTACTCTGTAAAGCTCTGCCAGCATGCGAAGAACGATCGCAGTTTCAGGATGCTCCCTGCCAAATACCTTCTCTCTTATCTCAAGCTCCCTTTTATATAATGGTTCGGCTTCTGCATACCTGCCGGTAGATTCATACTGTCCTGCCAGATTGCTCAGGCTCGTTGCCACATCGGGATGCTCGCTGCCGAGGGCTTTTTCCCTTATCGCCAGCACTTGCTGTGCATAATTAATTGCCTCATTATATTTTCCTTGCTTGTATAGTTCTACAACTTTCCGATTGAGCCTTTTGGCTTCATCAAGAGACTGCTCTTGCCCAAATGCTGAGAAAGAGAATATTAGAAATAAAGATAGAGCTACTATCGCCAAAATTCCTATAGTTTTCCCCTTTTCCATATAATTCTATCCCTCTATAAATAGTCGCTGTCCCGAATGGCGCTGACTTAAGCAGCGATGCCATTGAGCGCCCTCCATTCTGCACGTGATATTTTTAGTATCGAATAATGTTTTTGATCCCGCTTTTTCAATCTGGGTTCTACCCTGCCCGGACGATAGGGAACAATGGAACATGCTATTCTTTCAAGTAAGTCTGCATATAGCGACGGCAGCATATAGAAAGGCGCCGTGCTCATCTTAAGGCTACAGGCGGCTACCAAACGAACTGTAGCTGCAAAACTTATCCTTCCGGCATCCTTCCCGTATTGTTCGGCTGCTCTTAGCATCAGCCAGCGAATCAAGTTAAAGGCAATTATCCGGGCATAAATTTCCTTCTGAATCCCTTCTTCAGTCTTTGACCGTAGAACATCAGCGCCAAGCCATATCTTTATTTCACCATCAGCCCCTCTACCAGCCATCTCCTTTGGTAAAGCGCCCTTATCTCATCCGCAGGATAGTTCTCAGCGCAAAGCAGTGAGGTGACTATCCAGAATGATTCTTTTCTCCCTCTTACTATCGCTGTCACCTTGAGTATCCTGACCTCTATATTGTCCGGTAGTGTCGCGTCCTTATGACTATATATCTTCGGGATAGGCATGAACACAATATAATCGTTCTTGCCCAAATATCGCCGTATTCTTAATCTGTTTATTTTCAGCCGATGGTGGGCTCTGGTAATATATTGCAGACCTGCACGTATGTAATCCACATATAGCTTTGCCCCGGCAAATCGACGATCTCCGACTATTACATCGCTATTGTTAAATTGATGCATGAGTTCTGAAAACAATCTGTTGTCCCCTGTTTTATATGACCCGTTTTTATAATCCACCACCGTAATATTAAAAAGGTCAAATCCAAATACTGCCCGCGCAATGGGAAAACGACTTTTGCCAAGCCTTGATCCGCTCTTGCCAAACACCCGTTGCAGTTCAGGTTCATCGCTCATTGAAACACAAGTGCCGTCAACCCCTATCACTCGATGTCCTCGCCATAACCTTACTTCCCTGTTGTCATCCTCTATTTGCGTTGTTATCCACTTGTGGATTTTCTTCCATACGGCTACCGGTAACCTCTTTCGCGCTTTAGATAATGTGTCGGAGTTCCCGGTCTCTCCTATGTTATGCCAAGAACTCTGAAAACTCCCCTCTCGGCTTATTGCCGCTCCTATCATATGAAAGATCGTTACTAATGGCGTAAAAATACGCTCTCTGAAATAGTATTCGCATTCATTGCATATTCGCGTGATTGCGCTGTCTGCGAGCAGTTCACGTACTGCACTGAGTTGTGTCGATTCTAATCTCCGTCTCATTTCCTCAAGTTTGCTGACACTTCCGCCGATACCAGTAGTATGTTTCATCAGACCTCCTGTGTCGGTTGTTTTTAGCTCTCACTAAATAAATCGATACTTGGAGGTCTTTTCTTGAATTTTCCTTAAGTCAGCGCCATTCGTCGCTGTCCCCTTTTTCTCTTTCTTTTTCTCTTTTTCTCTTTTTCTCTCTTCTTTTTTTAAATATATTTTCAATCCCTTTATCCTCGATGAGAAATTTATTTAACCTTTCATTTAAGGACATATTTTTATGCCTCCTTATAGAACCCAATTACCATACGAACTGTCGTATTTCCCGAAAATTAATTAAAATATAGCACATCTGAAAGATTTTAAAAACAGAAAAATCGTCATTTATACGGCTGGCCATTTCCTTGCATGATGGAGCACTCTTAAAATTTCAATTGCCGGGGATAAAATGCGATAAACAATAATAAACGGTGTGCTTGATATGATAAGCTCTCTTGTTCCTTGGACACGTCCGGGCTTGCCCATATTGGGATATTCCGACAGATACTCTACTGCCTCTCTTACCCTTTCAGCCATTCTCTCCGCAGCGGCAGGATTGTCTAAAGCGATAAAATCTCCTGCGTCTTTGAGGTCTTTAATCGCAGGACACGTCCATTTAAGATGCACGCCGACCCCACTTTTTCAATTCGGCAACGGCTTCTTTATGGCTAACAACGTCTCCCCTGTCTGCCGCTTCGATGCCTTCCTTTATCGCGTGAATGTGCCATTCCTGAACTGTTAAAAAATCCTCGATTGCTTGCGACGCCAAAGAAGATTTCGACTGCTTGGTAGTTTTAGCTAATCGCTCCAGCCTCTTAGACAAATTCTCGCTTATTGTTAAAGTAGCGCCCATATGTTTCACCTGCCTCTATAAGATTTAATTTCATTATATCATAAAGGGGTTGCCATAGCTGAAGGTCTCGGGTTCGAGCGCACCCCATGCGAGAAATACTAACATTTGACATTACTATTGCGATTCGTTATTATTAAACCATGATCGTATCGTTTAAATGCCGGGATACCGAAGCGCTGTTTAACGGAAAACGCAGCACACGGCTTGCCCGCATTGAGACGGTAGCTATGAGAAAACTCGCAATGATTAATGTTGCAGGCAGGATTGAGGATCTGAGAGTTCCCCCAGGCAATAGGCTTGAGGCTTTAAGCGGCAAACGCAAAGGGCAATGGAGCATCCGCATTAATGATCAATGGCGGATATGCTTCAGGTTTGAGGGCGGCAATGCCCTTGATGTTGAAATAGTGGATTATCACTAAAAAGGAGATTGTTATCATGAATAAAAGACAAGTTCCATATCCCACTCCCGGAGAAATACTCCTTGAGGAGTTTTTAAAACCTATGGGAATCACACAATACAGGCTTGCAAAGGAAATCGGAGTACCACAGCGCCGTATCGGTGAAATTATAGCGGGCAAACGCGCTATCACTACTGATACAGGCCTGCGGTTGTCTAAATTTTTCGATCTGTCTGACGGTTTTTGGGAGCGGCTGCAGATAGATTATGACCTTGCAGTTGCCCGTGACGAGATGTCAGAAACGCTTCGCAAAATCAAGCCCTATAATAAAATGCAGACGGCACTGGCAGGCCGTTAATCGGTTCCAAAGGAGGCGGAGTCTTTAGTTAAGGAGCATCCATACAACGGCAGATACGCCTTGGGATTTAAATCTATGCCCGCAATATCTCCTGCCTTGAAGTGATGATACCCTGCGGCTGCTATCATGGCCGCATTGTCCGTGCAGAATGAAATCGAAGGCAGGAACAACTCAATCTCTCTTTCCTCTGCCATTTCCTGAAATCTTCTTCTCAATTCACTGTTCGCAGAAACACCGCCTGAAAGAGTTACCCTTTTTATTCCTTTTTTCACTATAGCCCACTCAACCTTTCTCACAAGCACATCCACAACAGCGGCCTGAAATGACGCCGCAATGTCTTTAATGAATCCGGCATCGCTTGCTGCTGAAGGCTTACGGCTGACTGCCGACTTTACCGCAGTCTTTAACCCGCTGAAACTGAAATCGAATGACTCAGGCACATACGCCCTCGGAAAATCGAATGCCTTTGGATTTCCTTCCTGAGCCAGATTGTCTATAACGGGGCCTCCGGGATAGCCGAGACCGAGGAGTTTTGCGACTTTATCGTATGCCTCTCCGGCAGCGTCGTCCCTTGTCCTGCCGAGTTCCGTATATTGGCCGAAGCCGTTGACAATAGAAAGGCTTGTATGACCTCCTGATGCTATGAGCGATAAAAAGGGAAATTCAGGGCTGCCTTCTAAAAATACCGAAAATATATGGCCTTCGAGATGGTTCACCGCGACAACGGGTTTATTTTTAGCGTAAGCCGCAGCCTTTGCGAATCCGCAGCCCACAAGCAGAGAGCCTATCAGACCTGGGCCGTGGCATACGGCAATAGCGGCAATATCGTCGAGGGTAACACCGGCTGAACTCAATGCCTCTTCCACCACAGGCCATATCATTTCGATATGCCTTCTGGATGCAAGTTCAGGCACTATGCCGCCGTATTTTTTGTGGATGTCGGACTGCGAAGAAACTATGTTGGAGAGGATTCTTTTCCCGTCGGCGACGACAGCGGCTGAAGTATCGTCGCACGAGGTGTCGATGCCGAGGATCAGCGGAGAACCGATATTTTTAGCCTCCTCCATATGAATGCAGACCGCTCAGGAGAATGTTCACTCCGAGATATGTAAATATCGTGGATATAAATCCTACAACCGCTACTATGGCTATTTTGTTGCCTCTCCATCCTCTCAAAAATCTTGCATGAATGTAAAACGCATAGACAAACCATGTTATCAGCGACCATGTCTCTTTAGGGTCCCAGCTCCAGTATTTCCCCCATGCCTGATCCGCCCATATTGCGCCGAAGATCAGCCCGCCCAATGTAAAAATCGGAAACCCTATGGCAATATTTTTATAGGTAAGATCATCGAGAATTTCCTGCGATATCGAAAATGATTCTATCAGCTTTTTAAGCGCGTGGCCGTATTTCCATGTCAAAAACACAATGCCTGCCGCGCCGACATAGCTGAGGAGAGCGATAATCCCTGAATCGTTTCTGAACGTCGCTTTGAACAGATAGCTCTTGATAAATGCCTCGGGTGACCTTGCGGCGACCTTAAAGGCCAGAAAATCTATTCCCATTGCTATGAGCACTGCGGCAAATATCCCGAACGTAACCGTCCAGAATATGTATGCCCCGCTCTTTTTGTTTTCGGTTGTTACTGCAAGATACATTATGCCTGTGGCAAAAGATATCGCGAATGCGGCATACGCGATAAAGCTCATTGTTACATGCGCCAGAAGCCAGTTGCTCTGAAGGGCTGGAATAAGCGGGTGTATGTTTTTGTCCATGCCGGATATGTCGATGAACGCCAGCGCCATTCCGGCTATGGGCGTAATGAACGCGCCGAAAGAGCGGTTCTTGTATTTCCATTCTATCACAAGATAGCCGAGTATCAGGCACCACACGAAAAACACGAGCGATTCATACAGGTTTGTAAGAGGTATCGCCCTCATAATGCCCATCTGCCCTAAATCATAAAACTCGGCTCCCCTCATGATAAAGGCTATTGTCTGTGAGACAAAGCCTATGGCCGTTATCGTCGTGGCTATGATCCCGACTGTGGAATTTTTAAATGCGAGATATGCTATATAGGCCACCATTGCGAGTATGTAGGCAATGCCCGATATGCCGAAAAAATGAGAACTATCCATTTAAACCTCCTGCCAGCTTCTCTATCTTTTGTTCAAAGGCTATTTTGTTTTTGTTGGTAGATGCGGCGATAAGCGCCCTGGTGCCGCTTTTCTCGTCTTTTAAGGTTATCCATATTCTGGCGTGGCTCATGAAAAACGCCGCGTATAGTCCGATTGACATAACGATGCAGCCCAAATAGACTATCCATACGCCCGGGTCTTTCCTCACCTGAAGCCCCGTATACTGAGCGCCCCAGAGATCTTTGAATTCAACAGTGCCGTCCGGCACGCTCCATGTCTGCGGATATCTTTTTAATATCCATTGTCTGTATTTGAGCTTTCCGTTCTCTGTAAATTCGATAAAGACCGCGGGATTATTCATAGTTTGCGCATAGGTGAAGAGCCTGCCCGATTCGTCCACTGCTATGGCCGGACTGAAATCCGCGATCTTGCCGGTTATGTTTGTGCCGGGAATGCTGAAGGATTCGCCGAATCGCAGGGCTATATCCTCTTTTTTGCCGCCGCTGCCTGCTGTTACGCTGATTTTAAACAGGGAATCTTTGGAAGGCGAAAAACCGTAACTCGACTGGTAAAAGGTAATGCCTTTATATTTTAACGGGCTGTTGACATCTATCTCTATTACTTCTTTGCCGTTTATTTTAACAGGCCTGCCGTTTTCGAATATTGTAAGCCAGCTCTTGAAGGATCTTGGTGTATCTGTATTTTCATAAAATGTGGTTTCGAAATCATTGCAAGCTATTTCAAATCCGAGCGGGATCTCCTTGCCGTTCCTCGCATATGCCACAGGAGAGCTTGTGCCTTCAAGCAGATTCAGGGATGCGTTAAATCCGAAAAATATGCCTACTACGGCTCCAACGAGTATAAGGATAATGCTGAAATGCGTTACGTACACTCCGAGCCTGCTGTATCTGCCTTTTTCGGCGCATATCTGCACTCCGCCGTCTTCCGCGTGTATGTTCGCTTTAAAACCTATGCCTTTCAAAGCAGCTTCTGCGGCGCTTCGCGCGTTGTCAACGCGTCCTTTCAGCATTATATCTTTTTTCACAGGCATGGAATTCAGGAGTTCGGGAGAGAGCGGTTTTATAGGCTCTTTAACCACTTTCCATATCTTAGGGAACCTGTCTAAAGAACAGATGATGAGGTTTGCCACAAAGACAAACAACAGCGTGATAAACCACCACGAATGATACATATTGGTAAAACCGAGAGTATCGAGCATTCTTAACGCGGTGGGAGCGAACGACTCTCCGAAAAACTTAGTAAGCAATTTGATGTTCCGTTCGGGCTCGGCCCCCTGTTCGATAATAGTGCCGACTATCGAGGTAAGGGATATGAGAGAAAAGATTACTACGGCAAGCGTTATCGACGAAAAAAAGTTCCAGATTTTATCTACCATATTCTGATCTTCTTTCTTAGTGCTCACTATATATGCTCCTTAACGTTTTTATTCGCTGCCTGACCGGGCAGCGCACCGGTTATAATACGCAGCCGTCAGGCAAAAAGGTATGAAAAATATCATACGTTATTATCAATAAAGATATGAATATTTTATGAATCAGCACCAATCCGCACAAGATTTTTAATAATAACAGAATCTGCGGCAATATGCAAAGCGAGATTTCAGTGATAAATTATTGCCTTCAGCGGAATGGTAACGGTAAATACGCTTCCCTTGCCTGCCGCGCTTTCGACATCGATTTTGCCGCCGAGGGCATCGGCGGCCTTTTTGGCTATAGCAAGGCCAATGGATGCCTGCTGCTCAGAAAGCTCTTCAAATATATGTTCCAGCATTTCCGGCTCTATGCCCGCTCCGGTGTCGGCAACCGAGACCTCCATGTATTCCACGCCGTCCTTTACTATTGAGGAAGACAGAATAGTTACGGTACCGGCCTCCGTTGTCTTTATCGCATTAGTTGTAAAATTTTCGAGTATTTGTTTCACCCGATGCCTGTCGGCATATACCGCTTTATCCGCCAACACATCCTGACAGTCCGCTATAAGCTCTATCTCCTTAGACCCTATAAGATTCCTCGCCGCATCCTCAACCTCTTTCACCATCTCGCACATATTGAACTTTTCGGGAGACATGGAGAACGTTCCTTCCTCAAGCCGTGAAAGCTCTATTAGATCGTCCATCATGCGCAGCGTGTTTTGCGCCGCCCCGATGATATCGTCGATTATGGCTTTACGGGACGGGTCGGTTTCTCCGTCAAGAACGGATTTTACTTTGCCTATAATATTATTCAACGGCTCTCTGAATTCCCGTGACATTTTCGAAAAAAACATCGATTTCAGCCGTGTTTTCTCTCTGCCCCTTATGTTTTCCCTCAATGACTCTTCCCTTGCCTTAATGTCCTCGAACATGTCTTCTATAGACTTCTTCAACTCCGTCAGTTCGCCCTTATACCCCTTTCCCATATCCACGTTCAGATCGCCGAAAGAAAACGATTTAACGGCATTTGTCAGCCTATATATCGGTTTTGTAATAATCCGCTGCGCAAGGTACGAATTCTGTATAATGGTCATCAGCAGGACGGCGCCGACAAGGGAGCAATAACCTATCAGGAGAATATTAAACGGCCTTGTAACGTCGGACTTATCAGCCGTTCCTACAAGACGCAGGGGAGCCTGTTCAAGGTCTACAGCATAAAAGAAAATGTCATCCCTATATCCGGAAATATCATGTCCGCCCTTCGGTATATTGTATCTGATCTTTCTTTGAGGCGCTCCGTCTTTTACCAGCAACAGGTTTCCATCCGTATCCGTGACATCTATCTTGCCGGTCCTATAGAAACTTTTCTCTGTTTTCAGAAAACCCGCAAGTTCCTTCACCGGCAATACCGCGTGTATAAAAGCTATCTGCTCGCTGCCCGCGAACACGGGCGACAGCATCTCTATGCCGTAATCCGCACCGTCGGCACCGTAAAAACCTATTACAACAGGCGACTTGAGATCGACGGTTTTTTGCTTGAAAAAATCCCTTCCGGACCAATCCGCGTTTAAAATATCCTGCCTGCTGCTCGATATAACCCTGCCGTCTTTAGATATAACGGAAAGCATCTTATACCTGCCTGACAGCGTCTTATCTTCAAGCAGCTTTGAAATAAGAGCCTGAGAATGATTTATCTGTTCCGCCATTTTCCTTTTAAGTTTGACGCCGGGCTGGGCGCCGGCGAGTATTGAGGCATTATCTTTCAATATGCCGAGACTCGAAAGGCCGTCGAGGTCGCTTTTGTGATATGCGAACCATGAGTCGAATGCGGTCTTTTTTTCGGAAGCAAGAGTAATAAAATATCCCTTATGAAAATCCTGCAATGACCGCGCGTATCCGAAAAAATAAAAACCGATTCCGCCGGCAATTAAAATAACCAGCAAAATCGACATCGGAAGCAATGATATCCTCGTATTAACCCTTTGAAAAAATTTTACTTTCATCTAATAACCGCTCTCTTCCCTGGTGTTAAAGTCCTTTCTTTTACCATAAAACATGCGGTTATCACAAGGGGGATTATTACCCGCCTACGGTCTCAAGGGTGCGTATCAACGCCTCCGCCTTTTTTAAGGTCTCATAGTATTCGCGTTCGGGGTCCGAATCCGCGACTATACCCGCGCCGGCCTGCACATAGGCAAATCCGTCCTTCACGACAAACGTCCTGATGATTATATTCAGATCGAGGGATCCTGAAAAACCTATGTATCCCAAAGAGCCGGTATAAGGGCCTCTTGCCGTAGGTTCGAGTTCGTCTATTATCTCCATGCACCTGACCTTAGGCACACCCGTTATCGTTCCGCCGGGAAATGCCGCTTTGATCGCGTCGAAACAGGTCTTATCCTTTTCCATTATCCCGCGCACATTCGAGACTATATGGATAACATGCGAATAATCTTCAGTGATCATCAGTTCGTCCGTAACCACGCTGCCGTATTCCGCAACCCTTCCAATGTCGTTCCTTTCGAGGTCGATGAGCATTATGTGCTCGGCCCTCTCCTTTTCATTCAACAGCAGTTCGGCCCTCATAAGCTCGTCTTCCCTGAGAGTGCCGCCCCTCGGCCTCGTTCCGGCAATAGGCCTTGTTTCTATAATGCCGTCCTTCACGCGTATCAGCCGCTCGGGAGAAGAGCTTGCTATCTGATACCCACCGAAATCGGCATATGCGGCAAAGGGCGACGGGTTAATACTGCGAAGCACCTTATATATCTCCCACGGCTTTTTATCTCCTATATCGGCGGAAATCCTCTGAGACAGGTTAGCCTGAAATATATCTCCTGCGGCTATATATTCCTTTGTCTTTTTGACTATGTCCATGTATTGCTCTTTGGACATCTCGTAATTAAGCTTGGAAGAGCAAAAGTGCGGAAGCTCAGAAGTCTTCACAGATAAACTTTTTTGGTCTTTAAACTTCCAAACTTCCGAACTTCCGAACTTCAGGACTATCTCACTTGCTTCATCATACGCCGCTTCCCAGTCGATATCCGAAATATCTCTATAGCCTAATTCCATATGCCGCGCACCGGGAGAAAGGATCGCCCATGCCTTTTGTTCCTGATGATCGAATGCGATTACCCTGTCGACCAGTAAAAAATGGGCGTCCGGAATATTAAGGTCATCCACGGCTTTCATGGGAATATTCTCGATGTATCTGACGAAGTCGTAACTCAATAATCCTATCGCACCGCCCTGAAACGGAGGGAGTTCCTGTTCAGACTTCTGAGGATATGCTGTTACGAGTTCTTTTAATCTGTCCAAAGGATTTCTGAATGAGACGGAACTAAACATAGAGTTCAGAGTTTGGAGTTTAGAGTTTTTTTGTTTCTTAGCTCTTGACTCTTGACTCTCAACTCTTAACTCTATCTTCACCTCTCCATTTTTAGCTCTAAATACGAGATACGGATCAAAAGCGACAAACGAATAACGTGCTATTTTATAGTGACCTTTTACGCTTTCAAGGAGAATAGTGTTGGGGCCGCATCCGAGCGACTCATAAACCGCAAAAGGTTCGGCGTAAGGGATTTCGATATAAAGAGGCGGAATGCCGCCGCTTCCGACAATATCCAAAAAATCTTTTTTGTTAAGGTTCGGTTTCATGGCAAATGGCTGAAGGCAAAGGGTGAACGGGAAACGGTTAAGCCGTCAATATTTCGAGCGAGATAAGCTCGAGCGCCTTGATAGGATCTTCCTGCTTCAATATCCCTCTGCCCATGACGATATAATCTGCGCCCTTCTTTAAAGCCTCTTTCGGTGTAGCTGTCCTCTGCTGGTCATCGGGCGGGGTCCACGACGGCCTGATGCCCGGCGTAACTACGAGGAAATCCTTTCCACAATGCTGTTTTATTATGGAAATCTCGTGGGGCGACGCGACAACTCCGTCGAGCCCTGCCTTAACCGCCAATAATGCAAGATGCTTTACATGATTTCTAAGGCTGTGATGAACTCCTACCTCGCCTTTTAACGATTCGTTGTTAAGGCTTGTTAGAACCGTTACCCCTATCATCTTAGGCATACGGAAATTCTCTTTTGCGCAGAATCCGGATACGCTGTCCCTGCAACGATTCATCATCTCAAGACCACCGGATGTATGGAGGTTGAACATATACACTCCCATCCTGGCTGCCGCAACCGCGGCCTTTGAAACCGTATTGGGTATGTCGTGGAATTTCAGATCGAGGAATACTTCTTTGCCCTTTTTATGTATATCCTCGACTATCTTAGGACCGGCAGTTGTAAAAAGCTCGAAACCGACCTTAAAAACAGCCGTATAATCGCTCAGCCTGTCGACTATATCGAGCGCCTTTTGCGCGTCGGACACATCGAGGGCTATTATCAATTTCTCTTTCCAGCGCATATCACATCCTCGGAAGGGTAATTCCCCTCTGTGCCTGGTATTTCCCGGACTTATCCTTATACGAAGTCTCGCATATTTCCGAGGCCTGAAGGAATATCAACTGAGCTATTCCTTCGTTGGCGTATATCTTTGCGGGAAGCGGGGTTGTATTGGAAATCTCTATTGTTACATGGCCTTCCCATTCCGGTTCAAGAGGGGTTACATTCACGACAAGTCCGCACCTCGCGTAGGTGGACTTGCCGAGGCATATTACCAGCACATCCCTCGGAATCCTGAAATATTCGTAAGAGGTGGCAAGCACAAAGGAATTAGGCGGGATTATGCAGACATCTCCTTTGAAATCCGCGAAGCTTTTTGGATCGAACATCTTAGGGTCAACGACTGTATTGTTTATATTCGTGAATATCTTGAACTCATCATTGATGCGCATGTCATAGCCGTATGAACTTACGCCGTATGATATAACGCCTTTTCTCGACTGCTTGGGATTAAACGGCTCGATCATGCCGTTCTTTGCCATCTCCCTTATCCACCTGTCGTTTTTGACCATATTGTTCTCCCTTTTAATACCAAATAAAAAATACAGTTGCCATTAAAATAAAGAGGCATGGGCGGATAAAAGACTTTACCATCGCCACATTCAGCAAACAATAATAAATTTCAAATACAATTAAATTTTTGAAGATAAACCTAAGAATACAGGATACTTATAAATAATGCGATTTGTAAAGGCTTTTAGACGTTTATGCCTCTTTATAAGCGCACTATTTTGTATCACTAAAATAGCATAAAGGGATTGCTACAGGCAAGGAAAGGGATTGCTTGTCAATAACACATGTAAAGCAATATGCCTAAACGAGAGTTTAGTTATTTGTTCACAGCCATATATATCTATCTTTCAGCTCGGTTGTAGGAATATTATCCAGAAAGACTATAACACGTCTCAACATCTCCTTAAAATCCAATTGAGGGGTCACCACTATACCGTAATGCGTAATATTTTTTTCATAACACATTCTTGCGAGATTGGTAAAATGAGAGACATTGCACGTTAAAAGAGCCCTTTGATTTATGATTGCATAATCAAGCTGATCTTCGTCAGAACGGCCTTCCATCTTTATTTCATGAGCACTTACGGCATCATAACCCATTGTCCTCAAAACCCTTGCGAGCAGGTCTGTTATGTCCTCGTCAAGATATAGCTTTGCTTTCTCCAACCCTCTCCCTCGGTAAGTTTCAATTGAGATTCCTTTGTGCTCTCGGCTATTAACCTGTCAATCTCATCTTTATGGTCATAGTAGTATGAAAGAACATCATATACCATCGCATGGGTTATATTTGGATACATGGCAACAATTTCATCAACCTCTTTGCCCATCTTTATCCAGTTAATGATTGTCTTAACAGGGATTCTCGTGCCTGCCACTACAGGCTCGCCTCCGCACACATCTTTTATTGACTCGATATATGCATGAGCCTTGCAACTCGTTATCATTATTTCACCTCCGCGCTTCCTAAATGATCTCAATAAAATTATAGCACAAAAAGCGGACGACTGGATTTAAACCGGATGGTTATTCCTTGAACTCTTCCTGCTCCATCGCATCTGCGATTTCGCGTATAAGCCTGAGCGCGTCCTGCGCTGCTTCCTCATCTACCTTCTGTATCGCAAAGCCCGCGTGGACGAGCACATAATCTCCGATGAGAGCTTCTTCAGGCATCAGCAAAAGGCTTATCTCCTTTCTCGCGCCGTAAACATCGACAACGGCAAGGAGATTGTCTATTTCAACGATTCTTGACGGGACCGCAAGGCACATTCCACACCCCAACTTTGCAGAGTCTTAATGATAAGGTCAATCATATCTTCCATTTTCCCATCTATCTCGGGGGTCATGTCAAGCCCTACATCGAGGGACTTCGGTTGTATCCCTACAAGACATATCTCGGAAGGTTTGATACCCATAAAGGCCGCAGTAAAAAGTACGTCCGAAAGTCCTATGTGGTGAACTGAAAGTTTTGAGTTGAGGACAGAGGGGATGTCGTTATCTTTGATTACTCCGATATGCCCGGGTTCTTTGCAGAAATCCACAGCATCGACAATCATAACCCTGTCGCGGCCTTCAATGATAGGCAGGAGGTCGAGGCCGATGGTTCCGCCGTCTATTATATCCACATCCGGAGAAAAGAGATATCTGTCTTTAACGGCGTTTGCCGCATGAACCCCGATCCCTTCATCCTTCAAAAGAATATTGCCGAGACCTATAACCGCTATATTCAAGATTATATCCTTCCTTAGCCCACATTATTCATAAACTTAGTTATGGCAGAAGACAAAGTATTTCCGCTTCATTCTCGAATGGCATCCAGCCTTTCTCCGAAGCTACGACAGCCTGCTTTGACTTCCATGTCAAAGCTTAGGCTGTCGAAGTCGCTCCAATACTTTGTCTTCTGCCCCGACTGTCCGTAATTTATGAACAATCCGGGTCAGACTCATTACTTTTCCTCTAACGTCTTATACCCGCTGAATATCGAATTCATGACATCGGCCTTCTCAACCCTGTCATAGAACCATGAGATATAGACATGAGCTATCGCGAATGCTATAAGAAACCACATTATCAGATGGTGGTAAAGTCTGAGTGTCGGAGCACTGAAAATCATCAGCATCCATCCCCCCATAATATTCCAGAGCAAACCGACATGGCTCTGGGAGTAGAGGGCAAAACCCGTGAGTATTTCCACCACAAACAGTACGAACAATCCCAGATAAACATATGTCGCGCAGGCAGTATGCCCCGGTGTCGTCTTGGGAGGCTCTTTTTTTATAAACAGGTAAAACTTGGTGATATCCATCAGTTCTTTGAATCTTCCCGGCGCAAAGGGATTGAACGCTTTCCAGCTTGCATATTGGTTTCCGGCTAATGCCCAATAAATCCTTATCAGGAAACTCACCGTAAAGAGGTACGCCGCAACAAAGTGTATAAACCTCATCCAGCCCATTATATACTGGTCGGTGGAGGTAGCGTGGATAAACGGGTTTCCGATGTAATAGCCGGTAACCGAAAGCGCCGCTATGCAGAGGACATTTATCCAGTGGGTCATCCTAACCGGGAACTCCCATACATAAACCCTCTTTAACATGGTCCCCTCCTAAACTATCCTTATCTTTGTAAGTTCTTTACCCGCTGCATCCACCACATGAACCGCGCAAGCCATACAGGGATCGAAGGAATGGACTGTCCTCAGTATTTCCACCGGCTTGTTGATATCCGCTACGGGCGTACCTATTAGCGCGGCCTCGTAAGGCCCTTTTTGTCCCTTCGCGTCCCTCGGCGAGCCGTTCCATGTGCTCGGCACAACGCACTGGTAGTTGGCTATCTTTTTGTCTTTTATCAATATCCAATGCCCCAATGCTCCGCGCGGCGCCTCATGAAAACCGAATCCCTTCGCCTCTTTCGGCCATGTTGAAGGCTCCCACTTGCTGCCGTTGTGAATGCGGAGATCTCCTTTTTTCATTCCCGCGGCAAGCTGGTCTAACCAGACAGGAAGCATCTCTGCGGTAACGAGTGTCTCTATTCCCCTTGCTGCGACGCGGCCGAGCGTCGAGAACAACGCCTCGGGGCCTACGCCGAGTTTCTTAAGAACGCTGTCAACGACTTCCTTAACGCGCTTATGTCCGGAACCGTAAGCGACAAGCATACGGGCGAGCGGGCCGACTTCCATAGGCATCTCTTCATACCTCGGAGCCTTAAGCCAACTGTATTTTTTGTTCGTATCGAGGAACTCGTATGGGGGCTTCGGGCCGGAATATTTGTAATTCGTCTCGCCGTCCCACGGGTGCTTTGCCTTGCCGTCTCCCTCCTTGTATTCATACCACGAATGCGTAACATATTCCATGATCTTTGTGTGGTCAACCGGATGGACTTTGCTCAAATCCTTATTCTTGATTATCCCGCGCGGGAGCCAGAGATTGGCCGTATTGGTCTCGTTGTCGTTCGGGAATTCGCCGCACGCCAAAAAATTACCCACACCGCCTCCGTAACCTGCCCACTCCTTATAGAATGAAGCAACCGCAAGCAGGTCGGGGATATAGACCTTTTCGACGAACTCATGAGCCTTTTTCGACAGCCCTGAAATAAAGGCGATGCTTCCTGCGTTAAGGGCATTCTGGCTGTTGGGATCAACAGGTATGGACATGCCGCCGACAAGATACGTCTGGGCATGCGGATTCTTTGCACCCAGCAATGTCTGAATCTTTATTACATCCCTCTGCCAGTCGAGGGCCTCAAGGTAATGGGCAACCGCCATCAGGTTCGCCTCAGGAGGCAGTTTGTATGCAGGATGCCCCCAGTAGGCATTGGAGAAGATCCCTAACTGTCCGCTGTCCACAAGGGCCTTGACCTTGCTCTGGACGCCCTTGAAATACGAAGCCGATGATTTAGGCCAGTCCGAAATGGACTGCGCGAGCAACGAGGTCTTTGCCGGATCGGCCTTTAAGGCGCCTACGATATCCACCCAGTCAAGTGCATGCAGGTGATAAAAATGGATCACGTGATCCTGAACATACTGTATTCCGGTTATAAGGTTCCTGATTATCCTCGCGTTATCCGGGATTGTTATTCCCAAGGCATTTTCTACCGCTCTCACGGAGCTGGTGGCGTGAACCGTTGTTCAAACGCCTCATATTCGCTGGGTAAACGCCCATGCGTCGCGCGGATCCCTGCCTTGAAGGATTATCTCTATGCCCCTGAACATGGTGCTGGACGACCACGCGTCCACCACCTTACCCCCTTCAACCTGCGCTTCGATCCTGAGATGACCTTCGATCCTCGTTATAGGGTCAATCGCTATTTTTGCCATAAAAACCCTCCTTTATTTCCATACGTTTATTTTTATACTTTTTCCTGTTCTTTGGATTCTTTCTTCTTCGACGCACCCGCAATCGCATGAGCCGCTACGCCTGCGGCAGCCGCTGCCGCTATGCCAACTCCTATCTTGTCGGCGGTCTTTTCAACGCCGAAGCCCGGCACCTTCGGAAGTCTCTTGTAAAACGGCGACATCAAATCCCAGTTATTATCCGCAGCGCACGCTATGCAGCCGTGTCCTCCCTGAACAGGCCAGCTCGTGCCTTCGTTCCATTTTATCGTAGGACAGTTGAAATGCGCCTCCGGGCCTTTGCATCCCATCTCGTACAGACACCATCCCTTCCTGTGCCCATCGTCGCCCCACTGCCTCACAAACTGACCGGCGTCATAATGCGCCCTTCTTTCGCAGTTGTCGTGTATCCTCTTGCCGTGCGCAAAATACGGGCGGTTGCGGCTGTCAAGCGGAGGCAGGGTGCCGAAGGTAAGATAATGAACAATCGTAGCGGTAACGTTTTCTACGTTCATCGGGCATCCCGGAAGGTTTACGACAGTGATGCCCGGAACGGCTTCTTTCACGCTGACAGCTCCGGTGGGATTAGGCTTTGCCGAAGGAATGCCTCCCCAACTCGAACACGACCCTACAGCAAGGGTAACGAGGGCATTGCCGCATACCTCTGTCGCGATATCGAGGGCTGTCCTGCCGCCTATAGTGCAGTAAACGCCGCCGTCTTTCTTGGGAATGGCTCCCTCCACGATGGCGAAGTATTTACCTTTATGGTTCTTTACGACATCCATAAGGGATTTTTCAGCCTGTTTTCCGGCTGCCGCCATAATTGTTTCATGATATTCGAGAGAAATTACATCCAATACTATTTCCGTTATGGTAGGCTTGGTCGCCCTGAGCATGGATTCGGTATCTCCGGCGCAGTCCTGAAATTCGAGCCAGACCGCGTACGGTTTCTGCTTCTTTTCGAGGGCTTCAGCGATCTGGGTTGCGAAGCCCGACGGCAAGGCCAGAGTCGCCGCCATTGCCGAACAGAACTTCATGAACTCCCTTCGCGACACCCCACGTTTCGAAAGGCTGCTTAAGAGGCTGTCTTCTTTCATAAAAATACCCCCTATTAAGATTCTGATATGCATAAGATTAAGACAAAACAGTTAGATTGTCAACAATTTTTTTTAGACGTATAAAAAAAACTTATAAACCAAAAAACGCCTGTTTATTTCTTCAGCCTTTCCCTTGCTATATACGCCTGTCCGAGCGATATTCCGGCGTCATTGCAAGGGACTTTTTCGTTGGTATAGACATCAAATCCGAGGTACGATAACCTGCCTAAAACCCCTTCGAGAAGATAATTATTCTGAAAAACGCCCCCGCTGAGTGCGACGGTTTTAATCCCGCATATTGCGCTTATTCTGCTTACAAGTTCCGTTATCGCATTTACTGTAGTATTATGGAAGCGGACGGCGATCATGCCTTTGTCTTCATCTCGTTTCACATCTTCTATTATCCGCAGGACCATTTTTGAAAAATCCACAACCATAATAGAGTTAAGAGTTGAGAGTCGAGAGTTAGGAATAGAGTCATATAAAATCTCAAAAGGGTATATGTTATTCTCTAACGCTTGACGCTCCACGCTCGACGCTTCTATTGCGCTTTCCAACGCTATCGCAGCCTCGCCTTCAAAGGTGTTCTTATCGCATATCCCCGCAATAGCCGACACCGCGTCAAACAGCCTGCCGGCTCCCGATGAAAGGGGAGAGAACTGCCTGTTGTCGAGAATCTTCAGGATGTTTTCAATCTTGTCCCTACCGTATCTTTCTACGAATCCTATATCGTCGAGGCAGTTCCATAAATCGGGCTTCCGCAGTCCGCAGTCGGCAATATAAGCGATTGCCGTTCTCCAGCATTCCTTTACGGCTCCAGAGCCGCCGGGCAGTGGGATATATTTAAAATGCGCTGCCCTCTCAAAACCGTTCAGATCGCACACAAGGAACTCGCTGCCCCATATATTCCCGTCCGTGCCGTATCCTGTGCCGTCAAACGCAACTCCGATAACCTTTTCTTTAATTCCATGCTCGGCCATAACGGATGCGATGTGTGCGTAATGATGCTGAATGCCAAGGTACAGAATTTGAGATTTGAAATTTGAAATTTGAGATTCTTTGTCTGACTCCTGCTTTAATGCCCATTGCGTGGACAGATAATTGGGATGAAGATCGTAAGCAACGGCAACTGGATTTGCCCTGTAAACCTGCTTCAGATTATTAAGGCTTTCTTCAAAAAACCGGAGGGTTTCGATGTTTTCCATATCTCCTATGTGCTGGCTTACTACCGCATAATCGCCTCTGGTGACAGTAAATGTATTTTTAATATCCGCTCCGCAGCCCAGCACGTCAGGACCGTCATCGGTCAACCTGATCGGCTCCGGCACATAGCCGCGGGCGCGGCGGATGAAGCCTCTTGCCTTAATTACAGAATCATCTACCCTCATAAAAATATCCCTGTCATGCACCAAAAAGGCGTCAGCAAATGAAAGTTTCGATATCGCCTCTTCATTATCTATGACTATCGGCTCCTCTGAGAGATTGCCGCTCGTCATAACAAGAACTGAGAAATGAGAGGCAATAGGCGATAGGCTATGGGCAATAGGATAATGAAACAAGAGATAATGCAGCGGCGCATACGGCAGCATAAAACCAAAATATTTATTGTTCGGGGCAATCTCATCGGGAAGCCTATCGCCTTTCTTTTTGAGAAGCGCAATCGGCCGCCGCATGTCATTGAGCAGAGCTTCATCATCCGGCGAGACATCGCTGAATCTTTTTATTGTTTCAATATCGGGCGACATTAAAGCAAACGGTTTATTGCTCCGCCTCTTATGTTCTCTTAATCTCTTTACAGCATATTCATTTTCAGCGTCGCAGCAAAGATGAAAACCTCCAATGCCTTTAACGGCTAATATCGCGCCCTGTTTTAACAGGTTTATCGCTGCTTCTACCGGCTCTGCGGCTTCTCCGATTTGAAATTTGAGATTTGAAATTTGAAATTCAAGGTGCGGCCCGCATTTGAAACACGCGTTAGGCTGCGCGTGAAACCTGCGGTTTGAAGGGTCGTTATATTCCGAAAGGCATTGCGGGCACATATTGAAAACAGACATTGTCGTATTCGGCCTGTCATAAGGGACTTTTTTAGTGATCGAATATCTTGGCCCGCAGTTGGTGCAGTTAATGAACGGATAGAGATAGCGCCTGTCCGAAGGATCGAGCATTTCTCTCAGACAGTCATCGCATATGGCTATGTCCGGCGAGATAAGGGTAAAACTTCCTTTATCAACGCTCTCGATTATAGAAAAGCCTTCATAGCCTTTTGGAGGCATCCCTTGAGTTTCGATGTTGTCTATTTTCGCGAGAGGAGGGCATTGGGTTTGGATGGATTCGAGGAACTCGTCAAGGCGCTCGCCCTCGGCCTCGATAATCACGCCGCCGGATGTATTGGTTACATAGCCGTTAATGTCTAAACTTTTTGCAAGATTGTAGATAAATGGCCTGAAACCAACGCCCTGAACAATGCCTTTGATCTGAATATAGAGGCGCTTCATGATTAATGCATATTAACACAAAGCATCTCACGCGGCAAATGAATGATGATTGATTTCATGAGATTTTTCCTCTTTTAAAAATCTTTAATGTATGCTATATTTTAATCAGTTTTCGGAAAATACGACAGTTCGTATAGTAATTGTTGTGTGAAGAAATAAAATGAAATGGATATTAATTGGCATTGCTGTGATTGTGGCACTCTACCTCGCAATGGTTATACCTGCGGGAGTAGCCGTATTGATATCCGAAAAAAAATTTAAGAAGTCACCTTATCGTGAAGACATATTGGCAGTCATCAAAGAGTATTGGACGTCTTTCGAGAACGACGGAGAGAAAAAGGCAATAGAAATAATAAATAAAGGCTTTCGCGAATCAATACAACGCAATGGACAAAACTACTCGATTGACATCACTGGTTCTAAAATAGGTGAAGGAAAATACGAAATAATTATTTCTGTGGGCTTGCTGAAGCCGATAACCATTGGTCATGCTGAGAAATTCATAATGGATCGCACACAACAATCTCATCCACGGGATCGGGCTTTGCCCTCCCCGTGATTCGAGGCGTTATTAGCGGGTTATTAGTGCGGGTTATTAGTCGAAAGATAAACGAGATAAACGGGACGGTTCTATTTAATTCCTTTATCCCAAACACCAATCAATCCTCCATAGCCGGTGTAATTTTAAGCTCATTAATAGTAAAATAAAAACGGGATGGCTTATCAGGCGAAGAAGACAGAGCATTCAGTGGCAAAGAAAGGCTGCGGCGCTTACTGGGGACGAAAAGTAGACGCGAAAAAACAAAGCAATCGCAAGCGCCGTGAAATAGATAAAACATTAACGAAATCAATAAGAGGAGAATAATTATGGAAACCGCAAAGTTTGTATACTGGCAGGACGGTAATATGTGGTTGGGGTATCTGGAGGAATATCCGGACTATATGACTCAAGGAGAATCGTTAGAGGAATTAAAAGCGAATCTCAAAGATATTTATAATGACTTAACCAGCGGCGCCATCCCATGCATTCGTAAAGTTGCCGAACTCGAAGTAGCATGAAGCGCAAAGACCTTATACGGAAATTGGAGGAGATGGATTGCATTTTCATCAGGCATGGCGGAAATCACGATTGGTATCAGAATCCAAAAACGAAAGTCGCTCAACCTGTTCCGAGACATAACGAGATCAATGATAATCTCGCAAAGCACATCATAAAGATATTGAAAAAGGATTCTTAAAAATTACGCGCCCTTCTTTACAAATATCTCCTTTGCGAGGTCGAGGTCGATGGCTATGGTCGTCTCGTCCACCTGCAGGACGATGGACGGCCTCTTCTGCACAAGCTTTATTACTGTTCCGGGAATAATGCCTATGGAACTCAAGCGGCCTATGCCCGAAGCCTCTGAAGGCGTTATGAACAATATCTTAGCGCTCTGGCCTACTTCGAAATCCGCGAGCCTTACTACCACGGGCTGAACGTCCACCCTGTATTTTTTACAGCATTCTCCCCTCGGGATCGGCTTATCGTGAGGGCATGTTGTAGGATGTCCCAAAAACGTGCATACGCTGTCGGTAAGTTCCTCGCTGAGTATATGCTCCATTTTGCACGCATCTTCCTCGACGGCGTCTTTTGCAAGGTCAAAAACATCGGTAAACAGCCGCTCCGCGAGCCTGTGCCTCCGTATAAGCCCCTTTGCAAGTTCATGCCCCCGGCCCGTAGGCTTTATATTGTCGTTCTCGACTGCGGCAAGCCCTTTCTTAACCAATACTTCAATCAGGCCGTCCGCGTCAGCGTCATCGGAGTTCAATTTAAAACGCTTTATGTCCGAATACCCTTCTTCGTTCAATTCCCACAAAAGTTCCAGAGCCTCGTCTATCCGTTCTTTTTCCATGCTCACCTCTAAAACGGCAATGTTAAATCCTTAACTTTATGAAACGTCTTTCTGTGAACCGGGCAAGGCCCGTGCTTTTCTATTTTATCAAGATGCGCTTTGGTTGCATAGCCCTTATGCTTGTCGAATTCGTAGCATGGATACATGGAATGGCACTTCATCATTATCCCGTCCCTGACCACCTTTGCGATGATGGATGCAGCGGCAATAGAGGCGCTCTTCGCGTCGCCTTTAATGATCGGCATCTGTTTTATAGGTATGGATGGAATGGTAAGGGCGTCTATAAGGATCATATCCGGTTTGGTTGTCAGGTCAGTCACGGCATTGTGCATTGCCAGCTTTGTAGCCCTGAGAATGTTCAGCCTGTCTATCTCCAGCGAGTCGATAATTCCGATGCCTATAGACCGGGCGTTCAGCAGTATGGCCCAGAAAAGCTCTTCCCTTTCCTTTCGCGGTATCTTTTTAGAGTCCCTTACGCCATCTATCCTGATATCTTCCGGAAGTATTACCGCTGCGGCCACAACGGGGCCTGCGAGCGGCCCCCGCCCTGCCTCGTCCACTCCGGCTATTGAACCGAAGCCGCTTTGTCTTATAGATTCGTCATGTTCGTAAGGGTCCATGCGGCATGTCCGTTTTTATGCTTTTGCCGCTGTTTCTCTTGCCTTCTCTTTAACCTTTGCTTCCTTGCCCTTCTTGTCTCTGAGATAATAGAGTTTTGCCCTTCTGACGTCGCCGCGCTTTATCACCTCTATCTTGTCTATGGAAGGCGAATGCACCGGGAATATCCTCTCAACGCCGACGCCGAAGGATATCTTTCTTACCATAAAGGTCTCGCGTATACTGCCTCCCCTGCGTGAAATAACAACACCTTCATAGGGCTGGAGCCTTTCTTTGTCTCCCTCCACTACCTTGACGTATACCTTTACTGTGTCCCCTATGTTAAATTTCGGGACATCCTTCTTATAGCTCTCTTCTATAGGCTGTAAAAGATTCATCTTTCTCCTCCAATTTGCGTTATCGCGTTATGGCGTTTTAGGGTTATAGCGTTTATTTTTTTATCGCTATAACGCTTCGCGCTCAACGCTATAAACTCTATTTCTCGTTCGAGCAAAGCTCGTTTATTATAGCATTATCTTCTTCGCTTAATTTTGCCTTTTTCAGAAGGTCCGGCCTTCTTTGCAATGTCCTTCTTATCGCTTCCCGTCTTCTCCACTTCGATATCTCCCCATGATTCCCGGAAAGCAGGACATCGGGAACTTTCATGCCCTTAAACTCAGGCGGCCTTGTATAATGAGGATAATCAAGGATTCCCCACGTGAAAGACTCTTCCTTTGCCGATTCCTCGTCTCCAAGCACGCCGGGTATGAGACGGGCAATGCTGTCTATTATAACCAAAGCTGCCAGTTCTCCTCCAGTCAAAACGTAATCGCCTATAGAAATCTCCTCATCGACGAGGGATTCGCGCACCCTTTCGTCTATCCCTTCATACCTGCCGCAGATGAGAAGCAGACGCCGCTTTCCCGCCGAGAGATACGCGGATAACGCCTCGGTCTTTTCCTGATTGTATGTCGCGCCCTGCGGCGTAAGAAGCACCGTCAATCTCTCTATACCGTCCGATTTTACGGCATTCACCGCGCCGTGTATCGGCTCTATCTTCATGACCATGCCGGACCCGCCGCCGTAAGGATAATCGTCCACGGTTCTGTGTTTGTCTGTCGCAAACTCCCTCGGATTGCAGACCTTAACGTCGAGTAATCCTTTTTGGATCGCCCTGTTGAGGATGCTCTCGCCGAGATAAGCGTGAAAGATCTCAGGGAAAATGGTAATTATGTCGAATCCAGCGCCCATCATTCCTCTACGGCTTCCATAAGTTCAACGACCATCCTGTTTGACTCCACATTTATCTCTTTAACTGCGTCCCTTATTGCGGGGATAAGGTATTCCCTGTCCGCGCCTTTTACCACATACACATCATTGCCGCCTGTCTCTATTATATCCGTTACGTCTCCTAAATATTCGCCGTTATTCGTATAAACCTTCAGCCCGATTATTTGATTGTGGTAATAAACGCCTTCCGGAAGTTCCGGAATCCCGGACTTCGCTGCCAATATCTCTGCGCCCCGGTATAGCCGGGCATCCTCGGGAGTCTCGCAGTTTTCAAAACGGATCAATAAAGAGTTCCTATGCCGCCTTGCCGATTTTATCTTTTTCCGTTCCGTTGAGCCGCGGGTCTTAACTAACACCTCGTCGCGATGAAGGAATATTTCGGGATCGAAGGTCAGCGGCGCTACCGCCAGTTCGCCTTTAATGCCGTGCTCCCTCAATACCCTTCCGATTGTAACAAGTTCTTCGTCTTTCATGTACCAAATAACAAGAAGGGGCGTTTATTTCAAACGCCCCTTTAAAATACATTTATCGAACCGGTTTTATTCCAATATCTCGAGCACGCAGCGCTTGCCGATCTTTGTGCCTGCCGCGCCGAGTATGGTCCTCATTGCGCGGGCCGTCTTACCCTGTTTCCCTATAACCTTTCCGAGGTCCCCCTGAGACACCCTGAGTTCAAAAACCGTAGTTTTCTCACCTTCAACCTCGGCAACTTTAACCTCGTCGGGCCTATCAACGAGTGACTTAGCCATCATCTCGATCAATGTCCTCATCCTTCCACCTCCATAGGGTTTAAAAAATTAAGACCAGGTATCACTGCGCCGCAGCTTTATTCAAAAGCTTCTTGACGGTATCCGTCGGCTGCGCGCCCTGCCCGATCCAGTATTTCGCCCGTTCAGCGTCTACCTTTATCTCCGACGGCTCTTTCTTCGGGTCATACGTACCGATAACCTCTATGAATGGGCCGTCTCTTCGCGCGCGTGAGTCCGACACTATTATTCTGTAAAAGGGTTTCTTGTGGGCGCCCATTCTTGTCAATCTGATCTTTACCAAACAATCACCTCCTGCGATAAATTCCTGACGAGTTGAAATTGTAATATATTTGCAATAAATAATGCAATCATTTCAAAAAGGTATCTTGGGCAGGCGAAAGCCTTTTTTACCGCCGCCGCCCTTAAACATCTTCATCATCTTCTTCATTTCCAGATATTGCTTCAGCAGCCTGTTGACATCGGTTACGGTCGTTCCGCTCCCCATAGCGATCCTCTTTCTCCTGCTGCCGTTGATTACGTTATAGTTACGCCTTTCCTCCCCGGTCATCGAATTGATAATGGCCTCTATCTTTACGAATTCCTTATCATCCACCTTTACATCCTTCATGGCCTTATTCATACCAGGTATCATGCCTAAGAGATTTTCGATGGGCCCCATGCTCCTGAGTTTTTTCAACTGATCCCGCAGATCATCGAAGGTAAAACTCTCCTCCATAATCCTCTTATGGAGTTTCTCCGCCTCTTTCCTGTCAAAGGACTGCTGGGCCTGCTCGATCAATGTAAGCACATCGCCCATGCCGAGTATCCTGCCTGCTATCCTGTCCGGATAAAACGGCTCGAGCATGTCTATCTTTTCGCCCGCGCCTATGAATTTTATAGGCTTGCCGGTTACGTGCCTTATGGAAAGCGCGGCGCCGCCCCTCGCATCTCCGTCCATCTTGGTAAGGATAATCCCGTCTATGCCTATCTTTTCGTTAAAACTCTTCGACATATTGACCGCGTCCTGACCGGTCATGGCGTCGGCAACGAGCAAAACCTCCTTAGGATCGACCTTCATCTTTATTTCGGTCAATTCCCTCATCAATTCTTCGTCGATGTGAAGTCTTCCGGCGGTATCCAGAATTACAATATCCCTGCCCTCCATCTTCGCCTGTTTTACGGCGTTTTCGCAGAGGACTACCGGGTCTTGCGTCTCTTTGGAATAAAATACGGGTATGTCTATCTGTTTTCCGAGGGTTATCAATTGGTCGATGGCGGCAGGCCGCTTTAAATCGGCAGCCACGAGCATGGGCCTCCTGCCTTCTTTCTTGAAAAAACGTGCCAGTTTCGAAGACGTGGTGGTCTTGCCCGAACCCTGAAGTCCGACCATCATTATTATCGTAGGCGGGTTTGGCGCAAGCTGTATTCGCGTATTTACGGTTCCCAGCAGCGCGCAAAGTTCGTCGTTGACTATCTTGACTACCTGCTGTCCGGGGGAAAGGCTCTCCAGAACCTCATTGCCCACAGCCCGCTCTCTTACGTGCTGAATGAAGTCTTTTACTACCTTGAAGTTTACGTCGGCCTCAAGCAGGGCAAGACGTATTTCTTTAAGGGCAACGTCTACGTCTTCCTCTCTGAGGAGTCCGCGGCCCTTTAATTTTTTGAATATGCCGTCAAGTTTTTCACTGAGGTTTTCGAACATGAATACAATTAACTTCCGACAAGCGCGTCTATTTTAGCCTTAAGCTGCGGCTTTGGAACCGCGCCTACGATCTGGTCCACCTTTTCGCCGTTTTTGAAAAACATTATTGTAGGGATGCCCATTATTTTATATCTGCTTGCAATATCCGAATTTTCATCCGTATTCAGTTTTCCGACCTTTATCTTGCCGGCATACTCTTTTGCCAGTTCTTCGACAGTCGGAGCGATCATCCTGCACGGCCCGCACCATACTGCCCAGAAATCCACCATAACCACGCCGCCGGCCTTCAACACCTCGCTGTCCCATGTAGCGCTGGTAAGCTCGATAATGCCTTCTGCCATAAAGTCCTCCTTATAAATAATATTGATTGCATAGATTTTATAATCTGCATAATCATCATCTTCGCCAATTATAATTGCCGCGTAAATATTTTGTCAATTTACTTCAATTAGTTCAATTACTTGAAAAAAAAAGCTTTTATGGATATTATTAAATAAATGACAATTTCCACATATAAAATACTCATCGTAGATGACGAGGCCATGACAAGGGATCTCATCTCCTCTGTGCTGTCCTCCAAAGGGCATAAATGCGAAACAGCCGTAGACGGGGCCCAGGCTCTCGAGATGGCTCTTGCGAATGGATTTGACGCCGTTATTACCGATATAGTCATGCCTGAGAAAGACGGCATTACCCTTACCAGAGAGCTTTTGACGTATTGTCAAAAGTTTTTAAGCTAAAAGCTTTAAAACCCTTGTCCGGTAATACATTGTTTCAAATAAGCTTGCCTCCCCCCTAAAATATTAAATTAGGGGTTGTCAGAAGCGCGACCCACCAACA
>JAJYVD010000064.1 GCA_021792185.1 Nitrospirota bacterium | reverse complement strand
TGTTCCCGGAATGATGACGGTCTGGCTGCAAATTTTTCAAGTCGATAACAGATGCTAATGTCATTTTATGTTACGCTTTCAATAGGTTATATGCTTTCATGTTAAAAACTGTCGGACACTAATGATCTTAACCTTAACCTTAACCTTAGCCTGACAATACGTTATAATACGCTGTGGATATTGTTAAGGACATAAAGGGGTTTTTGTCCGGATTGCCGGGCATTGTTACAGGTTTATTTTTAAATCTCAGATTAAGGCGCATCAAAAAAATAGTCCTCTTTACCATACCTTTTCTTCTCGGTATTATTTTATTGCTCGGCTGGATGTCGGCAAGAAAGGTAAGGGAGGTGGTAATAGAGGATTTCAACCAGCAGCAGTTGGTCCTTGCCCGCCATGCCGCAAGCCAGATAGAAAACAGCCTCGATTCTCTCAAGAGGGAATTGTCTCTGCTCAGCCTGTCTCCTTCGATTCAGTATGCCGAGGCGGTATCGCTCGGCAAGAGGATGGAGATCGCCTTTTCAAGAGTAAAAGACGACGGCGCGCTGGAGATACGGTTTATTGAATACAGGAATATGAAGATGTATTCGGTAGGAAACGACGGATACCGTGTTATGCAGCCCCCTGTTGGCGATAGGCAACATATGGAATGGGCATTCATGGAAGAGAATCGGGGCAATATCCTGATGACGGATGTTGTTTCTCTGGAACATAAGAACGGCCTTCAGAAGCTGATAGTAAGGATGGTCATACCTGTCTGGCAGGTCTCTGTTGACGAGGCGCATCCCCTGCCTACGAATAAGTTTTCCGGCGCTCTGATATTTGTCATTGACGCGACCTCCTTGCTCGATAAGATAACAAAGGGCATAAAGTCCGGAAAGACAGGTTATGCGTGGGTTATGGATAACAGGGGTGGTTTTCTTTACCATCCTGAAAAGGAGTTTATAGGGAAAAATGCATTTGAGGCGAGGAAAGAGAAGAAACCTACCATATCATTCGCGAGGATAAATGAGATACAGAAAGAAAAGATGTTAAAGGGCAAGGAGGGGAAGAGCTGGTATATATCGGGCTGGCACAAAGGCGTGGAGAAGGAGATGAAGAAGCTGATAGCTTACGCGCCTGTCCGTTTGAGCGATAAGGACGAGAATTTCATATGGCCCGTTGCTGTCGTAGCGCCCATAAGCGAGGTGGAAGGCGCGATTCACGACATACAGATAAGGCAGTTCCTGATGGAGGGAATCGTTATACTCTCTATACTCTTCGGAGGATTGTTGATTATCAGCATGATGCTGAGATGGTCGAGTTCTCTTGAAAAAGAGGTTGCGGAAAAGACCGGAGAACTGAAAAAAAGGGAATATCAATACCGCTCGCTCGTGGAGCATGCGGATGATATTATCTTTACTATAAGCCCCGAGGGGGTTGTACTCAATATGAATGATTACGGCTGCAATTTTCTGAAAAAGACGCAGGAGGATATTTTAGAGAAGCACCTTAGCGGCACTTTACCGCAAGAGATCGCAGATCTCATACTGAAGGCAAGCGGCAATGTTTTCCGTTCCAATACGAGCGAACAGGTCACATGCTCTGTGGCAATCGACGGCAAGGTTTTTTGGCTCAGTATCAATCTCAGCGGCCTTTTAGACGAGTGGGGCAATGTGTATAAGGTTCTGGGAATCGGAAGGGATATTACCGAAAGGATACTTCTGCAGGAGCAGATGCTGCATACGGAAAAACTGGCGTCGATGGGGACCCTTGCCGCAGGCGTTGCCCACGAGATAAACAATCCCCTTGCTATAATCCTGGGCTTTACCGATTTGCTTTTGGAAAAAGTGCCTCATGACCCGGAACTCATGGACATGTTAAAGTCTATCGAAAATCAGGGATTCAAGGCCAAGAGGGTTGTGGAAAATCTTCTGAGTTTTGCGCGGGCCGAAGAACAGAAAAGAGTAGATATCGATATCAATAAGAATATCGAGGAAGTGCTTACCGTTGCGGGAAACAATCTGCTGCTTAACAAGATCGCGATCAATAAAATGGAATTAGAGTATCCCCTGCCGAAAGTGAAGGGAGACCCGGACGAGCTTCATCAGGTCTTTTTGAATATAATAAACAACGCCGTGCATGTCATGAAGGGCGGAGGGGTTTTAACTATTATTACAAGGGCCGTAAACGGCGGCAGAGATGTGGAGATAAGGATTGAGGATACGGGCTGCGGTATCCCCAGGCAGTACAGGTTGAGGATATTCGACCCATTATTTACCACAAAAGAAGTGGGTGAAGGCACGGGTCTCGGCCTGTCCGTTTCTTATGGAATAGTAAAAAAACACGGCGGCACAATAACCTTTGAGACTAAGACAAAAGAGGAATCGGAAGAGACAGGGACGACATTTATAATAACTTTGCCGGCGATAAAAACCGGTTAAGGAGGAGAATATGAGCGAAAAGATTTTGGCTGTTGACGACGAGCCGGACATGCTGAAGCTTTTAAGCATGATTATAAGGGAGAAGACGCCCTATGAAATCGTGACTACTAATAATCCTTTGGAAGCCCTTGAATTGACGAAGCAGGGCGGCTTTGACATTGTTATCGCAGACCTCAAGATGCCGGGACTTGACGGCATCGAGCTTCTTGACGCCGTCAAGAGCGTGGATGAAAACATCCCGGTTATTATCATCACCGCGTATAGTACGGCCGAATCCTCTGCCGAAACCATGCATAAAGGGGCGTTCGATTTTATCACAAAGCCGTTCCGGAAGGAGCAGATACTCCACACGATAGACAGGGCTTTGAAATGGGTGGATCTCCAGAATGAAAACAGGATGCTGAAGGAAAAGCTGAAGGAAGCCGGAGGTTAAACTGCTCTGCTTTTCATGTGTCCTTTAACGAACTCCTCGATATACCAGTCGGTAACGGCGTCGTTATACATGACCATATCGAGCTGTTTGGTGTATACGGTCAGTTTCCCGAGTATTTCCAATTTTTCTTCGATTGCGCTGCTTTTGTATTTAGTGATGGATGCGTCTATCACATCTTCAACAAACTTGACCTTGAAATCCAGTTTTTTGAGTATTTCCGTTATCAGCCTTACCCTTCTCAGCCTTCTGTCCGTGACAGCGCCCCCTCCTTTAAAGAAAAATCTTATGTAATTGTCATTCATGTTTTCTCCGGCGTATGCCACTACGGCGGAGAAGTGATACCCGAGCCTGAGAGAGAAATTAATGTATTCCCTTGAGATGAACGAGAAGCTCTCTTCGCCTGTTTTGCGGAGTTCCTGCTCGGGAATGGTTGCGGTGTGCGCCATCATTCCGAAAAACCCCTTTGTGTCGAACGGCTGCGGCTCGGGCCATCTCATGGCGGTAAGCCCTTTGAAAAACGCGGTGAACGGTATCGAGCGGATATGTTCGGGCATAAGTTTTTTGGGGTTGCCTTCTATGCCTCCGCCCAGATCGATAAGCGATACGCTGAGCGGAATTCCTGCCGTCAGTCTCCTTGCCTCGCCGATCCCTTCGGAGGGCATATCTTTAATTTTGAACATCTCGTGCATGCCTGTTTCATGACAAAAACGCGTAATATCATGGAGGGTATCGCAGAATTCAGGTTTGAAGTTTTCGTCTTCGGGGTCGACTAAATTAAGCGGAACTACCCATTTCAGTGCCTTTTCGAGCGTCTTGAAAAGCTCTGTGCCCTTGAACGGTTCTTCCCTTTTTGCGAATTCGAGTAACTCGGCCACTTTTCCTTCATATACATTGCAGTTCACCGCATCCACTGTTATTTCCTGCCCGTCCCTGATAACATCCGTCGCGACCTCCGTATCGAGGATTGCGGGCAACTGAAATTCCCTCGCAAGCGACGCCATATGCCCCGTAGCCCCGCCGACATCCGTAATTATCGCGCTCGCTTTGTTCATGACCGTAACGAATTTAGTGGATGTGTGTTTCGCGACCAAAACAGCGCCCTCGGGAAAGTCTTTAAGGTCTTCCTCTTTTTTCAGTATAAACGCTTTACCGCAGCCAATGCCTTTAGAGGCTATAACGCCTTTATCGATGAGGATGCTATAGCCCTTTAAGCGCGTCGGAACCTTCAGCCTCTGTTCTTCGACCGGCAATACCCTTAACGGCCGTGTTTGCAATATGTTTATGCGTCCCTGCTTGTCGATAGCCCATTCGATATCCTGCGGGCCGTTATAGTGATTTTCGAGAGCAACGGCATAGCCTGCAAGCGCCTTGATCTGTTCATCGATAAGGCACGGCTTTCCTTTCATATCGTCAGGCAGAAGAACTTCTTTTAGCTCCCCGTCAGGTTTGCATATAAGCATGGTATCCTGTACCGGTATCTTTTTTTCTTTTAAGGCTATTTCAGGATGACTTGATACTATATATGTCTCCGGTGTTACCGTCCCTTCTACGGCGCATTTGCCTAAACCCCGCACCGCGCTGATTATTATCATGTCTTTTTGCGGAGAGTTCGGGTCTTTTGAATACATTACCCCTCCTGCTGCGGCGTCAACCATTGTAACGACGCCTACGGACATGACCATTTCGTATTCCTGAAAGCCCTTTGACTTGTAGTAGAAGACTGCCCGTGGAGTAAACAGGCTTGCCACGACCTCTTTGTATTTTTGAGGTATCGACTCTGCCGGAATATTGAGGAATGTGGAATACTGTCCCGCGAAACTGAAATCGCCGTCTTCCTGTATTGCGCTGCTTCTAACCGAAACCCTTAATTCTCCTCCAACTTTTAACTTTAAATTTTCAACGGATTCTATGATCGCCTTTTCTATGTCCTCCGGTATTTCACCTTCCACAACCATATCCTGTATTTCTTTGCTTGTCCTGTTGATCTGTTCCATGTCGTCTATCCGAAGGTCGGCCAGCCTTTTGTTTATCTTCTCCAAAAACCCGTTATGCTCCATGAATCTTTTGTAGGCGAATGCGGTTACGGCAAAGCCTTCCGGAGCGGTTATGCCGATGCGATTTTTCACTTCTCCTATGTGCGCGTTCTTGCCGCCGACCATGTCCAGCGCTTCTTTGGTAATTTCATCAAAAGGTAAAGTATAACCGCTGACAGGAATCTCTTTTTTTCTTGCTGTTGTTTTTTCTATCTCATAAACGATCCGGTTGAATTTGTCATTAAGGGCGTTATATTTATCGTTTGATATCCTGTTCAGGCTGTCTATAATATCCCTGACTCCGGCAGTTACAGCCTCGGTGTTGGATTCGATATACTGCCTGTCGAACAGAAACTCCCCTGAAAGCTTCTCCTCCATGTCGGCCATTATTTCGAGCGCCAGATTGTTTTTGTTCAGGAGGTTTTGAAACGAAAGATATTTCTCTTTAAAAGTATCTTCCTCTTTTTTGTCTTGAGGCTGAGGCTTTTTGAACAGCGACCTTAAAAAACGCATATTGAATTATAACCCTTCAAAAAAGTTCTTGACAAGTTAAAGTTATAATATTTATATAATGATATACTATATTGATTATAATGATATTATGTTATTAGGGGCGCTATGACACTGATTGACAGAGATAATCCACAAAAACTTTACCTTCAGCTCTACGAGATACTGCGTGGAAAGATCGAGAGCGGGGATTGGGCTGTTGACACCCAGATACCTACAGAAGAAGATCTTTGCAAGACCTACGAAGTAAGCAAAGCCACAGTCAGGATTGCCGTATCGGAGCTTGCGAGGCAGGGATACCTGAGACGCCAACAGGGGAAGGGGACATTCGTTTGCAAGAGGGTCATTCCCGAAGGGCTCTCGATGTTTACCAGTTTCAAGGAGCTTATGCTTGAGGCCGGAGTAAGCTTTTCTACAAAGGTTCTTGCCCAGACTGTTATCATGCCGGTAGACGACCTCGATATAAAGCTCGATATTACCGAAGACAAACACATCATTTATATAAAGAGATTGCGTTTGATAGATAATGAGCCTATCTTATTGCAAGAGACATACATGCCGCACCATATATGTCCCTTGCCGCTGGAGGAAGATCTCGAGAACAATTCACTGCTTGAAATCCTTGAAAAAAAGTGCGGCGTGAAAATAACGAGCGTGCAGGACTATATCGGCATTACCTATCTAAATGAGGAAGAAGGCAGGCTGCTGGGCTTGCCGGTGGGCTCTGCAGCACTGCTTTTGGAACAGCTTTTTTATTCTGGGAAAAATAAGATAAAGTATACCCGCTCAATCAAAAGACCGGACAGGTTTAAACTTTTTATAGAACTGGAAAGAAAATAGGGAATAGCCAATAGCCACCCTCTTGGCTATTCCCTAAATAAAAAAGGAGGAGGATTTATGGCAGGAGGAAAGGTAGTAAAGGATTTGATGGTTGATGTGTTTGATTTCCCCCATATCCCGTACTGGTTTTCGATAAGACAGGCTATGGGGATTATCAGAAAGTCGGTGATAGAGAGCACTAAGTGCGTAAGGCCGATCGTGATACTCGTCTTTGACGAAAAGTACAACCTCGTCGGCACACTGACCCGCATCAACATTCTCAAGGGGCTTGAGCCTAAATTCTTGAAGCCGGTAACAAAGGCTGAAGTGCATGAGGAGAGCGAGGTGGATTTGTCTGTTATATGGGATAACCTCTTCAGTACAGAGTCTAAGAAATTGGCAGAAAAGCCTGTGAGCGAGGTCATGGTTCCGGCAAAGCTGTTTGTTGAGCAGGACGATCCTATTACAAAGGCAGCGTATCTTATGCTCCACAACGATCTGGTTCTTCTGCCTGTTCTGGAGAACAAAAAGAAACTGGTCGGTGTAGTAAGAATGATAGAAGTATTTGACGAGCTGTCCAACGCTATCCTGAGCGAGCAATAAGGAGGGGACATGACAGAAAAGGATATCAAGACTACGCAGGGCTTACCGGAGCCTCCGCAGGAGATATTGGTCGCAACTCCAAAGATTCCATTTGACTGGAAACGCGTTTTATTTATTTTGTTGGGACTTGGTCTTTTCTTCTGGATATATTATATGCCGGATTGGAATGATGCTGTTGATCCTGCGGGCAAGGCATTTAAATTATCACAGCAGGGGAAAGGGGCAATAGCGCTTTTTTTGCTGGCAGGCGTGTGGTGGGTGTTTGAGGTGCTCCCTATCGGTGTCACAGCCATAGCTATAGGGGTATTTCAGGCCTTGTTCAATATACGCTCGGCAAAAGACGCTTTCAAGGACTTTATGGATCCGTCGGTAATGTTTATCTTCGGTTCGGTTGTTGTCGGCCTGGCATTTTCAACTACAGGTCTGACAAAGCGTCTTGCTTACAAGATGCTTGCTATCGTGGGAGAAAAAACAAGCATGATCTTATTGGGCGCCCTTGTTGTGACTGCCGGGCTGGCACATCTGATGGCGCATACTGCTGCTGCCGCAACCGTATTCCCCATTTTGCTGGCAATCTATGCCCTTTACGGCGAAGGCGATAAACAGAGCAACTTCGGCAAGGCGCTCTTTATTGGCATGGCATATGCGGCAGGTGCGGGAAGCATCATCACCTTTTTAGGCTCTGCCCGTGCAGCGGCAGGCGCAGGCATGTTCAAGGAATTCACCGGAAGAGATATCGGCTTTTTTGAGCTTACCTCATATTTGTTTATTATCGGCTGGCTGATGGTGTTTCTCATCTGGGTTTATCTGATGATATTCCTGAAACCTGAAAAGAAGATCATTCCCGGACTGAAGGAAAAGGTGAAAAAACTTTCAAAGGAACTCGGTCCCATGTCGAGAAACGAGAAATTCGTTATTATTACAGTGCTGTCTGTCGTGGCTATCATGTCCATGCAGTCTTTTGTGCCGGCGTTAAAGTCAATGGATAGGGCGACTCTTATACTCATATCTACCCTCATATTCTTCATCTTCAAGGTTCTCACAGTCAAGGAACTCGAAGAAATCCCTTGGAATATCATCCTGCTTTTTAGCGGCGCCATGAGCATCGGTTTCTGTCTATGGCAGACAGGCGCGGCCCAGTGGATGGCTGTCAATTGGCTTGTCATGTTCCAGAAGGCGCACTGGCTTGTATTTGTCCTGAGCATAGCGACATTTGTCCTGATAATGACGAATTTCATAATGAATGTGGCTGCTATAGCCATTTCGCTGCCGGTATCTCTTGTTATTGCAAAATATCTGGGCGTGGCCCCTGACGTAATATTTTATGCCTCGCTTGTAACAGCAGGAATGCCTTTTGTTTTACTCATCGGCGCTGCTCCTAACGCAATAGCATATGAGTCAAAGCAGTTTACTTCCGGAGAGTTCTTCCGGCACGGGCTTCTGTTAAGTGTTGCCCTTATCGCTATACTTGGCGTGGCAATTACAACGTTTTGGCCTATGCTTGGAATGCCTACGCTGATAAAATAGAGGTTAACATGGAATTCGAAGGCGTATTGAAGAAATATTTCGACGTGGCATATACGGAAATAGAGTTTGTTAAGCGGACGTACAGCGCGCTTAAAACACATGGGTTTAGCGATGAAAACTCTATAGCCGTGGTTTGTATATGCAGGGATGAGATATCGCAGTCACTCCGCAGCATAATAAAGCACATGTGGGGAGAGGCATTCAACCTTTCGAGTCTTGCCGGAATGTTTTTCGCAGGGCAGACCGGACTTATGGCCGCAATGCACCATTCTCCGGTTGCTGGAGGCAAGGAGCGGTATGTGTTTTATGCCTTGCCTCATATCGCAATAGATGCCGAAGGCCATCTGGGATCATGCAAGAGAGCCGGAAGGGAAGGAGAATCAACAGCCTGCGGCGCGCTCAATGCCTTTCAGAAGGAGCTCTCAGGCGGACATCTGAATCTCTCGATAGATGAATCAGACCTTGAACAGAGCCTCCTTAAGCGCAGATTGCTGAGGGAGATTCCTTACGGCCATGTCCCTGATCTGCTCGAACTTACGAAGATAACCCAGAAGGTCGTCCAGAAAGATATCGAGTATGCCCTCAACACTATTGTTGACAGAAGAAAGAGCGACTATGCGGTAATTTCAGGCGTGCAGATACACGGTCCAGAGCATAACTATGTGTGGGTCGCTTCATGCTATGCGGTTGTTAACGAAGTGATGGAAAAAATAGAAGTATAAAACAGGAGGGTTAATCCTATGATGGAAATGGTAGCAGTCGTTTTTGTGGTCGCGTATTCAATGATCGCGCTCGAGCACCCGCTCAGAATCAACAAGTCAGCCACAGCCTTACTCGCGGCAGGGTTGATGTGGACGCTATATTCGTTTGCGAGTCCGATAGGGGTCGAAGCGGTAACCCATCAACTGACCGAAAAGCTTGCGGAAACAGCGGCAATAGTATTTTTCCTCATCTGCGCCATGACTATTGTCGAGGTAACGGACTCTCACGGAGGGTTCGAGGTCATCACTTCCCGCATCAAGGCTAAAAAACTCACGAGCCTTCTCTGGATAATAGGGTTCATCACTTTTTATCTGTCGTCAATTTTAGATAACATGACTACGACTATTGTTATGGTCGCATTGATGAAGCGCCTGCTTAAAGACCATAAACAGCGGCTTTTCTTTGCGGGTATTATCGTCATTGCCGCAAACGCGGGCGGAGCATGGACGCCAATCGGCGATGTAACGACTACAATGCTCTGGATAGGCGGACAGGTTACAACGCTTAATATTATGAAGACCACATGGATTGCTTCTATGGTCAATCTGCTCGTTCCTCTAATTATTGCCTCTTTCATGCTCAAGGGCGATGTAGTGCCGCCGGATAAAATTGAAAACGGCGCAACAAGTTGTACTCAGCTTGAAAAGAGTCTAATGTTTTTCATGGGTATGGGTTCTTTAATATTTGTTCCGATATTTAAAGCCGTTACACACCTGCCGCCATACCTTGGCATATTGTTTGCGCTCGGCGTAGTCTGGCTGACAGGCAATATTTTGCACAGAGAAAAACCTGCTGAAATAAAGGAACATCTTACTTTGACAAAAGCGCTCAGGCGCATCGATATGGCGTCGGTGGTATTCTTTATCGGCATTCTGCTTGCAGTGGCTACGCTTTCCGCAAACGGCATGCTTCCGGCTTTGGCGCATTGGCTCGACGCAAAGCTCGGCAGCCAGACTCTGATAGTGATTATCATCGGTCTTTCTTCGGCTGTTATAGATAATATTCCATTGGTCGCGGCTTCCATGGGCATGTATCCGCTCTCACAGTTTCCGCCGGATTCCTTTATATGGGAGTTCGTGGCATACTGCGCGGGAACCGGAGGCTCCATCCTGATAATCGGCTCTGCCGCTGGCGTGGCTGCGATGGGTCTTGAGAAGATAGAATTTTTCTGGTATGCCAAGCGAATCGGGCCGCTCGCCCTTATAGGCTATTTTTGCGGTGTCGCGGCTTATATCATCCAATATAATCTGCTGCACTGAGACGTTGAATCCACGGGGACAGTCCCGATTCTACGACTTCGCTTCGCTCAGTCCGTAAATCTGGGACAGTCCCCTGCGCTTAAGGCTGACGGCTGATTGATTGCTGTTATTGCCATTTTAAATTATGTGGTATAGACTACAATTACAATCATGAAAATCAGAGACAAACTGCTTTTAGCTTTCGGCTTTTACATCTTTTTGGCCGTAGTCCTCAGCTTCTTCGCGTATAAGGAGATGCAGGCCATCACCACGCGTATTACCATCGTAGAAGCGGCAAACGATATAAACAACAAATTTCTCGATGTGAGGAGATACGAAAAGAACTTCTTATTGTTCAGGGATAAGGACAGCCTGCAGGAGCTTAAAAAAAACCTCGAGGCATTCAAAGAGAATTTCGACGAGATAGGCGCCGAGATAGTGAGAGAGATGGGCTTTGATAATTACCGGATGATAAAGGGAGCTATCGACGAATACGAATATCTTGCCGACAGGATTAACGAAAGAGGCTCTATCGACAAGATGAGGTCAAGGGCGAGGGATATACAATTATTTGCGGAAAACCTGTCCAAAAAGGAGAGGGAAAATATAAACGCCTTGCTGGTAAGGTCTAAGGTTCTCCTTTTGTTCGCAATGTTTATAATCTTAACAGCCGGGGGCGTCATAAATATGAAGCTGGCTGTAAGCATAGCCCGTCCTATAAGGGACCTCGAGGAGATAACAAAGAGGGTTGCGGGCGGAGACCTCTCGGGCCGTATCGAGGTCAGAGGCAGGGATGAGCTTTCCTCGCTCGGAGTTTCATTTAACCAGATGCAGGACAGGCTTCAGGACACCATGAAGTCGCTTGAACTCGCAATAAAGAGGCTTCACGAAAAACAGGAACAGCTTGTGGAGGCCGAAAAATTGGCCTCTCTCGGCAGGATTGCGGCAGGCGTTGCTCATGAGATCAACAATCCCCTTGCAATAGTCAATGAAAAGGCAGGACTGATGCAGGACATCATAGAGATGTCCGGGGATTTTCAGAACAAAGAGAGGTTTTTGAGCTTAATACATGGGATTGCAGGCAGCGTCAACCGCTGCCGCGTGATCACACATCGCCTTTTGGGGTTTGCCCGCAAAATGGACATAACTGTCGAGACGATGGACCTGAACGAGAGCATTAAAGAGGTGAAGGGGTTCCTCGAAAAAGAGTTTTTGCTTAAGAGCATCAGGCTTGAATTGAATCTGATGGATGGACTTCCCAAAATCAACAGCGACAAAGGACAGCTCGAGCAGGTCTTTCTGAACATTATGAAAAACGCTATCGATGCGGTGGAAGGGGGCGGCTTGATCGTGATTTCAACAGCAGCGAAGGATGAAAATACCGTTCAGGTTTCCATCAGGGACAGCGGCCCCGGAATACCGAAGGACAAGCTGAAACAGATATTCGAGCCTTTCTTTACCACTAAGGGAAGGGAAAAGGGAACCGGTCTCGGGCTCTTTGTGTCATACGGGATTATGAAAAAGTTAGACGGCGGCATAATCGTAGAGAGCGAGGTTAATAAAGGTACTACTTTTATCGTTGAAATACCGGTGCGTTTCAGAGTATAAAGGGGGCGGTTGTGAATAAAACAAAAGTGCTCGTTGTGGACGACGGGGTGGAATTTGCATCGACACTTGCCGAGAGGCTGCAGTTGAGAGGATACGATGCAACGGCCGTATACTGCGCTGAAGATACATTCGCTGCCGTAAAGAGCGAGCCGCCCGACGTGATACTACTCGATCTGAAGATGCCCGGCATGAGCGGCATAGAAATACTCATGACTGTCAGGACATTTGCTCCTGACATTTATGTTATTTTACTGACAGGGCATATGGATATCGAGAAAGAGATAGAAGGAATAAGGCTCGATAACTTCGATTATATTATGAAGCCTGTAGATATAAAAGAATTGACCGTAAAAATAGATAAGGCTGCCGAAAAGCGGAAACTCGGCAGGGAGTAATTCATGGGACATAAGGACGAAGAGAGATTGTTGTCATCGCACCTTAGTTTTATAGGCAAGACCCTTTCTGTGTTCACCCATGAGGTCAAGAATCATCTTGCGATACTGAAGGAGTCGGTAGGGCTTATAGGAGACCTCGTGGAAATGGGGAAAATATCTTCAAAAGAGGAAATATCGGAGACCCTGAAGATTATACAATCCATCGACAACCAGATAGGAAAGACATCATGGTTCTGCAGCCGGCTCAACAGATTCGGACACAGGATGGATAACTTGCTTTCGACCTTCAATGTTAATGAGGCTATTGAAGATCTTTCCGAGTTGCTGAACAGGCTCGCGAACCAGAAGAGAATAACCTTTCAAAGGGATTTCGATGAGGACATTCCGCCTATTTACAGCAGTCCGGCGCAGTTTCAGCTTCTTGTTTTCCGGATTGTCGAGAAGAACCTGCAAAGGATCGATCAGGGCGGCGCGATCGTATTCAAGACGGGGTATACAAAGGACTCGATAACGATCGACATTATCCCTGAAGGGAATTTGATAGAATTTAACGAGGAGGTGATCCGTAATGACGATATTTGCGAACACATCGTAAAGCGCCTGGGCGGGGATATTTCAAGCGCTGCCGGGGACGGGAAGGTTGCCATTACCCTTCCGCTGTCTTATCCTGCAAGCAGCGGCGATATCCGGCAAACTGTAACGCCAAAATGATAATGTCCTATATAGCCAAAATAGAAATGTCCTATAAAGAGACTGCTAAACTGTCTGATTTAAGGGGAGGACAGGATGGCAGGAGAGGACATCATCATGGTAAGGCA
>JAJYVD010000063.1 GCA_021792185.1 Nitrospirota bacterium | reverse complement strand
AAGACCATTATGGATTTCTTAAGGATACACAATGAGAATCCGAAAATATTTACATGGACAAAGGATGCAAAGACGATTTTATCAAAGGTCAAAAAGTGTAAAGAAGTGTTACGGACAGGACACTAGACAAAGTGTTTTCGAATATATTGAAATGTTCTATAATCGTCAAAGGAGGCCTTCGGCGCTGGGGTATCGTTCCCCTGTATTTTTTGAGCTGGAGGCTATGGCAGCCTAACTTAACTTAGTGTCCGTAAAAACGAGGGAAGATCAGACAGAGGTGGTCCCCGAAATTCGGACAGTCGTATAAGGTGTAAAATATACGATTAACGAAGGATGACCCCTGACCCCCTGAGCGCAAAAATAAATAAATAAGGACAGGTGTCAGGCCTTGAACTATGAAATAGGGACAGGAGAGCGAAGCAGGTAATAATTAATTGGAAGGCCGTTGAGGATAGCTGCGGTGAGAAAGGAGATGCAACATGATAAGGAATCGTCAAAAATTATCGAAGGCCTTAATTCATGTTTCAAGACCTGACACTATGAGCTACTACTATGAGATAGTACTATTCAAGGCATAGTAGGCGCTATAGGTGGTTTAGCTCTATGGAAAGCTATATCTGGATACAACCCAAAGAAGTAAAACGCTAATTCAATCGTAGCGAGCCTCTGGAAGGTGGATGATTTGGCAACTTCGCAGTTAATGACAGGCTTTTATGCCAATCTGAAAAAGACAAACAAGCGCGATGCTTTGAGAGAGGCGCAGCTATCAGTAAAAAAGCAGCATGAGCATCCCTATTTCTGGGCGGCCTTTCAGTTGACAGGAATGGCTGAGTGAAGGAACATGCACATTTTATTCGCAAAAAATTCTTTGCATTGAGCAAGATATTTCCCGATTTGATGCTATATGATATAATTGTTTATTCTAAGAGAAGGGAGAATTTATGGGAACCCCTAAAATAATGGTGCAGGAAAAAACTCTCACTGTGCTGCTGGCTGTGGATGACGGCAAATATTGCGCTTATTGCCCTGAATTAGACCTTGTAACGGAAATGGACACGCCCGATGAAGCGATTGATGATATTGTGGAGGCTATAAAAGAGTATGCGGATGAATATGCGGCGGATTTGCAGCTTTATTCCAATAGCCCTAACAGGTCGCATCACCTTCCTTATATAGAAGCCATCAGGAATTGCAAGACGGACTGGGAACTGCGGATGTTGATAGAGATAAAGCATGGCCTCGTACACGTATGAGCAGTTTAGAAAAGTTCTTAAAAGATTGAATTTTGAGAATGTTCGTTCCCACAAGCATGAAACGTGGCGAAAGATTCTTCCCAACGGAACCATTCTGAGAGTGAGAATAAGTCATAAGCACGGGAAAGATATTCCGAAATGGTTGTTTTATGAGATGTTAAGACAGGCAGGGATAGACGAGACGGAATTTAATAAGATTCTGGATTAGATGAGAAGACATAGGGTCATGAGCTTGCCCGCCTTCCTTTAGGTTTTCACCTGAAATGAGTTAAAATAACCAATGCCTAAGATTTTAGAGAAGAGACTTATACGTCATCCCGACGTTTATTATTACAAAGTCGAGGCCCCGCTTATATCCAAAAAGGCTAAACCTGGACAATTCGTTATTATCCGCCTCAATGAAAAAGGAGAGAGGATTCCCCTTTCTCTTGCGGACATTAATCCGGATGAAGGCACTATAAGTCTTATCGTAATGTCTGTCGGCAAGACAACCACCGAGATGTCCACTCTGAATGCGGGTGATGAAATACGCGACTTTTGCGGCCCGCTCGGGCAGCCTACTCATATTGAAAAATACGGCCGTGTGATACTCGTAGGCGGCGGTTTTGGAGCGGCTCCGCTTTATCCGATCGCGAGGGAATTAAAGGCCGCAGGCAATGAGGTTACGGTTATAATGGGCGCCCGGAGCAAGGACTTATTGATTTATGAAAACGAGATGCGCTCTTTAAGCGATAAGGTTTTAATCACTACCGACGACGGCAGCAAGGGCATAAAGGGCGTGGTGACGGCTGCGCTGAGGCAGGAGCTTGAGCAAAGCGGCGCGGATATGGTTATGGCAGTAGGTCCGGCGATAATGATGAAATTCGTGTGCGGGACTACAGTGCCGTTCGGAGTTAAGACTTTTGTTAGCTTAAACTCGATAATGATAGACGGCACCGGCATGTGCGGAGGATGCCGCGTGTCAATAGGAGGCAAAACCAGATTCGCCTGTATAGATGGGCCTGAGTTTAACGGGCAGGAGGTTGATTGGGATATACTCATTAACCGGCAGAAGACGTATCTGAGTGAAGAGAAGGAATCTTTCGAGACATGGAAAAAGCGCCATGCCTTTGCGGTCTGCGAGTGAACTTGTAATGTTGATTAAGAAAGGATATAGTATTTCCGCTTCATTCTCGAAAGGCATCCGGCCTTTCAACGACAGGTTAAGGCTAAGGTTGAGGCTGAGTTTTTCTTTCTTAACCTTAACCTCAACCTTAACCTGCGTTACGCTTGAGCTGCCGAAGTCTCTTCAATACTATATCCTTTCCTGTGTAAATGTATAATGGAAAAGAATAGTAAGAAAATAAGTCCAAATAAAACACCAATCCCAGAGCAGGAGCCTGCAAAGAGGCGTTCTAATTTTCTGGAAGTGGCGCTCGGTTATGCTCCGGAACTGGCGATGAAAGAGGCGTCCCGTTGCCTGCAGTGCAAACAGCCGCTGTGCGTTAAGGGATGCCCGGTCAGCGTCCCGATACCTCAGTTTATCAGGGCGATTAAAGAAGGCGATTTCAAAAAGGCTATAGATCTGATTAAGACGGCAAGCTTTCTGCCTGCCGTATGCGGGCGCGTCTGTCCTCAGGAAGACCAGTGCGAGAAATATTGCACGCTCGGCAAAAAGTGCGAACCCGTAGCCATTGGACGACTTGAGAGGTTCGCGGCGGATCATGCTATGCAGACCTCGGAGAACGGCAGGCCGGAAATGGTAGGGCATACAGGGAAAAAAGTGGCTATTGTCGGAAGCGGTCCGTCAGGATTAGCCTGCGCTTTTGATCTGGCACGATTAGGGCATTCGGTGACGATATTCGAGGCCCTTCATGAGGCAGGAGGGGTCTTAATGTACGGCATCCCGGAATTCAGGCTTCCGAAGGAGATAGTGGCCCGCGAGATAGAGCTTTTAAAGGATATGGGTGTTGAAATTATTACAAATGCGGTTATCGGCAAGCTCATAACTATAGATGAAATAATGGAGCAATTCGACGCATGTTTCATAGGCACCGGCGCGGGACTGCCTAAGTTTATGAATATCGAAGGCGAGAATTTAAACGGAGTTTATTCCGCCAATGAATTTTTAACGCGCGTGAATTTGATGAGGGCCTACGAATTTCCGGAATATGATACGCCGATAAAGAAAGGGCAGAGGGTTGCCGTTATCGGCGGCGGCAATGTGGCTATGGATTCGGTGAGGACAGCGCTCCGCCTCGGCGCAAAGGAAGCTACAATAATTTACAGACGGTCAGAAAACGAAATGCCCGCAAGAAAAGAGGAAATACATCATGCCAAGGAAGAGGGCATATGTTTCGAACTTCTAACAAATCCTGTGAGGATAATCGGAGAAAACGGCTGGGTAAAGGCCATAGAATGCGTGAGGATGGATCTCTGCGAGCCTGACGAATCAGGGCGTAGCCGTCCTGTTTGTAAGGCAGGCTCCGAATTTCAAATACCCGTTGATGTAGTGATTGTCGCAATAGGCACCGGGCCTAACCCTCTCGTCCCGCGAAGCACGCTTGAACTCGCCTTGAATGCCTGCGGCTATATCGTCGCCGATGAAGGAACAGGGCGGACGAGCAGAGAAGGGGTTTTTGCCGGGGGAGACATTGTGACCGGCGCCGCTACTGTTATTTTGGCGATGGGCGCGGGAAGAAAGGCGGCAAAGGCCATTAACGAATATTTAATGTGTGAATGAAAAATCAAATGGGGTGCAAAGTATTGGAGCGACTTCGGCAGCCCAAGCGTAACGCAGGTTAAGGTTGAGGTTAAGGTTAAGAAAGAAAAACTCAGCCTCAACCTTAGCCTTAACCTGTCGTTGAAAGGCCGGATGCCTTTCGAGAATGAAGCGGAAATGCTTCGTATCCCATTTGCACCTCGATGCAATTTGTTAATAGTTTGAGGTAAAATATCATCTCTATAAGATCCAGAGAGGGGAAATATATGCTCAAAAACAATAAGCTTAATTTGGGCCTTCCTAAAGGCAGCCTTCAGGAATCGACGCTAAGGCTCTTTAAAAAGGCGGGTTATCACATAAGCGTGTCATCGCGTTCATATTATCCCGTGTTCGACGACAGGGAAATAGAATCCATGCTCATCAGGGCGCAGGAGATGGCCCGGTATGTCGAAGACGGCCACCTCGATTGCGGCCTTACAGGCAAGGACTGGATACTCGAACAGAACGCGGATGTGGTGGAAGTGGCGGAATTGATCTACGGCAAGGGAGGCTTCAGTCCCGTAAAATGGGTTATAGCAGTTCCTAACGATTCTAAGATAAAGACCGTTAAAGACCTCAACGGCAAACGCATTGCCACGGAGCTTGTTGGCTTTACAAAGAGGTATCTTAGATCGAAAGGGATAAAGGCGGAAGTCGATTTTTCATGGGGCGCGACAGAAGTGAAGCCTCCGTATCTTGCCGATGCGATAGTCGAGCTTACCGAGACGGGCACATCCTTGAGGGCTAATAACTTGAGGATCGTCGAGACAATCATCGAATCCACCACACGTTTTATTGCCAACAAAAAGGCATGGCAGGATAAATGGAAGAGGCAAAAAATGGAAAACATCGCCATGCTTTTAAGGGGCGCACTTGCAGCGGAGGAAAAGGTGGGTCTTAAAATGAATGTGCCGGACAAATCGTTTAAAAGGGTGTTGAGCCTGCTTTCCGCTATGCACTCTCCTACGGTATCACAGCTTTCCGATAAAGGTTGGTATGCCATAGATGTGATTACGGACGAAAGAAAGGTGAGAGATCTGATCCCTAAGCTCAAGAGCGCCGGGGCATCCGGCATTGTCGAATATCCGCTGAATAAGGTTATACCGTAAATGACCGATATTCCGCAGAGCGCAGATACCGCGAACCTATACAGCGTAAAGGTTCCTGTGTTCGAGGGGCCGCTCGATCTTTTATTGCATCTGATAAAAGAAAACAAGATAGATATTTACGACATCCCCATTTCTATCATAACCCATCAGTATCTCGAATACATCGAGGTCATGAAAGAGCTTAATCTTGAGATCGCCTCGGAATTCCTTGTCATGGCGGCTACGCTTATATATATAAAATCGAGGATGCTGTTGCCTCCTGATGAGACCATAGAAATGGAAGAACAGGAAGACCCGAGGGCTGGGCTTGTTCAAAGGCTTTTGGAATATCAGGCTTATAAAGAGGTTTCCGGCACTTTGAGGGAAAAAGAGGAATTATGGAGCAATGTTTTCGCGAGGCCGCCTCTCGATAAAGAGGAAATCACGATAGAACCTGAGCTTTATCTTTTTGAAATAAACATCTTCGATCTAATGGGCGCGTTGAAAAAAATTATCAGCAAAGTCCCTGCCGAGGCGCTGAAGATAACGAGGGAGACGCTGACCGTAAAGGACAAGATAGCGCTGATTATCGAAAAGATGGAAAACGAGCATACCATGAGGTTCGATAATCTATTTACGGAAGACCAAACAAGAATTCAGGTAATAGTCACATTCCTCGCCCTTCTTGAGATTTTAAGGCTCGGCATAGCAAGGGCTTATCAGGACAAAGAATTCAGTGCCATATGGATTATGAGGCAATCACAGAATCCTGAGGGATAGAAGGGCGCCTATAATTATTATCATAACGGCCACATACGTTTTAAAAGTTTTAAGTGATACCTTCTTCAAAAATCTTTTCCCTGCGAATGTGCCTGCGAATGCAGAGGCTGTTGTTATAAGCAAAAGAAGCAGATTGTCGGAAAGCGCGTCCTTGTTGCTGAAAATATAAACAGGTATCCTTGTTACATCTACAACCGATGCGATTATGGCTGCTGTGGCGACAAATGTTTCTTTCGGGATATTGTAATTAAGCAGATAGGCGCTTCTGATAGCGCCTTGATTTCCGACAAAGCCCCCAAGAAGCCCGGACAGAAAGCCTCCGATAAGGTCTATCTTTTGAGGAAGTCTCAGTTTCTCGCCGAATCCTGTAGCCTCTTTCAAGCCGAGGAATATCAGAGCTATGCCGAGCAATATCTTTACAATAGACGAATCCATCCTTCCCTGAAAGAATGCGCCGATAAATGCCCCTATGAGCGTTAAAGCGCCGAAGCGTTTTAAAATATCGATGCTTATATGCCTGCTGAAAAGAGAGATTTTCAGGAGATTGTTCGAGAGATGCACCACAGCCACAATTAGAATTGCGATCTTCACGTCGTAAAATATGAGGAATACAGGTGTAAGTATTGTGCCGAGTCCGAAGCCGGTCATCAGGGTCAGTGCAGCGGATATGAATGCCGCAATAATAGGTATTAGAAAGCTTATTTCGGACATTGGATATTATAGCAAAAAGCAAGGGGCAGGTTTTTAACTCTGCCCCTTACCGAAGTATTGTTACATTTTTCCGTATTTGTGTATTCCCTTTGCCTTTGAAGCTGCCCAATCCATGTCTTTATTTTTGTGGCAGTTTAAACAGGCAAAATCAAGGGTTGCAAATCCCTTTGAAAATTCAGCCGTTACCGGCTTGCCGTCTTTCATGAGCGGTTTGCCGTCTTTGTCGAGCTTGGGCTCTTTGTAGAACATTTCAGCCTTTGCGTCCGTATTGATCTTGAAGAGATGGGTTCTGATGTCGCCTTCGTACTTGCCTTTATTGGTAGCCGACTTCGTAGCCTTCGGCATATGGCAATCCGCACAGCTTACTCCGACGGCCTGCATCGCGCTTCCCTTGTAATCATTAGCCTGTTTGCTGTGGCAGGCTGTGCAGTCCATCTTAATGCTGAACTTCGCCCTCTTGTGAGGGTTATGGCAGGTTACGCAGTCCATTGTGTTTTTGGCTTTTACTTCGCTGACAGTTACATCGTTATAGGTTTGATGGTGTCCTATAAATCCTTTGCCTGCGGGGTTTTTGTCTTTAGAGCCCCTTATATGACACTGTCCGCACTGAGCGTTTGACTTGTCGATCTTTACTTTGGATTTGTCTCCTGTCGCTACGTGGTCGCTTGCAGGGCCGTGGCATGCCTCGCAATGGATTCCGGGGGCCGCCCATGTGCCGGTTATGCCTTCAAGTCCGTCCTGATGTCCTTCTTTTTTATAGCCTGTCGTATGACATTTGCCGCAGTCATATTTTTTGCCCACTTCTCCGGGATGGTAATCTCCCCATGTTCCTGTCTCAATGTTGTACTGGTTCTTTCCCGGTACGTCTTTATTCGGGCCGGTTACGGTGATGATGTATCCCTTTTTGTCCATAAAGCGCGCTTTTTTGTGAGCGCCTCCGATCACATAAGAGATATCATCCCATGTATAACCCTTCGGCAAAGGCAGCATCCATGTTTTGGCAATCTCTGCCTTCTGGATTTTGTAAGGATGTCCCGATACCTTCCAATCATTGAATTGGTCCGGATGACATTTAAAACAGCTTTCCGACCCAGCGTATTCAGCGGCATCAGAGTAGCCGAACATGCCTAACACAAAAACCGAACAGACTAAAAGCAGAACCAATTTCTTCATAAAACTTCCCTCCTCTTAGAATTTTTAATGCTGATTATTATTTACAGCAAACTTTTTTCTGTTTTACCCTCCTTTTTTTCTTAAATTTAGACAAAAAGTTAGGGATAGTTATTGCTATTTTTATGCCAGCAGTTTAATTTTTGTAAGTTGTTGTAAATAAAATGTAAATAACGAGGCTGGAATAGCAGTTGTTTTAGCCGATGTGTATGAAATGACGCGGATAAATCTGTTAACTTATTGTAAATTAAATATTAAATGGTGATGCAGGTTTGACGCAGGCTATTCTTTATATTCGGAGGAGATTATCCTGTATTTTCTCAAGAGTCTCTGGAGGTTTGCCCTGTCTATTTCAAGCTTTTCAGCGGCCTTTGTGACATTGCCGCCGGTCTGTCTCAGAGTGCATGAGATGAAATTTTGGTTGAACTCCTTAATTACTTTTTCCTTTGCCTTCTGATATGAAAGGCTGCAGTCAATATTGTTGAAGATTGTATTTTTTATCTCGGCAGGCAAGTCATCCTGCGTAATGGTTTCATCTCCGGCAAAAACCACAGTTCTTTCTATCACGTTTTCGAGTTCTCTTACATTTCCGGGCCAGTTGTAATTCGTCAATATATCGAGCGCGTCAGGATGCAGCTTTTTTCTTCCTTTAAGAAAATGTTCCGTCAGCAGGGGAATATCCTCTTTGCGGTCCCGCAGGGCGGGGATGCTTATCGGAAATACATTTATCCTGTAAAACAGGTCTTCCCTGAATGTGCTTTCGTCTATCATGGTTTTCAGATTTCTGCTCGTTGCCGCTATTATCCGCACATCGATCTCCGTTTCTTTATTGTCTCCCAATTTCCTTATCTTTTTATCCTCAATGACCCTTAAAAGTTTTGCCTGCACCGAAGGGCTTGTGTCAGCGATTTCATCGAGGAGCAGGGTTCCGCCGTTCGCGTATTCGAATAATCCCTGTTTGCTTTCGGTTGCGCCGGTAAACGCGCCTTTTGTATGACCGAAGAGCTCGCTTTCAAGAAGCGTATCCGGAAGCGCGCTGCAGTTTATGGCAACGAAATTTTTATCTTTTCGCTTCCCCGAGTAATGGATAGCCCTTGCGACAAGCTCCTTGCCTGTGCCGCTTTCCCCTATAAGCAGCGCGGTCGCGTCGCTGTCCGCCACTTTCCGGACGGTTGCGAATATTTTTTGCATTGACGGAGATTTGCCGATGATATTGTGAAAGCTGTATTTTTTTGAAAGCTCTGCCCGCAGATGTTTGTTTTCCTCGGACAGTTTCCTCTTTTCCAAAACCCTTTTTATCGAAAGCAGCAGGTCGTCGTTCTGGAAAGGCTTTACGATATAGTCATACGCCCCTTTTCTCATCGCATCCACCGCGTTATCTACCGTGGCAAATGCCGTCATTATCATTACATCCACGTCGGGGTTGATGTTTTTCACCTGTTCAAGCAGCTCTAAGCCGTTCATTTCCGGCATGTAAAAATCCGTTATAACGAGGTCGAATGAATCTCCCCTGAAATACTTAACTGCATTTGAGGGAACGGTTTCCGTAGTAACGTCATGCCCGCTTTTTGCGAGTATGCGGTTCAGCAGGCTGCAGGTATTCGGGTCGTCGTCGATAACCAGTATACGCGCCATTTGTTATCCGCCGCTCCTGACATTTTGCCTCGCAGGTATGGATATCCTGAATGCCGTGCCGCTTCCCGGCGAACTCTTAATGAATATCTCTCCTCCATGCCCTTTTATTATGCCGTAAGATATGGAGAGGCCGAGCCCGGTGCCGTCTTTCTTTGTAGTATAGAAGGGCTGGAAAATTTTCTGCTGTTCTTCTTCCGGTATGCCCATGCCCGTGTCGGATATGGAAATCCCGATGCCTTTATCCGCGTTCCCTGTCGTTATTTTGAGGTCTCCGCCTTCGGGCATCGCCTGCACGGCATTGAGTATGAGATTAAGAAATACCTGTTTCAACTGCATCGGATCGGCCTCGATCGAAACGAGATCTTTATCGAGTTCTTTTTTTATGACTATTTTTTTCATTGACGGCTGGTATTCTATAAGCGAGATGGTTTCGTTAATGAGATTGTTTATGTCGGTGAGTTTTTCCTCATGTTTTTGCGGTTTGGCGAAATTCAAAAGGCCCTGAACAATCCTCTTGCATCTCACAGCCTCCTGCTCTATAACCCTGAGGTCTCCTTTTACGGGATTAGCGTCGTCAAGCTCCGAGAGGGTCAGTTGAGTAAAGCCGATTATTGTGTTAAGCGGCGTGCTGATCTCATGCGATACGCCTGCAGCAAGGGTGCCGACTGCCGCAAGGGTTTCGGTCCTTACCATATTTTCCTGCGCGAGCCTGAGTTTCTCCGTCGCCTCTTTGACCTTTTTTTCCAATTCTTCGTTGAAGCCCTGAAGGGTTTTGAGCAGGCCGTCTTTTTCCTTATTCATGGCATTCAATTGACGGGTCATATCATTGAATGCCTGTGCCATAAAGCCTATTTCATCCTTTGTCCTGACCTCCACTTGCTGCGAAAAGTCGCCGTCGGCGATTTTCTGAATTCCCTTTATTAAGGCATTTACAGGCGCAGTAATGCCCCTGATTACCGCTATGAATATAACCATGGAGAGTATAAAACCGAAGGCTATGGTAATGGAAATCATGTTCCTCGACCTGTTTATCAATACGTTTCTCTTATTTTTTATTTCACCCCTCATCTTGTCCGCAGCATGTCTTATTTTTTCGAGGAGACCGATAATGGTATTGCCTTTTTGAGTAGCAGCGTTCTCGAGTATCCGCATCTGGCTCCTGTCGTTTGTCGTTATGAGAATGCTCATATCCTGCTTATACTGCTTTATGTGATTTTCGATTTCGGAGAATATGCCTGAAAGGGAGGTCAGCCTTTCCTCTATTTTAGAGTGGCACTGCATGCACGCGATGTCGCGGTGATGAGAAGAATATTGCCGGGATAAAAAATCCATGTTATCGTCAAAGGATTCAATATAATTGACAAGGTCGTCTATATTGCGGGAATAACCGGCCTGATGCCTGTAAAGCTCGGACTGCGCCCCTTTCATCTGAAAAAGCATTTCGTTGTATTTGCTTATTATCAGGTCCTGCTCGTTGATGAGTTTCTGGTTTGCGACTATATTGTCGAGATTTTTTATTACCACTATCGCGCTTACCGCGGATATTAAAAACACAATGCCGAGTCCTAATATTAATTTTTTTTTCATCTCTTGCCCCTGAACGGGTATGATTTGATGTCTATGCCTAAATCCTTCGCCATCTGCCTGAGGGCATCGAATTCCGAGTCCGCAGTCTCTATGAACTTAGATGCGTTCAGCGCCTGAAGCACGGTTTTGCCGTCGGCATTGTGATGCATCGATAATAAGGATTTTTTCAGAGACTCTTTTATTTTGTTGTCCACGCCGCTCCTCAGGCAAAGACTGTTGGAAGGAACCGCTACCGAACCGGCGAGTATGACAATATCGTTTTTTATCGCCGGGTTTTCGGAAAGCATTTTTTGAAGTATTAAATCCTTTGCCGCCCCGATATCCGCCTGTCCTTTAAAAACGGATAGTATAGCCGCGTCATGGCTTCCGGAAAATATAAGCCTGCTGAAGTAGCTGTCTAAGCTTATAACCCCGTGCTTTTTCAGGTGCCATGCCGGAAACACGTATCCTGCCGTTGTTACCTCGTGCACAAGGGCGATCTTTTTATCCTTCCATGTTTTCACGTCGGCGGTCAGGCCTGTGTCTTTTCTTGTAAATATAATGCCTTTATAGTTGGAATTCCCGCCGGTTTCCATGGGACGGGCTACGGGCTCGATATCGGCCCTCGCCTTTGTCAGGACATAATTAAAGCTTCCGAAAACTGCGCCGTCTATGGTTTTGTTTTTGATTTCGTCGTAGATGGAGCCGTAGCTGTCAAGGAGTTTTATTTTCACGTTCATATTGAGATTTTTCGACAGATACTCCGCAAGGGGCTTGTACCGTTTTTTCTGTTCGAAGACGTTTTGTTCGGGCAGTATGGCGATGGTAAAGGTGCTTTCCCTGATATTTTTAGGCTCTACCCTGGCTATATCTTCGGGTTTCTGGCTACATGAAACAGCAAGGAGGCAAAGGGTTATTGCAACAGAAGTAAAGCGCATGTTTCATTATAACAAATCTATAAAATTCTTTTGTATTGCATTGCCCTTAAGACCCTTTTCTTTGCAATTGCCTCTGCAGCCTGCCTCGGAAGGATTTTTTCGCCGGAGGATTTTTCGAGGATCGATTTAGTGTTTTTCTTTACGCGCTCAGATATGGCGGTAAACGCCTCTCTTTCGGACTTGCCCTCGTATTCCATCGCGGCCATTATTACGCCTCCTGCGTTGGCGATGAAATCGGGTATCGAAAGGATTCCCTTTTTATGAAGTATCTCTTCCGCCTCTTTTGTGGCCGGGATATTAGCGCCCTGAAGTATCATTTTTGCCTTTACCGCTTCTACATTGTCTTTGTTTATCACGTCCGGCGTGGCGGCAGGTATCAGGATGTCGCATTGCGCTAAAAACAGTTCGCTGCATATCTTTCCCGAACCCTTTTTATAGTTAGTAACGCTTCCGGTATTTTCTTTTACATTCAGCAACTCTTTTACATCTATTCCCTCCGGACTGCACACGCTTCCCTTTGTATCGCTCACTGCCACGATTACCGCGCCTTTTTCAGAAAGGAATTTCGCAGCGGCCTTTCCCACGCTTCCGAATCCCTGAATGGCGACCTTCGCCCCTTTCAGTTCGATATTCGCGTAAGGGCATGCGATCTCGGCGCATTCCGCCAATCCGAAGCCTGTAGCCCCAAGTTTATCGAGAGGCAGTCCGCCGATTTCTTCGGGCAGGGCGGTAGCCCTTCCTATTTCATCATAGATCCACGCCATGCATTCCTCGTTGCTCCCCATATCAGGTCCGGGTATATATTCATGCAAATTCTTTATAGCCTGAGCGAATATTCTGAAATAGTGCTCTTTTTTCGGGTCTCTGGGATCGACTATCATTCCAGCCTTGCCCCCGCCGTGCGGAAGCCCGGCGATGGAATTTTTCATGGTCATTGTCCTTGCGAGCCTTTTTACTTCTTCGAGTGTGACGTCCGGCGACACCCTGACCCCGCCTATTGAAGGTCCGAGGGCAACATTGTCCACAACAACGATTGCGTGAAAATTGGATACCGGAAAGAAAAGCTGGATTACTTTTGATGGGCCGATTTCATGGATTTCTTTTATCATACGCTCCTCTGTGTTCGTTTTGAAAATTATAGCCCAAAACATGACAGGTTTCAAATTTTCTTTCACGACTGTCAAGCCAATTTAGAAATGTCCTATTTTTACCAAAATAGAAATGTCCGGTTTTATGCTGCTGCCTCCAATGGAGGATTATTTATCATTGTCGCCGTTTTTCTATATGTCTTTCTCCATGGATGAT
>JAJYVD010000062.1 GCA_021792185.1 Nitrospirota bacterium | reverse complement strand
GAGCGTCTCGGTTTTCGAAAGAATTCCATTATTACAGCTACTTACGGAAACAACCATGGCGGAGGGATTCTCAGAGTCCCAAAACCAGTTGAATTTATTCACTTAACTGTCGGACACTATTGATAATTCTATCCTTTCAAGGGAAGAATCCTACAGCATTTTAGAGTTCTGCAAACTCGTATGTCTTGTTCTTAAAAACCTCACGCTCCATGATTCATATGATAAATGTATCAGAGATATGGGAGTGCTGAACACGGCAGCAGCAAAATTAACTCCTCAGCTTCACAGCCCCTATGACCTCTATGAAACAATTGTGGATACAGCTACAGGGCTTTTAATGGCAGAAAAGGGGTCCCTTATGTTACCTGAAGAAGACATCCTGCTGATAAAGGCTGTTAAGGGCATCAATAAGTGGCTTATACAGGATATAAAGATAAAAACAGGTGAAGGTATTGCAGGAAAGGTATTTAAAAACGGTGAACCCCTTCTTGTGAAAGATATAGAAAAAGCGGAGCTGCCATACATAAAGCTAAAACGGCATTACAAAACAGGCTCCTTCGCCAGCGTGCCTCTGAAATTTGCCTCAGAAACAATAGGTGTCATCAACATTTCAGACAAAATAACAGGGGACGAGTTTACAGAACAAGATCTAAATTTACTCAACTACTTTGCATCCTATGCCTCAATCGCTTTAAATGTGTCCTATTGTTATGTGCTGGCTGAACAGATGAAGGAACTTTCCATTACCGACCCTTTAACAGGACTTTTTAACAGGCGCTACCTTCAAGAGCGTTTCACAGAAGAGCTCCACCGTTCAGAGCGTTATAACTTTGCCTTTTCTCTGGCAATGTTTGACATTGATAATTTTAAAATCCTCAACGATACTGAAGGACACCTTGCAGGGGATAGTGTTTTAAAGGAAATATCCAGCATTGCCCGTGAGCATTTAAGGATCAATGATGTCTTATGCAGGTACGGAGGAGAAGAATTTGCAATCCTGATGCCGCAGACAAAAAAAGAAGAGTCATTTATGGTTGCTGAAAGGATAAGAAATAACATAAGGGGGTCCCTCGCTCATAGATATAAGAAACTTCCTCATCCCTATATAACTGTGAGTATGGGTATAGCATCCTTCCCTGATGATGGAAAAGGCATTAATGAATTGATAAAAAATACGGATACAGCTCTTTACAAAGCAAAATCCATGGGTAAAGACAGGACTATTACTTACAGCAGAGAAATCACCTGATTAAAAGCTGTTTTATAAGAAAAACCAACCGTCAGCAGAAATGTTAAGGCACCCGGCTTGCAATCATGCCATGAAATAGAATTTTAATTATAAAAAACATGTTATAATTAAATATGATTGATTTGTTTAAGAAAATCAGAAATCTGAAGCTAAATCTGAGCCTTAAACTGATAATAGGCTGCAGTATAACCCTTGCCGTAGTCCTCGGCATATCTTTCTATGTTATTGCCCACCGTCAGGAAAAGCTCATTATGGGGCAGGTCGAAAACAAGGCAAGGGCCATATTCAAACAGATTATCATCACAAGGAAATGGATCGCCGACCACGGAGGCATATTTGTAGAAAAACTGCCGTGGGTAAAACCCACAATATACATGACAGATTCGGAAATAACCGACGTAAGCGGCAAGCGTTATATTAAGGAAACTCCTGCAATGGTTACAAAACAGCTTTCGCTGTACGCAAAGGATAGGGAATCTTACTGGTTTCATATAACAAGTCTGAAACTTACCAATCCCGAAAATGCTCCGGACGAGTTCGAAAAAAACGCCCTGCTCCAATTCGAAAAAAATTCAATGAAAGAACTTATCTCCATAGAGACCGTCGAGAATTCTAAATACCTCAGATACATCTCGCCCCTCTATATCGAGGATGCATGCCTTAAATGCCATGCGAAGCAGGGGTATAAGGTCGGAGACGTAAGGGGCGCCATAAGCGTGACCATCCCGGTAGATATAACCTTCTCGGAAATTTCAGAAAACAGAAGGGATATGTTCATAGCAACCGTTGTTGCCGTCCTGTCGCTTGTGACCGCCTTGCTTTTGATGATGAAAAAAATAGTCCTTACGCCCATGAAAAAACTGAAATCTTCAATAAACGAATTTTCGGAAGGCAGATATTCTCAGGACAGGATGCTTAAGACAGGAGATGAATTCGAAGACCTTTGCCGCACATTTTCGGAGATGGCGGGCACACTTACCAGATACCACGGCTGCCTGAACGACAAAATCAAAGAAGCGACCGCCGGGCTTGAGGAAACGAACAGAAGGCTCATCGAATCAAACCGCCTTCTCAACGAAGCGAACATCAGGAAATCCGACTTCATAGCGAGGTCATCCCACGAATTAAGGACCCCCTTAACATCTATCAAAGGGGCAATGGATTACATATCGGCAAAACTATCTTCTTTCCTTCAGCATAACCCGGAAAAGACATCCATCGAGGACCTCCATATATTTTTCGAAGTGATAAAGAAGAACTCCGACAGGTTGATACGCATGGTAAACGACATGCTCGATATCGAACGAATAGAGATGGGGACATCGGAACTGCATTTTACAAACGCCAACCTTTCATACATCATCGCAGAGGCGCTCACTTATTTCCAGATACACGCGGATGAAAAAGGCGTACGGTTAAATGCGCATATACCCGATAATCTTACGGCCTGCATCGATGAAGACAGGATAAAACAGGTTCTAATAAACCTTCTGGCCAATGCCCTTAAGTTCTCTCCTGACGGAGCTGAGATAATGATATTCGCATACCATGAAAAAAATTCGGTAGTGGTGGAGATATGGGACGACGGTCCGGGTATCCCGCTTTCGGAACATGAAAAGGTGTTTGAAAAATTCTACAAAAACAGCAAAAGGGAAGGTACAGGGCTCGGGCTTGCCATATCCAAGAGTATAATCGAGGCCCATCACGGCATAATAGGCGTTAACAGCGACGGCAGCGGTGGAAGCTGTTTTTACTTCAAGCTTCCTTATATGGACTGCAAGACCGACACATCGTGCAAAGAGCATATAGAACAAATAGCGCAGCAGCACAAGCTCCTCGAAATAACGAAGAAAATAACGGCGCCGTGCTGAAATCATGAGCAATAAAATACTTGTCATTGACGATGATAAAGACATCTTAAAGGTGCTGAAGGCGAACCTCGAACTTCATAGGTTCGATGTCGTTACGGCGGCTTCATGGACCGAAGGCCAGAAGGCGCTTGCCCTCGATAAACCTGATCTTTTGCTTCTCGACCTTATGCTTCCAGACGGAGACGGGATCGATATATGCCGCACACTGAGAATGCAATATCCCACGCTGCCTATAATCATGCTTACGGCAAAAGATAAGATTTCAGACAAGGTAATAGGCATTGAAAGCGGAGCCGACGATTATGTGGTGAAACCCTTCGAGACCCTTGAATTGATCGCGAGGATCAAGGCATGCCTGAGAAGAACAAAACCCGCCGGCGAGGAACAGATAACCATAGGCGGCCTGAGCATAAATTACAAACGCAGGAACGTCAAGGTCAGAAACCAAGAGATAATACTCACGCCTAAGGAATATGACCTTTTGTGCCTTTTAGTCGCTAATAACGGCGCTGTAGTGGGTAGGGAAGATATAAAAAAATATCTCTGGAAGGAATCGAAGATATACTCATGGAGCAGGGTTATCGATGTCCACATCCAGCATCTGAGGCAGAAAATAGAAACTAATCCGGCGGAACCGGAATATATAATCACAGTATCGGGGATAGGCTATAAATTCAAGGACTAAAAATACTTATGAAAATCCCGCACCATAAAACAGCGCTCCTGATAACCTTTATCGTCTGTATCTGCATTTTTATAGGCGGCTGCGGCGATAAAGAAATTCCGAAAAAGGCAAGTCTCAACAAGCGCTCCTCTGCTACCGAAAACAATACACGGCCCGCGGAGGTCGGAGCGCTTAAATTCGGTTTTGACCTGAGGCTCGGACCAAAAGACGACGTAAAGATATACCTGCCGTTCCTGCGCTACCTTGAACAGAATACAGGGAACAGGTTTGCGCTGAGATTCACGGAAAAATACGAAGATACGGTCGAAAACTTAGGAAAAGGCATTATCCACTTTGCAGCCCTCGGCCCTGTCAACTGTGTCCTTGCAAAAGAAAGATACGGCACGGGATGCCTTGTTATGGGTCTTAATTCCGACGGCAAGCCGGAATACCGTGCGGTCATATTCACCAGAAAGGAGAGCCCCTTAAAAAGTCTGAAAGACCTCAAAGGCAAGACCTTTGCCTTTGGCGATAAATACTCGACTCAAGGGCATATCATTCCCCGCAAGATGCTCGAAAACGCGGGGATCGCACTGGAGGATTTAATGAGTCACGTATTTACGGGCTCTCATGCCAATACGGCGCGGGCTGTTTTAAACGGAGAATACGATGCCGGCGGCATACAGGACAATCTGGCAAAACGGCTGGCAGCCGAAGGCAAAATCAAAATCATAGCCGTATCCAAACCGTATCCGAGCAGTCTCATATGTTATGGAAAGGACGTGCAACCGGCCGTCGTGCGAAGCGTGAAGGCCTCGCTGTTGTCATTAGACCCTAAGGGTAAACATTCCGGAATGCTTGTGGATTGGGACAAAACAGAGATGCCCTATGGATTTACCGAGTATAAAGAAACCGGCTTAAGAGAGATAGAGCAGCTTGTCAAACGATACGGCCTCCTTGAAAGAAAAGGGCGCTGATGAGGCTCTGGGTAAAGGTAGCCTTTCTAAACGTTTTCATAGTAGTAAGCCTCGGCATGTTGATAGGTTTTGCCACGAGAGACCTCGTAACAAGCTCCATAAGGGCGGAACTCACGCGGCAGGGCGAATCCATAGCAAGAAACCTTTCCGACAGGATAGCGGATTCTATCCTTCTCGACGATTTTTATAAAACTCAGGAGGCAATAAAAGACGTTATAGAAAAAGAAAAGGACATCGAGTATATCTTTGTTACGGATAAAAACGGATCGCTCTTTGCCCATACCTTTAAAAACGGCTACCCTCCCGATATTCTGAGGTGGAATCCTATTTATATAGGCAAGCTGTTATCCATACAGCTCCTCGATACCGAAAACGGCTTTATAAGGGATATAGGCTTAAGGGTATTCGGCGGCATGAATCCAGAGCTGCATATCGGCATAAAAGAAGTCCGTATAGAGAAGACTTTAAAAAGGATGAGAAACCTTATAATAACGTTGACCGTAATAGTTACATTGATAGGCTCGGTTCTTTCGTGTTCTTTAAGCAGGCTCATAACAAAACCCCTCTACAAGCTTATGGATTTTACCCATACGCTTTCGCGCGGCGAATTCGGAAGCCAAATGGATATAAAAACAAAGGACGAAGTCGGAGACCTTTCCCGGACATTCAATAATCTTTCTTACGAACTCGAAGAATATCGGAAAAAAATGGAAGAGTCCTACAAGCAGATGCTGAGAACCGAGAAACTAACCGCGCTCGGAGGGCTTTCGGCAGGGTTGGCGCATGAGCTGAGAAATCCGCTCACCTCCATAAAAGTGCTGTTTCAGACTTTTAAAGACAATCCGGCATTGACAAAGGAAGATATGAAAGTAGTGCTTTCAGCAACAGAACAGATGGATGACCTTCTGACGAGGTTTCTCAGATTTGCGAGAAGTGATGAATTTAATCTCTCGGATGTATATATTAATTCCCTGATAAAACAGGTCTTAAACCTTACACGGTTTCAGATTAAAAACCAATCTATAAATGTAAACATGGAACTCACAAAACTGCTACCGGTAACGGCTGACGGGGCCATGTTGCAACAGGCATTGCTTAATCTCGTCCTTAATGCAGTAGAGGCAATGCCTGAAGGCGGAACGCTCACAATATCCAGCAAGGCGCAGGACGGCTATGCGTTTATCTCTGTCGGCGACACCGGCACGGGCATCCCCGAAGACATAAGGGACAGGATATTCGACCCGTTCTTCACTACAAAGGGCGACGGCACAGGGCTCGGTCTTTCAATCGTGTATAATATCGTTAATCTCCATAACGGAGATATCGGTTTTGAAACTAATGGAGAGTGGACAATTTTCAATCTGAAAATTCCGGTGAAAAACGCATGAATAAAATACTCGTCGTCGATGACCAGAAAACAGTCTGCTACTCGATACAGCGGCTGCTTCAATCGGAAGGTTACGATGTCCTTACGGCCTCAAACGGCACTGACGCACTTTCGATTATCAATCACAAGAAACCGGATCTCGTCATAATGGATGTGCGGATGCCGGAAATGGACGGCCTCGAGGTATTAGGCAAGATAAAAGAATCACATCCCGATGTTCAGGTGATAATGATGACGGCCTTCAGCACTACCGAAAAGGCGATTCAAGCCATGAAGCTCGGAGCATACGACTATCTCACAAAGCCTTTTGACAATAATGGACTTCTCATAAGGGTTAACGGCGCTATTAAAGCAAGGGATTTAATGAAAGAAGTGGTTACCCTTGACGAGATAGAAGATTACGAAGGCGAAAGGATTGTCGGTAAAAGTCCTGCTATGCTTAATATTTATAAGCAGATCGGAAAGGTAGCGCCCACCGATGCGACAGTTCTCATAAGGGGAGAAAGCGGCGCCGGCAAAGAGCTTGCAGCAAGGGCGATCTATCATTACAGCAAAAGGTCGGCAAAACCGTTTTTAGCGATAAACTGCGCGGCCATACCCGAACATCTCCTTGAGAGCGAGCTTTTCGGATATGAGCGGGGAGCGTTTACAGGCGCCGATTTTAAGAAGATAGGAAAGTTTGAACAGTGCAGCGGCGGAACCGTTTTTCTTGATGAGATCGGCGATATGTCGCTCGGCCTTCAGGCAAAAATTCTAAGGATTTTACAGGACGGCGCATTTGAAAGGCTCGGCGGCTCGGAAACAATAAAAACCGACGTGAGAATAGTAGCGGCAACCAATAAGCATCTTGAGGATATGGTAAAGGAGGGGCTTTTCAGGGAGGATCTGTATTACAGGCTGAATGTCGTAAGTATCAGCCTGCCGCCTTTAAGGGAGAGGAAAGAGGACATTAAGGAACTTGCAGCCTATTTCATCAAAAAATTTAACAGGAAACTCGGGAAGAACATCAAGGGCATAACTCAAGAGGCATTGGAAGGGCTTAAAGAACATTCGTGGACGGGTAACGTCAGAGAGCTTGAAAACACTATCCAAAAAGCAATGGTCTTTTGCAACAGCGATTATCTTTCCATTGAATGCTGCGAAAATCTCAACTTGCAAAAAATAGGCAGTTGCGCCTCCGTTGAAGATGCGATTGAAAACCTTGTCAATCTGGCCTTTAAAGACGGATGCCATGAGAGATTTCAGGATATGATGAGTATGATAGAAAAAGGAATGGTCAAAAGGGCTATGGAACTCACAAAAGGCAATCAGGTGCACGCGGCAAAACTGCTCGGAATATCGAGGAATACGCTGAGGAAAAAATTAGGGGAAGAATAAGTTGATTTTGTAGCCATAATATTATAAACTGTATATACAACTAAAAAAGGAGGGAATATGCCGGTCGCATCAAAAAAAACAGCCAAACACTTCCGATTGGATCAGGGACTGATTAAAGACGCCCAGAAAATATTGGGGGCAAAAACCGAAACCGAGACTATAGAGTCCGCTCTTTCCGATGTTATCTATCAGGCAAAAATAAGAAGACTTATTGAACAGACGAGCGGCAAATTTAAGTTTGAGGGGCTTAATTGAGGCTCAAAGCAGTACCCGATACATCTTTTCTTATAGATCATTTCAGAAAAGGCACGGTACAAGATACATTTTTAGCTCTGAACAGATATTATCATATCACCTTCAGTTCAGTTGTCTTGATGGAACTCCTTGCAGGCGCATACGAGAAAAAAGAGCAGCGGCTTATAGAGCAGATACAAAATAATTTCACTGTAATAACGCCGACCCGGCGGCAATGGCATACTTCAGGCAAAATAATGTTGAAGCTGCGAAAAGACAAAAAGACAGACCCGCTTAGAATTAAAGGGCTTGTTGCGGATATACTTATTGCCGCATCAGTAAGGGATATCGGAGCCGTATTGATTACAAAAAATGACAAGGATTTCAGGCTTATTAAGGAAGTTTTTGACTTTAAGTATTTAGCAGTTTGACAGGGAGCATATTTAAAAAAAATACAGTAACGATAAGTATTCTGTTCAAGTTCTGCACATCTGCCCTATCATTGAACACCATCTCAAAATAAATACCGCTAATTATCAGTAGGTTTGTGCTGGCACATTGATTGCTTTTATCTTTTCAAAATCTTTTTGAAAGGAGGAAGCATTATGTCAAAAAAGTATGCATTGCTTGTTGACCTGAGAAAATGCGTCGGCTGCACATCCTGTCAGGTAAGCTGCAAGATGGAAAATGCAGCGCCGATAGGGCAGTTCAGGTCAAAAGTGGATATTGCCGATACAGGCGAATATCCTAAACCGAAGAGGTATTTTTTCCCGAAGATCTGTAATCAGTGTGACGAAGCGCCGTGTATTATGCCGTGTCCTGTAAAAGGCGCCACTTACAAAAGGGAGGACGGCGTGGTAATGGTGAACAGGGATCTGTGCATCGGCTGCGGAAGGTGTGTGGGCGCATGTCCTTACGGAGCGAGATTCATGCACCCGCATATCCCTGTAAAGAACGACCCGAAACCTTACGCAAAGAACGTTTCTGAGGTGAAGGGCAAGAAAGCAAGCGATTTGAGGGTGGTCGATAAGTGCGATTATTGCAGCCACAGGCTTGCGGAAGGCATCGAAGAACCTGCGTGTGTCCGCAACTGCGTAGGAAAGGCAAGATATTTCGGCGATACGAGCGATTCCAACAGCGCGGTCTCAAAGCTCAAGGCGTCTGTAAAAACAACGGATTGGCATCCTGAATACGGCACAAAGCCGAGGACCACTTTTATCGCGCCTGATGAAAAGGTCTTTTCAGCGGCCGACGGCCGGATAAATAAATAGGAGGTGAGAATATGCAGGTATCGAGAAGGGTATTTTTAAAATATGCCGGAGCGCTCAGCGGCCTGGCAGCCTTAAACAAAACAGGGCTCATGTCTTTAAAAAATCTCTCCCCGGCAGAAGCAGAGGCTATGCAAAAGGCAATGGGCAAATATGAGGTGAAATATACCGCCGACGCCATGTGCCCTGCCGAATGCGGCATGGAGATGTGGGTTAAGGACGGCAAAATAGCAAAGATTTACGGCAACAAGGCAGTGCCTATGAACGACGGCATCGCCTGCGCTAAGGGTGCTTCGGGGCAGCAACTCGTTTATTCGCCATACAGGCTCAAATATCCGATGGTAAGGGTCGGCGAAAGAGGCTCCGGTAAATTCAAGCGTGTAACATGGGATGAGGCCATTGATTACATCGGCAAGAAGCTGACGGACATCAAGAAAAAATACGGAGCAGAATCCGTAATCATGGACTGCGGCGACGTTACCGACAGAGACCATTACTACAGGCTCTTTTTTGCCTACGGCACTCCAAACTGTACGGAGCACGGCGCTATATGCGACACTCCGAGAAGGCATGGCCCGAAACTCATGGTCGGCGGCAAGAGGTGGGAGCCTGATATAATGAGGCCCCAGCTCGTAAGACAGCCCGACGGCTCTCTGAAAAAGGATTACGCATATAAATCAAAACTGATTGTCTATAACGGCTGGAACCCCTTTGTCGCAACAAGGATATTCTATGAAAACAGGGGAACGGTTGGAGCAAAAGTAGAAAATGGATGTAAGGTGGTAGTCATTGACCCAAGTTACTCCAATACGGCTACTGCTGCGGATATGTGGCTTGCACCGAGAGCAGGAACAGACGGAGATCTCTTCGGCGCGATGCTCAGATACATCCTCGAAAACGACAACCAGAACGATCCGAACAAAAAGTATATTGACTGGAGCTTCAAGAAATATTCCACGGGATGGGAAGATTTCGAGGCAGCATTTAAGTCGTGGTGGCATAAGAAAGACCCGATCAACGGCTTGAGCTACTTCAGCCTTGACTGGGCAGTCGACAGGACAGGCCTTTCGAAGAAACAGATAGAGGAACTCTCCCATCTATTTGGAATAACAAAGCCGGCAGCCCTTGTTTGGGGTATGCAGTCGCCCGGACACCACTATAACGGCTACTGCGCTTCAATCATCGGCGTGGCTCTGAACGTAATAACCGGGAACTTCGATGTGCCGGGAGGTGTTATAGACACAGAGCTTGTAAAGTCCGATAAAGGCGGTTCTGCAACAGGGAAGCAGTTTAAATCGAGGAAGGTAAAGAGGACAATAAACGGCAAAGAGGTTGAAGGAGAAGTAGAACACTTCCATATGGACCTCTTCGGAAGCAAATATCCCGCTGCATGGGATGATGCTGTTGCGGATTATCCCAATGCCTTCAAAGAGGGAGTGGATATAAAATATGGTCCGTTCAGGGGATACCACTATCCCATCAAGTCATACATCCTGAGAACGGGCAATTCCATACTAACCGGTTCAGCTCCGTATAAATGGAAAGATGCCATTCTGGCAAAAGATGCGAAAGGCAATTACAAGCTCGAGCTTTATGTCTTCATTGACAGCCTCAACCTCGAAAGCGCCCTATATGCAGATGTGATTCTGCCCGAGGCGAGCTATGCGGAAAGGCAGAGCCTGAGCGACATTTATCCTTCGCATCAGGTAATCTACAACAGGGACGCTGTAATCAAGCCCCTCCACGAGTGTAAAAAACCGACCGATATAATGAATATGCTCGCAAAGAAACTGAATGAGCTTGGAGATTCTGACCTTAAGGCATCCGATTTCTGGGAGAAGTATAAGTCCGAGGAAGACTTTGTCAATGAGATGCTTGCGCCGGCGCCCGGCAGGGTCAATGTCGGAACGCCGCTTCCTTATCCTCAGTATCCGGAAGGCTATAAGCTCATAGGCACTCCTGACTCGCTGGAAAAGGGTGAAGTCACAATCGATAACGCCAAAAAGGTCGTTAAAGGGAAACCCGTAACAGTAGAGTGGCTCAGAAACAATCACGGCGTTGCCATCTGGCCTATGAGTTGGAGAAGGTATAAAAAACATAATGCGGACGAGCCTAATAAGGCATTCCCCAACACCTCCACAAAACTCATCGAGTTCAAGTTTGACTGGAAAGACGGAGGTAAACGCTACGGAGGCTACAAATCTTATAACGAGAAGATAGAAAAGGCAGGCGGTGAAGTGCCTCTCGGATTGAAAGAAATAGGCTTTACCAAATTCCCTGAAACCTTCTTCTGGTTTGAGACAAAGTGGAATCCGCATACCAATCCTGAATACAAAAAGTATGACAAGGATTATCCGTTCCAGCTTATCTGCGGCCGTGTGCATCATGCCATGAGCGGCACTCAGATGATCCCATGGCTCGGAGAAATCAAGACCGAAGGCACATGGCAACCTATGAACAAGGAATTCGAGGCTGATGTTCCGGAGGCAATGCCGATGGGCGATGAACCGATGAAATCCATGAAGATGAAGTTCAAGGCGAATACCTATTCTGTCGGTTCCATATGGATGAATACTGATGACGCGAAAAAACTCGGACTTAAGAGCGGCGACATGGTGGTTGTCGAAAACCCTCTTAAAAAATCCACAAAAGGCAAGGTGTTTGTCTCCGGAGGCATAAGGCCGGGTATCATCAAGATAGGCTTTGCCACAGGCGGGCGGTTCAGTCCGGGAATAGGCCCTGCATACAAGAGCAGGGAATATACGCCGAGTCACAGCGAACTCGTTGACCCGGATGTATTAAGCCCGATAATGGGATTCCCCGGATATGCGGACATGATCGTAAAGGTTAAAAAGGCGTAAAATCAAAACATCTGAGCATTAGACCGGTAGAGCAGCAGTTTATAAAACTGCTGCTCTACCGCACTATCTTCCAGATTAATGAGGTGACAATGATAGACGAATTAAGAGAAGAACTTTATTTATATAACCTTTTGAGGCAGATATTTTTGAAAGAGCCTTCTAAGGAACTGATTCACGACATGGGAATGATAGAACTTACATCCGGCAATCCGGAAATCTCCGAACTAAAAAGCTTTGTGGAAGACATGCCGGGATACGGGCTGAGACTCATGGTCGGGGCGATAAGAAAAAATGAGAATACCCTGAACGAATGGATCGAAGATCTCGCCCTCGAATACGCGCGTTTGTTCATAGGCCCCCAAAACCCGCCTGCCGTGCCTTACGCGTCCTTTTATCTCTCCGAATCGCATTCGTTAATGACGGATGAAACCATCGATGTCAGGAAGCAGTATCTCGAAGCAGGCATGGCCGTAAAAGAACTTTACAGCATCCCCGATGACCATATCGGCATAGAGCTTGAGTTTGTTTATTATCTCACTCAAAAGACAATAGAATTCTTCGAGCGGGAACAACGCGACGAGGCGGCGAGGCTCTTTGAGATACGGGGCAACTTCTTGAACAACCACATGGCTCAATGGGTTCCTCTTTTTGTCGCGAGGATATTAAATTCAACCCATGAGGACTTCTATAAAGGCGCCGCGTTTATACTCAGAGGAATAATTGCTTCCTGACATATCTCATAGTTTCAAAAAGGCAGCGCGTCTTTCGAAAAAATGGGATAGACGCCTAACACGCCCTCCATATCCTGTATTTCCCTCGTGGTTTGCGCGAGCACATGTATGTCGTCCGTATCCAGCATCAAAACTATCCGGTTACTCCTTATGCCGTGAATACTGATATGGGGCATGGCTTCAAATACCCTCAGCAGGGTATCGTGAAATCCCTCTTTCACCTGAACTATCATGCTTATGATTTCCATCCGGAACATTTCACCTTTACTGCGTGTTGAGCGGCAGCATATCTTTTACGTCCTCATCGCTGCCTTCAAGGCTAAAATAGGCAAGATACACGCTCCTGACGCCCTCTATATCCTTTAGCGAATCCAATGTTTTTTTTATTTCGGCTGCGGTCTCCCTTTCGATAAGAAAAACAACTTTTTCGCCTTTCATATCGCTGACCTCTATTTCCCTCTGCTTCAATTCCAGCGCTACTTTTTCCGCATCGCCCGCTTGATTCGCCTCTATAAATCCGCTCGCAACAACCATTTCATCCTCCCAGTTTCATTTTTCGTATTGTCAAAAGTTTTTAAGCTAAAAGCTTTAAAACCCTTGTCCGGTAATACATTGTTTCAAATAAGCTTGCCTCCCCCCTAAAATATTAAATTAGGGGTTGTCAGAAGCGCGACCCACCAAC
>JAJYVD010000061.1 GCA_021792185.1 Nitrospirota bacterium | reverse complement strand
ATCATCCATGGAGAAAGACATATAGAAAAACGGCGACAATGATAAATAATCCTCCATTGGAGGCAGCAGCATAAAACCGGACATTTCTATTTTGGTAAAAATAGGACATTTCTAAATTGGCTTGACATCCCGGCATCACACTGTTGACCATTACTCCTTCAGGATGTATCATATTGAACTGCCGCGCAATAACGTCATCCACGTCTACCAGAGTCACACCAAGGAAAGGTTCGGCATTGGCGACTTTCGGCCCTGCCGCTCTTTGCATGTTATAGCCGGGCATGTTGCCCGGCCCGATATTATTAGGCGCCAGCGCAACCGGATTAAGCAATTGCGGATGGCAATCAGAACACGCTCCCCTATATGGATGCGGAGGGACGATCATCTGTCCGTCGGGCAGTCTGAATGCATTGCCCACCTGTCTTCCGTTTTTAGCCCAGGCCGCAAGCTGTCCTCCTGCAACTTCAGGCGGCAGATTTTTGAAATCAATCACTCCGCCTACAACTTCCAGCGCCCTGTTTATCGGTATTGCAAAGCCGATACCGGTAAAGACTCCGGTCGGCGAATAGATGGCGGTATTTATCGCGATGACCTCGCCCTTTGTATTGACCAGGGGTCCCCCGCTGCTTCCTTTATTTATGGGGGAATCCGTCTGGATAAGATTCTCGTATATGGTCCCCCCTATATTCAGTGTCCTGTTCCTGCTGCTGACAATGCCCGAGGTCATCGTCTGATCAAACCCGAAAGGGCTCCCCATAGAGATCACGATATCGCCTGTCCTTACCGCGTTTGAATCTCCTAAGACTGCATAGGGGAAAGGCCCGCCGCCCTGTACTCTCAGCAAGGCCATGTCGCTGCCACGATCTGCCTTCACTACCTTGAGCGGGTATTCCATTGCGCCGCCCTGCCCATATACTGTCGCCTTCAGGGCGGAAGCCCCGGCTACGACATGAAAGCTGCTCAACACATAGCCTCTGGGGTCGATAATCACGCCCGAACCGATTCTTGTATAACTGACGACGGGAACTCCTGCGGCAGGTTCCGGCCTGAGTACGACCTCTCCCTGATTTGCGGCCACCGGCACATCCTGCACGGCAGCGTCAATACTGATCACGGCAGGCCTTACATTTTCGATGATGGCATGATACGAACTCTGAAGTCCCCTGATTGGTTCAGGCGCGCCGCGGGTCGTCATTACGGACGACTTTATGTTCCCGTCTCTTCCCAATCCGAAGCGTTCTCCCTTTAAAAAAGGGTTCACGAAGCCCTCTCTCTTGTATCCCTCATACAGAGCATAGGCAATAGTGAAGGCCGCCATAACAACAAGAGTCCATATCCATGGTTTGTAGTTTTTAGGACAACTCTCCGCAGGTTGCCGGATAGTTTTGCCGCCATCCTCGTTCGTCTTTTCCTTTATCATCGCCTGCTCCTATTCGTCTTTTCTCCTTATCTTTGAATCGGGCTCGTCCTTTTTGCTTTCTTCCTTCAAAGCGGTTCTAAGCCCCGTATTTTTTATGCCGGCCAGAAGGGCTATCGTCCCGCTGAATATAAGCACCAGCGGTAAGATAGCGATTACAACTTCCACCATATACCACCAGTACTTCACCATGCCCCATATTCCAAGGCAAATCGCAATTAGACCGAAAACAATACTCAACATATCTGCTCCTCTTTAATGTTTATTAGTATTACAATCCGCAAATAAGCCCTACGAGACTCAAACCTACATACTCATGTTATCATCCGGGTTATTTGCCGCCTTTCTCCTCCATTTCTATCGACTTTTTGAAATACTTTATCGCCTCATTCCGCATGCCTTTTGCCTCATAGGCAAAGCCGAGACTCTGATACGCCTTGATGAAATCGGGCTTGAAAGAGATGGTCTTCAAATAAGCATCGATGGCGCTATCGAAATCCGACCTTGCATCGTAAATAAGGCCCACCTTGTAAAAGGCCTCGGCATAACCCGGATTAAGTTCGATTGCCTTGTTAAACGCATCGATGGCCTCGTTATTTTCATCGACCGCGAAATGGGCCGAGCCGAGCAGGTAAAATGCCTGGGCAATGCTGCCGTCCAAGAGCACGGTCTTTTTCAGAACATCCCTTGCATCGTTCAGAAGTCCCATATTCATATACACCTTGCCGAGTTTGAAAAGCGCATCGACATTGTGAGGGTCCGCCGCGATAATCTTCTTATAGGTATTGACAGCCCCCTCATAATTCCCCTTCTTTTCAAGGTCCTCGCCTATATCCAGATAAATCTCCTTTGAATCTTCGGGATTAAGCTGAAAAACCCTGTTATAGGCGTCAATAGACCTGGTAAGAAATTTTTTGAGGTTTATGGTCACCGCCCTGCAAAAAAATTTCAACTCACTTGTATCGATACCCAGATCCATATTGCGCCTCCATAAGCGTTCTATAATTACGAGACCTTGTCGGTCTCTGCTATTGTCCTCACTCAAATAATAATCGCCTTCATCCCGCAAACCAAATAGTGACTATAAAGAAGCATGTCCCGCCACGATCAGCACTATCCAGACCACAAACAGCACCTGCTGGGTGTGGAGCAGGCGGAGCTGCCTCTGCATTCCCGGGACGACACGGTAGTGCATCAGGGCGCCGGCTATCGTCAGCCATACCGTGGCGACAAAGCACCCGGAAAGAAGGACATTGCGTTCCTCGGCATAGTGTCCATGCACTGTTACCGCCATGAGCGCAGCCAGGTTCAGCATTATATGCACTTTCAGATACCGCTTGAAAAAAAGAGCGGTCTCCGGAGACCACGGCCTGAAATTTTTTGCCGCCAGTTTTGCGGGATAATAAGCGTTTCCCGTTATAAAGAGCAGCGCCGCGGTGATTCCGAAAAAATTGCTTATTTGTTCGGCTTCTTTCGTCAAAATTCAACCCCCCATTTTCCGACCGGGAATGTGCTTACCGATATTCCGCCTATCTCCGCTATTTTTGTCAGAATCGATTCCTTTACTTTCTCTGAAATCATATGTGTATCGAGCATGGATTTTTTTTTCGAGATATCAATTTTCAGATCGACCCAATTTTTCTGCCCCATTCGTCTTGTCTTTATGGACCTGACCCCTTCGACGCCTTGCACCGTAAGGCTTATGTTCACGATCTCGTCTATGGTATCCTTATCTACGGACATGTCGATAAGGCCGTGTATCCCCTGGAAAAACATTTCTATGCTCATTCGGTAAATGAGCAACGCGACGACAACCGCGGCAATCGTATCCGCGTAGACAAATCCCATTTTCGTCCCTATGAGTCCGATCAGCACCGCAGCCGAGGATATGCTGTCTGCCTTGCTTTCATACGCATCCGCAACCAGCGCCGGACTGCCCAGTTCCGTGCCGGCGCATTTGTTCGAATCGTACATGAGATAACTGAAAATCAGCGACAGTATGGTAGCAAATATCGCCGCATTATCCGGCAAGGAATGATCTCCATGCTTGAAGGCATCGAGTGCGTCGATGAAAATGACGGTAGCGCCGATAAAAAGGAAGATGCCGGCAAAGAGAGTGCTTATGTACTCTACCTTTCCGTAGCCGAAAGGATGCCTTTCATCACCCGGCTTTTCCGCGACCTTGAGCGCCGAAAAAATAAAAAGGGATGAAACGGCGTCTGCCGCGGAATGCACCCCATCGGCCAACAGCCCTTTGCTTCCCGTAAACGCTCCGACGAATACCTTGAAAAGCGACGCAAGGGTATTGCCGATAAAACTCCATTTCGGCGACAGCTTTCCGCATCTCACGCATTCGGGATATTTCATTGCGCTCCCGCCGGGAAGTGTTCTTCCCTGAAACCGAATATCCACGCGAAAATCCCGTAAGGGAATATCCGGCACATGACATTGTATTCATATACCCTCTCATTGTAGTTAAGCCTCTCCCTTGTAACCCTCCCTCCGGATTCCTGAATTATTTCCATCAGTAGGGCATAAGGGTCTTTCGCTTTCAAAGCCGGGTAATGCTCTTTTACCATTTCAAGTTCTCTCATCAGTTCAAGAAGCTCGTTTTTTTCTCTCGATCTCGCGGTATTATTCCCACGCGATCGGGTCAGGCCGCCCAGGGTGATGAGGTGACCATGTATCCTGCCTTCTATCTCCCTGTATCTCTCCACGGCCCTGCGGCACCTTGTGACAGCGTCCTGCCTTCTCTGCATTTCAACCTCGACTTTTCCATGCGCTATGTGGAGCAAATGCTCTTCATCCCTCAATTCATTGTAGACATGTCTCGAAAAAAAACCGAGACAAAGAATAACAAAAAAAGTCATCATTACCCGACCTCCGAGCCTCTTCATTTCTCTTGACGGTCACTCTTCACGGTACATACGGCTCTATGGAAAGGATTACTCCGGCCACGTTATTAAAAGCTTTTTCAAGGCTTTCTCTGACCTGGAGACCGATCCGGTATCCTTCATCATGGGTCTTGTGGTGATCGACTCTTATGGTTATGTCGATCCACATGCTCTGCCCTGTCTGCCGCGCAACGACCGATGATACCTTGCGCACACCGGGGACGAGTCGCGCAATCGATTCTATGCGCCCTGTGATTTCACGGCTCATCGAGGCGTCCATAATCCCTTTTATGGAATCGTTGAGCATACCGGAGCTTAATCTCAGCACGTCCAGCGTTTCGATGACCGCCACAAGAGGGTCGAGGAAAAAGAGGCCTACATTCGCGCCGAGTATGGCGCCCGCCACAAAGGCCGAAGATATCGCATCCGAATGATTATGCTTTGCATTCGCGATCATGGCAGGGCTTTTCAGTCTCTCTCCAACGCAATGCACATACGAGGAAAGCTTGTAGTTTGCGATCATGGATATAATCGCCGCCCAAAAGGCTATCAATTTCGGCGGCGGTGTGTGGCCGTAAAAACTCAGCCACACATCTTTCACGGAATGGATAAACAGGAATACCGCGGCAACGCACAAACACATGCTGATTAGAAGCATCGCGACGAATTCTATCTTTCCATATCCGTACGGATGCTTTTCATCGGCGGGCTTGCCCGATACTTTTATCCCGACGACAACAACGAGTGATGTCACAAAATCCTTAAAAGAGTAAAGAGAATCCCCCAGTATGGCTTTACTGCCGCTGATAAAACCGACAAAGACTTTGAAGATCGCAAGAATGAGATTGGAAAGAACGGAAATCCATCCCGCAGTCCTTTCGCAAGATGAACATTCTCTGTACCCGGTATTGTTATACGATCTTACAGCACCGTGTGACATGTTTTGCATGCTCCTCTATCTCTGTGAGGCGGCGGGGTGCCTCTCCGGATATTCGGGGCAACCTTTGTCAGGGAATCCCCCATGTCCTTGGCAAGCTGGCCGGTATTTACCGGCGTAACCGAGATTGCGTGGCAACGGTCGCAGGGGCCGTAATATCCGTGAGGGCTCCTCGAGGACGCAAGAATCATCGGGGCGGCCTCCATCTGGGCAATCCCCAATTCTTCCGTGCTGATGACAGCGATATCCCTGTATTTCCCTCCGCGGTGCACGGTAACAACAGCCTTATTGGAAACAGCCACCTGTTTAGTTGCGTGCCTGAACGATTTTAAATCCTTAACTGTTTTCCCGTTTACAGCGGTTATGACATCGCCGGCAAGAAAACCGGCTTCAGCGGAAAGAAGCGTCACCTCATCGACGAGCACACCCGATATTTCAGGATCGATACTATTGGCTTTGGCAAGCGCCGAGGTCAGGGGAATCACTTCAAGCCCGATCCAGTGGCCTTCCTGCAGCACCTTGTCCGGCGTAGCAATCGGCTGCTGCGCGGCGACTCCAAACCGAGCCTGAATCGGCCCGTTAACAGGGTTATCGATCCGGTTCCCCTGCTCCGGCTGCGGGTTGAGCGGATTCTCCTCGGGCATGACAAGCGGGTTCTGCCGGTTCTGCTGCCCGATGAACCGATCTGTTTCCTGAAACGCTGTTCCTGCAGCAACTGCAATATTCGGATCGGCCGCCTGAGCCGTCCGCTGCCGGATTTCCCTCTCCATTTCCGCCTCTCTCTTCTTGACAGGGTCAGCATCTCTGAAATAAAAAATATAGGTATATGCAAAAGTCCCTATGATCAAGAGAATGAAAACAGGGTTTGCTATATGATCAAGCAGTTTCATGCCTATGCCTCTCGTTCGGCGCCAGAAGGCTGTCCACTTTTTCCGAAGCCTTTATCTCTATCTTTTTTATAATGTCGGGTCTTGTTCTATTGAGAAGCTCGTATGCCAACGCTCCGACAAAAACACCCAAAAAAACGCCGATGAGAATCTTTGACATAGTTTTCTCCTTTTCCTTTAGGATTCCGAGGCCCGCAAGCCCGGCGCTCCTGCTGCGGGCGCTTAAGAAGCATCCCCAGCGGGATTCATTCTCGACTTGCAGAGGCGCGTCATCTTATCTCTTTCTTCACCATATGCCTCAATCTTTTTTTCGAGCGCTTCCAGTTCGGAAAAAAGCTCCATCAATCTATCGTCCTTTTTGGCATCCGTGAGGCCCTCTTTTTTTACCTGTGCAAGCCTCTTTCCTATCTCACATAAATAATAATGCCGCTGCCTCCGTATCTCATGAATATCATAAGTAAGAATGACCCCCTGCGCGCATCGCTTGGCTGAGCCGGTGGTCTTTACCAGCATGCCGACGACTATGTCCCCCAGATGCTGCAGCTTATACTTGAAATCGCCCATTTGACCCTCCTTAGAGAAAAATCTTTCATACAAGGATTTGCGCTTCGTATCTAATCCTTCTTCTTCATCCTCATTCTTTTTACGAAAAACATTCCCCCGAGGGACAGCAGCATTCCGAAAAGTATGCTTATCACGACTACTATGCTGAGTTCCAGATGAAGGGGCTTTCCCACAAATATTTTAACCGGCACGGGAATTCTATTCTGGTCAAGGAAAATAACGACCAAAAATAACGCTATAGCAATACCCGTATGCCGTACTTTCAGTTTCATAATTATTAATGCAGTGTATAACTACTCCCATCACTAAAAACTATGCGGCTGTTTTCAAATCAACCCAGTATTTTTCAGGCATGTCCTTACAGAGCATCAATGCCCCGTTTGCTCCCGCAAATACCGGCTCGTCAATTTTTCTTACCTTACCGTATCCCAGGGTTTCTCTCATATAAGTCTCTATCGCCTCCCTCAGGCCGATAATCTGGCTTCCTCCGCCGACAAGCACGACATTTTCCTTCAGGCAATCCTGAAATTCGGGGTCGAATGTGGTCACAAGATGCTTAACGGCGTCGACGATATCAGGCACTATGGACCTGCACGCCTCTCTGAGTTCTTCGGTAACATCCAACTGCATGGGTTTGCCTTTCACCGGCAGGGTTATATACAAACTTTCACCGTTCTTTGAAATCAAGGCGTTTTCCTCTTTGAACTTCTTCACCATATTGACCGTAAAGTTCGCCTCGGGATATTTCGCTTTTATAAGATCGAAAAAGACCTGATCGATATGATCGCCCGCCTTAAAGGTCGTGATCTGGTCATCTTCCGAGGGCATAACCCCGCGCATCCTGCACAGATCGACGGTCCCGGCCCCGATGTCCACAATGAGAGAATTGGTAAGAAGATTGAGGCCGTAAGCAACGGTAAACGGTTCGGATGCTATAAGTACGGCGTCCAGTATTCCTTCCGACATCTCAAGCAATGCCTGCTTGTTTTTCTTGCTCGCAATGGCCGGGGTCCCGATTACGCCGCGAATAATATGGCCTTTCGGGTTCCCTTCGGTTGCGAGCAGCACCAGATGTTCAAAGAGTTTTCTCGCTACGTCTATCGTCTGTTTATAATCTTTCCGGTTAATATCACGATCATCCGAATATTTAAGCACCCCTCTGTCAAGCGGCCTGAAAAGGTCGAGGGATAATCTGTTTTTGACGGCTTCATCGCCGAAGACGATATCTTTTCCAAAGAGCTTTCTCGACACCGCGTCCTTCGGAAATCCGACATAACTCGGGATAAATGTCCTTATCCCGTTATCGCAGGAAATAACGCTTCTTGAAGTGCCGAAATCTATCCCGATATTTAACACCCTCGCGCCTGCCATTTGCCCCCTCATATTCAGGTCTGTTTTTTCTTCAATCCCCTCAAAAACCCGACCGCGCCTCCTGCCAGGCCGAAAGCCTTCAGCACCAGAATAGCGGGTACCGCCACTTCCGCAATGGATGCGGCGACTACTGTCCCGATACCTAATGCGACCCCGAGTCCGAGACCGGCAGCCGTATTCCCGGCTACGAGCCCAGCCTTATAGAAAGGCTTACATTCCTGTCCTTCACGGTCATCTATACCGTTGCCCATAAAGCTTTTACTCCTTTAACGATTTATTGATATCGATCAGTTGTTTCAATATGGCACGTTTTTCTTTTTGTATCGCTTTTTTTTGTGATGCGATATTCTCAGGAATGCATGCCCTTTGCTGCTCAAGAGCGATCAGACGCTCCTCGAGAATTGAAATCCTCTGCTCAAGAGCCATTTTTATATTTTCAATGTTGTCTGCTTTTTTCCCGAATATCTTCTTTACAGCCGTGGACAGCGGAGGGGCGGGATTAAGCTTTACAGCCAGGTTTTTAATTTCGTTCCCCCCTGCCTTTATCACTCCGAAAGCGGCAAGGGCGGCGTATTCGAAAGCGGCAAGTGTATATTTACCCATGCGAAGGAAAACATTCTTTGTGCCGGACTGTGCTATGCCGGGAATATCCGTTCTTTTTTCCACCGGTTATCAACCTCCCACATTATCACAAACGTCTTTCGGTTTATTTTGATTACCACCGCTAAGTTGCAGCAGGATTTTTTTCTTTGACTTGGTCAGGTCCCCGTATTCGAGCAGCCTTTTTTCAAAAAAAGCCAGTTTCCCCGTCTCTTTGAGACATATGCCGGTAAGGAGATCGCGCATATCAGATATGTTTTTAAGGTAGAAGAACTCGCCGCCCGTTTCGCACGCCATCCATCGAAAATTGCTTTCGGTTTCGGATATCGAGTTGCAAAGGATCGGATATATCCTTATTCCCTTTCTCCTGATGGCCTCGACTTCTTTTCTGTAATCGTGCATTTTGGTGCAGGATCTAAGGCTGTCCATAACGCCATGCGGGGGTTTATCGCCTATGAGGATTATAGCCTTCGGGGCCGTGCCGTTCCAGTTAAAATTAACTGCCTCGTGCAAGGCGCATTCAACCGCTTCAGGCCCGCCGCCGCCTTCTCCTACATACAAGTCCGGCGAGCGCACGAATGAAACGATATCTTTCCTGTCGAACATAAGCGGTAATATTCTTGTCAGATAAAATTCATCCTCGCCCTCTTCTCCGTGGTCTTTGTATGCGATAACACCCATGCGTATCCGCGGGGAAAATTCCAGCACATCCTCGATAATCCTTAATATGTTGTCCCTCACCTCATTGATATACGGGTCCATGCTCCCGGTGGTGTCAATCATGAATACCACATCGAGGGCCGACTCGATACAGAGATGACCCTCCTGCATGAGCCTTGCCTTTGCGTTTATTTTCTCCAGCAATCTTCTCTTTTTTTCCCCATCCATATCTATTTTTAATACATAAACCATTTTGATTAGCTTGTCAAGCTTTTTTTTTGGGAGGGGTAATTTCTTATTGCTTCAAAAAGAACTTGGCAGGAGAATGGGTTAGTCGTTCCGGCATCCGAGCGGACATAAAAGAGGTTTTATCAATCCATGCTCAGAAATACTAATCAAATTGTATGAGTATTTTAAAATTAAAGAATGAAGAAGGCAAAAGAAAGAATTCCATAGATATTCTTTACAATGACATTATTTTATAGGAATCGCTCCCGGAGATGTTCTCAATTACGACCCCCATAGGTCTATAGTTCTTCTTCAGTGAAATTATGCATCTGAACAGGGAAGCGGCCTCCTTCCCCGAGACGCCTTTAATATAAACGTAAACGATCCTTGATTCGGACCCCGCACCATCCGCTTTTATCAGGGAGCGGTCTTTGTCGATAAAAGATATACGGGGCGATTTTATGAATTTTTCGTCAATGGATCCTTTCCCTGCGTCGATTTCTATCGAATAGTAATAATATCCTCCGGTTTCATCCGCAAAAGACATATTTAAACTTTCCAGATCATCAGGACCCAGATATCTTATCGAAATCTTGAACCTGTCGACATTCAACCTCAGCGGTTCTTTAGGCCACGGCGCAATCGATGGAACCGCTTCCTTTACTGCTGCCTTCCCGCCTGTTCCCCAATCGACTCTCGACAACAAGAAATAGCCGGCTACGATCAAGATAAAAACGCTCAGGGATAATATTGCCGTTTTATAATATCCTGAATAACGGGAGGAATAGGATGGTTTCATCCGTAAGCTGAGACTCTTATTCTCCGCTGTGAGGCGGTCTGTTTCCTTTCTGAGGATTGCCGCTCTCTCCTCAGCCTCCAGCACGGCTTTTTTTATCGAATCGTTTTCGTCGGAGAGTTCTTGTATTCTATCTTCGGCATTCTTCAGCATCTCAATCAAGGAATTTTTCTTTGATACGAGCTTTTGTATCTCCTGCATGGTATCATCGAGTAATTCCGTGACAGACTCGCCGAACTCTATGCTCAGTTCCTCCGATATTTCATCCCTCATGCGCCGCTCAAGTAATTCCAGTCTGGTTATAACGTCCTGATTCATATCAACAATCCGCGCCTGCTTTCCTCGTAATTTTTCATTTATGCTCATTCCATGCCCATATTTTTAATTTCTACCACATCGGCCGGCTATAATCAATCATTTTTTTATCTTCCTGCCTTTCAAAAATAAAATGGCCCAAATGAAGGGTTTGCGAAATGGCCAGTGGGTGTATACTTACAACTGTATCGGACATCATCACTCCCCGGGCAAAACAACTCCATTGCAATTTCTCAAAAACAATGGCATTATTGATACGGCAGAAAATTCAGGAAGTTATTACGCTTTCCGTGTTTGTACCTTTTGCTGTTATATATATATAGGGCATCCGCTAAAACTTGACTACCTGTGGGCGGGGTGCTGCCTGATGGGAGCGGTCTATTTCATTTTCAGATCGTGAACTGGATTCACGTCATCTGATGAAAGTGCAAAATATTCTTGACACTATCTCCCCTCCGTCAATTGCCCTCAGATGATGCTTATTATGTAATATACTCATAGAGCCAGTTTTAACTCACCTACTGTCTAGTGAATATTAAAGGATAATATACTGCTATTACGCCCTTTTCGCCTAATAAACAGTAGCTTGTTTTCGGATTATTGAACTGCAATGGAATCATCAGAAAAGTGAAATTGTAGGCTAAAAAGTTTTGCCGAGCGTCCCGTCCGCCCCGCCATTTATTTTCTGATATATTTCCACAGGATGTATAAGGATATATGTTAGGCCGCAGATTTCGATTTAACGGGCTTTTGGAAATATTCGCGGAGAGCAGCATTAATCAATGTTTGGTATCCTACTTTTTTTTCAGATGCGATCTTTTTAAAACGCACTATAATATCATCGTCTAAGCGCAGAGACACCGAAACCTTATGCGGCCTGTAAAACCTGCCTACAACGCCCTTCGAAAAATCATACTCTCTTTCAAGCTCGAAATCTTTCTCGCTTCTTAACTTCTTCATATTGTTCACGCTCCTTTTTCGTCGCCCTTCTGGCGGTTATTATTCTTATGCGCTCCTCGACATTTTCAGCAAGATAATAAGCATATCCTGTTACGAGAAGCTTTCCATCTGCCGTACAGCCCAAAGAAATCCATCTCTCTTCCGAATAATCAAACCTCTTATCGAGGATAGATATGCAAAACGGATCATCGAATATTTCCGATGCTTCTTTAAAATCAACTCCATGTTTTGTGGTGTTTTCTTTATTCTTTTTCTCATCCCACTCAATCTTCATGATTAATAATACATAATAGTATATACATTGTCAATACATCACAAAACAATATAATCAGAAATAAGCCATCAAAGAGTAATAAATATTATTGATTCCAATCGCAGACGGACAATTTTGCCATATTTTACGCCCTTTCGCCTTTAGTCCGTATTATCACAAAATACGAAATTGTAAAAGTGCAACCTAATTGATTTTTAGTGATTTTATCTTTGCATGGTACAGAAAATATGTTATAGTGATAATGAAATCAATGGGGAATAGAAATTTCGTATATTATATGTTCGGCCTCATGGCGCACAGGCTTCGCCTTGCGCGCAGTTAATAAAGACAATAAAAACAAAAATATAAAGGCGCAATAAAGATAAAGACTATAGGCAATAAAAAACGGAAATAAGACAAAAATAAAAACGGCATGAACGGCACAAAGACAACATATAAAAATATGTGCGCCATGAGGCCGAACGCGAAAGTTAAGCCCCTATCCCTATACCAGCCTAACTTATATAGCGTAGGCCGAACAATTCGTTCAAGCCAACCTTCGGGGTTGCTTAACTTTCGCGTTAGCTTTTGAATAATTGAGGTATACCTTATTGGACATCAATAGCATTGACTATTCGCAACCTGGTTATAAAGAAATGTTTGCAAATTACGGCCTAACTGCAATATCTGCACTGAGCCTTGAGAAAGCAATCTGGTTGCTTATTACAGCAATCGATAACCTCGGGAAAGGTACTATTCTTGATATAAATGAAATCCAGAAGCAACTAAAAGAGCACAAACGAAAACCCATGGGGCCGTTAATCATAAATTTACAAAAACGAATTGAGATAAATAACGAACTCCTTGTCATTTTAGATGAAGCCAAAGAAAGACGGAACTACATAATTCATCACTTTTTTGTAGAGCGTGTTGATAATCTTCGAAATGACCCTTCTGCTTTAAGCAATGAATTGCATCCAATTAGAGATTTGTTTTGCGACGCGCATTCTAAAATTGACTCTTTGCTTGAAAGGATCATTGCTGAAATGCATAAGCCATTTGATCAAGTAAATCCTGAAATAAGGAGGATTCTTAAACGTACCAGCTAACAAATCACTTCATGGGATCGGCGGGAAACTGCCCCGTAAACCCCTCCCCATGAGCTCCAGCGTTAATAATAAAGTCTCCATAATAGAAGAAACATGCTAAAATAAGACCATGAAATGCACGCAATATTTCTCATTCATGCGCCAACGTGCAGATCGGGCGCTTATTAAAGAAGAATGGGTAGAAAAAACGATAACTAACCCCATGAAGACAGAGATTCAGACTGATGGAAGAATAAGGAAATGGAGTTATATAGATGAAGTTGGGAAATACCTGAGAGTAATTCTCTTAGAGGATGGAGAAACCGTTCACAATGCTTTTTTTGACAGAAGAGGTAATGTCAAAAGTTTCATGAAAAAAGAGACGGATTTATGAAAACAGTATGAGATAGGGTTCCGCTGGCGTAAGGGATGCCAGTTTAGAAGTCAGAAGTGGTGGACGCCGACGGCTCTGAGAGA
>JAJYVD010000013.1 GCA_021792185.1 Nitrospirota bacterium | reverse complement strand
CTTTATCGCCAATACTTTCGTTATCGCCGCTGTTAATGTCGTCTTTCCGTGGTCGACATGCCCTATCGTCCCTACGTTTACGTGAGGCTTCGTCCTCTCAAATTTTGCCTTGGCCATATCTCCTCCTGTTAAGATTTATGGTTTCGGATTTATGATTTCAGATTCAAAAAATCATCATTCATAAATCATAAATCAGCAATAATTGCCAGAGCCCATGACCGGAATCGAACCGGTGACCTCATCCTTACCAAGGATGTGCTCTGCCGACTGAGCTACATGGGCATATGGAGCGGGAAACGGGATTCGAACCCGCGACCCTCAGCTTGGAAGGCTGACGCTCTACCACTGAGCTACTCCCGCACACCCGACATTTTGAAATTTCAAATTTGAAATTTCACCCCGCGATTTCGCACAGCGAAATCGCTGGTGGAGAGGGGAGGATTCGAACCTCCGAAGGCGGTGCCGGCAGATTTACAGTCTGCTCCCTTTGGCCACTCGGGAACCTCTCCATTACCCAAAGCCGCCGAAGGGATTCGAACCCCCGACCTGATGATTACAAATCAACTGCTCTACCAACTGAGCTACGGCGGCGAGATAACTTATTAATATAAGGAAGTTATTATATACTTGTCAATTGCAAAATTGCAACTGGTTATAAACATTAGATGTGGATGGCATAACAAGCAGGACTGAATTCCGCTCAGACGCTGTTTTTTGACAATCCGGGTTATCCCTATTTTAGCCTCTGCCTCATGACCTCGTAAGCAAGAATTCCCGTTGCAACAGAGACATTGAGCGAATTCACCGTACCTCTCATGGGTAAATTGACCGTAAAATCGCACATTTCCTTCACAGTACGCCTCAATCCCTCCCCTTCGGAGCCTATTACCACCGCAAGAGGGACTTTCATGTCAACATCCCATATGGTAAGTTCCGAGTCAGCCTCCGCGCCTATTATCGTGATATCCAGTTTTTTCATCTTCTCTATGGCGTGCTTTATATTTACAACCTCCACAAGATTCACATATTCAAGCGCCCCTGCCGATGCCTTAGATACAAGCGATGTAACGCCTGCGGATCTATGGGACTGAAAAACCACGCCGTGGACGCCTGCGGCATCGGCCACCCGCAAGATTGCGCCGAAATTTCGAGGGTCTTCGATAAGGTCGAGAATGAGAAAAAACGGTGTTTCCCCTCTTTTTTCAGGGATAGCTAAAAGCTCGTCTATGCTTAAAACTCTCTTTTTTTCAACGAGCGCGGCAACGCCCTGATGGCCTTTATGAAATTTCGAATCGAAAAATTCCTTATCCGCGAACTCTATGCGGACGCCATGCTCCTTTGCAAGTCCGATAATCTTCTGTGTTTGCTCATGCCGTTGTTTGGAAATATAGATGGAGGTTATCTTTCTGCCGGATTTGACGGCCTCTAAAACCGGGTTTAGGCCGTAAAGCCACAATTCCTTATCGCCTTTATCCCTCATATATCAGCTAATCTTTACCTTCCAGCTTGTCCCGTCCCTTTTATCTTCAAGGATAATCCCCTTTTCATCGAGTTCGTTTCTTACGGCATCGGCTGCTGCCCAGTCTTTGCTCTGCCTCGCAGCCTGCCTGTCTTTTATCTTCTGCTCTATATCAGCCTCTGAAAGGGCAATCTTCTTGCTTTTTAAAAGGGCTATATTCCAGAGCGCAGGCGTCCTGTTAAAGAGATTGAGCACCCTCGCGACACTATTCAATGCGTCCTTTGCCTTTTTGATTAAAGCCGCTGCCTCATCCCCTGAAGGCTTCGCATCGAGGAATTTGTTTATCTCTCTCACGAGTTCAAAGATATGTCCTATGGCAAGGGCTGTATTGAAGTCATCATCCATAGCGGATTCAAACTGTTCTTTAAAACCGTCAGTGATAGCGGCAAATTCCTTTACGCCCGACGCCTTTTGCCCCTTGCCCGTTGCGTCATGAGACAGAAAATCGTCAATCCTCGAAACTGTAGTGTAATACCTGTCAAGAGACGCCTCCGCGTCGTGAAGCTGTTCCTGCGAAAACTCTATCGGGCTTCTGTAATGGCTCGATGTCAAAAACAGCCTTATCACCTCGGCGTCGTATTTATCGAGAATATCCCTGATAGTGAAGAAATTGCCGAGGGACTTAGACATTTTCTCCTTATCTATTGTAATGAATCCGTTGTGCATCCAATAGTTCGCAAACGGCTTGCCTGTATATGCCTCGGACTGCGCGATCTCATTCTCATGATGCGGAAAGATCAGATCAGCGCCTCCGCCGTGTATGTCGAAAGTCTCTCCAAGATGCTTTATAGCCATTGCAGTGCATTCGATATGCCAGCCTGGCCTGCCCTTTCCCCAAGGGCTTTCCCACCATGGCTCTCCTTCCTTTGACGCCTTCCATAACGCGAAATCAACCGGGCTTTTCTTCCTTTCATCGACATCGACCCTCGCGCCTGCGAGCAGGTCATCAATATCTTTTTTGGAGAGCTTCGCGTATCCGGAAAATTTCTCCACCTCGAAATAAACGCTTTGGTTATCCCCTTCCTGCACGGCATAGGCGTATTCTTTTTCAATGAGGGTTTTTATAACCTCTATCATTTCGCCTATATGCTCCGTTGCCTTCGGCTCGATATCGGCGCGCGCAATGCCGAGGGCATCCATGTCCCTGTAGTATTCGTCTATATATTTTTTGGCAACAACATCCCACGAGGCGCCTTCTTCATTGGCGCGCTTTATTATCTTGTCGTCGATGTCCGTAAAATTTTTTACGAATTTAACGTCAATGCCCTTATATCTCAGATACCGGTGCATAACATCAAATACAACGGCGCTTCGCGCATGTCCTAAATGACAGTAATCATATACCGTAACCCCGCAGGCATATATCCCGACCTTGCCTTTTGTAAGCGGAATAAAATCCTCTTTTTTGCCTGTCATGGTGTTGAATACCTTCATTATTCCTCCTTGAATTCCCTTTCCTTCCAATTTCTCAAGCCTGTCTTCGAGCCGCGCAATGTGTTCCGACAACTCATGGAGCCTCTCATCAACAGGATCCGGAAGCTTAACATGGTCGAGCGTTTCCACTATCCCTTCCTGCTCTATTCTCATAACCTTCTTTTTAATGACCTTCCCGGGCACTCCTACAACTATCGAATAGTCGGGAGCCGATTTCAGAACTACGGAATTAGCGCCGATCTTAACATAGTCTCCGATATTTATAGGGCCCAATATCTTTGTTCCGGCGCCGACCACGACATGATTGCCTAATGTCGGATGCCTCTTGCCTTTTTCCTTTCCGGTTCCTCCGAGAGTTACTCCCTGATACAATAAAACATCTTCGCCTATCTCCGCCGTCTCTCCGATTACAACGCCCATTCCGTGATCGATAAAAAAGCCCGCGCCGATCTTCGCGCCAGGATGTATCTCTATGCCTGTAAGAAAACGCGCAATATGAGAAAAAAGCCTCGGTATTATAGGGATTTTAAGCTTCCACAGCGCATGACTTATCCTGTGGATAAATATCGCATGAAAGCCCGGATACGCAAGAATGACCTCAAGGGTATTTCCTGCAGCCGGGTCGCGCTCAAACACGGCATCCAAGTCTCTCTTTATGTCATGAAAAAAGCCCATTGTTGTGAATTATATAATATCAGGCGGTTTTAAAGAAAGAACGGGGAATGCGTAAGAATCTATTTACTTATTGATAATATTTTTAACTTCTTCAAAAAACTCTTTTGCAAGTTTAACGAATTCGGCAGCATCATCTTGGGACAGTTCAACAAACTCCTTATAATCACCCTCCTGCCTGGCATCAAAAGTATCATGAAGTATTTTTGAATATCGCTTGTCGATTTTTCCGGCCTTTACGAATTCCCTGTCAAACAATGAAATAATTCCGCCGTGTTTGGATGTTTTCGTATTTATTCCGGCCTTTAGGAATAGCGCTAATACCGCGTAGAACATCGAATAGTAAGCGCGGTTTATTATCGATCGGGGACTGAAATTATTCCCCGCCATTCTTTCTGACTCGGCGAGTGTTTCTTCGGCTTGCTTTAATCTGTATAAAAAAAGCGTTTCCTTATCCGTCATACCTTCACACCTTCTTCGTTGATATTCCTAACAATAGGAGACGACCTTAAAGGTGAATCTTCCAATTCGTAACGCGTCAAGATCAGCGGCGAAATATAGATAGAGTTATCAAAGCCTACTTCCCATATAATATCCCGTATTTTTTTCTTCAGTTCTCTATCGAGCGATTCAACCTCTATAAAAACATCCATATCCGAATACTCGTCCTCGTCCCCGCGAGCCCGCGAGCCAAAAACCTTGAAATCAATCAGCCGGACGATTCCGGATAATCTTTCCTTCAGTTGTTTCGCTATTTCATAATCTCTCTGTCTCACTTGCGCCTCTTTCTGCTTTATCTTATCTCTATTTTATCATTTTTACAATTTCCCGGCTTCCCGACCCCCCGCAGGAGAGGAAAAATGTGGATGGCGGAGTTATTTATTTTTAACAAAATATGGATTGGCAGCTTCCGCAAAATCAAACTTTACTCCCGTAACCTCAAAAAGAAAACAATTTATCAACTCAGCATCCTTAATATTGAAAAGTGCTATGTTATATCCAGTACATAGTGAACTCCTGTAACGAGGGTGTATTATCGATTAAACGGCATCAGGCTCCACATCATCTCCATCCCGCATGCTGCTGCAAGCGCCCTCATGGAAAAGACTTTGTGTCGGGACTGGCTTATATCCGTATGTTTGGGATAAGATAAAAAAGCCATGAATAAAAAAATACAGTTATTAGTTATGCCGATGTTGGTAATCCCAATCCTTTTGCTGGGATGCATCAGTATCATCACTGTAAAACAGGATTCGGTAAAGTTCCGGGAAAGGGCAGAAAAACTGCCGTTAAGAGTAGGTCTTTTTCTGAGCGACACAACGAAGAATTATCTGATGCCGGTAGAAATAGCATCCGACACCCTTAATTTTGAAATCGGCAAGGCCATTGAAGCGAGTGCAATAGAGTCACTAAAAAAGGTTTTTCATGAGGTTTCCTTTATTCAGGAAAAAGCCGCGATCAGTCCTAATATCCAAAGGATGGTTATCATTGAATTCAGCCTCTCGTCAAAATTCATATACGGCGGAGCTACTCTTTCTGAGCACACAGCCACGGTGGAATTGCTCTGCGCGGTATATGATAGAAAATGGAACATGTTATGGAAAGGAACTGCGAATGGCAGTGTTACAAGGACAACCGGAGAAGCGGGTGTAGCATCTCTAATCATCGGCATATTGGGCGAGTCTATACAGTTAAAGGAATTAGGGAAAATTGTCAACGAAAGCCTGACCGCGGCTTTGGAGAACCTCAATGATCAGATTTTGGTATCAGGCAAGGATGTTATTATAGGGGGTAAAAAATGATCTATCTCCACAAAAAATTCTGTTTGTGTTGATTCGATACGCCCTTGTAAGGGTTAATCGCCATGCTCTCCGGGATGAAGTCCCCGCATTTGCAGTTCCAGCCGCCTTCAGTGCGCTTATCGGCGGTAAGCACTGCTCCGCACGCGGGGCAGATGAATTCGGTGTTATCGCCTGAATCGAATTTTGAATATTCGCTCATATTCTATTTTAACCTAAATCGAACGATTTTATGCGAGCAGGCACGGCTCAAAGTCTTTAATAACACAAAGCGCAAATCCGCTTCAACGTCTTTATAAGTGTTGTTCCTTGGGCAAAGCAAAGATGCTGTATGTTTCATCAAAGATAGACGCCGCCGATGCGGATGACGGGTATAAGAGAATGTAGTCTAAAAGTTTCGTCGATAAAGTCATTGAAGCGAATCCGCGCTTTGTGTTGAATTTTTCAAATATTTGATTTCAAGTTATGGGATGTGAGGCGTGCTGAAAAAGCCTTTACTCATAAAGGATATTATCACAACATTCTCCTTCTCGTGAGCTACAACATTGCTTTCTTCTTCGATAAGACACTGGCAGTCTCCGGATTACACAGGCAATTACACTTAGTAAAGGCTTTTGAAGTATGCCTCACACCCCACGGTTTATGAACAATTCATTTCATCATGCCCGCCGCTGTCGGGAATTGGCTCATATCGGTATGCGGTAGGAAAAGCGCGGACATGTATTCGTCCATGAAGCTTCTGTAAACAGACAACTCTATGTATGTCATCTTTGATGCAATATCCTCGGCCTCTTTTCTCAATTCTTCTGACAGCAGGCAGAGATAGGCTCCGGTTATGGATGTGTTACCCATGAACACGAATCTCTCTTTCGGAATATCGGGAAGCATGCCCAAGAGTATCGCCTTTTCGACATTGATGTAATTTCCGAAACCTCCTGCTATATATATCTTTTCTACCGCGTCCATCGTAAACCCGACCTCGGATAGAAGGGTTTTTATTCCGGCATAGAGAGCCGCCTTTGCCCTGATTATATTTTCGACATCCGCCTCTGTGAGAACTATATCCTTGCGATGCTTTTCGTCCTTATAGATTACAAGCTCCGCTCCTTCTTCACCTTCCCTTATCCTGCCTGTCTTCCCTTTGACAAACTTTCCTTTCCGATCTATTACGCCGGTCAGAAACATCTCGGATATGGCATCGATCATTCCGGAGCCGCAAATCCCCATCGGATGCCCTCCCCCGATCACGCTTATTTGCGGCTCGTAAGTTTCAGGGTCTATCTTAACCGCCTCTATCGCACCTGACGTCGCCCTCATGCCGCACCTTATGCCGCTTCCTTCAAAACACGGCCCCATAGAACATGCGGCGGTCATAAGCCATTCGTTATTGCCTATGGCTATCTCGCCGTTGGTTCCTATGTCCATAAAGAGCGCGACTTCTGGGTTTCTGTGCATCTTTGTCGCAAGCACGCCCGCAACAATGTCGCCGCCCACGTAGCTTGCAACGCAAGGTACGGTGTAAACAGGAGATTGAGGATTTATTGAAAGCCTCGCTGTTCCGCCGCGCCACATGGGGAAGAAGTTCAATGTAGGGATATAAGGTTCTTCCCTTATAGAGCCGGGATCAAGCCCCCAGAAAATATGAGACATTGTGGTATTGCCCGAAATGGTCGCGGCATCGACCTCGCAGCTTTTAATGTCATGCCGCTCCATAAGGGAATCCGTAATTGTGTTTATATCCTTTACAACAGCCTCCTGAAGCTCCTGCAAACCTCCGCCCTCTGTAGCATGGACGATCCTCGTTATAACATCGTCGCCGTGCCTCATCTGAGAGTTATAGGTAGAGCCTATATCGACCACTTCTCCGGTAATGAGATTTACAAGATATACGACCACCGTTGTCGTGCCGATATCCACGGCTATGCCGTAACGCCTGTCGCAGCCTTCAAGCGGCGTAAGGAATATGGCTTCCGCCGGGATGCCCTGCCCCTCCACATACACGAGTTCCACATTCCAATCGGCGCGCCTCAGGGTGTCCGCAAGCTCTGCGACAAACTCGTGCGAAAACCTCATGCCTTTTATTCCATGCTCATCAAGGGCGCGCTTCAGCCGATCGAGATCGCTGATATTGTCTGTAATAGTAGCAGGAGGAATGTTCAAGGGCAGTCTTTTAACGGTCGGATTTATGCCGACGCCGTATGATTTCAGATATCCAGCAAGGTCTTTTGTCCGCGCAACTGCAATCTTATCGCCTACGACAAGGCGCGACTCATTAGGGACTTCGACAAGGATATCGCCTTTAGGAACGGTCTGACACGCAAGGACAATATTAGATTCACGCTCTATTTGGGTGAGCTTGCCGTAGCCTTTAATTTCGGCGTCACCCTCGACAATCCTGACCCTGCACTTGCCGCAGGTGCCTTTGCCCCCGCATGAGGCCGTAAGGTAAATACCCGCCCTTTTCAGGGTGGCATAAATATCCTCGCCCTCTTTTATTCTTACAACTTCATCTGAAGTCAGCCTTAATTCCATGCGCCTGCCTAATTATTAAACCTGAACCACTCCATCTGTCTCTTTATATCCGAGGCGAGTTTCGAAAGGTTATCGGCAGCCTGCTTAATCTCCCCAACCGATCCCAGCGAATGATCTATCCCTTCGGAAATGCGGCCTATGTTCTCTGTAATCTCTTCCGAGGCCGCGGACTGTTCTTCGGCTGCCGCGGCTATCCTCTGAACCATGTCCATGGTATTTTCCGATGCGCTCACTATGGATTTAAGCGACTCGCTCGACGCGGTAGCAAGTTCGCTTCCTTTATCTACTTCCCTGCTGCCTTTTCTCATCGCATCTACCGATGCCTTTGCCTCTTCCTGAATTATTGAGAGCCTTTCGGTGATGTCGTTCGTCGCCTTGCCGGTTCTTTCGGCAAGCTTTCTGACCTCGTCTGCGACAACGGCAAATCCTCTTCCCTGCTCGCCTGCGCGGGCAGCCTCTATAGCGGCATTAAGAGCGAGCAGGTTTGTCTGATCGGCAATGTCTTTAATAACGCCTGCTATCTCTCCGACCTGTCCCAGCTTGCTGCCGAGTTGGTCGATAATGCCCTCCGTCTCTTTTACGCTCCTCGATATCTTAAAAATTTCTTCCACGGCCATATCAACCGTCTCTTTTCCCTTACCGGCCGTTATGGACGACTCTTTTGCGGCATCGGCCGCATTCCCTGCGTTTTTTGCTACGTCCATTATGGTCTGTGACATTTGGGTAGCCGCAGTAGCTACCTGCTGCGCCTGAAACGATTCCTGCTGCGAGCCTTTATTGAGGTCTTCAGCCGTTTCCGTCAGCTTAACCGATGATGCCAAAAGCCTTTCCGTGCCGTTTTTTATGTTAGCGACCATATCGGATATCTTCATGGACATAGCGGTAAAGTTCCCTATCATAGAACCTATCTCATCCTTACCGGAAGCGGTTATGTCCACAGAACTGAAATCTCCCTCTGCCATCGCCTTCGATTTACCGGATATAAGGACTATGGGATTGATAACGACACTAAAAAACAGCCTTCCCAAAAGCGCAAGAAACACTACGCCGAAAGCTCCGCCTACTATATACCCCCATTTTATAATCGTCGATTCCCTCTTCATCTTTTCGACCATCTTGGGAATATCCGCCCTCACCGCATCTACCGCCTCTTTAGACGCCGCAAGGAAGGCATTGTATCTCTCCGCCTGAATGCCCCCTCCTATTTCTTTGGCCTTATCTATATTGCCGGCAAAGATAAGCGGTATAAGTTCCTTGTCCCTTGTATCTTTGAAAGCCGCCCATTGTTCCCTTCCAGCTTTTATATGTCCCATCACATCGGTAAGATTGTTTTCCTTTGACAGCCTCTCTATTGAATCGAATAGTTCCTCTATACGTGACGTAAGTCCGTCTATAGCCTCTTTGTGAGACTCCAGCTTTTCCCTGTCCTTTTCCAACATCATCGTCAACAGCCTTGATCTTACAAGGGTTAGGTTAACCCTCAGCTTTGCGACATTGTCGGCTATGTCCATATTCCGCTCTATCCTCGAATAGACCGCGCCTCCCACCTGAACCCTCGCGAAGGTCAACTGCCCCACGATTATTCCCATTATCGTCCCGCCGATCAGCAATCCGATGATAATGTTCAATTTTCTCTTAAGACTCATGTCCCTTAACCGTGCAAACATCTCTCCCCATCCTCCTTATTGTTTTGTCCTGCAAATTTTTTTATCGGCTTTGAAGTATGCCTGCCTTACATAAACTCAACTTAAATGCGAGTTATTTTAACACATATCGGATCCGGATGCCGGTATCCGTCTTATCGGCTATTGTTTTCTCCTTAACATCTTATTTTCATTCCGTTACAATTTTGCTGCCTTTAACGCAGAAAGAAAGCCTGCTGCTCTTTGCGGTAATCGTGAGACTTTTGTTTGCTATGGAAACGATCGTGCCGGGGAAAATATCGCCGTTAACGATAATCCTCCTGATGCTCAAGAGACGGTCTATCTCGCCTTTAATATCCGACTTCTTCGACTCGAGCGCGGCAACCTCGGCCTCTATATCCTTAAACCGCTTTACGCCTTTCGCGAATTCCAGCCTCTTGTCCTGCGGAAGCTGATCTATCGCCTTCCCGAGCTTCTTTATAAGGTCTATGATATTCTGAAACCCCTCTCTTTCCTCTACCAGTCCTGATACGGCCGTATCTATTTTAAAAAGTTCCTGCATAAGCTCCTGAGACTCTAAGGGCTTTACAACAAGCATTACCTGCCCCGATTCTTCGCTGCCGCATCCCCCCAAAACCATACGCGAATGTGTCTGCACCTGCCCTCTTAAAATCTTTCCTCCGATTTTAACTTCGCCTCTTGCAACAATGTTTGTATCGATAATGTCCCCGCCTGCGGCCAAATCCCCGTCAGTTTTTATTATCGCAAAACTTGCGGATTCCATTGTGATATTCTGCCTTGCCGCGACGTTAACCGGGTTGTCGATGAATGCAACGCCGTGTTTTTTGATCTTTTCTATGTACGTTTGACTGAGGACTACTCCGCCGCGGACAACAGGGATGCTTACGCCGCTTACATAGGCGTCTGAAGCGACGACCATCCCTTCCTTAAGTTCGTTCGCCCTGAGTTTGAGCATTATCCCCCGGAATCTAAAAATAATATAACAGTTGTTTGAAATTATGCAATATTTTAAGATTTTAGCCGTAGTTATGTTAAAATGTCGGATATTCCGGATACGTAAGGAGACTCCATATTATGCCGCATAACAAGCTCTTGCACCGCTACCGCGCTCCCGCCCTTTCCGCGCATAAAAAAGACGTTCTTTTAAAGGCATTCGGGAAAAGGATAAACCCAGATATTCAGGATATTGAAACTGAATTTTGCTTCAATATAGAAACATCCGGACCCCTTACGGACAAGGAGTTGGATGCGCTCCAATGGCTTTTGGCGGAAACCTTCGAGCCTGAGAATTTTTCTTCAGAAAGCTTTTTAACGCTTGACGCTCAACGCTCAACGCTCAACGCTATCTTCGAGGTCGGCCCCCGCATGAATTTCACAACCGCATGGTCTACAAACGCGGTTTCCGTATGCCATGCATGCGGATTGACGAAGATAAAGCGCATCGAGAGATCAAGGAGATACAAATTAGTTTTCAGGCAAGAGGCGATAGGCGATAGGCTCTGGGAAAAATACTTTTGGGATCTCATTCACGACAGGATGACCGAATGCCCTTACCCCGAACCCCTCAATACATTCTATTCAAAGCTCAAACCTGAACCGGTAAAAATCATTCCCTTTATGGAAGAAGGCAAAGAGGCGCTCATTAAAATCAATCGTGAAATGGGGCTCGGGCTCGACGATTGGGACATCGCTTATTATTACAACCTGTTTGCAAACGATCTGAAAAGAAATCCCACCAACGTGGAATGCTTCGATTTGAGCCAGTCCAACAGCGAACATTCACGTCACTGGTTTTTCAGAGGAAAACTCATCATAGATGGAGCTGAAATTGCCGAAAACCTTATGCAGATCGTAAAAGAGCCTTACAAAAGGAATCCTAACAACAGCGTCATAGCGTTTAAGGACAATTCCAGCGCCATAAGAGGATACAGGATAAAAGCCATGATGCCCGACATCCCCGGCAAACCCTCGCCGTTCAGGGAAAAAGAAACAACATACCACATAATCTTTACCGCTGAGACCCATAATTTCCCCACCGGAGTAGCTCCATTTCCGGGTGCGGAGACAGGCACCGGAGGAAGGATAAGGGATGTGCATGCCACAGGCAGGGGAAGCCTCGTTATCGCGGGCACAGCCGCTTATTGCGTAGGTAATCTCTTTATTCCCGGCTACCCGCTGCCGTGGGAGCACGGCTCGTTCGTTTATCCCAAAAACTTAGCGTCTCCGCTGCAGATAGAGATTGAGGCGAGCAACGGCGCGTCGGATTACGGAAATAAATTCGGAGAGCCTTTAATACAGGGCTTTACAAGGTCGTTCGGCTTGAAGATGCCGGACGGCGAGCGGAGGGAATGGATAAAACCCATAATGTTCACAGGCGGCATCGGACAGATGGACGCAGGGCATATTGAAAAAGGCGATCCTGAAAAGGGCACGGTTGTCGTAAAGGTTGGAGGTCCCGCATACCGCATAGGCATAGGCGGAGGCGCGGCATCGAGCATGATATCCGGAGAGAATATAGAAGAACTCGATTTCAACGCTGTCCAGCGCGGCGATGCCGAGATGGAACAAAAAGTGAACAGGGTCATAAGGGCATGCGTCGAATCGGGCGATGAAAATCCCGTCGTGAGCATACATGATCAGGGGGCAGGCGGCAACTGCAACGTAGTAAAAGAGATCATTCATCCGGTGGGCGCGAAAATAGACGTAAGAAAAATCATTGTCGGCGACGATACCCTCTCTGTCCTCGAAATATGGGGCGCAGAGTATCAGGAACAGGACGCCCTTCTTATCCGGCCGGACAGGGTTGAAATGTTTAAATGCCTGTGCGAAAGGGAAAAAGTTCCTGTTGCGATCATAGGCGAAATAACAGGCGACGGTTATATCGTGCTTTATGACGGAAGCGACAACTCCGTTATCGAACACCTTAATCTCGAAAAAGTACTGGGCGACATGCCGCAGAAGACCTTTCATCTTAACCGCATCGCGTCTCACACCCAGCCGCTGCGGTTCCCTGATGGAATGACCGTAATAAACGCCCTCGACAGGGTGCTCAGGCTCATCTCGGTAGGCTCTAAAAGATTCCTCACGAATAAGGTGGACAGGTCCGTTACCGGCCTGATCGCGCGGCAGCAGTGCGCCGGTCCGCTCCAGCTTACGGTTTCGGATGTAGCCGTCATAGCTCAGAGCCATCTCGGGCTGACCGGCGCCGCGATATCGATCGGAGAGCAGCCGGTAAAAGGGCTTATCGATCCGTCCGCAATGGCGAGGATGAGCGTGGGCGAGGCGCTGACGAATATAGTATGGGCAAAGATAAGCTCGCTGAATGATATTAAGTGCTCAGCGAACTGGATGTGGGCTCCCAAGATTGCCGGAGAAGGAGCGCGGCTTTATGACGCTGCTGTCGCCATGAGGGATATGATGCTTGAATTAGGCATTGCGGTTGACGGCGGCAAAGACAGTCTTTCGATGGCCGCAATGGTCGTACATCCATCAGGAGAAGCGGAGACCGTTAAATCGCCGGGAAGCCTCGTCATTTCAGCCTATGCCTCATGCCCGGATATTACAAAGGTAATCACGCCCGATTTTAAAATGCCCGGCAAGAGCAGGCTTATCTACATAGACCTCGGAAACGGAAAAAACAGGCTTGGAGGCTCGTCCCTCGCTCACTGCTACAAGCAGATAGGCGATGAATCTCCGGATATTGAAAACATTCAACTGCTGAAAAACGCATTCAACGCAGTTCAGGAACTGATAGACAAAAAACTTATATTATCGGGACACGACAGGAGCGACGGCGGCCTTATAACCACGCTCCTTGAAATGGCTTTTTCCGGAAACTGCGGTTTGGAGATAGGTCTAAGGGCGCAGGCAGCAAAGGGGAGGCGTCAGGACGAAATAATTTCATCTCTATTCTCCGAGGAATTAGGGCTGGTTATAGAATATGCTCCGGCCAAAGAGGAAGAGATAACTTCGCTTCTTAAAAAATTTTCCGTGCCGCATCTGGGTATCGGCAGGACGCTGTCGGAAAAAAAGATAAGAATAAATTTCCTTATCCCGGATTCGGAACCCCTAAACGTTCTCGATGAAGACATGCTGAAACTCAGGGCGGTGTGGGAAGAGACGAGCCATCGTTTGGATATGCTTCAGGCCAATCCGGAATGCGTTCTTGAGGAAAAGGAAATAATATACGACAGGACGGGCCCTTCTTATCGCCTCACATTCACACCGGAACAGACCCCGGAAATAATCTTAAAGCGGGATTCAAAACCGGCAGTCGCAATAATCCGCGAGGAAGGGAGCAACGGCGACAGGGAGATGACCTCTGCCTTTTATTCAGCCGGATTCGAGCCTTGGGATGTCACAATGACCGATCTCCTGCAGGAAAAAATAAAACTCTCGAAATTCAAAGGCGTTGTATTTGTGGGCGGCTTCAGTTACGCCGATGTCCTCGATTCCGCAAAAGGCTGGGCAGGGACTATACGTTTCAATAAAAACCTCTATGAACAGTTCCATGACTTTTATAACAGACCCGACGCATTCAGCCTCGGAGTATGCAACGGCTGCCAGTTAACGGCGTTACTGGGATGGGTTCCGTGGCAGGGGATTGCCGGTAAAAACCAGCCGAGGTTTATCCATAACAAGTCAGGCAGGTTTGAATCCAGATTCGCAACGGTCAGGATCACCGAAAGCCCCGCCGTAATGCTGAAGGGCATGGAAGGCTCTGTTTTAGGGGTATGGGTAGCGCATGGAGAAGGCCTCGCTCATTTCCCCGACAAAAATATCATGAATGAAATAATCGACAAAAAACTCGCGCCCGTCAGGTATGTGGATGACACCGGAGAATTTACGGAAAAATATCCCTTTAATCCCAACGGCTCGCCCTACGGCATAACGGCGCTATGCGCCCCGGACGGCAGGCATCTTGCGATAATGCCCCATCCTGAAAGGGCATTTTTGAAGTGGCAGTGGGCATGGATGCCGGAAGAAATGAAAAAAAATCTCAAGGCATCACCGTGGCTCAGGATGTTCCAAAACGCGCGGGAGTGGTGCGAAAACACAGAGGTTTGATATAATACCGGAATTTACAAAGGGGGATAACCGATGATCAAGAAAACTCATGTCAAATCTTTTTATAACGGGATATTCGTCACCTGCTATGAGCATAAGAGAGTCAAATACGTAGCCAACCAGCATGGAGACTGGGATGTATACGAAGGCGAGTATGTCAGGGGCGAAAGGACGCGGATTATCCCTAAAGAATCGGATGAGATCAAAAAAATTATAACCGAACACACTAAGCATCACAGCGGAAAACGCTGAAAGCACGGAAGGCATGACGACGAAAAAAGCATTACCCGCTAAAATCGGGATTATTCTCACCGCTCTCTGTTTTACAATCCTGCACTCCAATACTGCGTACGGCGCAGATTGGAAGCTCTACTCCGAAAATCAGTATTTCTATTTTTATTACAATGCAGAAGAACCGGATCCGTTAAAGGAAATTCTCAGTATCTTCAAAAAAAGAATCGTCAGAGTGTGGACAAAGCGCTCTATAAAAAACGACAAGGGCAGAGACCGGCAGATACTGGAAAACAAAAACCTCGGTCTGTCCGTAAAAGATTACGAGCATTACGAATATACGCTGTCGCTGAAAGAAATAAACTGTTCCGATAAAATGATCCGTTCTTTGTCCGAGGCCGACTACACAAAAGAAGGGAATTTACTGGCTAAATCCGAGTCGCCGTTTGCGGGCTGGAATCCTGTAGTCCCCGCATCGGGCGACGAATCGTTGTATAAAGCGGTCTGCGCCTTTCCTGAAGCTGAAAAACGGTAAAACGGAGGTCGTATGAGGATAGCGGTTTATCCGGCAATTGTTGCAGCTCTTATGCTGTTAAACGCAAACGTTATATCCGCGAACACGGAGATGGAGTTTGTATTCGTAAAAGGCGGCTGCTATCGGATGGGTGATATTTTCGGCGACGGCGAACCTGACGAAAAGCCGTCGCATGAAGTCTGCGTGGACGGCTTTTATATGGGTAAATATGAGGTAACTCAGGGACAATGGAAAGAAATCATGGGCGATAATCCTTCGTCTTTCAAAGACTGCGGCGACAACTGCCCGGTAGAAAATATAAGCTGGAACGATGTGCAGGAGTTTATCCGAAAATTGAACGACAGGGCGGACGGGAAATACCGGCTTCCGACCGAAGCGGAATGGGAATACGCGGCGAGGAGCGGCGGTAACGACGAAAAATGGGCAGGGACAAACGAAAGCGTCGAACTCGACGGCTATGCCTGGCATGATAAAAATGCCGGAGATAAGACTCATCCCGCAGGACAAAAAAAACCTAACTGGTTCGGAATTTATGACATGACCGGCAATGTGTGGGAATGGGTAGAAGATATATACGATAAAAATGCTTATTACAATCATTCAAAAAACAATCCGGTATATAAAGGACAGCAAGACGTAGATCGTGTCGTAAGGGGCGGAAGCTGGTACAGCAAATCCGGCGACGTGCGCTCTACAAATCGTTTCTACCGTCCGCCCGCGTATAAAAGCGGTATAGTAGGGTTCCGCCTTATGAGAACAAAATAGACTTTCAATAAAAGGCGGGAAACAAAGAAATGCATTTATCATCTCTTGAAAGAAAATGAAAGTGCTGATTGCCGATAATGCTGAAGATACAAGGAGCGTCCTGGGCGGGATGCTTCCCGGCAAAGATTACGAATGCGTATTCATAGAAAACAACGCTGATATTATCGAAAAAGTCTATACCGAAGTCCCCGATATCATTATCCTCGACACGAAGCATGCCGGACCGTCCGGGCTCGAAATATTAAAAAAGCTGAAGTCCGCCCCCTCCACGAGGGATATTCCGGTAGTCCTCATAGCGTCCAAAAAATCGCAATCTAAACTCGCAAAAGGATACGAATTCGGCGCATACGATTATATCTCCAGGCCGTATTTCAAAGAGGAGATAATAGCAAGGCTCAGCAATATCACATTTGCCTGCGAAAGAGTAAAGGAACTCGAAAAGCTTCTCGACAGGGATTACCTTACCGGTATTTATAACCGCAGGTTTTTTATGGAGCGGTTCCATGAAGAGTTGTCATGGTCGTCTCGACAAGCAGAGCCGATCTCACTCATGATGCTCGACATCGACCACTTCAAGAAGATTAACGATACTTACGGGCACGGCTGCGGAGATGAAATACTCAAGCAAATCGCCAATACCATGACTGCCGTACTGAGAATAGAAGATGTAGTAGCAAGATACGGCGGGGAGGAGTTCATTATTCTGCTGCCCAATACCGACGTAGAAGGTGTTTTTACTGCCGCAGAAAAGCTGAGGGCCGCTGTTCATGACAAGGATTTTTTCTGCGAGAACGGAAGCACGCGGATCCCAGTTACGGTCAGCATAGGAGTTACCGCCTATGCCCCTTATAATGAATGCCTTTATCTGCCGCCGGACAGGCTTATCGGGCAGGCCGACAGCGCTCTTTATGCCGCAAAAGAGCAGGGAAGAAACAGGGTCGTTGCGCATAAACAGCAACCCTCAGAGTAATCCTCGTATGCTATGAAACTCCCTTGCCGTTAAGAAACCTGCTGTACTTTTTATCGACCCGCAGTATATGGAATTGGATATTTTAGCAGGAGGATTTTTAAATGCGGGGATCACAGACACATAGGGGGTATAAGGAGGGGTATTGACATAGGCGTATATTAGGCGTATATTAGAAACATAACGGTTTGGAGGTGATTTTATATGCACAAAGGCAAGGTTAATATAACTCTTGATAGGGATTTGATAGAATACATCAAGACCTACGCAGAGGAGCAGCGAACCAGCATATCTGAAATTTTCACGCAGTTCGTATTAAATTTAAAAAGGACAAAAGAGAAATCTCCTACTGAAATAATTCTTGCCGACCCGGACTTCAAAGAAAGCCTTTTAAATACCATCTCAAGGATTAGAACCGGCAAAGTGAAGTGGTCAAAATATGATGAGGTCTTCAAATGAATGCGGTATTCAGCGATGTTTTTGTGTCATCCCTGAAAAAATATAGCTCGATCAGAACGGCAATACAGAAAAAAGTTGATATGATAATAAAAAATCCCGTTGCATTGGGTGAACCTTTGAAAGGAAATTTCAGAGGATACTATAGCTGTCCTGTTAAAAAGAACTTTCTCATTATTTATCTGTATTGTAAAGTTTGTAGGGCAAAGGGTGATAATAAGACGGTCCTTTGTCATGACTGCGGTAAATCCCCTGATGATACTATTAGATTTATAGACCTCGGACCGCACGATAAGGCATATGAGAAAAAGTCTGCATATTGGTCTTAGACGGGAGCGCATATCATTTACGCATGAAAGAGCGGCGATATAACTTTTTGAAATTTAAGTGGAGCTGAACGGGATCGAACCGTCGACCTCTTGAATGCCATTCAAGCGCTCTCCCAACTGAGCTACAGCCCCTTCAAGAACTTTTCGGTAAACAAAGGAAAGTATAAAACAATACCATCTCAACGCGAGGATTGTCAAGGATTGAGCGTTCTGGTATCATTTAATACATGAAGAAAAAAGTCGTCTGCGCAGGCACATTCGATCACTTTCATCCGGGTCATATAGACTTTCTAAAACAGGCAAAGTCGCTCGGCGATGAACTGGTTGTTATCGTAGCGAGAGATGAAACCGTTAAGAGGATTAAAGGTTTTTTGCCTACGCACGATGAAAGCCGGCGAAGGGATGATGTCAAAGGCACTGGCATACCCGATTCAACGGTTTTAGGGAACCTCGATACTGACATCTTTCAGATATTGGAAGAGCTTCAGCCTGATGTCCTCGCCCTCGGATACGACCAGCGGGTGTCGGAGGAAGATATAGCTAAAAGGTTTCCGCTTTGCAAAGTAGTGAGGCTCGCATCGTTCCAGCCGGAAAAATATAAATCGTCGTATTTCAGAAATAATAGACAGGATAAATAGGAGATTCTATGGTATTGGAGCGACTTCGGCAGCCCAAGCGTAACATGGATATTTAAGCGGGCTGGCGCAGCTTCGGAGAATGGCGAGGATGCCATTCGAGAATGAAGCGGAAATACTATAGAATCTCCTAATAACAACTTTACTCCATATAAAAACGGGGACTCCTTTCGGAGTCCCCGTCCCTTTCTTATGAATGGTGAAAAAATTAAAGTTTGAAAGGATTTGCAAAAAGCACTATAAGAACAACAACAAGGGCATAAATAGCAAGAGACTCGATCATCGCAAGACCGATGATAAGAGTCGTTGTGATCTTGCCTGATGCTCCCGGATTCCTTGCCACACCTTCCGTTGCGCCTCTCAAGCCCACGCCCATACCGATTCCCGTTCCGAGACCGGCAAGACCTATTGCAAGACCGCAGCCGAGAACAGCCATTCCATAATAGCTGAGTTTCGCGTCGCTCGCAACAGCCTTGGCCTCTTCAGCAAAGGCGATAGGCGCAAACAGCGCGAGCGCGACAAGTGTCAGCACAGTGAGTGCGAATATCTTTTTCATAGCGTTTCCCTCCTTTCTTAAAAGATGTTTGAAGATTTAATGCGCTTCTTCAACAGCGCCTGCTATATACAGGGTAGCCAATAACGTAAAAACAAATGCCTGCACAACGCTTACAAGCACGCCGAGGCCGAGTATGGCAATCGGCACAAAGGCAGGCGTCAGAATGCCCAATATAATCATAAGGGTATGCTTTGCCATCATATTGCCGAAAAGCCTGACGGATAATGTGATAGGCCTGACGAGATGGCCTATAATCTCTATGAAAAACATCATTATCATCAGCGGCAGCGCATAAATAGACCTCATAGGGCCGAGGAAATGATTCAAATATTTCAGGCCGTGCACCTTTATCCCGTAAAACTGATATATCAGGAATACGGGAATGGCCATGGACGCGGTCATGTTTATATTGCTCGTGGGCGCGTCAAAACCGGGTATTAACCCCATAAAATTACAGGTCAAAATATAAACGAAGATGGTTCCGATAAGGGGGTAAAACTTATCTCCCCAGTGATGCCCGATGTTGCTTCGCGAGAGGTTCAATATAAAATCCGCGATAACCTCCATGATGTTCTGGAGTCCTGAAGGAACGAGGCTCAGTTTATTCCTTACGACAAGGGCGGCGCCTATTAAAATGCCCATCGCAAGCCATGAATATGAAACATACGGCGGTATATTCGGTAGTACTGCGTGCAGGATAGTAGGTGCTTCCACGGGACGCCTCCTTAAAGAAAATTAACAGCTATGATAATTTAAAAAAAGTTAAATGTCAAGGTTTCGGCCCTTTAAGTTTTTTATTGATTGATAAGCTTTTATAATTGAAGGCTATCACCCTTCCGATTGCATCAAAAGCATGGACCCCTTCGACACCCCGAGTTCCTTAGAGACCACATCGCACTTCGACTGCAAAAGAAAGAAGACTTTTTTGCCGCCGGCATGTCCGGTATCCCGCAGGGTCTCGAAATTCCCCTGTCCCTTGCTTATTACAAACCCGGCTTCCGCGAATATTCTGTTGAATTCCGGAGACGTAAATTCGAGTATCGTCCCGATGCCGTCGGAGCCGTTGTCTATTATCTCGCAGACATCAGTAAGGCCGATCTCACGCGCGTCTTCCATCGTGGAATCGTTCAATACCGGCTCTCCTTTTACAACTGCCGTGACCTTTTTACCCATGCCAGACAAGACCTCGATGAGAATCCTGTCGAACACTATTTCGCCCGCGTTATCCAGCAGGTAAAGCATTTCCGGGCATTTATCCGACGCGTCTTTGAAAGCCGCGTAAGCATCTACGGTAAGAGGGTTATGCAATGCCTTCTCTATGGTCCCGATAATATCCACCGATGTGAATATGCCGAAATCTATGACATTACCCGCAATAGCAAGCCGCGCCGCGGTCCACAAGGGGTCTTTGCTGTTTTCAACCTTTTTTTTCAGTTCCGGATAAAGCCCCAACGCTATCCGGTTGTATTCGGACTTTATCTCTTTGAATGGGTCTTTGCCGAGCAGTTGCCTTATTTTCCTGTGCAAGAATGTGGTGGAATATGCGGGCGGCTTCGACATATCGGTCGCCTTGATCTCATCGAGCACGCCTTTTATTACATCCGCCTGAAGCGAACCGTCCCTTGTACCGAGACGGACAGCGATCAGTGTCTGCTTCAAAAAACACGGAAAACAATCCAAATGAACTTTCATAACTAATATACCCTCATCGATACGGCAGATGTGCCGAAAAGCCTTTTGTCTGCGATACCTTAATTACGAACCCTCCCGCCATTAAAAGGCAATTTCAGTATCACATTTGCATTAGACTGATAAGCAATCGACTCAAAATTAAAAATTAATCGCTTTCAAAAGGCTTTGAGGTATGTCTGCCGTATCACTTTGATCTATTCAGCGCTTTGTCCGCAATGTCTTTTCTGTAATGCATGCCGTCGAAATGTATCTTGCTTATCGCCTCGTACGCCTTTCCTTTCGCAGCATTTATATCTTCGCCCAACGCGGTAACGCCCAGCACCCTTCCGCCGCTGGTGACTATTTCATTGTTATTGAAGGCGGTGCCTGCGTGAAAGACAACCACATCGTTCATCTTCCCGGCATTATCCAATCCGGATATAACTTTTCCCTTCTCGTATTTTCCCGGATACCCCCCGGATGCTAAAACAACGCATACCGACGCGTCTTCCTTCCAATTAATCTCTATGTCCGACAGCTTTTCATCGGTTATCGCCATGGAAATATCCATCAGATCAGTATCGAGCCTCGCAAGGATAGGCTGCGTTTCAGGGTCGCCGAGCCTGCAGTTGAATTCAAGGACAGACGGTTTGCCGCCGTCGATCATCAGCCCCGCGTATAAAATCCCTTTATACTTTATCCCTTCGCTTTTAAGCCCGTCGATGGTCGGCCTCATTATCGTCTCCATCACTAAGGATTCGAGTTCCTTTGTAATGACAGGCGCCGGGCTGTATGCGCCCATGCCGCCTGTGTTCGGTCCTTTGTCGCCGTCAAAAACCCTTTTGTGATCCTGAGAACTTACCATCGGCACAATGGTCTTGCCGTCCGTAAAGACCATAAAAGACGCCTCTTCTCCATTAAGACAGTCTTCAACTATTACCTTATTCCCGGCATCTCCGAATGCCCTGTCTTTCATAATAAACCGCAATGCATCTGTGGCTTCATCCACTGTAGAGGCGACAATAACCCCCTTGCCTGCGGCGAGTCCGTCGGCCTTTATAACGATGGGCGCTCCCTTCATCCGCACATGATCCTCGGCATGGATATACGAACTGAAAACTTTATATCCGGCGGTGGGAATGCGGTGCTTCTTCATGAACTCCTTAGAAAAAACCTTGCTCGATTCGAGCTGCGCCGCCGCCTTTGAAGGCCCGATAATCCTCCTGCCTTCCTTTTCAAAGGCATCGACTATTCCCCTTGAAAGCGGGTCTTCAGGGCCTACAATTGTGAGGTCTACCCATTCGTATCTGACAAAATCCACCAGCGCGCTGAAGTCCGACGAATCCACATCTATGCATTCGGCCATTCCTGATATTCCCGCATTGCCGGGGGTGCAGTAAATTTTATCGACAAGTCTGGACTGCGAGAGCTTCCAAACAATCGCGTGCTCCCTTCCTCCGCTGCCTACAACCAAAACCTTCATTATCCTTTCTCCTCCGTTTTTTTAACCATCCAGTAAACCAGACCTATAACGAGTATCGCCGCTATGAGATAGTATATAGTCTCGGGCTTTTCATGCTTCAGCGTGGCAATCATAGTCTCCCTTATGATAGTTACAAGCGCAACCCCTATAAAAACGCTGATATGAAACTTTCCGCCTTTAAGATGCGCTATTTCGGTATTCATAAGTTCTATCATTACCCACAAAATCAGCATCGAGCCGAGGGCTGATATTATTCCATGCTCAAGGTTGCCTGTAACAAGGTTCCGCACATCGTAAACAAACAGACCGACAACACCGAGCGTCAGCCCTATAAGCGCAAGAATGAGGACAAGATTCATGGACTGGGAAAAACGCTCCGAAAAGCTTATCAATGCGTTCTTCACCCTGTAAGCAGGGGAATAAGTCCTCAACTCCTCCTCTATGTAAGAAGACGTGATTATATCGAGGTTTATATCGAGTATCTTTTCTATGGAAATCAGCAGCCGCGCCCGCTCATCCGCATCTTCTATTTGGGAGCTAAGGATATTGATACAGAAATTTCTTATGATATTAACCGAGCGGTTCATATAATGGGCATCCACACTCACCCTCATATGCCTCTGTCCTATCCTTATCAGTTTTTCGTAATACTTATTGTCGTAACTTCCGGAGAAAAGATCTGCAAACCATATTTTCTGCGCCCCGAATATATGCTTTTTCCTGAGTTCATCGGTAAAAAAGGCTGCCGCCTGCTTTGTCTGCAGTATCCATGAATGGAGGGCGTCCATAGCCTCATCCGCATGCTCATCCATGAGGATCTTCAGAGAGACGAGCCTCTTCTCATCCTCTACGGTAAAGTTGTAATGCAGCTTTATTTCTCTGAAGGATCTCATCAGTGTCTGAAATGCCTCGTCCCTGTAAGAATCATCGCCATGTTGTGCTCGTCCGCCGCCTGTATAATCTCCTGATCTTTTACAGAGCCTCCCGGCTGAACAACAGCAGTGACGCCCATTTCATGCAGAACGTCTATGCCGTCCCTGAACGGGAAAAATCCGTCGGAGGCCGCAACCGAGCCTTGAATCGGCTCTCCTGCGTTCATAGCTCCTATTTTGGCCGTATAGACCCTCTTTGTCTGTCCGATGCCTATACCTGCTGTTCTGTCTTTGAACGCGTATACGACGGCATTGGACTTTACATGCTTGCAGACTTTCCACGCGAAGGAAAGCGCCTCAAACTCGTCTTTTGTGGGCTGCCGTTTTGTGATCGCCTTCATCGACATAATGTCCTCATCCGAATAATCCCATCCCTGAAGGAGCATTCCGCCGGCAATCCGCTTAATATCCCAAGATCCCGCTTTTTTATTTGAACCCATATCCGGAAACTCCAACAGCCGCACATTGGGCTTTTTCGAGAATATTTCCATAGCCTCTTTGGTGAAAGAAGGCGCTATCACCACCTCTAAGAACATATCTATCATCGCCTTAGCAGCATCCCCGTCCACCCCGGTGTTAAACGCCACAACTCCTCCAAAGGCGGAAACAGGGTCGGCCTTTTCAGCCTTTTTATAAGCCTCAACAGCGGTATCGCCGAGAGCGACGCCGCACGGATTATTGTGTTTTATGACGGCGCACGCTTTTTTGTCGAACTCGAGCGCGAGCATAAGCGCGGAGTGTGTATCGAGATAATTATTGAACGACATTTCCTTCCCCTGAAGCACCTTCGCGTCCGGAAGAGAAAGACCGCTTGTCTTTTCTTTATATATGGCGGCCTTCTGCTGAGGGTTTTCACCGTATCTCAAAACAGATACCCTCCTAAGAGAGGTCGTAAAATATTCCGGAAAGGACTGCTCTTTTTCCGTTACCCCCGTTAAATAGTCTGCGATTAGCGTGTCATACCGGGCAGTATGCGCGAAAACCTTTTTGGCGAGGTTGAGTTTAGTCTCTTTGCTTACCGTCTTATTCGATGCCTTCATCTCTTCTATTATCTTCGGATAGTCTTCCGGATCTACAACCACAGCAACGTCCTGAAAATTCTTGGAAGCCGCCCTCAGCATTGTAGGGCCGCCTATGTCTATATTTTCTATTGCGTCTTCGAATGTCACATTAGGCTTTGAAATGGTCTCCTCGAATGGGTAAAGATTAACAACTACCATGTCTATGGGTTTAATGCCGTGCTTCTCTATGTCCTCCATGTCCTTGGAGTTGCCGCGTCTCGAAAGTAGCCCGCCGTGTATCTTCGGGTGAAGCGTTTTAAGCCTGCCGTCGAGCATCTCCGGGAATCCGGTATAATCCGAAACCTCGACAACGGAAACGCCCGTGTCTCTCAACGCCTTAGCGGTGCCTCCAGTGGATAAAATCTCAACCCCCATAGCGGATAATTCCTTTGCAAAATCGACGACTCCTCTCTTGTCGGAGACACTAATAAGCGCTCTCGTAATCATTATTCATTCCTCCTGTTTATAAAAATTTAATCCTGCACGATGAAAGGCAAAGCATTTCCGCTTCATTCTCGAAAGGCATCCGGCCTTTCAACGACAGGTTAAGGCTAAGGTTGAGGCTGAGTTTTTCTTTCTTAACCTTAACCTCAACCTTAACCTGCGTTATGCTTGGTCTGTCGAAGTCGCTCCAATGCTTCGTCTTCCATCTCTTCTTTTGAAAATACATGCCGGGTTTGACGAGAAACCTTTAGACCCCGGCATTGTAACTAACATTAGTCTTATATCCGTCATCCGCATCGGCGGGTACTTTATTGAGCAATACGTTTTTAATCTCTCATATGCATTGCAACAAACACTTTCTAAAGGTTTTGAGTCATGCCCGGCATGTATAAAACCGCTCAATTCGGGTATGCGCTATTTTATCACAATACGCCTTTTTCTTTAAGGCTTGCATATTTTCCGTCGCCTATGATCACATGGTCAAGCACGCCTATGCCGATAATCTCTCCCGCGCCCTTCAGCCGTTCGGTAATAATTATATCGTCCTTGCTTGGCTCAGGATCTCCGCTCGGATGGTTATGAACAAATATTACCGATGCCGCCGACTCCTTTATCGCCTCTTTAAACGCCTCCCTCGGGTGAATGGGCGAATTGGTGAGCGTGCCTTCAGAGACTTTACACTCCCTCAGAAGCCTGTTTTTTGCGTCAAGCAGAACCGATATGAATATCTCCTTTTTGAAATTTTTAAACCGGGGCGCGAAATATTCGTATACCGAATGGCTCGAAGAAAATACCGGTCTGCCGTCGGACGACTCGCCCATCAATCTCTTGCCGAGTTCAAAGGCCGCTTTAATCTGGGCAATCTTTGCGGTTCCGAGGCCTTTCATTGATGAGAGTTCGGATATCGAAGCGGCGTCTATGCTTCTCAGGGTTTTAAACGCTTCGAGGAGCGACATCGAGAGACCCAACACTCCTTTTTCTCCGCTACCTGTCCGCAGTATTATCGCAAGAAGCTGCGCGTCAGAGAGGTTTTCAGCGCCGTATTTAACGAGCCGCTCCCTCGGCCTCTCATTCTCAGGCCAGTGTTTTATTTTGCCGTCGGACATTACTTCACCCTCGCCCCTTGCTTCACTTCCCTATCGAGAGCGAGGATTGACATATTGCCCTCTTCATCCGTTGCCGCAAGGAGCATGCCATGCGACTCGATGCCCATCAACTTTGCGGGTTTTAGGTTCGTAACTACCACGATTTTTTTACCTGTTAAATCATCAGGAGTATATGCCTTTGCAATGCCCGCTACTATCTGCCTTTCTTCGGTTCCGATATCAACCTTCAGCTTTAAAAGTTTTTCGGACTTTTCGACCTTCTCTGCAGCTACAATCTTTCCGACCCTTAATTCGACCTTTGCAAAATCATCTATGGCAATTAATTCTTTAACACCTTCCGTCATCTTCGGTTTCTCCTTCTTCTGTTCAGGTTTTTGTTTTTCTTCTTTTTTTTCTATGCGGGGGAAAAGCTGCTCGCCCTTTGCTGTTTTTATTTCATAGGCAGGTTTCCAACTCCAATCAAATATTTCCTGATTTTCTCTTGTCTCATCAGTCAAAGACCTCAACCCTATTTGTGTCCAAATCTTCTCTGCCGCGTCGGGCATAAAGGGAGATACGGCTAATGCCGAAAGCCTCAGCGCGTTCCAGATATTAAACAGGACAGCCTTAAGCTCGTCGGGATCGCTCTTTACGAGTTTCCAAGGCTCTTTTTGCGCGATATGGTTGTTTGCAGCTCCGACAATATTCCATACACTTTCGAGAATCAGATTGAATTGAAGACGCAGCCAAAAATCCTCTTTATTAATACTTTCGTTTGCCTTTACGCATTCCTGAGCAAAATCGCCGGAAGAGTCAACAATTTCAATCTTTCCATCAAAATATTTTTCCGCCATAGTCAAAAACCTGCTCAGCAGATTCCCGAGGTCATTGGCGAGGTCTGTGTTTATGCGCCTTATCAAGGCGTCTTCCGAAAAATCGCCGTCAAGCCCGAAAGGCACTTCCCTGAAAAGGAAATAGCGGAATGCGTCAACGCCGTATTTATCTATCATCTCATTAGGGTCAACAACATTGCCTATGGACTTGGACATCTTTTTGCCGTCAACCGTCCACCATCCGTGCGCGAAAATATTCACGGGGAGACGGTACTTATCCGGTTCTATATCGTTTAATGCCATGAGCATCGTTGACCAGTAAACGGCATGGGTTGTAAGTATATCTTTGCCGATTATGTGATGATTTGCAGGCCACCAATCCGTCGTAGATTTGAAATTTGAAATTTGAAATTTCAAATTCTCTTCAACGAGATACCGTGTTGCCGAAAAATAATTCACAAGCGCGTCAAACCACACATATGTCACAAAGTTATCGTCAAACGGAAGAGGTATTCCCCACGCAAGCCTCTGCTTAGGCCTCGAAATGCATAAGTCTCCAAGCGTATTGTTTTTTAAAAATCCGAGCACTTCGTTCTTTCTGGTTTCAGGCAGTATATAGTCGGAATTTTTTTCTATATAATCTATCAGCCTGTCCTGATATTTCGACATCAGGAAAAAATAATTCTCTTCCTTTATCTGCTCCACATGCCTGCCGCAGTCAGGGCAATTGCCCTCTATCAAATCCTTCTCTGTCCAGAATCTTTCGTCGGGAACGCAATACCATCCGGCATAGCTCCTCTTTTCTATCTCTCCCCTGTCAAAGAGCATCTGCATAAGCCCCTGCACTGTCTTTATGTGCTCTGTGTCGGTGGTTCTTATAAATGCGTCGTTCGATACATTGAGTTTCTTCCAGAGGCCTTTGAAGTTCTCGACCATTATATCGGCATGTTCCTTAGGGGTCTTGCCTTTTTCCTTCGCTGCCTTTTCAACTTTCTGCCCGTGCTCGTCGGTGCCTGTAAGAAAAAAGACCTCATTGCCCTTCAGCCTGTTGTATCTTGCAAGGATGTCTGCCGCAATAGTGGTATACGCATGACCGATATGCGGTATGTCATTCACATAATAAATGGGCGTTGTAACATAAAACCGACTGCCGGAGTTCATCGCCTGAAGCGCCTCCTCTTATGCTTGAATTTCTTATGCCGATGTTCGCCTTGTTCGGATTTCGGCTGCTCAGGTTTTGGCTGCTCGGTTTTATTCTCTTCGATAGTTTCACCGGAAACCTTCTCAGGCGGGGTTTCTATGGATTCCTCAACCGCATCGCTCTGCTCCAGTTTTGACAGGACTTCCGAAATCCTGCTGTCCTGCTTCTCTTCGCGCACGTCTTCCTCAGCCGGAATCTCATCGTCCGTTGCAATGCTTTCCATGTCTCCTTCGTACTCGTACCTGAGACAGCACATAAGCCTGCTGCAAAGTCCAGAAAGCTTGCCCACGTTCAAGGCCAGATCCTGGCGTTTGGCCATTTTTATGGATACAGGCTCGAATGAAGTCAAAAATGTGCTGCAGCAAAGCTCCCTGCCGCAAACTCCGAGTCCGCCTATGAGTTTTGCCTCGTCGCGTATGCCTATCTGCCTCATCTCTATCCTTGTCTTGAACCTTGCGGCAAGGTCCTTCACGAGTTCCCTGAAATCTATTCTTCCGTCCGCGGTGAAATAAAAGATTATCCGTTTTCTATCGAGGGTCGATTCCGCTCCCACAAGCTTCATCTGAAGGCCGCGCGCCATTATCCGCTCGACACAGAAATCCTTAGCCTCTTGTTCGAGTTTCCTGTTTCCCTCGTCTGTTTTTATATCGTCTTCGCCGACAATCCTCATAACCTTCTTGAGTTCCCTTCCGCCGGCTTCTACCGTGCGCCTCCCCCTTATTACCCTGCCTATACTGACACCGAAATCAGACTCCACGACAACTGAATCCCCTTCATTCACCTCTATTCCGTTAACCTCGAAATCGTATATCTTCCCGCAGCTCTTAAACCGTATACCTACAACATCCGGCATCTATACCTCCATTACCTGTCTCATTATCGTTGACACATAATTCCATGTTATGGATTTATTGAGATTAAAATCAAGGAGTCCCTTTAACTGCTGCATCTCCTGATACGCGTTCAAGACATCGTTGAGCGTTGAGCGTTGAGCGTTGAGCGTTGATTTTGCAGAAACGACATCAGAAAATATCAGAAACTCCGAACTCTTAACTCCGAACTCCGAGCTTACCGCCATATCCCTCAACATAACCGATGCCATATCGAGCCATGATCTGATTTCACCCTTATCCGCCCACGCATCCTTCGACTCTCCGCGAATCATGCCGTTGAGAATCTCTGTAAACCTCTCACGTTCTTTTATGAGATCCGCAGACACCGCGAGACCCGGCCTTCCCATCGCGATATTGAGCACAAAATCCATATCCTTCTCGTCGATATGCTTTGACATCACGCCTTTACATCCGTCCAGAGGCAGCGGATAAAATTTTATTTGCACGCACCTCGATCTTATAGTATCCGGCAGCCTGTCAGGACTTGAGGATACAAGTATTATCAGGCTGTCGGGCGGCGGCTCCTCGAGGGTCTTTAAAAAGGCATTCGCTGCATTGATATTCATGACATCGGCATCGTCTATGATGATAATTTTCTTCCTGCCTTCATAAGGGCTTAAATAAAGGATCTCTTCGATCTTATGCACAGCCTCTATCGGATACTCGTATCTGCTTTTATCTTTGCCTGTCTTCTCCTTTAAAGAAAGCGTGTCTTCGACATTCTCAAGGGTAACGGTCAGAACATCGGGATGGGTTGCCGCGCCTATCTTATGGCACGACACGCATTCATCGCACGAATCATAGCCTTCCGGCCGCGCACAGTTAATGGCCTTGGCATAATTAATAGCAGCCAGCCTCTTTCCTATGCCGGAATCTCCGGAAAACAGCATGGCGGACGGCACCCGATCTCTCCTGAGAGTGCCGGAAAGTATTCTTAACGCCCGCTCCTGCCCTAAGACATCTTTAAGCGCCATCTCACGATCTCCCATATCTTTTCACTTACCTGTTCAGGCTGCATTGACGCATCCACGATCTTTACCCTTTCAGTCTCGGCCTCCGCGATCTTCAAATAACCTTCACGGACTTTTTTATGAAACTCTATATCTTCGAGTTCAAGCCTGTCGATCTTGTTTGCCCCCTTGTTCCTCATCAGACCTACTTCGACATCGAGGTCGAAAAGTACGGTCAAATCCGGCCTTATGCTGCCTGTCGCAATAATATCTATTGATTTCAGAAGCCCGATATCGATTCCCCTGCCGTACCCCTGATAGGCAATCGTAGAATCGGTAAACCTGTCGGTGATAACTATCTTTCCGTTATTCACAGCAGGTAAAATCTTTTCATTTAAGTGCTGCGCCCTGTCGGCATTATAAAGAAGAAGCTCCGCAACATAAGACATCTCCGTATGGTCGGGCTGAAGCAGGATTTCGCGAATCCTGCCGCCGATGACAGTGCCTCCCGGCTCTTTTGTCAGGACAACATCGTATCCTTCTTTTGAAAGCCTTTCGCTTAGAAGTTTCGCCTGAGTTGTCTTGCCGGTTCCTTCTATGCCTTCGAGGGAAATAAAGACCCCTCTCTTTGATTGCTGATTTTCTTTCACGCCATTGCCTCTTTCAGTCTCATGATCAACTGGAAGACCTTTATGGTTTCTTCTATGCTCCTCGAACCGGTTCCGCACGAAGGGGTAATGATAATGCGCGATCTCACAAGTTCAGACGGCACATGCGAGCATAATTTCTCGATATGTCCGCGCATAAGAGATATAAGCTGCCCGTCATCAACGCCCCTTATGGCATCTGAGGTCGGCACTATTCCCCACGCGAGATATCCGCCCCCCTGAAGGAAATCCTTCAATTCTTCGTGATATATGGCAAGCGTATCGAAATATTCGAAGGCGTCGAAATTCAGTATCCTGACTCCGCTTTTAATCACCAGCGGCCAGTCCGCCCTTCCGCAGCAATGGATGCCGGGTATGCCGCCCACGTCTTCGATAGCGGCCGCCGTATCCTTGAGCAGCCGCAACACTTCTTGTCCGTCGACGCCTAAGTACGAAGAACTGCCTATGGCTGAGAGGATCGGTTCGTCTATGAAAATAATCACGTTCTCGGAATGCTGCCTTAATATATCCACCTGCCAGCGCGCCTTTGCCCTGAGCAGCATAGATGAAATCTCGCGCAGTTCCTCGTCAAAATATATAAGCCGTCCGTAGTGGTCCTTGAGGCCGAGGGTGAAGGTAACCGGCCCGGTGATATGCCCTTTAAGCGCATCGAATCTCCTGCCCTTTATCATCTTCAAAAACGCGTGCAATCCGGCAGCATAATCCTCTGATACGGCTATCTTCGCGTTGTCGGAATATGATTCGTAAAACCTATCGAGTTCGTCGCTGCCGTCCCTCATGACCCACGCTGTCTGCGCGTCTTCGTCGAGCCTGATATACGGCATGCCTTCTGAATACTGAACGGTCATAGATTCTCTGAAAGAAACCGCCGGCAGTTGGGGCCAGAAAGGGATATCGAATGTTCTGAGGATAAGCTCGCACGCCTCCCGGGGATCTTTATGCGGAAGGCTGCCGATGCCTGTGGTTGAAAAAGGCTTGATAATATTCGACATGTGGTATTATAGCACATGAGAGAAGTGTCGAAAGGAGAGCGGACAGGGTATTATCCGCTCATTCTCGAAAGGCATCCGGCCTTTCTCCGATTCACAGTTTACATTGCCGTCTGTGGGTCATCAGAAGTTAGCCGAAGCCGCTTCAATATCCTGCCCGTTCTCCTTTTTGCTGTTTATTTTTCATTACTGCTATATGCGGCTCAAACCTCTTTTGCTCTTTCGGATGGAGAAATTATCACCTTGCAATCCGGACTCAAAAACAAGCCTGTCGGAGAACGTATAGCTTTTTGGGCTGAAAAATTCATAGGCGTTCCCTACGACAAATACCCCATGGGCGAATACGTTTCCAAATCCGTAATCGTGGCGGATGAGCGGGTGGACTGCATGTATCTCACATTCCGGGCGGTAGAGCTTGCGCTCAGCGGCACACCGGATGAGGCGATCGATATCGCACTGAATAAAAGATTCCATTCAAAGGGCATCATTAAAGACGGAAAGGTTATCAATTACGATAACCGCTTTGAATACGGCGAGGATATGATACATAGCGACAAGTGGGGCAAAGAGATAACATCGCACATAGGCAGGGTCAAAAGAACAAACGGTTCCAGAGGGAAGGATTTCATAGAGTTCCTGCCGCCCGATGAATTGAGGATAAAGATGAATGCCCTAAAAAGCGGGGATATCATCTTTTTTATAAAAGACCCTAAGAAAAGATCCCAAAAGGAAGAGATCATAGCTCATATGGGAATAATCAAGACAGAAAATAAAAAGGTTTATCTCATCCATGCCGGCGGAATAAAGGGCAAAGGCGGAGTTGTAAAAAAAGCGTTATTCAAAAACTATATTAAGAAAATGCCCTTCGTGGGAGCCAAAATCACACGCTTTAACGAACCGTTATAATTTCTTGATTATATCCGGAAACTGAGCCTTAAATTCCGGGTGCACCCTTCCAAGGAAAACCTTCAATCCCTTTATCTCAAGTTTGAAATCGTCAAGTTCTTTTAAAGACAGTTCCAGTTCGGTAACCTTATCAGTAAGGGTTTTCAACTCCTGTTCCATAAGAGTCAGCCTTTCCTGCAAAGCGATTATCTCCTTCATTATAGGCTCCTGTTTTGATCTCAGATTTATGATTTATGACTGATGATTTTAATATCCGATCATCAATCCGAATTACCTTCTTCTCTGGGCCCTTGTCTTTCTGCGCAGCTTTTTATGCTTGTGCTTGCGCATCTTCTTCTTACGCCATTTTGCGACGTTCCCCACACCATCACCTCCTCATCTTAGCGGATTCCATAAACGCCTCAAGCTGAAGCGCCGTTGCCGGCGACTCCGTGCCGTCATACGGAATGCTTATGCATGGCACGCCGTAATCCTTGCTTACCGCCTTCATAAGAGCGGTAACGATAGTTCCCGGCATGCAGCCGAAGGGCATAGCATTGACGATGCCCGATGCATCTCTATTTATAAGGTCTATCGCCTTGCCCACGCTTAACACCGTCTCTCCTTCAAAGGAGTCGTGGACGTACGGCGCCGCCTTTTTCAATATCTCTTTTGTATCCGGCTCCTTCAGTGTCTTCAAAAAACCTCTAAAGGCTTTCTCGAATCTGTGCTGAATGCGCTTTTGAAAGACCCGTTTTAAGAAGATATTCATGATAGCAGACCTATCCTTTTTTATCAAGGCTTTTCTCAAAGACATGGCATTCACATAGTATATCCACTCCTCTATAGGCGCAAGCCATGCTTGACCGCCGAGAGATTCTATTTTTTTAACCAAGTGTTCGTTGGAAAATTTATGCGATCTCACGAATATCTCCCCGACAATGCCTATGAGCGGCCTCTTTTCTTTCTTAAGCGGTATAGCCCTAAACGCAATCCCCATATCCTTGAGAAGATATTTAATATCCCCGTTCCTGCCGCTTATGCTCAGGCCGATCTTTTCGCTGTAGTTTCCATAAAGGCATTCGGAATCGCCGTGTGTTTTCTCATACGGCCTCGTTTCATGCAGGCATTTCGTAAGCAGCTCATATGCGACGATCCCGCTCCATGCCCTCATTGAAAAATCCTTGCCTGCTATTCCGAGATCCCTGTAAAATTCGATGTCCTGATTGGGAGCGAAAATAGGCACCTCTTTAAGTCCCAGTTTTTCGAGGATGAGTTTTTGCGCCACATTATACTGGCCGAATCTGCACGGTCCGGTGCCGGACGGCATAAAGAAAGCCGATTCTCCCGGCTTAAAATCAGATGAAAAGACCTTCTTCAACATATCGCCTGCGGTTACCAGATAAGGGTAACACTCCTTGCCGGATACGTATTTCCTGCCGATGTCTACGGATTCTTTATCCGATTCAGGCAGCACCTCTGCGGGAACGCCGCAGTATTCAAAGGCAGCCTTCAGGGCAAACGCATGATCTGCCATGCGCGGAATGAAAACCGTGCGTTTTTTAAGCGCAGCAGCGCGGAAGTGCGGAAGAGCGGAAGCATTGCTGTCTCTGAAGTCTTTTGTTTCCGTACTTCCGATCTTCTGCACTTCTGTTCTTCTGCTCTGCTGTTCAATGCTGTCCAAAAATGCCTCGCACCGCGTTACCGCGCCTGCATCCGCGCTGTGCTCGTCTATTTCTATGTGCAGGAAAGGCTTCTCTTGCATCTCCTCTTTGAAATATTTAAGTATAAAAGAATCGGGGCCGCATGAAAAATTTCCTATATAAATCGCATAGAGATTGGGCGTATTTTTCACTATCCGCGCCGCTCTCAGTATCCTCTGACCCGACCTCCAATACATATTGGGCCATGAATCCTGAAGCCTTTCATTATCCGCCGGAAGCATATCCATAGGGATCGAGAGCACATCTATATGAGACAGTCTCTTAGGAATTTCGAGATTGACTTCGGAATCAAAGGCATTATACGCCCTGCCGATGATTACGATGGTAGTCTGTGCTTCCGCACTTAATTTTAATATCTCCCGCCCTTTTTCTCTTATTGCCCTCTGGAACTCCGATTGAGCGGATTCGGCGCTTTGCAGCGCCCTTTCGATATCCTTGCCGCTTATGCCGTATTCCTCAAATGCCATTTTCAATTCCCTCTTAAGGAATTTTGAGCCCAACTCAAAATTAACAATAGGGCTTAGTGTTTTTATTCCCTGAATGGCTGCCTTTGAGACATACGGAATAGTCTGGGTATGCGGGCATGCCACGCCTTTGTTATACCCTTCGCCGTGCCGATTCAATCCTATAAAGCTCGGAATAAAGACGGCGTCTGCGCCTGCGTCTTTAAGCCATTTTATATGCCCGTGCGCGACCTTTACCGGGAAACACGCCTCGGAAAGGACGTTTTCGACGCCGAGGTTCACGACCTGTTTGTTCGTCTTTGGAGAAACCACAACCTCAAATCCGAGTTCCCATAAAAACGTCGACCAGAAAGGAAGTTGGTCGTGGAAAAAGAAAATGTAAGGAATTCCGATCTTTAGTGCGGAAGTGCGGAAGCGCGGAAGCTCAGAAGCATCCTTCGCTCTTCTGCTCTCCTGCTCTTCTGCTCTTTCATTATGCGCCTTCCAGAGCATCTCTTCCCTGAACGCAAAGAGGTCCGGAAGTTCGGATTTTTTAGCCCTTCTCACATCGTATTTTTCGCATCTCCCGCCGTAAAACAAATAACCTTCTTCGTCCTGAATCTTTACCCTGTTGATCTCGCATACATTCGGGCATCCTTTGCATTCAAAAGAGCTTATCTCATACGGCTTTCTTGAAAATTCAAAACCCTTGAATTTAGTGTGTTGGTGTATCGAAGTATCGGTGTATCGGAGTGTATCAGTGTGTCGGTGTGACATATTCTCCGATACCCCGTCACACCGATACCCTCTCACATTCTTTTTCATATAATCCCTTGCGATAAGCGCCATGCCGATAGCGCCTGTAACATCATGATTTGGCGGGACGGTTATCTTTCTGTCCAAATATTTTTCAAACGCAGCGACAACCGCCTTATTGAAAGCCACTCCGCCCTGAAAGAAAATATTTTTGCCTACCGGCTTTCCGGCAACAACCCTGTTTATGTAGTTTTGAACAATGGAATACGCAAGCCCCGCAAGAAGGCCGTCCTTTTCAGCGCCTCTCTGGAGATTCGCCATAAGGGAATTCTCCATAAACACCGTGCACCGCTCGCCGAGCCTGCACGGGCTCTCGGCACGGAAAGCGCATTCGGCGAACTCTTTCTTTACCGAGATATCGAGCTTCTCGGCCTGTTCTTCTATGAATGAGCCCGTGCCTGCGGCGCACGCCTTATTCATTTCGAAATCGACGATAATACCGTCACGGATTGAAATATACTTAGAATCCTGTCCCCCTATCTCGAAAATAGTATCTACTTGCGGATCTATATATATCGCGGCGGTCGCCTGAGCCGTAATTTCGTTTTTCACTATATCGGCGCCGACATAATCCGCTATCATATACCTCCCGGAACCGGTAGTCCCGACCCCTGCAATCTCGACCCGGTTCCCGATTTCCGAATAAATCTCCTCAAGCCCCTGCTTTACCGCTTCAATAGGCCTGCCTGCAGTCATCAGATAACGTTTGGCGAGGAGATTGCCGTCCTCATCTATAACGGCAAGGTTGGTGCTTATCGAACCGATGTCAATTCCGAGATAAGCAGTTATTAGAACAGAAGCTCGGAAGCTCGGAAGCTCGGAAGTTACACTATGGAAGTTTTTCCTTCCGATCTTCCTATCTTCCGCTCTATCTATGTGTCTTTCAAAAAAATCATCTTCCTTCAATATTAAAGGCGCATGCCCTTGTTCCGAAAACCTTGCGGATAAAACAAAGGACTCGAGTTCCTTGATATCGAAGGTATTTCTGCGATCCTCATCCATGTCCTTTATGACAGCACCCAATGCACCCATAAAGGCGAAATCGGGCGGAATGAAAAGTTCATCAAGTTCAAACACCTCTTTAAACGCCCTTATCATTCCTTTATTCGCGGCTACGCCTCCCTGAAAAGCCATCGGCGCTTTTACGTCCCTGCCTTTGGCGATAGTTCCTTTAAAATTACGCGCGACCGCAAAACAGAGGCCTGCAACGATGTCTTCAACAGGCGCAGCTATCTGCTGGAGATGTATCATGTCCGACTTAGCGAAAACGCTGCACCTGCCCGCAATCTTGGAAGGCCGCTTAGACTTTGCGGCTATTTCGCTGAATTCTTCTATGCCGAACCTCAGCCTCTCCGCCTGCTGTTCCAAAAAAGAGCCGGTGCCCGCTGCACAAACGGAGTTCATAGAAAAATCCTTTATATTTCCATCCTCCAAAATAATGAGCTTGGAATCTTCCCCCCCGAGCTCGATAACGGTCTTAATATGCGGAAATAGTTTTTTTACGGAATATGACTGCGAAACGATTTCATTGATCGGCCTTATCTTAAACGTGGAAGAGATGATCTTTCCGGTAGAGCCGGTAATGGATAAAAAACTTTCAGAAAATTTTTCTTTTATGCCTTTTAAAAGTTCGAGCGCCGTTCTGACGGCGTGTCCGTAATGCCTGACATAATGCCTTTCAATAACGACCCCGTTTTTATCGAGGACAACGAGCTTAACAGCCACGGAACCGGCATCAAGTCCGATAAAATGCATAATCCCCCCGCGAATTCTTTATGCGTAAACCTAACCTTTGCAATTTCGAGCTAACGCAAGCAATATCAATGAGTATGCACTTGGTCTCTCATCCTAACAACTTTTAGCCCCATAGCCTTAATAGCAGTATCGGTAGCATTATGCGTTTTTTTGACTAATTCAGCAGGCGAAAGCTTTTTTGTCTTTTTATAATTTTCTTCCCTTGCTTGATGTATCCACTCAAGAGATTTATAGTCCCATTTCTCCATTACCGATCACCTCCTCTGGAGAGATTATTTCAATAGGGTTATAGCCCATTCTCAAGTTCACGCTGTTTACAAGCCGCCTTACAGCTATAATGAACCCTGTTTCTACAATTCTATTTTGCAGAGACAAATGTATCTTTTCAGGGGCGTCAAAGACCTCTTCAATCGTTAGCCGTGATATAAACCCTTCGTAAGTGCCGTCTTTAATCAATTCCAGGAGCAATTGGGCTGTCTTCACCCGTTTGAGGTCTTCCGTATCAAAGATACCGCCAAGAATAGATGTATCAATGTAAAGGCGGAGCTTCTTCATAGCCTTATCTTATCATAAAAGCCTGATTAATAGAACTGAGAGACGATCTCGTTAATCGGACTTATCTTCAGCGTTGAGGCGATGATCTTTCCGGCAGAGCCTGTAATGGATAAAGAACTTTCAGAAAATTTTTCTTTTATGACTTTTAAAAGTTCGAGCGCCGTTCTGACGGCGTGTCCGTAATGCCTGACATAATGCCTTTCAATAACGACCCCGTTTTTATCGAGGACAACGAGCTTAACAGCCACGGAACCGGCATCAAGTCCGATAAAATGCATAATCCCCCTCCGGCAAAATATCTTCAAATGCCCTATTGTCATTATGATAGCTAATGAAACCTATGTCAACTGCTATAGTGCCTGTATTGCTTGCAAAAACGGCAAAGAATGAACTATATTTATTAAAGGATTTTGACCGAAAAAATGTTATACAACAAAACAATCTCTGTTGTTGTTCCTTGCTACAATGTTTCTCACCTTATCGGCAGGGTTATCGAGACCATGCCGGATTTTATCGACCATATCATATGCATAGACGACTGCAGTAAAGATGATACCCGTCAGCGTATTATTAATTACTCCGAGAAGTACCGCCGTGTTATCCCTATTTTCCATGAAAGGAATCAGGGTGTAGGCGGAGCCATAGGCACAGGATACGCATGGGCAAGAGACAATAATATAGATGTCACGGTCGTGATGGCAGGAGACGGACAAATGGACCCCGCAGATCTCCCTGCTATAATCGAGCCGGTAGCGACAGGACAGGTCGATTATGCCAAGGGTAACAGGTTTTTCAACCCTTTCGTTACGGATAAAATGCCTGCGGTCAGGTTATTCGGTGGAATAGTCCTGTCATTCCTAACAAAGATAGCTTCCGGTTACTGGCACGTTGCCGACTCCCAAAGCGGTTACACTGCAGTTTCCCTTAAGGTATTGAAAACTATCAATCCAGACGCGATTTATAAACGTTACGGCATGCCTAACGATTTTTTGGTTACCCTCAATATATTCGACTTTACCGTTATGGACGTGCCGATAAATCCTGTTTACGGCATCGGAGAGAAATCGGGCATAAAGATATATAAGGTTATTTTTTCTATCAGCGCCCTCCTAATACGCCTTTTCTTCAAGCGTATGATAATTAAATATGTCTACAAAAGCTTTCATCCCCTTGTGCTGCTTTATTTCTTCGGTTTTCCCGCGCTGTTTCTTGGCATTGCAGCGGGAGTTGTCATTTTTATAATCGATACCTTCTTTAAGGGGATATGGATCGGAATCGGATGGAAGCTGGTTCTCGCAATGCTTATCCTCAGCGGCTATTTCTCGGTGGTAATCGCTATGTTCATGGATATGGAACACAACAAACATTTATATAAAAGATAGCTCTCCATTATGAAAATCCTTCTACTCAGGGTACCGTTAAGTCATCCCATAACCGCGGATATGTCCGATATGTTCGAGGAAGATGCGGGGGTATATCCTCCACTCGGCCTCCTTTACCTCCATGCGTCATTAAGGCAAATACGCCCTCGTGATGAAGTAAAGATACTCGATTGCATGGCAGAGGGCATCGATCTCAACAGCCTTACAGCAAGGCTTTTGAATTACAAACCGCATATTATCGGCATAACGGTGCTCACATTTCATCTTATCGATGTTTATCGGTGCGCTGCCGAGATTAAAAGAAATCTCCCCGATACAATTCTAATTTTAGGGGGCCCTCACGCGCATTTGTTCCCCAAAGAAGTACTGTCCAATCCGAATATAGATTACGTTATAACCGGCGAAGGCGAAATTTCCTTCCCCGCGCTTATCAGCCATTTAGAAAGCTCTTCGGAACCGCCGACAATCCCCGGTGTTTTCTATCGAAGCGCCGAGGGAGACATAAAAGGAGCGCCCCCGACACTCATAAAAGACCTCGATTCATTAGCTCCTATCGATTTCACATCCATCAAACCGGAGAGATACAGACCTGTTATGGAAAAAGAACTATCCGCCATGCTCATGTCTTCCCGCGGATGCCCGTATAAGTGCATATATTGCGACCGACCTCACCTTGGAAATATTTTCCGGCCTCACTCGCCAAAACGAGTCATTGAAGATATAAAACGCGCTATGGAATGCGGGATAAAAAGCTTCCAATTTTTTGACGACACCTTTACCGTTGTAAAATCCCGTGTGGAAGATATCTGCCGCATGATAACAGAGCAAAGATTGGATATTGCGTTTTCGCTGCGGGCAAGGGTCAATACCGTTGACGAAGGGCTTCTCATATCTCTTAAAAAGGCGGGATGCAGACGTATTTCTTTTGGGGTAGAAGCCGGCTCTAACCGCATGCTGAAGTCTCTCAGGAAAAGCATAACAATCGAAGAGGTAATGCGTGCCTTCCAACTCTGCAAAAAAACAGGCATCGAAACACTGGCAGATTTTATCATCGGCGGGCCGGATCAGACAAAAAAAGACGTAGAAGAAACCATAGACTTTGCATTGAAACTTGATCCTTCTTACGCGCAGTTTACCGTTATGACGCCGTACCCGGGCACGGATCTTTATCAGATGGGGATGGACAGGGGATTGATAAGGACGGATTACTGGCGAGATTTTGCCAGAAATCCGTCCGCAGATTTTCAGACTCCGGTATGGGAAGAACACCTCAAAAGGGATGAACTTGTCGAATTATTCCATCATGCCTACAGAAGGTTTTACCGTCGGCCACGATATATCTTAAGGGAACTTTTTAAAGTCCGCTCTTTCGATGAGCTTTACCGCAAAGCGCGCATAGGCCTTAAAGCAATTTCTCTCAGAAGCACAGAAGGAAGACGATGAAACTTATGGATATACTTTCCCTTCCTCTCAGGTTCCTGTTGAGTAATGATCGTGTTGATGCCCTCGGTCTGACTTCGGTGCAGGAAGAGAGAATGCGCATCTGTGCGCGCTATGCAAAGGAGCCCGTATTGGATATTGGATGTGGAGAAGGTAATTTGTTTATCCGACGCAAAGGATTGAATGGTCAAGGTCTCGACATCTTTCCTTACAGGGGAGTAGATATATGCGCCAGCAGTTATTATTTGCCTTTCAAAAATGGAGTGTTTCATACGATAACATTTATTGGGTCTCTAAATTATCATGAAAATCCCGGCCTCGCCTTAAAAGAGGCAAAAGGGGTACTAAATTGGGAGGGCAGACTGCTTATTACAAACACAAACAGTTTATGGTCAAGAATTCGGCATGCATTTGCATGGTGGAAACCAGAACAGTATATGATAAAAAAGGGAATGAGATATGGCTTTTCGAATTCTGAGATAATTGCCCTTCTTACATCAAACGGATTTATAATATGCAAAGTAGTAAGATATTTCTTGGGCATCAGCAGCCTTTATGTTGCAAGCCCATATGCAGAAGGATGTAATACAAAATCATGAAAGTTCTGTTGATAAACCCATCATTCAACCGGTATGCAGGTATCAAAGGGCACGGCGGCCTGTCCGCTCCGCTTAATCTTGCCTGTCTTGCCGCATACCTGAGAGAACAGCGTTCCGATGCTAAAATAGAAATATTGGACGCGGAAGCATATGGTCTCTCATACGAAGAAACGCTGAATAAAGTCATAGCCTTCGACCCTGATATTATCGGCATCACAACAACAACACCCTCTTTCGATATTATCGTAGAACTCATTAACCGGATACATAATAAATTGCCGAAAACGCCGATAATCTTAGGCGGGCCTCACGCCACAGGCAGTCCGGAGGAATGCGCGTCAACAGAAGGTGTTACAGCCGTTGTTCTCGGAGAAGGAGAACTAACGCTTACAGAAATTTACGATGCCGTAAAAAACAATGACACAATAAACAGAATTAAGGGCATATGCTTTAGAAAAGAAAATTCCGTTACATTCACAGGCAAAAGAGACTTGATAAAGGATCTGGATTCCCTGCCGCTTCCTGCCCGCGACCTGCTGCCTATGCGCCTTTATTATTCTCCACCGACCAAGAGCATATCGGAAGACAGAACAGCCAATATCATATCCTCGCGCGGATGCCCTTTTCACTGCACGTATTGCCTGTCGGACATGATGTGGGACAGGAAATACCGCCACAGAAGCCCTGAAAATGTCGTTGCTGAGATCGAGCATCTGATTAATGATTATGGGATCAGGGAATTCAACTTTAACGACGATCTTTTTACCGCGGATAAGAAAAGGCTGTCGAGATTTTGCGAACTCCTTATCGAGAAAAATCTCGATATAAAATGGGTCTGCATGAGCCGTGCCGATTATATCCAGCCCGACATCCTAAAGCTGATGAAAAGAGCAGGCTGTGGAAAGATCGCGATGGGACTCGAATCCGGCTCTCAGCAGGTACTAAAAGCAATGAATAAGCGGCTTGATCTTTCCAGATCGATAGAGGCAGTACGGGAGATCAAAAAAGCCGGCATTAAGGTAGGGGTAAGTTTCGTTATCGGACATATAGGAGAAACGCCCGACACAATAAAAGAAACAATACGGCTCGCGAAAATGTGCAATCCTGACACCGTAGCTTTCTTCCAGGCAAGCCCTTATCCCGGCACCGAATTCTACCGCATGGCTAAAGAAGCAGGATACTTCAGGCCAAACTTAAAGTGGATAGATTTTGCCATTGTCAGCGATAAGATTTCCACTGTAAACCTGCCAGGACTTCCCGCTGAGGAGATACACCGATGGGTCACAAAGGCATACAAGTCTTTCTATCTCAGCCCCCATTATATACTGTCGAGGTTGAAACAGATCCGATCGTTTCATGATATAAAAAATCTCCTCGGCGGAGCGGCAATCTTTCTGAAAATAACGGCAGGAAGTATTTTCAGCGCGAACAGGAAGAAAAAGGTAGTGACATAAATGCCTGTTGACATGAATTCATACTTAAAAATCCTAAAACTTTACGGAGTTTATTATTATTCGCCTACAGATGAAAATAACCGGCCTTTTTTCCCTGAGAGCCAGCAGGGAGGCAGTGAGCTCGCTGCCCGCAAATTATTATCGAAACCGCTTTCTATAATCCCGGAAGGTCTTTTTCTTGCCGTTACAAAGACCTTAAAAGCTTCTCTGCAGAAAGGACATAAAGAGCCGTTAGGCGCAGACCATCCGATAGAGAAAATCATAAAAGACAATCGTATTCCAAATAAAGGACTATGGTTCAGCCGCCCCAGACCTCTGGTGCTCACGCATGACGTTGACCTGGACTCGTGCTTTAAAAACATAAAGAAGGTAGCATCCATAGAAAACAGCCTCGGCGTATCCTCCACATGGCATTTCCTTACCAACGGAAGATATAAACTGGAACGACCCATTCTTAACGAACTTGTCGCGTCAGGACACGAAATAGGCCTGCACGGCGTATGGCATGACATTGCATTGGGCTTCCGTTCACCGTCCTTTCAGACAAAGATGATAAAGGAAGGACTGCATGAGATAGCCGAATACAAACCGATAAGTTTTCGCGCTCCCGGACTTGCATGGACTCCGACGCTTTCTGAAATCCTTGCGGACAGCGGTATAAGGGCAGATAGCTCATTAAGAAACTATAATGGCGGATGGGACATATTCAGACCAATGCCTATAAATAACGGCAAACTATGGGAACTGCCCTTAACTCTGCAGGACGACTATCTATTAAAAAATTTAAGGCTTGGAGAAAAAGATGCAGGACTCCTCCTTTTAGAAGCCCTCGACGGGGCAGACAGACGGCAAGCTCCTGCAGTTCTAAATTTTCATCCATCGATAATAAAAGACCATCTTGATTGGTATAAAGAAACTCTCAAAAAGATTCTCGACAGCGGCAGATGGAAAATAATAAAGGTATCGGATATTATTAAACAGTTAGACGAAGCATGGAGGGAGGTGCGATAAGGGAATGGAAAAAACAGAAAGATTTATAGGACTTATCGGTCTCGGCTACTGGGGTAAAAACATCCTTCGCAATCTTCACGGCGAAGGGGTTCTGCATACCGCCTGCGACTCTGATATCGAAATCGTGGCGCGGAAAAAAGAAGAGTTTCCGGGGATTAACTACACCTATTCCTTTAACGATATTCTAAACAATCCCGACATAAAGGCCGTAGTTATTTCCACCCCTGCTGTAACGCACCGAGAACTGGTCGAAAAATCCCTCCGCGCCGGTAAAGATGTCATGGTAGAAAAACCGCTCGCCCTTACCGTCAAAGAGGGAGAGAGTCTTGTTAGGCTTGCCGAAAAAAAACAAAGAATTCTCATGGCAGGGCATATCCTCCAATACCATCCTGCAGTTATAAAACTGAAAGAGCTTATATCTTCGGGAGAACTCGGCAAGATACACTACATATATTCAAACCGCCTGAATATAGGCAAATTAAGGACAGAAGAGAATATTCTCTGGAGTTTTGCGCCGCACGATATATCAGTTATTCTCATGCTGCTGGACGAAGCCCCTGAAGAGGTATCGGCGTTCGGCGGCGCTTACCTGAACAACTCGATTTATGATACTACGCTTACAAAGATAAGCTTCAAAAGCGGCATTAAAGGCCATATTTTTGTAAGCTGGCTGCATCCCTTTAAGGAACAAAAATTGGTAGTAGTCGGATCAAAGGCTATGGCTGTCTTTGATGATGTAAGCAAAGAAAAGCTTTTCGTATATCATCATAAAATAGAATGGAAAGACGGCAGAATACCGGTTGCGATGCCTGCAAAATACGAAGTAATCACAGTAGGCAGTGAAGAGCCGTTAAAACAGGAACTCCTGCATTTTATCGACTGCGTCCAATCTCGAAAAAAACCTCTTACAGACGGGCAGGAGGGACTAAGGGTGTTAAAAGTCCTCGAGGCCGCCGAACTCAGTCTTTCAGGCAATTCAAGCAAGGGTCAAAAACATGAACAGCCCGGTTATTATGTTCATGAGAGTTCGTTTGTAGAGGAAGGTGTGAAAATAGGGAAAGGGACAAAGGTATGGCATTTCTCGCATATCCTCAAGGATTCCGTAATAGGGGATAACTGCATTATAGGACAGAACGTGTCTATCGGCCCTGAGGCGCATATAGGAAACAGGTGCAAGATACAAAACAACGTATCCGTTTATAAAGGGATTTATTTGGAGGACGACGTTTTTTGCGGACCTTCATGCGTGTTTACAAATGTATATAATCCGCGGGCATTCATAGAAAGAAAACATGAATTCAAAGAAACACGCGTTAAGAAAGGCGCTACCATAGGAGCCAACGCCACTATCATATGCGGAATTACTGTCGGCAAGTATGCGATGGTAGGGGCGGGCAGCGTCATAAAATCCGACGTGCCGGATCATGCTGTTGTTGCGGGTGTGCCCGCAAAACAAAAGGGTTGGGTCTGTAAATGCGGGACAACATTGGATTTCAATAATACCGATGCCGTATGCAAATACTGCGGGAACAGATACAAATATGAAGAAGGATTATTCAGGACGATAGAGGGGAAATAGTGAAACAAATACAGATGTTAGACCTCAAGGCAGAGTATGAATACATGAAAGACAGTATCGACGCTGCAATAAAAAAATGCCTTGCACATCAAAAATGGATATTCGGCCCGGAAATAGCGGAACTCGAAGATACCGTTACCAAATACCTGAATGCAAAATACTGCATCGGCGTGTCATCGGGCACAGAAGCGCTTGTATTGTCCCTGAGGGCACTTGCCATAGAAACAAAAGGAGAAGAATTTTTCAATAAGGAAGATAAAATAATCACTACTCCATTTACCTTTACGGCTACCGGCAATGCAATAGCGCGGTCCGGCGCTACCCCTGTATTCGTAGATATAGATCCGGAGACCTATAATATAGATTCAAAAAAAATAAAAGAATATCTTACCTCTGCTGAAAATGTAATAGGAATAATACCTGTGCATCTTTACGGGCAGCCCTGCAACATGGATGAGATAATGGGCATTGCGGCAGAGTATAATCTATTTGTAATCGAAGACACGGCTCAGGCATTCGGCGGCGAATGGAGCGGCAGCAAACTCGGCTCTATAGGCACTACAGGGGCATTCAGCTTTTTCCCTTCCAAAAACTTAGGCGGATTTGGAGACGGAGGCATGTTATCTACAAACGACCCGGAAATAAATGAAATCGTAAGGATGCTGATACGTCAGGGAGGCAAGGATAAATACAATGTTATGCATGTGGGATATAATGCCCGCCTCGATACCATGCAGGCGGCAATAGTGCTTGCAAAAATGAAATATATAAATGAATTTATCGAGCGCAGAAGAAAAATCGCCGAGGTTTATAACAAAGACCTCGAAGGAATCGAAGGGCTATCTTTGCCGAAAATTCCTTCTGCAGCATCCAAACACTCCTACAACCAATATACAGTCAGAGTTGATGTGGAAAAAAGGGATCTATTGCAAAAATTCCTTAATGAAAAAGGTATTAGCACCATGATCTATTATCCGCTGCCGCTTCACAAAATGGCTTCTTTCGAGAGAATAATGGAAATAAGCGGCTCATTGGAAGTTTCCGAGATGATGTCGCAAGAGGTGCTGTCGCTACCTATGAGTCCTCTCCAGAAAGAAGAAGATACTTATTATGTAACTGAGACAATCAAGGAGTTCTTTTCACGCAATACATAAATCATTTCAATGCTTCAAGCTCCCTAATTGCATCTTGATAATCTGATTTCAGTTTAAGGGCGGCCTGAAATGACTCTTTCGCCTTCCCGGAAAGGCCTTTCTCTTTATATATCAGTCCGAGGTTGTAATAAGCCCTTTCCATATCCGGTTTAAGTCTGATAGTTTCATTTAATTCCTTTACTGCCTCATCGAATTTTTTCATTTTTTTAAGCGCCAGGGCAAGATTATAATGTGGCTGATCCATATCCGGCTTAAGTCCTATGGCAATGCGGTATTTCCTTTCAGCCTCTTTAAACCTGCCTTGCCTGAAAAGCTCGACACCGATGTTATTATGCTCCTCAGTAAGTTTCGGTCTCTGCCGTAAAACAATCTTATATTCCTCAATGGCGTTCTCCAATTTCCCCTGCCCCTCATATACGCCGCCAAGATTATAATGAGCTTCAGGATCATCGGGTTTAATGGCAATCGCCTTTTTTAATACTTCAATTGCATCATCAAAGCGGCCTTGATTCATATAAACAGCGCCTAAATTTATATAAGCATCTGTATAATTAGGATTAAGTTTTATTGCGGCAAGATACTCACGCTCCGCATCTTCAAGCATATTCTTTTTAAAATAAACCCAGCCTAAATTATATCTCAGCAGGTCAAAATCTGCGCTATCTCTTACATATAAAAATTCTTTTATAGCCTCATTAAATTTACCTGCTCTGGAATAAGCCAAGCCAAGGTTATAATGAGGTCGAGCCTTCCCATAACTTTTGCGCACGACATCTTCCCATAGCCCGATTTCGGTTTGCCAAACAGTATTTCTTGCGTAAGCAACTCCACAAAAGATGAGTACTATCATAATCAAAGCAAAAACAATCGCCTCCTCTAAGGAAATAAATATTTTTTTCACCTTGATCTTTATTGCCATTAGAAAAGATACTGTAGATATTATAAAACCGATAGAAGGTAGATACATCCTATGTTCAAATATAACATTTGCCAATGGGATGATGCTCGATTCAACCGTGAGGGTTATAAAAAACCAAAAAATACCGAATGAAGTGAGCCTTAAATATCCGTTACTCCTGGAATGATAAAACAGGTAAATACCTACACCAACTATCGACAGAAGAAGGAGAAGGGATAAAAAAATAGGCAGTGCAAAAAATGAACTATATATAGGATAGTTATAATCTAAATTTTGGTTGATTGGCAACAGCAACAACCTTATATAAGTAACAATAATCCTAATCTGAGTTATAAAATAATCCACACTTGATATGTTTAGGGAATTTGCAGTATTAACAGACTTTTCTATAGCTTTCCATTCCAATTCAGTAAAGTTATTTGCTCCTATAAATGTCATTGGAATGATAAGTATCGTAAGCAACATAGGAATTAAATAGAGAATCCTCTTTCTAATATTGCCCTGCAAGAACATAAATTCATAAAGCACGGCAATAATAGGCAAGGTAAAGGCTATTTCCTTGGTTTTCATTGAAAGAACAGCGAAGATAATAGAACCTGCATATAACCCACAGCGCATTCTAACATAACCTGAACGCCTTGACTTAATATACAAAAAGAGAGAAAACAAATAAAAAAATGTTGCAAGGGAAGTGAATCTTTGGACTATATATGTAACGGCTTGTGTTTGTATCGGATGAACGACGAAGATTAAGGCAGAAAAGAAAGCTATAAGATTATTGCTATTATGATCCTGAAAATCCCTGAAATACGGAGTCCTAAATATAAAAATAACTATCCAATATACAAGAAATGCATTGGTTATGTGAATTAACACATTGAAGACATGATAACCGAACACATCAAGTCCGTGAAGTCTATAGTTCAAAGCAAAGGTAAGATACCCTATATATCTGGACCAAAAAAACTTTTTTACTTCCTTGTATGTATCGACGTTTTGCAGAACAGACGGATTTTTGAAATACTGAAAACTTTTGATCGCTGGATTATCTATGATGTTTCTTTTGTCATCAAGTTCAAATGGAGCATAAAAGGTATTGGAATACACTAAAAATCCTACCACAGCAATAAAAATCACATGAAGAGACAATGTGCTGAAGATTTGCTTTCTTAAAAAATTCTCTATAAACTCTTTCATTGCCTATTCCTGCCGACCAACTCTTCACTGGCACGACTGAAATTTCTCTGAATATCGTCATCTTCAGGTTTTAACTTTGCGGCAAAATAAAAATTTTCCACCGCCTTGTCAAGACGGCCTATTTTAGCGTATGCCGCTCCAAGGTTGTTATAAGCATCTGCATGATTCGGACTTAATTTAATTACAGTTAGATATTTATCCATAGCTTCATAAATACGGCCTTTCTTTTCATAAACAACGCCGAGATTATAATGCACGCGTGCCTTATTAGGGCTTTTTTTAACCACATCTTCCCATAACTTGATCTCATCCTGCCAGATAGTATTCCTCGCATATGTCGCACCTGAAAAGATAAGAACAGTTACCATTAATACCGGCACAAGCGCCTTTCCAATGACAACAAATTTATCGAGCAAGAAAATCCTCGCCGATATAATCAATGCAACTATTGCAGTAAGAAAACCTACAGATGGCAGATATACCCGGTGTTCAAAAATCACATCGTGAATAGGAATAATGCTTGATTCCACAGACAATGTTATGAAAAACCAAAAAATACCGAAGGCAGATAATCTCAAAATGCTATTACCTTTACTATCCATAATCGATGACCGGCGCAGTAAATAAATAGCAAAACCAAAAAGCGATACGAGAAGGAGAAAAGACAGAACTGTTTTAACATCAAAAAAAGAGCGATATACCGGATAGTCATAGTCGAGATTCTGCACTACAGGAGGGAACATAAGCCTTATATATGTAACTATCACTCTAAATTGGGTAATAAGATAATCCCATGCTGAAATGCTGTTTTTAGGACTTGCTATTTTGAATGCATCCTCAATGTTTTGAGTCCCTAAAGGATTGCTTGTTAGGAGACTCAACGGAATTATGGAAATAGTAAGCAAGATAGGCACCAGATAAAGAAGCCTTCTCTTTATTTTGCCATCAAAAAACAAAAATTCATAAACTACAATAATAAGAGGTAGCGTAAAAGAAATTTCTTTTGTTTTCATTGCTAAAGCAGCAGCAATTATAGAAGCGCAATAACAACTCCACTTTTTAAATTTTATATGTTTTGTTTTTTGTTCCTTACCCTGACTGCTGACCGCTGACTGCTGACCGTTAATTGTTATAAGTCTCGATTCTATATAAAAAACAAGTGAAAAGAGATAAAACATTGCCGCCATAGATGTAAAACGCTGGACAATATAGGTGACAGCCTGTGTCTGAATAGGATGAGCAACAAAGATAATCGATGAGAAGAAAGCGATCATGCCCGCATAGTTCCTGTTATCACTCGATACGCTATCCGGAGCAAACATGCTGCCTCTAAAAAAAGGCGTCTTAAAGCTGAGAATGATGAACCAATAAACAAGCATGGCATTTATAATATGAATTGCTATATTGACGACATGATACCCAAATACGTCCAATCCGTGCAGTCTGTAATTTATCGCAAAACTTAAATATGCTATATAACGGGTGTGAAAAAAGTACTTAACGTTATTCGCAATAGTGCTACTTCTAACCAGTGCAGGTTCCTTAAAAAAATTGAAATCTCTAATTACTGTATTGTTGACAATATTTACTTCGTCATCAAATTCGAATGGCGCGTTGAGTGTATTGCTATAGCTAAAAAAACCTATAAATATAATTATCAAAATTTGTACAGCCGATTGATATATAATTTTTGTTTTATTAGATTTTGCGTCATCTTTCATGGCGATAATTTTTTCAGTTCATTCAAATAAGTTCCTATATTTTTCATAGTCACGTCATCCGGTTTTAGTTTTAACGCAGCTTCAAATTCCTGAATAGCTTCATCATAACGTTTCTGCCCTTTATATGCCAGTCCAAGATTATAATGTGCTTGGACAAAATCAGGCCTTAATTCTATCAGAATTTGATAACTTCTTATTGCATCATCGAGTTTGCCTTCTTGAAAGTAATTTACACCAAGATTATTATACATAATTATCATGTCAGGATCTAATTTCATGGCAATTTTATATTCCTTAATGGCGGAATCGGTGTTGCCCTGTTTTTCATATGTTAACCCAAGGTTGTAATAACCTTTCGCAAGGTCGGGATTTATTTTTGTGGCATTTTTAAAACTTCTTGCGGCGTCATCAAAACGATTAAGTTCGAAATATGCTATGCCAATGTTGATGTGAGCCTTATGGTAATAAGGGTTGCGTTTTAATACTAATAAAAATTCTTCTATTGCTTTATCAAAAAATCCCTGCCTGATATAAGCCAATCCGAGGTTCAGGTGCGCCTCTTGCATATCAGGATTAATCTGCAGCGCTATTTTGAATTCTCTTATAGCCTCCTCAATCCTACCCTTTATGAGATATGATTTCCCGAGATTAGTGTGAGGACGGGCATTCCCATAACTTTTACGAACAACGTTTTCCCATAATTTGATTTCATCCTGCCAGATGGTATTCCTCGCGTATGCGCCGCCGGCAAAAATAAAAACAATTGCTGCTACTGTAGGCATAACCGCTTTCCCCAAAACAGCAAACTTACTTTGCAAGGGAATCCTTGTCATCATCAATGCCGTCACCGCTGCCATAAGAAAACCTATTGACGGCAAATACATACGCTGCTCAAATATAACATCAGGTCTCGGTATTATGGTCGATTCTACAGATAGTGTTATGAAAAACCAAAATATGCCAAAGGCGATGAGACGTAAAACGTGAGATGCGAGACGAGAGCGGTAAAACAGATAAATACCAAGTCCCAATATTGATAAAAGCAAAACAAAAGACAAAAAAACCGGCAGTTCAAAAAATGAATGATATACAGGATAGTCATAGTCGAGATTCTGTATTACAGGGGGAAACATAAGCCTTATATATGTAACTATTACCCTAAATTGGGTAAAAAGATAATCCCATTGTGAAATATTCGCTATTTTAAATACTTCCTCGATATTCTTAGATCCTGAAAAATTGTTAGTTATAAAAGTTAATGGAATAATGAGCATTGTAAGGATGATTGGAATTAGATAGAACAGCCTTTTTTTAAGCTTACCTTCAAAAAACATGAACTCATAAATCGCAACTATAACCGGCAGTGTAAAAGAAATTTCTTTTGTCTTCATCGCTAAAACGGCTGATATAAGCGATGCGACATAAAAGCCGTAACGTTTGGCAGTAGACTCCTCAAGTCTTGATCGTATGTATAGAATCAAGGAGAATAGATAAAACAAAGTTGCCAGCGATGTAAAACGCTGAACAATATAGGTAACTGCCTGTGTCTGTATGGGATGAGCAACAAACAAGAGAGAGGAAAATAGAGCGATGATACCTCCGAGTTTCCTATTATTATTTACATCAAATATGCTGCTCTTAAGAAAGGGCGTTTTAGAACTTAGCATTATAAGCCAATAAACAAATAAAGCATTTATTATGTGAATTGCTATATTGACAACGTGATACCCCAAAACATCAAGCCCGTGCAAACGGTAATTTATCGCAAAACTCAGATATCCTACATACCGACTCCGAAAAAAATCTTTAATTCCACTCAATGCAGTACTGCCATAAACTTTTGTGTTATCCTTAAAATATACAAAATCTTTAATTATAGGGTTCTCAATAATGTTTGCCTCATCATCAAACATAAACGGACTATACAAGGTATTAGAATAGACAGCAATGCCTATAATCATGACGACAATAGCATGAATAAGCGGACTATTCAAATTGTGCGGTAGGGCTTTCATTATGACTCCTGCCTAACGTGTTTCTTTTGAAGCCAACTCGATATTTGACGCATTAATGCAATCCCTCCCTGAAGATAATTAGAAAATTCATAGACTGTTTTAATATGATGCAATACATTTAAAAGCCGCAAAGGGTGCATATAATAAAGCATATTAGCCTTGCCTATCAACCGCTTGATTTGTTCCGAAGAAACATTGGAATTCTTAAGCACGCATTCCTTGCCGACAGCAACAAATTTATCCCATTCTATATCTTTTAAAGGCATCGTTGAAAAGAAATAATCAAAATCTTTAGTACCAGGAAATGGCACCAGCATATTATAGAAAGCGAGCGTAGCATTAACTTCCTGTGAGAATTTTATAGTGCGATCCATTTGTTCTTTTGTCTCTCCATAAGACCCAAGGATATAAAATGCCTGTGTCTTTATTCCGAGGCTGTTTGCCATCCTAACTGTTTCCTTTGCCTTTTCCGGAGCGATAGGCTTGCCCATTTTTTGCAGTATCGCCTCATCGGCAGACTCTATTCCAAAACCAATGCTGTAACAGCCTGCCTTTTTCATAAGGGATAATATATCCCTATCTACCGTTGTTACCTGTGAAAAACAAAACCACGCAAGGTCGAGCTTTTTATCTATCATCCCCCTGCATATCTTTTCGAGGCGGGCATGGTTTAAGGTAAATGTATCGTCAGTTATTATAAGCTGCCGCGCTTTATAATCTCTTTTTAACATCTGCATTTCTTCCAAAACATACTCCGCAGAATGCATCCTGTATTTTTTGCCTGACACGATCCGTGCGGCACAGAAACTGCAATTAAAAGGACATCCCCTGCTCGTAAGAATTGTGCTGCAATTTCTGTATCTTGCATTGTGCATGTTGGGAACGAAAATATCCTGAGGAATAAGATCGCGCGCCGGGAATGGAATCGAATCCAAATCTTCTATATACGGCCTATTCTCATTACGAATGACTTTATTGTCGTTCTTGTATGCGATACCATTTATATTTTCTATGCTTGAATTGTCCTGATACGCGTTTGCGAGTTCCAGCATTGTTTTTTCTCCCTCGCCTATAACAATGCAATCTATACAATCGGAATATTCCTCCATAATAAATTCAGGCACTGCGGACACATGAACGCCGCCGATGACAACTTTGGAGTCAGCATATCTTTTGCATACTCTCGCCAGTTCAACGGCTCTCAAAAAATTTGGAGTGGAACATGTAATACCTATAATATCAGGCATAAAACGTTTTATTATTGCAGCAATGTCGTCGTAGGACAAGCCCTGTGCTTCCGGCTCATACATTTCAACATTATGATGCCCGTATGTCCTAAGATATGAAGCAATATAACCTAAGCCTAAAGGGAAATATCTCCCTGCTGCTTTCTTGAGATTGCCGTAGAGTTCTATATACGGTGGAGATAATAAGAGTATTTTTGCCATTTTTTTATCTATCTTTTCGTGGGATGGAATTAATATCTATATTTATAGCCTGTAAGAGCATCTGAAACGAAACTATAATGGGCAGGGCGACCAGCATTATGGTGCCTGCTGTTTTGACAGTGCCGTTGATAATTGAATCCAGCCATTCTACAATTCCAAAAAAAATCCCAAAAACAAACATAGGAAGACCGACCAAAATATATACCGAAGCCATGTTAAAGTCATAAATAAAGTATTTTAAAAATAGGCGTTTGATAAACCCTTTTATGAGTTTTTGAGGAAATTGAAGCGCTATTTTAACGATATTAAGCGAACTATCTTCATCGCCGTATTTAGCCGGTATATCTATATCTTTCACTACGGCATTAATAATGCCCAAGTTAATCAACATGTCTGATTCAAAAAAATACCCTCTCGACAATCGATCCAAGTTAAGCTTATCCAATGCCCTGCGATGTATAGCGGTATAGCCGTTTGTAGGATCGATAATATTCCAGTATCCTGATGCTATTTTCAGCAAGAATGATAATATGCTGTTACCAAAGAGGCGGATCTTGGGCATGGTTCTAAGAGCATAAAAATCCATAAAACGGTTGCCTTTTGTGTAGTCAGCTTCATTATTAATTAAGGGAGCAATCAAGCGATCAATATATGAAGTATCCATTTGTCCGTCACCGTCTATTTTAACAATTATATCGCAGTCTAATTCTACGGCCTTTTTATAACCGGTAACTACAGCCCCTCCGACCCCTTTATTCTCATCATGATACAGCACAACCACTCTGTCGTCATTTATTTTTTGGGATTCCTTACCCGAAAAATCAGGACACTTGTCATCGACGACTATAATATGGCCTATGTTATCCGGCAGGGATGAAATTACATCTTTTATTTGATTTACGACTCTATAGGCAGGAATAACAGCCGCTATTCTCATCACAGACAATTTAAGTACACTCGACCTGATTATTGCTGAGAGCACATGTAACGCTAAGCCCCTTTACGGTATACGAACCGTCGATGCCGGTAATTGTCCCGTCAGACGGATTTAAGGTAAGCGTTGCCGTAGATGACCCGACACCGCATGTTTTAGTCGTAGTAGATCCATCATCGGCATATCTGGCATTCAAATCCTGAGCGCAGCCTGTCAATGACATTGCAGCGCTCGCTGCGGCAGACTTCTGTCTATACTGTGAGAATTGCGGCAGCGCCACAGCAGCGAGTATTGCGATAATTGCAATAACTATAAGTAACTCCACAAGGGTAAAACCATCTTTGCCTTTTATTGATCTGTCCATAATAGTATCTTCCAAGTTTTCTGTTGGGACTTACAAAAAAAGGGGAGAGTCTCCTCTCCCCTTCAACAATAATACCGTTTAGGTGCAGGTTACTATGCCACCAGCATATGCGCAGGTAACGGTAAGTCCCTTTACCGCATAAACCACCGGAGAGGCAGTAACTGCCCCGGTGGCTGGGTCTAAAGTAAAGGTCACCGCAGTAGTGCCAATAGTGCCTGCCTTACTTACTACAGTTCCGGTATCGGCATACTCTGCATTAAGCTGGCTGACATAATTTGTAAAGGAGCCAGCAGCCGACGACGCCGCTGCCTTCTGCCTGTACTGCGCGAACTGCGGTATCGCTATAGCCGCGAGTATTGCTATGATCGCGACGACGATGAGCAGTTCGACGAGTGTAAAGCCTTTCTCATCCCTTTTCATCCTGTTGATTGCCTTCAACATTTTAAAACCTCCTATTTAAAGACTGCTTGCCGTCAAGGACGGCAATGTTAGAGTGAATACGATGATAATTATATACCGTAAAATCCCCTATTGCAACACAACTTTATCAAGCATGTTCCATGCCACCTCGTAAAAAGTCGTCATGCCCGCGAAGGCGGGTATCCAGAGCGCAAGCAACTATTTGAAAAGATTGGATTCCCGTTTTTACTGGAATGACGAAAAGACGCTTTTTCGGACTTTTTACAAATGGGGTGGTCAATATTTACTGACATTTTTTGTCATCATTTTGCGCCTAAACAGGAAACCTCTTAAGTATTACTGCATAAAACTCTTCAATATCTTTAAGATTGTTTGTCAATATCGATTTGAGAATTGCCGCATCTATTGCCTGATAATCATGCACTGCTATATTTCTGAATCCGACCATGGCCTGCATTTTTTTTAAAAGATCTTCATCGATTATGCCTACCTCGCTTAAGAATTTGAAATTATCCTTTATCGTAGAGGCCAGCCCCAGGCCCTCGGAAGCGACTATGTGCGCGGCAATATCGATAGCGGCTTCTACCGCCCTTTGAAGGTTTAGCACAAAAATATCCTGTTTATTGATATCATCAAGGCTGTCCGGCTTGAGATCGGTCGCCTCTCTAATCCGTCTCAGGCATCGCTGGATATTGCCTGTCTTTGCGAGAATTACATCCATATCAGGCATAAATCTTACCTCTTAAAATATTTTCTTCGGTTTCCTTTCGCACACGCTTAAGATCATCGTATTCCTTTACTGTCCTGACAAAAAAATCATTGTATGCGGCGCTGTCTTTATTAACAACCGCTACGCCGTTTCTAAGAACCTGCATTCTGATAACAGGTGATGAATTATTCAATACAACCACGTCCGTTTCTCTTTTTATCAATTCGGAGATGTCGCCTTTTAAATGAAAAATTTCTTTAAAATCAGGTATATACTTAAATAAAACAGCAATATCTATATCGCTCTCTCTTGTTAAACGGTCATTGACTGCGGAGCCGAAAATAAAAACAAGGAGAATATCTTCTTTATATTTAAAGTAATCTTTAAGCGTTGCTGCAATATCTTCCATTAGAGAATCCTTCCTTATCCGTATATTTTTAACAAAAGTATAGCAATTATATAGCAATATTTCCACATGACAGTTATGGTCATCCTAATGTAACGCCAAAATGATAATGTCCTATATAGCCAAAATAGAAATGTCCTATAAAGAGACTGCTAAACTGTCTGATTTAAGGGGAGGACAGGATGGCAGGAGAGGACATCATCATGGTAAGGCAGAA
>JAJYVD010000012.1 GCA_021792185.1 Nitrospirota bacterium | reverse complement strand
ATCATCCATGGAGAAAGACATATAGAAAAACGGCGACAATGATAAATAATCCTCCATTGGAGGCAGCAGCATAAAACCGGACATTTCTATTTTGGTAAAAATAGGACATTTCTAAATTGGCTTGACACAGAGCCTCTGTTTCCTTGACTATGAACTTTTATCTTTAGTAGACTACCCGCATGGAAAAAAAGATACTCAAGGCGTTTGAAGACAGCATAAACGTAAAATCCAAGTTCGTTAAGGAGAATGCGTCCCTCATCGCGGATGTATCAAAGATGATAGCCGACGCCTTTAATGACGGCAAAAAACTGATAATTTTCGGCAACGGCGGCAGCGCCTGCGACGCATCTCACATCGCGGCGGAATTCGTAAACCGTTTCAAAAAAGACAGGCCCGGACTTCCGGCGATCGCGTTGAATACCGATATGGCGGTGATGACATCCATAGCCAACGATTACGACTATTCCGAGGTTTTCGCAAGGCAGGTCAAGACTCTGGGGGAGCAGGGAGATATAGCCGTGGCTATAAGCACAAGCGGCGGCTCTAAAAATATCCTCAAGGCGGTCGATGCGGCAAAGAAAAAAGGATTGAAGACTATTGCCCTCACCGGAACTAAGGGCGATAAATTCGCATCCAAGAGCGATTACGCCTTCGTTGTGCCAACGGACGACACCCCGAGGATCCAGGAAACGCATATAACGCTCGGTCATGTATTGTGCCAGATGATAGAAGAGATACTTTTTGAGGCCCCGAGGAAAAGATGAGGGGATGAGAATTCTCGGAATCGACCCCGGAAGCATTAATTGCGGCTACGGGCTCATAAATGCAGCCGGCAGTCAGCGGTCAGCAGTCAACAATCAGAGAAATAACAACCCGGTATACCTTGCATCCGGCAAAATAGCCTTGCCTGCCGGAAAGCCCCTCTATATAAGACTCAGAGAGCTTTATGCATCGCTTGTCGATGTTATTTCCGAATATAATCCCGACGAAATAGCGATAGAGAAGATTTTCTTTGCAAAAGGGATAAAGGCGGCCTTGAGCCTCGGACATACGCGGGGAGTAGTCCTCCTTGCCGCTGCATTGACCGGACTTCCGATTTATGAATACAGCGCCCTTGAAGTAAAGAAGGCTGTTGTAGGCTACGGCAGGGCGGACAAAAATCAGGTTCAAAAAATGGTCATGGAGATATTACGGATAAAACATTCGTTGTCTTCGGACAGCGCGGATGCCCTTGCCATTGCTATGTGCCATGCGAACAACAGGCAGTTAAAATGCTGATTGCTTTATGCTGTTTGCGGTATACTAAAACATGATTGCGTCGCTCAGAGGCAGGCTTATTTCAAAGAGACCGGATTACCTTATCGTCGAAGTAGGCGGAGTGGGATACCATGTCAATGTCCCGGTTGCCCTGCTTCCCGATCTGCCCGACGAGCATAAGGATGTTTTCCTTTTTGTTTATACCCATGTCAGAGAAGACGCGATACAGCTTTACGGCTTTCAGACCGATGATGACAAAAGGATTTTCACGACGCTGCTCGGCATATCGGGAATAGGACCGAAGGTAGCATTAAATATACTCTCAACCATTCCGCCTGATAATTTTTACAACGCGATACATTCCGAAGATGTGGACATTCTCTGCAAAGTGCCGGGTCTCGGCAAAAAAACGGCTCACAGATTGATCCTCGAACTCAGGGGAAAACTTCCGTCCCTGAAGGAGAAAAAGGACACGGTCTATGACGATACCCTTTCCGCACTCGTGAATCTCGGCTATAAAAAGAATACGGCTCAGGAAGCCCTCGATAAGGCTTATGAAGGCGGATGTAAGGATATTGAAAGTCTTCTGAAAGAGGCGTTAAAATATCTGACGAAGGAATAGATGAGAATAATTATGAATAATTATAAAGATATTATATCGGAGTTATTGTAATTTTTTATGATGCAAATTCAGAATGAAATTACTTTGGGGGATTGTAGAGATGTTTTAAAGACACTTGAAGAGAATTCTATTGATTTGATTTTTACATCTCCGCCGTATGCTGACCGCAGAACTCATACTTACGGCGGCATTAAACCTGAGGAATATGTTGATTGGTTCCTGCCTATCGGCAAAGAGCTTTTGAGGGTTTTAAAACCCGATGGAACTTTCATGCTGAATATAAAAGAAAAAGCTGAAAACGGTGAAAGGCATACTTATGTGCTGGAGTTGATTTTAGCGCTGAGAAAGCAGGGCTGGCTCTGGACTGAGGAATTTATCTGGCACAAAAGAAACTGTTATCCGGGCAAATGGCCAAATCGTTTTAGAGACGCATGGGAGAGGCTTTTACAATTCAACAAAACAAGAAGATTTAATATGCATCAGGAAGAGGTAATGGTTCCTGTTGGTGAATGGGCTAATGGAAGATTAAAGAGATTAAGTGAAACGGATATGATTAGAGACAATTCAAAGACACGCAGCGGTTTCGGCAAAAATATATCAAACTGGCTGCAAAGAAGTCTGGCTTATCCTACTAATGTCTTGCATTTAGCTACAGAATGCAACAATAAAAATCACAGCGCTGTATTTCCGGAGGCATTGCCGGAATGGTTTATTAAATTATTTACAAAAGAAGGCGATTGGGTATTAGACCCGTTTATGGGCTCTGGAACTACTGTAAGAGTTGCCAAAAAAATGCTTAGAAATTCTATTGGAATTGAAATTGTGCCGGAATACTATAATAGGGTAAAAGAACAAATAGAGCCGGTTGAATGCTTATTGTGCGAAGAAAAAGGAGTTTATGAGACCAATAGAGTTAAATGATGTGAAAGATTATGTAGAAAGGAATATTGGAACATTCCATTCAAAGAGACTGCTGAATCTTCAAAGGCTTAAATTAAACCATATTTTAAAGCGCAAAAATCCTTACCTGTTTAAAGCAAAAAATATTTTAACAGCTCATGATTTGGTTAAAGGGCTTCTCGATGCTCATCTATCTTCTCAAGAGGAAACAATATTTGGAGAGTTTTTGGAGGGTCTTGCTGTTTTTATTTGTGGAAAAGTTTTGGATGGGAGGAAATCCTCTGCAGAAGGAATAGATCTTGAGTTTGAGCGAGATGGTATCAGATATATTGTTTCCATTAAGTCAGGGCCAAATTGGGGGAATAGCAGTCAAATCAGAAAAATGCGTGACAATTTTAGAAAGGCAAAAAGGATTTTAGGGGCAAACCTTTCACAAAAAAATATAGTTGCAGTTAATGGGTGCTGTTATGGCAAGTTAAAAAGAACAGATAAAGGTGATTATATAAAGCTTTGTGGACAAGAATTCTGGGATTTCATATCCGGCAATCCAAATTTATACTTAGAAATTATAGAGCCGCTCGGACATAAGGCAAAAAAGAGGAATGAAGAGTTCTTAGAAGCATATTCCCAATTCATAAATAATTTCACTCTCGAATTTTCAAAAGAATTCTGTGAAAACGGGAAGATAATCTGGAATAAATTGGTAAAATTTAATTCGGCAAAATAACAAATTATGCGTATAGAAGACAAAGAACTCCATCCCCTTTCTCCTGAAGCCATTCAGGAGGATATCCCTTACGAGGTAAACCTTCGCCCCCGTTCGCTCGACGAGTTCGTCGGTCAGGAGAAGATAAAGGAAAATCTCAAGGTATTTATTTCCGCTACAAAGATGCGGGAGGAGCCCCTTGACCATACCCTGTTTTTCGGGCCTCCGGGTCTCGGCAAAACTACACTTGCCGTTATCATAGCTAACGAACTCGGAGTAAATATCAAGACCACTACAGGCCCTGTGCTCGAACGGCAGGGCGACCTCGCGGCCATCCTCACGAATCTCTCCGAGAGGGATATTCTTTTTATAGATGAGATTCACCGCCTGCCGAGAATAGTCGAAGAGGTTTTATATTCGGCTATGGAGGATTATAAGCTGGATATAATCATAGGGCAGGGGCCTAATGCGCGGACATTGAAAATCAACCTTCCGAGATTTACCCTGATAGGAGCTACCACAAGAACGGGTCTGCTTACTTCGCCGCTGAGAGACCGTTTCGGGGTTATAAACAGGCTTGAGTTTTATAATACGGAAGAACTCAAACAGATTGTCATGAGATCCGCAAAGCTGCTTGAGATGGAGATAAAGGCGGACGCCGCATCGGAGATCGCGTCGCGCTCAAGGGGCACTCCGAGGATTGCGAACAGGCTTTTAAAGCGCATCCGCGACTTTGCGCAGGTTAAAGGAGACGGCGTTATCGATATTGCCATCACGAAGAGCGCGCTAAAATCCCTCGATGTCGACAAGAGGGGACTGGATGAGATAGACAGAAAACTGCTCCTTACCATAATCGAGAAATTCGGCGGAGGCCCTGCCGGGGTTGATGCCATAGCGGCGGCGCTGAGGGAAGACAAAGAGACGATAGAGGATGTATATGAGCCTTACCTTCTGCAGGAGGGGCTGCTTGAGAGGACTTCGCGCGGCAGGCTCGCTACAAGGCTGGCATATGAGCATCTGGGTTTAAAATTGCCGCAAGGGTTGTTTTAGAAATGAACCTGCTCATGCATATATGCTGCGCCCCGTGCGCCGTTTATCCGTTAACGGATATCAAACGGAATGGAATAGATGTTACGGGCCTGTGGTTTAATCCCAATATCCATCCGTATACGGAATATAAAAACAGGCTGGATGCGCTGAAAGAGCTTCAAAGATTGTGGAATCTCGATGTGGAATATACGGATTATTACGGCTTGAAGGAATATCTGAGGAATGTTGTCGGCAGCGAAGATAACAGATGCGAATACTGTTATTCTGTCAGGTTGGAGGAGACAGCCAAAAAGGCTAAGGAGATGAAAGCGGATGCCTTTACCACATCTTTGTTGGTGAGCCCGTATCAAAAATTTGGTATGATTATGGATATAGGCAGGGAAATGCAGGAGAAATATTCGGTGGAATTCTACGGTGAGGATTTCAGGATCGGATTCACCGAGGGCAGAAAGATATCTAAGGAAGTGGGGCTTTACAGGCAGAAATATTGCGGATGCATATATTCGGAAATGGAAAGATACGGCAGAGATAAGGAGAAAATAGCAGGCAATGGGCAATAGGCAATGGGCAATAGGCAAAAAGCAATGGATTAAGAAAGTCTCTTTATCTTTTTCATTATTTATTTTTTTAAGCCTTTCGTCTATAGCCTGTTGCCTATGGCCTATCGCCTCATTTGCCGAGACCACCATACGGGTGTTGCTCATGGATAATAAGAATCCGAAGATCCCGAAAAAGGACGAAAAGGTTGAACGGCTCGGTAATGTGAAGGGCGAAGTGCTTCTTAGCGGGTTGAAATATTCAGGCGTTATCGAGGTGTGGAAGGGAAATAACGGACTCTATATAGTGAATGAGGTTTCTCTGGAGGATTACATAAAGGGCGTGGTCGCTGCAGAGGTAGGAAGCAGTTGGGATATCGAAGCCCTGAAGGCGCAGGCCGTGGTGTCAAGGACGTATGCGCTTTATCAAAAGCTGAATAACGGCAAAATGCCGTACCATCTTACATCGTCAGTGCTTCATCAGGTGTATAAAAGCGGGAATGTGCCGGAGAGCATAGCGAGGGCGGTTAACGAGACGAAAGGGGAAATACTCACATACGAGGGCAAACCCATAGTGGCGTATTATCATTCCACAAGCGGAGGCATGACGGAGGACCCGGCCGAGGCTTTCGGGAAGAGCTATCCTTATCTGAAGCCTGTAGAGACGAGTTGTGAACTTTCCCCATACTTTATGTGGGAGAAGCGGATACCGGTGTCCGATATTGAAAAGGCATCGAGCAGCGTTCAGATAAAAGATATTGCCATAGAGTCGTATACCGTTTCCAACCGGGCGCGGACTTTAAAAATCATTACTGAAAGCGGGGAATACAGTATCCCGGCGAAAGACCTGAGAAAAAACTTAGGATGGGATAAGCTTCCGAGCACCATGATAACAAATATCATAAGAGCCGAAGACGTTTACATATTCGAAGGCAAAGGATACGGGCATGGGGTCGGGATGTGCCAGTGGACTGCCCTTGATTTGGCAAAGAAGGGAATGAGTTACAGGGAGATAATCTCCAAGTTTTATCCAGGAACAATAATAGAATTGTATGAAAACCGCTGATTTCGATTTTCACCTTCCAAAGGATTCAATCGCGCTGCGGCCCTCTGAAAAGAGAGACGAAGCAAGACTTCTCATCCTGCACAAGGATGGAACCGTTGAGCACAGGCGGTTTGCCGACATCATGGAATACCTTAACGAAGGAGACATGCTCCTGTTGAACAACACAAAAGTGTTTCCTGCCCGGATTATCGTTAAAAAACCTTCAGGCGGCAATATAGATATCCTGCTCGTTAAAGAAGCTGGCGAAGACGGCACATGGGAGGTAATGTATAAAGGCAGATTCGAAGGCATGATAACCGTCGGGAATGATATAAATGCCGAGATATGGACGGAGAAAGTTAAGAGTTTAGAGTTAGGAGTTAGGAGTTATGCGACAAAAAAGTTTTTAAGATTTTTGGATATAGAGCCGGCAAGGGTAAACGATATTATCTGGAAATTCGGCTCCATGCCTCTGCCCCCATACATAAAACGACTGCCCGATAATGAGGACAGGCAGAGATACCAGACTGTTTATGCCGAGCATCAGGGATCGATAGCCGCTCCAACTGCGGGACTGCACTTTACGGAAGAACTTTTAGGTAAAATAAGAGATAAGGGCGTCTCTGTCGAAACCCTGACGCTTCATGTAGGTATAGGCACGTTTAAACCGGTTAAAGCCGAGTTTTTAAGCGGGCATCGAATGGACCGGGAATATTTTGAAATAAAATCGTCTCTCGAAGGCAGGATATCTAAAGTTAAAGAGGCAGGCAGAAGGCTTTTGGCGGTGGGGACAACAACTACGAGGGCGATTGAAGCAACGGCGGCCGGCCGGTGGTCGGCGGTCGAGCGTCAAAACGGCTCTATTAAAGGATATACGGACATATTCATCCATCCCGGATATGTTTTTAAAGCGGTTAACGGCCTTATAACCAATTTCCATCTGCCGCGCTCCACACCGCTGATGCTTACGTCCGCGCTGTGCGGTTTTGAAAAATTGAATAAGGCTTACGAGGAGGCAATCTCTATGGGTTATAGATTTTTTTCCTACGGGGATGCTATGCTCATTTTATGAGGTTTAGGAGCCCCGAGAGATCATCGATTTTGCTCCTCGGACGAAACACGGTGGTGATAGGCGCCGTTGTCATTATTATCGTCGCTTTCGGACTCGGATATTTCTTCGGCTATAAGGGCGGAGATTTTTTCCAATCCGAAAAAGACGCCGAGATATCCGAGAAGGATAAGGCGGCGGCGATTTTAGAGGAAAAAAAGGTGCTGGATGCCGCGTCTGCGGATAAGCCTGTAATACCGCCTCCAATTATGCCTCCTCCTGAATTCCCTCAAGAAAATAAAGCTCAGAAACCTGCATTAGCGGAGGCCGATAGAGGTAAGGAAGCTCCAAAGGAACTTCCGGCTGCAAAAGGGCAGAAGGCGGATAAAGCGCCTCCATTTCCTCCCGAGCCTCCTAAAGAAAAAGAACCGGCGCAGACAGAAAAGGCAGTCGGCGAACAGCCTGCCGATAAGCCGCAGCCTGCAGAAACAGACGCTAAAGCTAAAGGCGGCAAGCCGGCTAAAAAGGACGTAAAAAGCAAAGGTTCGCAGAAAACCTCAAAAACCTCTCATGAAAGGCTTTATGCCGTTCAATTCGGAGCGTTCCCGACAAGGGAGGGTGCTGAGCAGATGCTTGGGTCTTTAAAGGCAAAGGGCATTAAGGCGTATATTGTCGAAAAGAGCGAAGGCGACCCTTACTTCAGGGTAAGGGCAGGGGCGTTTAAGACCAGAAAAGAGGCCGGCTCGGCGGCGGTGTCTATGCAAAAAAAGACCGGAATGCAGAATTTTGTAACGGCGAAATAAGACAGGCTAAGGTTAAGGTTGAGGTTGAGGTTGAGGTTGAGGTTAGAGAATTAAAAGATAATATTTTTTCTTAGCCTTAACCTTGACCTTAACCTAATTATCTGGAGGCATTTACGAAGATAATAGAGATAGAACTCGACGAGGAAAAAGAGTATCCGTTTCTTCACGGCGGGATCGATAAGACCCTCAAGATCATAGAAAGCTCGTTCGGCGTTGCCGTTACCGTAAGGGGAAACAGGCTGTTGATTCAAGGCGAAGACGGCCTTGCCGAAAAAGCCGAGAAATTAATTCAGGAGATACGTGAGGTCAACCGTAACGGATACATCCTCAAACCGGAAGATATAATTTACGCTGCCAAGGCTCTTTCAGAAGGCAAGGACATCTCCGTAAAAGGCCTTTTTCATGGAAGCATCCCGGTCTCATCGAAAAAGAGGTTTATAATCCCCAAGACCGAAAATCAGAAGCACTATATAGACGCGATAAACGCTTACGACATAGTCTTCGGCATCGGGCCGGCCGGAACGGGAAAAACATATCTCGCAATGGCAATGGCCATAAACTCATTCCTTACCAAACAGGTTTCGAGGATCGTGCTTGTTAGGCCTGCTGTCGAGGCCGGAGAAAAGCTGGGCTTTCTGCCCGGCGACATCGCGGAAAAGGTGAGTCCCTATCTGAGGCCGTTGTATGACGCCCTCTTCGATATGATGGATATCGATAAGTCATCGAAATTGATAGAGAGGGGTATTATAGAAATAGCGCCGCTGGCATTCATGAGGGGCAGGACGCTCAACGATTCCTTTATAATACTCGATGAGGCGCAAAACACTACATCCGAGCAGATGAAGATGTATCTGACGAGACTCGGCTTCGGCTCAAAGACGGTGATAACCGGCGACATTACGCAGATAGACCTGCCGGCCGGCAAGACATCGGGGCTTGTCGAGGTCATGCGGATACTTAAGGATGTGGAAGACATAAAAATAATATATTTTTCCGAACGGGATGTGGTCAGACACAGACTTGTTCAGGAAATCGTAAGGGCATACGACAGATATGAAAAACGGGACACAGAAGAGCAGCATTGAAAATATTCAAAGGGTTTTCAGCGCCGGCTATCTTTTAAACCTGATCCGGGAATACAGGGAACGGCATAGAAACGACATCCGCAAGATAGCCGTATTGATAGCCCTCGGCCTTGTCTCCGCCCTTATACTTCAGGAAAGGGCCGGCACGGGATATTTTATCGGCAGTTTTCTCGTGGCAGCTATAATTTTACTTCTCTTCTACAAAGACATAAGGAGATATAAACCCGGCTATCTCGGGGACTATAAGATGCTTCTCCTTCTGGGCATCCTTGTCACCGGGACCCTTCTGACGGGAAGGGTTTTCGCGTACATCCTTTCCGGCCTTAACAGGGGACTCGATTTTCCGGACGGAATTTCGTTCATATTCGGTATCCCCATACCCATGGGCGCCATGCTCGTAACGCTCATATTCGATTTTCATACGGCGATAATATTTTCCTTTGCGATAAGCCTGCTGACCGGCATATGGCTTAACAATCCGTTTTATCCGGTGTATGCATTTATCGGAAGCCTTACGGCGGCATTCGGCGTTATGCGGTGCAGGAAGAGATCCGCCCTGCTGAAAGGCGGCATGTATGTCAGCGCGGTCAATGTGGTTACTTCAGGCATAATCATGCTGCTTGCGGGGACGCTTTTCTCCAGCACTGCCCCCGCCTCTTTTTTGTTCGCGGCGGTATCCGGGTTGATGGTCTCGGCAATAGTTTCCCTCGTGCTGCCCGTTATCGAATACGCGTTCGGGATAACGACCGATATAAGCCTTGTCGAGTTGTTGGATCTCGATCAGCCTTTGATGCACAATTTGATGATAGCCGCACCCGGCACCTATCACCACAGCGTTATAGTAGGCAACTTAGCAGAAGCGGCGGCTGAGGCTGTGGGGGCCAACCCCCTCCTTGCGCGTGTTACCGCCTATTATCACGATATAGGAAAGATAAAGATGCCCGAGTATTTTGTGGAGAACCAGACGAGCACCGTGAGCAAACACGAAAAACTCGCGCCGCACATGAGCAGCATGATATTGACCTCGCACGTTAAAGAAGGCATAGAACTGGCAAGGCAGTATAAACTGCCGAGGCTCGTTACCGATATCATACAGCAGCATCACGGGACGAGCCTCATAACCTTTTTTTACCAGAAGGCGATAGAGCAGCAGACCGGCGATATGGTCTTACAGGGAAACTACCGCTATCCAGGCCCCAGGCCGCAGACAAGGGTTGCGGCCATCGTGATGATGGCGGATGCGGTCGAAGCGGCGTCGCGCGCCCTTACTGACCCTACGCCAGCGAGGATATCAGCCCTTGTAGACAGGATAATAAACAATATCTTTCTGGACGGACAGATCGATGACTGCGAACTGACGCTGAAAGACATATCAGAGGTGAAAAAAAGATTTACGTATATACTCACCAGCATTTTCCACAGGAGGATAGAATATCCGGAGATCGATTTAAAGGGTTCGTCCCAAAAGGCCGCCTCAAAGACCGAACTGCCGGCATTTGAACCGACCGTTCTCAGAAATCCGGAGGTATTTTCCGCGCAGGGCAATGGAAACAGCGATAAGGAACAGTCAAAGGCGCATAAGGATAAGCCGGCGTAAGATAGAGAACACCCTTAAACAGGCTGCCGGACGTCTTTCCAATAATTACCCGCGCAGGTTCGGATTGCTTGAGACTTGCGAGGTAAGCGTGCTACTGATAAACGACAGGTCGATGAGGGTGTTGAACCGGCAGTATCGCGGGAAAGATAAAACCACCGATGTTCTGTCGTTTCCACAATATAGGGCGGAAGCGCGGAAGCGCGGAAGTGCGGCAGCTAAAGGTTTCCAGACTTCTAAACTTCCAGACTTCCAAACTTCAGCACAAGTGCTTGGCGACATAGTCATAAACCTCCATCGGGCGGAAAGACAGGCGAAGGAGTATGGAGTAACCTTTTATCGGGAAGTCGAGCGTCTTTTGATTCACGGCCTTCTGCATCTCCTCGGATACGACCATGAGAAGAGCGGATATGAGGCGCGAAAAATGAGGAAACTCGAAGAAGAACTGCTCGGAGCATCGGAGCGCCGGGGTAAATAAGCTATGCCGTTAAGAAGATGGATAGACAGCACGAATAACGCCATTGAGGGCATCCTGCACGCCGCAAAGACACAGAGGCATCTAAGGTATCATTTTTATTCCGCTGTTGCCGTCTTGGTTTTGGGCTATGTTCTCGGCCTTGAAAGGACGGATTTTCTTATCGTAGCTATTGCCGTGATACTTGTCCTTCTTGCGGAGATGATAAATACGGCCGTCGAATATATAGTAGATATGGTTTCACCGGAACACAGCGAAAAGGCGAGGGTTGTTAAAGATGTTGCTGCCGGAGCCGTTTTGATAACCGCGTTCGGGGCCGCGGTTTTAGGGTATATCATAATCTTCCCGTATTTCGGCAGGATATTCGAAAAGGGGATCCATATAGCGACACATTCAAAGGAAGATATAACGCTTATCGCCGTAATACTTGTTCTGATAATCGTTGTGGTATTGAAGTCATATTCAGGCAAGGGCCATCCGCTGCGCGGCGGAATGCCGAGCGGACATGCCTCTATAGCATTTTCCGCATGGGTTGCGGTTACATATATCACCGAAAGCTTTACAGCTTCCATGCTTTCTTTTATGCTGGCGGTCGTAATCGCGCAGAGCAGGATAACTGTGAAGGCGCATACGCCTCTCGAAGTCATTGCCGGCGCACTTTTAGGGGCCGGCATCACTTTTTTATTGTTTTATATTTTTTATTAAGAGTAAGAGGAAGGGCATTGTATTGGAGCGGCTTTAGCAGCTCAAAGTTTCGCCGTGACGGCGAAACTGAGCTGGTACCTCGGAGACGGACATGGATGTCCGGCGAGAATGAGCGGAAATACTGTGCCCTCCCTCTTTACAATTCTCGCAAAAATTTGACACCCCTGTATTTGTCTGATAGTCTCTAATTATGGAGCCGATCCGGATTAAAGCTCGCAAGGGATTGCTTATAGCTCTGGCTGTAACGCTGGCCGGAGCGGCGCTCTACCTCGCATTCGGAAATACCGATATAAGCAGAGATTACAAAAACATCGATTTGACCGATCGTTTGAGCGATACGGAACTACGTCTCCCGCCGCCGGGAAACGGCGCTGAAAGAATATTCCTGTTCGGTTTCGACAGGAGGACCAACCCGGTTGAAGACGCCCGTCAGTATATCCCCTTTTTGAAGTATCTGGAGAAAAAGACCGGCTATAAATTCATGCTGAAGTTCGCGGAAGAAAGCGCCTTGGCCGATGAGGCGGGCAGGGGGGATGTGCATTTCGCGATAGCAGGCGCAGGCTCTTATCTCGTTGCGCGTGAAAAATACGGCGTAATACCTCTTGTTCGCGGGCTTAATGAAGAAAATAAGGCGGAGTACCGTTCTGTTATAGTAGTCGCTTCCGGCAGTAACATAAATAAAATCGATGAGCTGCGAGACAGGCGTTTTGCATTCGGCAACATTCATTCCACACAGGGGCATGTAATTCCGAGGATAGCGCTGGAAGACCACGGCATATCGCTCAAAGACCTCGCCCGCTACGAATTTACCGGCTCGCATCTTAATGCGGCGAATGCCGTATCATCCGGCAGGGCGGACGCGGCCGGACTTCAGGATGTTCTCGGAATGAGGCTGGCAAAGGAAGGGTTTGTACGCATTATTTATACGTCGAGGTATTATCCGTCGAGCGGCATCTTCGCTAATAAAAACGTGCCTTCCGATGTCCTGAAAAACATTATGAAGGCGCTGGTAGATTTCCAGCCCAAGGGCAGGGATGCCGCCGGGCTTTATCGCTGGGACAGAACGGAAATGCCCAACGGATTCGTCGCGGCGCTCGACGAGGACTATGCGGAGATGAGGAAATACATGATTAAATTCGGGATCATTCCAAAATCAAAAAAGGCGGCGCCGTGAAACTTTATGTAAAGATAATACTGCTGATTGCGGCCGTTACGCTCGGCATAGGGATTGTTATAAGCATAACCGTGGACAGGATTATGAAAGATTTCATGCAAGACGAGATGAAGAACAGGGGTTTTTTTATCGCCCGGATGGTCGCCGAAAATATCGCCGACAGGATATTTACCAACGATGTCGTTTTCGTCTCGGAATATCTGAAAAATATCGCGGCTAATACTAAGGACATGGAATACCTCTATATAGAAGATTTCAACAATAATATCTTCGCGCACTCATTCGACGGCGGATTTCCGAGGGCATTGTTGAAGGAGCATGGAGAATACCGGACCTCGGATGCCGAAGAATATAAAGTGATGAAATATAAAGCAGGGGATAAGTTCATACTCGAATTCAGTTATCCGGTTGTAGCAGGAACCCGGATAGACATCCATATCGGCATGAATCAGAACGTCATGCTTTCCCAAATTATTGCCGTCAGGGGGCATATAGCGTTCATAACCTTTGTCATAGCCGGAATAGGTTTAGTTGTGGGAATAGTCGTAAGTTACTGCATAACATATCCATTGAGCAGGCTCGGAAAATATATGGAGAAATTCGATATCGAAAATCCTAAGGAGATAGATATCAAGACAGGCAGCAGGGAAATAATAGAACTGGTGAACTCTTTTAACGCGATGAGGGAAGGGGTTATAAGGGCAAGGGAAAAATGTTACTACTATATAGAAGAGCTGAAGCAGGGCAACGAAAAGCTGGCGGATACCCTTGTCAAGATCAAGACGCTGCGCGGCCTTATCCCTATATGCTCTTCATGCAAAAAGGTCAGGGACGACAAGGGTTTCTGGAAGCAGGTCGAGGCTTATGTGTCGGAGCATACCGATGCCGAGTTCAGCCACGGCATATGCCCCGACTGCATGAAAAAACTCTATCCCGAATATAGTAACGAAGATGATGCAGGTGAATAGAATTGTAGGCAGACAGGGTATCATATTTATAATTTACGACAGTATGGCGGAAGACAAAGTATTGGGTGGCGTTAGTAATTTTTATTCATAGAGTTTGCCATGCGGAAGACAAAGCATTTCCGCTTCATTCTCGAAAGGCATCCGAGCCTTTCTCCGAAGCTACGCCAGCCCGCTTAAACATCCTTGTTACGCCTGGGCTGCCGAAGTCGCTCTAATATTTTGTCTTCCGCTGTGTCATCGAAACGAAATTATTGCGTCTGCTGTTCGGGCTCAGGTATGTTCTCGATTTCCTCGTATTCGGGTATCACGATGCCCCTTCTTACCATTATATCGTAGATTATTCTTGAGCGGGTTTCAACGTATTTCGACGTGCCGATAGGGTTGTATTTTCGCGGGTTCGGAAGCACAGACGCGAGCCGGGCAGCCTCTTCAGGGGCTAATGCCGACGCGGGCTTGCCGTAGTAATGGCGCGATGCAGCCTCTATGCCGAAGATGCCTTCTCCCCATTCCGCTGCATTGAGATATATCTCAAGTATCCTCTTTTTTGAGAGCGTCCTCTCTATCCTCCACGTGAGGATCGCCTCTTTTATTTTCCTAATAGGATTTTTTGACGGCGTCAGGTAGAGGTTCTTTGCAAGCTGCTGGCTTATTGTGCTGCCGCCGAATTTGAACTTTTTCTTTTTGATGTCCTTTTCTATCGCCTTCTGAATCGCCTCGAAATCAAAGCCCTCGTGCCTGTAGAATTTGTCGTCCTCAGCTATAAGCACGGCTTTGATCAGATACGGCGATATGTTCGAAAGCGGCGTCCATATTTGCGTGATCTTTATTTTTTTGCCTTTCTCCCGCCATTCCCTTTCCCTGTATTCCATGAACGACGTTTTTTTAGGATTCTCTTTTTTCAGCTTCGAGATGTCGGGAAAAATGAAATAATAGGCGATACCGAGAAGAAGCGCCGAGACGAGGGCTATTATTATAAACTTGAAAAACTTCATGGATTAAACCTTATGATATACAATGATATTAAAGCAACGCAATAAGCCCTTTTGCGTTATAATACCGAAGCCATGGGAAAACTTATGCGTGATATGATCATTTCGTTTTTTATTTTAGCCGCCGGACTCATCGCCTTCGACGCCGCATACGGCGAAGATGCGAATAAGAAAAAGGTCATTACCATAGGAAGGGCGACCGAGAACGTCGTCAGACAGCAGAGGAAGATGGAGCCTATCATACGGTATCTTGCATCGAGGCTTGGGGATACGGGCATCGAGCGCGGGGACGTCGTGCTTGCCGGAGACAGGAAATATTCCACGCTCAGCAGGCTCGTGAAAGAAGGAAAAATAGATATCATTCTGGAGAGTCCTTTTAAAGCGGTTTTTCTCAAGAGAGACGGAGTCGCTTTTCCGATACTTACGTTGTCGAGAAAGGGCGCAGGCGAATATAACAGCATAATATTCACACGAAAAGACGGCGGAATAAGCAGTGTAGAAGACTTGAGGGGAAGGACGATAGTCTTTGAAGACCCTACATCGAATTCTTCCTATTTTCTGCCGAAGTTTACGCTCAAGGCTCAGGGACTCGATATGGTCGAGCTGCCCTCCTTTAATTCCACCCCTCCGAAAGACAAGGTGGGTTATGTCTTTGCCGGTACGGAACTGAACGTATCGAGCTGGGTTTTCTATAAGAAGGTCGCCGCAGGGGCATTGAGCAATCTGGACTGGTTAACTCCTGAAGACGTGCCGGAGACGTATAAGGCGAGGTTCAAGATAATATGGGAATCGCCTGTAATGATAGAGTTTCTGGTGCTGGTCAGGACGGGGCTGAATGAACGGCTCACAGAAAGGATAAAGGAAGAACTGCTCATGATGGATAAGACCGAAGAAGGAAGAAAGGCGCTCAGGGCATATGAATTCGACAGGTTCATAGATTCTCCTGAGAAGATAGGCAAACTCATCGCGTATATCGAGAGCCTTATAAACCTGAGCGGAGAGAAGATACATTAGCGCATATGTTTGCCTTCAAAAGCATAAAGCTGAAGTTTTTTTTATTCACAGCCGTCCTGTTGTCGATGACGGCAGGTATTTTTATTTTCATACTGAACGATTTTAACGAGAAGGTCATCTACGGCGTAAGGCAAACCGGAGAAACGCTTATGAAAAACGCGCTTCAGGAGGAGTGGGAAGAAAAGGCGCGGGCAATAACGGAACTCCTTTCTCTCAGGCTGATCCAACCCGTGTATAATTTCGACATCTCCGAAATAGACAATATCGTCTCGATAACGATGAAAAGTGACAATATAGCCTATATATATATCCATGACAATGCAGGGAGGGTGCTGGTTGCGGGTATCGAGGGGCGTGGAACAAAAGGGACCGAACTGATGGGTAAGGTATTTTCCGATGCGCTTACAAAAAATGCAATTGCCGCGCGAAAAATGCGGCTGCAGGCGGCGGACGGCACTATTGTCGATATAGCCGCGCCTGTCATGCTCGGACAAAAGAGGCTTGCTGTAGTCCGCGTCGGCTTTTCATCCGAAAGTATCGGGAATACGGCCGGCAGCGTGATCGGAAAATTCGATAGCGATATGAAAGAAGTGGCTCTTAAAACGAGGGAGAAACTGGTTTCTTTGTCGCTGGCTGCATTGGTCATAGCTGTGACGGTAGGGCTGCTGTTCACAGACAGGTTGATAGTGCCTATTTATGAACTGATCCATGGAACAAAAAAGATATCCGCAGGAGATTTTACCCATAGGATAAATGTAGATACGAAAGACGAGATCGGGCAGTTATCTGATTCCTTCAATAAGATGGCTGCGGACATGCAGCGATATCTTATAGAAAAGGACAAAATGCTCAGGGATATGCACGACGGCATAGGAGGCATAACTACAAACATAATCCTGCTTGCGGACATGGCGCAGCAAAATGTATCGTTGGAAGGAGATGCCAAAAAGACGCTCAAAACCATATCGGAACTATCGAAGGAAGGACTTTCAGAGATAAGGACTTTTATGCAGAGCCTCGACGATAAAAAAATAGACTGGCACGGTTTGACTGCGGATATCAGACATTACGGCAGTAACCTGATCGAAGCTCACGGGATGTTGTTTAATATGACGACTTCCATAAAGGATATCGTCACGAAACCCAGCAGTCTCCTCTCTTTGAATCTCTTCAGAATATATAAAGAAGGGCTCACCAATGTAATAAAACACTCGGGGGCAAAAAATGTGGATATAGTTCTGGATATTAATCCTGAAAGGCTGATGCTTTCGGTAAAGGACGATGGAGTCGGACTGGGGGCAGGCAAAGGCAAGGGCAAGGGGATATCGAACATGAAGGCAAGGGCAAAAGAGATAGGCGGCAAATTGGAAATAACCTCTAATAACGGCACATGCCTGAATCTCGAGATCCCGATACCCTTAAAATACCTTATGGACGGTATGGAATGACATCAATCGATGTGATAGGTTGAATTTATGCGCATAGCTATAGTCGAGGATAACCGTCTTTTGTTGGAGAATCTCAAACTGCTTCTAAGCGGAGAGTCTAATATAGAAGTCGTAGGCGACTTTATTTCTGCCGAAGAAGCCCTGTCGAGGCTGAAAGAAACATCTCCCGAGATCATCCTCGCTGACCTTGGACTGCCGGGCATGTCAGGCATTGAACTTATAAAAAGAGTGAAAGGAGAAATGCCTGATGTCGAAATAATGGCGCACACTATCTTCGAGGATAAGGAAAATGTATTTTCGGCAATAAAGGCAGGGGCATCGGGTTATATCCTCAAAGGAAGCAGCCCGAGAGAGATTATAGAAGCGCTGCACAATCTTTATAAAGGCGGTGCGCCCATGAGCCCTAAAATAGCCCGCAAGGTAATAATGGAATTTCAGGACGAAGGCATAGGCGGGCAATATATTTTAAGCCACAGGGAAAAAGAAATAGTCAGGCTTGTAGAAAAAGGACTTTCATATAAAGAAATATCAAAGAAATTAAGCATAAGCCCTCATACGGTGCATACCCATATAAAGAATATCTACGAGAAGCTTCAGGCAAAAAACAGGCAGGAAGCCCTTATTAAAGCGAGAAAGAAAGGGATTATTTAGCTGCCCCTAAAATACCCCGATTCAGGTATTTCTTTGTCTCTTGTCATAGGTTAATCTTAGATGCCTCATATATCGATGTCGCCGTGGAAAGAGACATGGAACCGAACAATGCAGAGAGATGTAACGATTGTTACGTAAATAAGACCTGTTTGTTGGATTTAAAGCTTCGCAGATTATGCGGAGGACCTTTTGCTTGCGCGAACGCGCATATGGAATTTATCAAGTCATGCATTAAAACGGCAGATGTCGATAAGTCCGTATCATGTCATGCCGGCAGAGAGTGACAGTTCCGATAACCGCTTACAGGAAGCGGCAACGGCTTTACAGACCTTAAAATGACGGATACCATATTCTCTTAGCCCCGTCTACCGGCGCAAAGCCGACTATATGGGCTACAGGCAATGTGAGCGGTGCATATACATCGAATCCCGCCCTGAATTCAGCCATCAACGTAAGCGGCGGCGGCATCAACGCGGATTTTACATTCAAGACGTGGGATGCCGCGAACAATAAATGGATTTCGACTATTAACAGCACAGGCGGCAATAATATTGTGAACGGCTATAACGTGCAGTTCAACGGCGCTGGCGCTGGAACTATAAATCAAACTAACAAGACCATTTCAGGAACCGCTGCGGGAACTGTGAAGTAAGAAACTATAACAATATCAATTTTTCTGTATCTTCGGCCTTTTATTAGCTTCCAGCACTTTTTTCCTCATCCTTACGGATTGGGGCGTTACCTCCACAAGCTCGTCTTCTTTTATGAATTCTATAGCCTGTTCGAGGTTAAGTATTTTAGGCGGTATCAACTGTATGGTATCGTCCGAGCCCGAAGCCCGCATGTTCGTGAGTTTCTTCTCTTTAGTGACGTTCACGTCCAGATCGTTATCTCTCGAATTCTCTCCGATTATCATGCCTTCATAAACCGAAGTGCCTTCTTTGATGAAGAGTGTTCCCCTCGGCTGTAAATGAAATAGGGCATATGGCGTCGATTTTCCGGGTCTGTCCGCCGCAAGAGCTCCTGTCTGCCTTTTAGACATCGCGCCGTGCCACGGCTCGTAGCCGTCGAAAAGGTGATTTAAAAGTCCCGTGCCTTTTGTGTCGGTTAAAAACTGAGACCTGAAGCCTATCAATCCCCTCGATGGAATCCTGAATTCGAGCCTTACACGACCATGTCCGTTATTCTGCATCTTCTGCATCTTGCCTTTTCTCATCCCTACCTGCTGGGTCACAACTCCTACGAATTCCTCCGGCACATCTATAACAAGCAGTTCCATCGGTTCATGGACAGTGCCGTTGATTTCCTTTGTTATGGTCTCGGGCATGGATACGGAAAGCTCGTATCCCTCGCGGCGCATCATCTCTATAAGGATCGCAAGCTGCAACTCTCCCCTGCCCATGACCTTGAACGAATCCGTATTGCTGAAATCCACCTTAATAGCGACATTATAAAGCAGTTCCTTTTCGAGCCTCTCCCTCAGGTTCCTCGACGTAACGAACTTTCCTTCCTTGCCGGCAAACGGAGATGTGTTGACGGAAAAGACTATAGATATGGTCGGTTCATCTACCTTTATCCTCGGCAGCGGCATGGGCCTTTCCGCATCCGTGATCGTGTCCCCGATGTTAATGCCTTCTATGCCCGCAAGCGCTACGATCTCTCCTACCGATGCCTCTTTCGCGTCTATACGTTCAAGCCCTTGAAATGTATAAATCGATGTTATTTTTGTTTTAACGGCATTTCCGCTGCTGTTAATTACCGCCACATGGTCACCGACCCCTACCGTGCCGGAAAAGACTCTTCCTATGGCGAGCCTGCCCACGTAGTCGTTATAGTCTATGTTGGTAACGAGCAGTTGCAGGGCGCTGTCTTTGTTGCCTTCGGGAGCACGGACTGTTTTCACTATCAGGTCGAAGAGAGGCTTCAGGTTTTCCGATTCCTCATCGATATCGAGTTTTGCCGTGCCCAGTTTGGCGTTTGTGTAGACAACCGGGAAATCAAGCTGTTCCTCTGTAGCATCGAGGTCTATGAACAGGTCGTAGACCTCGTTCAAAACGCCCTGAATACGCGCGTCAGGCCTGTCGATCTTGTTTATCACCAATATCGGAGGCAGTTTCAATTCGAGAGCCTTTCTTAAGACAAAGCGAGTCTGAGGCAGCGGCCCTTCCGACGCATCGACCAGCAGCAGTACGCCGTCCACCATTTTAAGGGTTCTTTCTACTTCGCCTCCGAAATCCGCGTGGCCCGGAGTGTCTACTATGTTGATCTTTACGCCGTTATATTCTACGGCGGTATTCTTTGCCATTATGGTGATCCCGCGCTCGCGTTCGAGGTCGATGTTGTCCATAACCCTTTCCTGAACCTGCTGATTGGAGCGGAATATGCCCGCTTGTCTCAACATCCCATCCACAAGGGTTGTCTTGCCGTGGTCGACATGTGCGATAATGGCTATGTTTCTTAAATCTTCACGCTTCATAATGTTATCCTTTATGATTTTTTTAACCGGATAGAATGAGAACTTGATATTTTAGCTTATTTAGAGGGTAAAATACCACCTGATAATCTCGCCTCCGAAGAAAAGCGTTATAACAGAGCCGAGCGCAAGGAAAGGGCCGAACGGTATTTTTGTCTTCCTGCCCTTGCCTTTGAAGACCATCAGGGATATGCCGACTATGGAACCTGTGAGGCTTCCTATGAAAGTCGTAAGAAAAACAGCCTTCCATCCCATGAACGCTCCGACCATCGCCATCATTTTAATATCGCCGCCTCCCATGCCGCCCCTGCTCAGAACGGCAATGAGATAGAAGAGTCCGCCGCCGAGCAGCAATCCGATGATGGAATTTTTGAAGCCGACAACGGGAAGGCTGAGGGCTGAAGACTGAAGGCTGAAAGGGTCTGGGAGTAAAAAAGACGATGAAAACAGACCGATAATAATCCCCGGCAAGGTTATAACATCCGGTATTACCTGAAAATCAAGATCGATTAAGGTTATTACGATCATTGCCGACGCGAAGGCAAAGAGAAAAGGCAGCGCAAACTCAGAATTTTGGCCCATTCCGAAGAACCGGAAAACAGCGAGATAAAAAATTCCGTTGAGAAGTTCGACAAGAGGATAACGGATCGAAATCCTTTCGCCGCATTTCCTGCATTCGCCTTTTAAAAAGATGTAACTGAGAACAGGAATATTATCCCAGGGCTTAATCGGCGTATTGCATGAGGGACACGCCGAGGAGGGCCTGATAATGGACATATTCCTCGGCAGCCTGTAAATGCAGACATTCAGGAACGAACCGACTATAAGGCCGAAGATAAAAATAATGCCTGTCATATGGATGAGCTATTGTCTCGCGATAAGATATTCTTTTATTTTATTCACAAAACTTGTTGCTTCAGGAAGTATTTCATCAACATCCTTTTTCGTGACCTCTGCCTGTTCCATGTAATCGCCCTTCTGTCTCAATTCAAAAGCACGATGCAAAACCTTAGACATTCCTTTGTCAAATATTCCTGTCTTTATGAATTCCTTATCAAACAGTGCGATCGCTCCGGTATGTTTTGATGTTCCAAGATGCTTTTCCTGCAAAAGAGCCAAAACCGCATAAAACATTGCATAGTATAAACGGTTCATTACCGCGCGCAGGCTCATATTTTCTTTTATCAGAACCTTTGCCTCTTCTATGGAATCTTCCGCCTCCTTGAGTCTATATTGTATCAAGGTACGCAGTTCTTCTTTCATACAGCAATCCCTTCACGATAGACATTGTGAATAAAAACAGATTCTTTTATTGGACTGTTTCTTAGACTATCAATGCTGATGACGATAGGTATCACAACTATGTCTTCAGGAAAGCCGGATTCCCACGCGCAGTCACTTATATATTTTTCTATTTCATGATCAAGATAGTCCACAACAATAAACACATCAAGATCAGATTCAGGGCCTGCGTCCCCCCTTGCGCGGGAACCGAAAATCTTAACTTCATGAACTTTTACCCTTTGCGATACAAGGGATTTGAATTTTTCTATCACTTTAAGGTCTTTTTCCTGCATCCTTTGCCTCCTTTAAATTCCCATTTATATTTTACCAGCCTCCGGGCGCAATTTCAGATTTAATTCTCTTCCGCCTCATCCCCACCACTTGAATTTGAACTCCACATCTTGCGATTCAAGCGATTTTAAAGCCATAGTTACTTTCTCTTTTTCCAAAAGCTTTTTTCAGGGAAAGTGTTTTCCTTTCACCCAATCTGTATCAGCTTCGTTCATGCCATTATCTTGCTTATCTCGGACGCCTTTTCGAGGGTTTCCTTTATTTCGGGTTCGAGGGTTTCGAGTTCTTTTATGGCGCTGACGATCTCTTTATTGGCATAGATGTTTTTTTCTTTTCCCCTGTGTTCGTAAACCTCTTCGCCCATCTTCCTCATCAGTTCGTCTTTTCTCTTTTTCAACTCTTCCGATTTATACAGCAGTTTGAATACGGTGATCTCGACCCTTATCCTCTCCGAAAGCAGAGAGGCGAACCACTTAATCTTTCCGATGCCTTCATCGAAATCCTTTTTGATTTTTGCGTACATAAAATCCCCCCTTTACGCTGTCTTGAACATCTCAAGTCTTTCTCCCCAGAAATCTCCCATAGCCTTCCTGAGTTCCGGATATCCGCTCAGAGCCGCGTCCCTCTCTATGAGGGCAAATGCCTCTTTGCGGGCAATCTCCAGTATTTTAACATCCCTGAGCAGATTTGCAACCCTCAGATCGGGCATGCCGGACTGCCGCGTTCCGAAAAACTCTCCGGGGCCTCTAATGCTCAGGTCTTCTTCCGCTATCCTGAATCCGTCGGTTGTTTCAACCATCACGTCAAGCCTTTTCCTTGCATCGTCGCTTCCGCCGTAGCTCAGCAAAATGCAGTATGACTGGCTGCTTCCCCTTCCGACCCTTCCGCGCAACTGGTGGAGTTGGGAGAGGCCGAACCTCTCAGCGTGTATTATAACCATCACCGTGGCATTAGGCACGTCCACTCCTACTTCTATTACCGTTGTCGAAACGAGTATGTGAATACCGCCCTCTTTGAATTCCCTCATGACTTCTTCTCTTTCGGAAGGTTTCATCCTTCCGTGGATCAATCCTATTTTGAAATTGGGGAACATCTTTTGCAGAGCCTCGGCCCCTGTGATTGCGGATTTAAGGTCGGTCTTTTCGGATTCTTCGATCAGCGGATACACCACATACGCCTGCCTCCCCTTTTTAATCTCTTCTTCCATCAGCGCGTATATGCGGCTCTTATTTTTCTCGGAAAAGAGCCTTGTGATAACCGGATTTCTGTTCGGGGGAAGTTCATCTATAACGGAATAATCGAGGTCGCCGTAAAACGTGAGCGCTAAGGTTCTCGGTATAGGGGTTGCGGTCATTATCAGTGTGTCCGGATTCGTCCCTTTTTTTCTTAATGTCGCCCTTTGCATGACCCCGAACCTGTGCTGTTCGTCGATGACTATCAGCCCGAGGTTTTTAAACGATACGCCTTCCTGGATCAGGGCGTGAGTGCCGATAACAATGTCGGCGTCTCCGGACGCGATCATCCCGGCCTCTTTGTTTTTCTTGCTTCCGGTGAGGAGATGGATTTTTAATCCGAGGTCTTCGACGAGCCTGTGAATGTTTATGTAATGCTGCTCCGCTAATATCTCCGTCGGCGCCATAAGGGCTGATTGATAACCGCACTCCACGGCGGTGAGCATCGACATGAGAGCCACTATTGTTTTCCCGCAGCCTACGTCTCCCTGAATAAGCCTGTTCATGGGAGCAGGCGATCTCATATCGATCATTATGTCATTAAATACCCTCTCCTGAGCATGAGTGAGTTTAAAGGGCAGTTTTCCTATAAGCCTGTCTATAAGTTTTCCTGAAGGTGAAAAAGATATGCCCTTTTCAAGAATCTCTCTTTTTTTGATCGCCGCAAGCCCGAGTTGAAGCGTGAAAAGCTCGTCAAATGAGAGCCTTTGGTGATAAGGGCTTATGCCCCTGTTCAAATCGTGCATGGGCGACGCAGGAGGCGGGAAATGGACATTCCGCAGGCTTTCCCGGATGTCCGGAAGGCCGTACTCCTCGATAATTTCCTGCGGAATTGAGTCCGATATTGCCGGTATCGAATTGCCGACAACCGCGTACATAATACTGCGCAGATTCTTCTGGCTCAGCCCTTCGGTTAAACGGTAAACGGGTACTATTCTTCCGGTATGGATTCCAAGCTCTGTTTTTTGTTCTCCGGCGTCTGTTGTTTGAGTATTGTTTTCTTCATCAAGTATCTCATACTCGGGGTTCATGATTTCGAATCCCGACCCCCAGTAGTTTATTTTTACAGTTCCATAAAGCACTACCTGCTGCCCCGTCTTGAATACCCTTTTGAGGTAAATCTGATTGAACCACTTTGCCTTGAGCGCGCCGCTTCCGTCAGTTATCACCGCCTCAAATATTTTTAATCGCGGCCTTTTGGGGGTAGGCGTTATGACATCCGTTTTTATAATTTTGCCCTGAACTGTCTGTATCTCTTCGGGACAGAGGCGGGCTATTTTTTTTATTGAACTTCTGTCTTCGTATCTGTAAGGGAGGTGGAAAAGAGCGTCTTTGACCGTTTTTATCCCGAGTCTGGCAAGAAGCCGTGCCCGTTGAGGGCCTACGCCCTTTACATACTGAATGGGGGATGATAAATCACTGCCCATTTACTCTTCGCTTGGTTTTTCCGATTCTTTCTTTAACGCCTCATCGAGTGATTTGTCGGCCTCGTCCATTTTGAGTTTAGAGTATTCCGATTCGCTTATTATGTCTATCTCCCACCCGGTCAGTCTTGTGGCGAGCTTTATATTCTGTCCGCGCTTCCCTATCGCGAGCGAGAGCTGCTGGTCGTCCGCTATCACCATGGCGGTTTTTTCCTCTTCGTTTATGCCGACCCTGTCTACCGTCGCAGGAGTAAGCGCGCGCGCTACGAATATGCGCGGGTCATCGCTCCACGGTATTATATCGATACGCTCGCCGCGGAGTTCCCTCACAATGGATTGCACCCTCGTGCCCTTCATGCCGACGCACGCGCCGACCGCATCTATGGAAGAGTCCTTAGAGGATACGGCTATTTTGGTTCTTTCTCCCGGCTCCCGCGCAATCCCTTTTATGACAACGATACCGTCGTGGATTTCCGGGACCTCCATCTTAAAGAGGCTTACGACGAATCTGGGGTCCGTTCTTGAGAGAATGATAGAGGGACCTTTCGGCGTCAGTTTAACTTCAGAGAGGTATGCCTTTACGATATCGCCTCTTTTCAGGTTTTCGATGGGTAACGTTTCCTTCTGCGGCAGGAACGCCTCGGTTTTCGCGAGGCCTATATAGTAATTTCCCCTTTCCTTTCTTAATACGGTGCCGCTGATTACCTGTCCGACCTTGTCTTTGTATTCGTCATAGATGATATCCCTTTCGGCCTCTTTCACCTTCTGGAATATGACCTGTTTTGCGGTCTGCGCCGCTATCCTGCCGAAGTCTTGGAGCGGGATCGGTATTTCGACCGTATCGCCTATGTTCTTATCAGGGAAGAGTTCCTGCGCCTTCTCCAGAGATATTTCTTCATCCTTGTTTACCGCGCTTTCCACTACCTGCTTGGTCTCAAACACCTGTATGTCGCAGTTCTTAGGGCTTATGCGCAGGTCTATATTGGTTCTGCCGCCGAATTTTTTTCTTACCGCGGAAAGGAGGGCGGCCTCAAGCACATTCAAAAGGGCATCGCGGGAGATGCCCTTCTCCCTGCTTATCTGGTCTATAACAAAACACAATTCTTTCGACATATGACATCACCTCAAAACTCTATTTCAAGCCTTGCCTTTGAAATCTTGTCCATAGGGATAAATATATCCTTGCTTTCTTCTTTCTTGGCGCCTTTTTTACCGAGTTTGAGCCTTATCCAGCCCTCTCCCACATCTATGATCCTGCCTATGAAAAACGTCTGGTTGTCTATCTTCTCCGTAACGACAACCCGCGCAAGCTTTTCTATATTCTTTTCGAAGTCCGCCTGATTAACAAGGGGCCTGTCGAGCCCCGGAGACGATACCTCCAGCACGTAAGACCCCTTTATCGGGTCTTCCACATCGAGCAGCGCTTCGAGTCTTCTGCTCATCCTTTCGCAGTCCCCGATGGTCACCCCGCCTTCCTTGTCGATGACTATGCGTACCGTTGCCTTCCTGCCGCTGCCGATCATGTCTGCGCTGACGAGTTCGAACCCCTCGTCTTCCGCTGTCTGTTCGGCAAGCTCGTAAATTTTTTGTCTTACCGGATCCATTTTTGCTCCTAAAACAAAAGAGTGGGAAAGACCCACTCTTTAATAAGAAAAAGAAAAACTTATTAAAATATAACAGTTTTTAGAACAAAAAAGCAACACCATGAGGGCAAGATGCCCTCATGGTGTTTTTCATAAACACTATTTTTTCGGAGCTTCTGCGGGAGCAGGAGCCGGTGCAGGCGCATCTGCCGGCTTCGGAGCTTCTGCGGGAGCAGGAGCCGGTGCAGGCTTCGGTTCTTCAGCCTTCTTGCAGCCGACTGCAAAGGTAAATGCTACGAGGAGCATAAGAGCAAGTATAAAAGCTAATACCTTCTTCATTATTTTGTCACCTCCTTCCAAAGTTGTGCTAAAAATTGGGGGTAATTTTACCAACTCAATTATTAACATATACGCCCTTTCTTGTCAAGAAAAATTTGCCCCCGCAACCCTGCTTAGGGTAATTTCGATGTTTTTAACCAGCCCTTCCACGAGGAATATTATCGATTCCGCGTCTAAAAACCTGTCGGAGGTCGAGTCGAAGATTATTTTTACCTTCGATTCAAACTCTTCTTCCTTTGGCCAGTAGAGGATAATAACAGGGATTTTTGGCAGGAGAAAAAGATGCCATGCCTGCTTCGCAGGGAAATCTTCACGCCTTTCAGCCCCCAGTCTGTTTAATACTGTTATCGTGCCTTCGAAATTTTTGTCGAACAGTTCTCTGAGCGGCTCTTCACAGTCTCTCTGAAACGATGACGCCTTTATCATGCCGGCCTTTAGCTCGGCGTATGAGACCCACTTGCCGGATAAAGGGCCTTTTCCCTCAGTCCTGATATAGTGCAGGAGCAGTATCTTTATCCACGGCGTCATGTGGCCGCGTGTAGTTATCTCTCCCTCAGGAGAAATAACGAACTCCCTTCCCATGCATTTAATTATAAGCGCGCCGTCCTTCAAATCCGCGCCTATGCCTTCCGCAATATCGGCAAAATCGATTCCCTTGATCTCGTCTCTCAGCTTTGCTATCAATTCTTCGCGCCAATCAGATTTTTTTATAGCGCCTTTCAGCGCCTCTATTTCTTTTTCGGTCAGGCAGGGGCATTCGGAAAGTTCCGCATCCCCCTTTATCACGGACAGCGCGAACGGCATGCACGCCTTCTGCGGGCATTTGCCGCAGTTTTTCTTAGGGAGTTTTTTATAGAGTTCGATGGGATTCATATCGGTTGTTAAGGCATTATCCTACCCTATCGCGGATTCTTTCTTCAAATCTGTATGATTTTCCGGTTGATTTGAGGTAAAATAGGCATATATGCAAACCACGCTGCAACATACGATCAAGGTGTTTATCAGAAAGGGCGAGAAGTTTTTTGTAGCTGAATGCCTTGAAATGCCGGTGGTTACTCAAGGCAAAACTATTGACGAGACGGTCGCCAATTTCAAAGAGGCTCTGGCGCTGCATCTGGAAGACGAAAATCTTGAAGAATACGGTATCGCGCCGAATCCCATTCTGCTCATAACAATGGAGACGGAGGCCTTCGCGGGTGTCGCCTAAACTCAAGCGGCTCTCAGGAAAAGAAGTCCTCTCCATCCTTGCAAAATTCGGTTTTTCAGTACACGCGCAAAAAGGCAGCCATGTAAAACTTCGGCGCACATCTCCATCCGGAACGATTCAAACATTAACTATCGTCATGCACGATGAGCTTGATATAGGCACTCTCCACGCCATTTTCAGGCAGGCAAGTCGGTTTGTTCCGGAAGAACAACTCAGGGGCGAGTTCTATTCGGAATAATTTTATGTGGGACTTTTCGGAAAGGCGAAGATTGAGTTTGTCGAGAGGGAGGAGAAAAAGAAGGCGATGATGGTGGGGAAGAAAAAGGCGAGGTATGCAGTGAAGAAGAAAAAGAGTAAACTTAATCGTTAATGAGACCGAATAACTTATATGCTAACTCTCGAATTTTATCATCGCAAGCATTAACATCATCGAGTATTTCTATCATTCTATCAACCTGTGCTTGGGACTTGTGTGGTAGTGAGTTTATCTCTGAAAGTTCGTCCTTTGTAAAATATCTGTTAAGATAGTCATAGGGGTTTATGTTGCGCTTTATTGCCTCTGAGAGTAAAAGATTCCAACTTGCTTGCAAACTGAATTGTTTTAACCATTTTTCGTACTTCCTATAGTCGGAAAGTTGAGGTTCTGAGACTTTTATAATTTCGCTATGGAACCAGTTGTGAAACTCAATAACTTTTTCTCGATAGGTAGAAAAAAGAATGTCAATATCTATGCCTTCTTTATTCTTTTCAATAAAATTTATCGCAAGTGGTTCCCATTTTTTGTATCGAAACAGTACATCTGATTTCAATCTGAAAGTTGCATAACGGCCTTCAACAGAATAATGAACTGTCCAGTCTGGCTGTAAAATATGTCTATGTGCAACAAAGTTTCTTAGATTTTGAATGAATATATGTTGCTCATCTTTTACAAACATCTGTTCAACCTTATTTTGATAGCAATCAACAACAATTTTTTGGGCAACTCTTCGAGAATTATCAACCAATGCTATAGCACTTGCGGCTGAGGCAAAAAGCCCTTTGCGCATCTCTTTTTCATAATTAACTAAAAGACTCTCTGATGGTCTGTACCAAAAAACTGGATTTTCACTTGCTATCCTGAATTGTGCAATAGTATTTAGAATATCCTGCACACAATCCAAAAACAAATCGAGTGTGATTTTTAGCTCTGCAAGGATTTCATGAGCCGCATATCCTGGATGTTCTTTGATTGCCTCTGCTATATCGACCGGTAAACGATAAGATAGCTTTTCTAATTGCTCTTTATCCCATGGCAGCGGGCCAAGTGTATATTGGGTGATTTTATTTGAAAGCTGATGAGACATAAATCATTTTCTCCTCTCAAACACCATTGCGGCGAGGATGACGAATACAATCGATGAAATGCCGATTGCAGCTATGTCGAGCGATAAAGTGAAATCGTGAGTCAGCAGTTTCTTTTCTGGAAATATCATGTATTTCAGCGCGTCTATGCCGTAAGTGAGAGGGTTTATCCTCGTTAAAAAGCTCAATACATGCGGCAGGAGTTTTACCGGATACATCGCGCCCGACAGAAAGAACATGGGCATGATTATGAAGTTCATTATGACGCTGAAGCTTTCGAGGTTTTCATAAAATGTGGCTATGAGTATGCCGAGTGAAGCAAGGCAGAATGACAGCATGGCGGAAATGCACAGTATGAGGAGTATCTGGTCTATTCCGAGCTTCAGCCCGATAACCGGGAAAAGCAGCACTATGATCAATGCCTGAAATGTCGATACCATTGTGCCGCTCAATGCCTTGCCTATAACTATCGAAAATCTCGATACCGGGGCTACGAGCATTTCTTTCATGAACCCGAATTCCTTGTCCCATATGATAGAAATCGACGAGAATATCGAACTGAACAATATGGTCATTCCTATTATGCCCGGAAATATGAATTGCATGTAAGGCATTCCCATGTCAGGAGACACCATCTTAGACATGCCGCCTCCCACCAAAAACAGCCACAGGAGCGGCCTCGCGAGAGTGGATATGAGCCTTCCCCGCTCACGCACGAACTTGATGAATTCCCGCGCGACAATTACGTATATGGCGTTTATATCAGATTTCATATGGTTATTTTATGAAGATAAGGTATTAGAGCGGCTTCGGCAGCCCAAGCGTAACACGGATGTTTAAGCGGGCTGACGTAGCCTCGGAGAAAGGTTCGGATGCCTTTCGAGAATGAGCGGCAATACCTTGTCTTCATAAAAATCATTTATCCCCTGTCAAATTTTTTCCTGTACGACCTTATCGATTCCTTCAATTCATCCCCGCCGGATACGGCCTCCGGCCTTATCGCCTTGCCTGTGAGCTTTAAAAACACATCGTTCAGCGTCGGCCTCTGCAGCCTGACGGATACTACGGAATCTGCAAGGGTATTGATAAGTTTCGGAATGCACGCGTCTCCCTTTGACACCGATATGAATATTTCTCCGTTTTTTTCTTCCGCATCGAGATCCATGCTTGCCTTAATCTCGCCTATCGCTCCGGCGTTGTCTTTTGTCTTTAAATAAATGACATCCCCGCCGACCATTTTTTTCAACTCTTCAGGCGAGCCCTGCGCGATTATTTTCCCCTTGTCGATTACAGCTATTTTATTGCATATCTCGGCTTCTTCCATATAATGAGTGGTCATGAATATGGTGACAGCATGTTTCTTGGGAAGCTCGGCTATAAACTCCCATAGATTAGTCCTGCTCTGGGGATCGAGTCCGAGCGTGGGCTCATCTAAAAACAATATCTTGGGCTGGTGGATTATAGAACGCGCGACTTCAAGTCTTCTTTTCATTCCGCCCGAAAATTTTTTCACAGTGTCGTCTTTTCTTTCGTACAGTCCTACAAAATTTAGCGCATCATCAATCCTTCCCTTTCTCTCAGTTTTAGGCACATTGTAAAGGTATGAATGAAACAACAGGTTTTCGTATGCGGTCAGTTCCTTGTCGAGGGTATTGTCCTGAAAGACGATTCCTATATTCTTTCTTACCTCCGAAGATTCCTTCATGCAGTCGTGGCCGTCTATCGACGCGCCGCCTGAAGTGGGAGACAAAAGGGTGCAGAGGATATTGATGGTGGTCGTCTTTCCCGCGCCGTTCGGCCCGAGAAATCCGAAGATGGCGCCTTCTTCCACCTCAAACGATATGCCGTCAACGGCTGTTATAGAGCCGAATTTTTTTGTAAGGTTTTCAACCGTGATTATAGGGGTCATCTAAGAAATTGTAGCATGTTGAACCATGCAAAATCCTGTTTAACGGAATGGAGATTATATTGTTCATAATAGCGGGATAAAAGGTTATAATCTTAAAAGGGAATATGGAAAATATATTTTTCAGCCAAGCGGCATTTTATGCGTTTCTTTTCGGGATATTAAGCGCTGTTTCCCTTCCCCTCGGTGCTTGGGTGGGCATTTTAATTAAGCCTTCAGAGCGTCTGACCGCATCCATAATGGCTTACGGAGCGGGTGCGCTGCTGGCCGCGCTTACCCTTGAACTGGTTGCCGAAGCCCTTGAAAAGCTTCAGGGAGGTTTCTGGCCTATAGGGCTTGGCTGTGCCATAGGCGGTTTTATTTTCGTAGCGCTTAATTATGCAATAAGCAATAAAGGCGGCTTTTTAAGGAAGACGGCTACCCTTGCAAAACATGCTACAAAATTAAAACGCAAACGCATCGCAGAGATTATAGAATATTTGAGCCATGTGCCTCTTTTCAATTCGCTGCCTCCTGAAGAGATACACTCTCTTGTCGTACATGTCCATGAAAGGAATTTTAAGCAGGGAACGCGCATTATCACCGAAGGCGAAGATGGATTCGAATTGTATATAATCGAAAAGGGCAGCGTTGAGGTATCGCATCAAGGAGAAATTGTTGCAACACTCGGGCCCTCAGAAATTTTTGGCGAAATGGCGCTCCTGACTAATGAAGTAAGACAGGCAACAGTAACAGCCGTGACGGATGTTATGCTGCTCGAAATCCATAAATCGGACTTTGACAGGCTGCTTCAAGCCTCTCCACAATTAAAACAGGAAGTGCAAAATCTTTACGACGCCCATCTCAAAGGGCTTGAGCTTATAAGGAGAAAAGCAGATTCCAGAATATGGGCTGAGAAGGTAGAAAGGTTCACCGAAGAAAAGGATTATAAGCCCTCTGCCTCGGAGATATATAAGATATCCAAAGAGCACATTGCGCATAAAGGAGCTCCTTTAGCCATTTTGATCGGAACATTCATGGACGGCATGCCCGAGTCTTTTGTGATAGGAGTCAATACAATAGGCAGTGCCAAAATAGGTCTTTCCCTTATAGTCGGAATATTTCTGGCAAATTTCCCTGAATCCATGTCCAGTTCCATCGGCATGAAAAAAATGGGCATATCCGGTTGGAAGATAATGGGATTGTGGGGATTACTTTGTGTGCTGTCAGGCATCGGCGCTTATTTGGGGAATATTATGTTTCAGGAAGTGCCGCCGTATACTGTTGCGTTTATCGAAAGCCTTGCCGCAGGCGCTATGCTCGCTATGATAGCCGAGACCATGCTGCCGGAGGCATTCGAGCAGGGCGGCTCGGTGGTCGGCATGTCAACGATTTTCGGTTTCCTCTCGGCGATTTTTGTGAAGACGATAGAAGCTTAATACCACTCCATCTTATTCTTCGGCACATGCCATTTGATGAAGTCATACCATATGCCGACAGGCGCTTTTTCTACGCCTTTGAATCTCTTATGAAGAACCGGAAGCGCGTCAGGCACGTAAAGAAAGGTTTGCGGCTGTTCCTCCGCTAATATTTCATGTATTCTGTGATAAATTTTTTTCCTCTTTTCCATGTCGAATGTCTGCCTGCCCTGAATAAGAAGCTTATCGACCTCATCGTTTTTATACGAGATGAAATTGAATTCTCCTTCCTTTGTCTTTGAAGAATGCCAGATGTCGTAAATATCCGGATCCCTCGACAATGACCACCCCATAATTACCGCCTCAAACCTTTTTTTGTCTATGAACTCATGGAGCATGGCCTGCCATTCGAGGACCTTAATGGTCATATCGATCCCGATTTTTTTGAGCTGCTCCTTTATTATCTGCGCTGTCTTGAGCCTCGCTTCGTTTCCCTGATTCACTAAGACGGTGAATGTCAATTTTTTTCCGTCTTTCTCAAGAACTCCTTCGGGATTTTTCTGCCATCCTGCTTCCGAAAGAAGTTTTTCAGCCTTGCCGGGGTTGTATTCGTAATCTTTCACGTCGGAATTGAACGCCCATGATTCCGGCGGGAAGGGGCCGGTGCATGGTGTTCCGTAACTCATCAACACCCCCGCTATGATCTCTTTTTTGTTGATGGAATGGGAGATAGCCTGCCTTATCCGTTTGTCCGAGAATAAAGGATTGAGAAGGTTATAACCGAGATACGTGTAGCCGAATGAAGGGTATCTGAATTTCTGAAAATATTTTTTGAAGAAATCTGTTTGGGCTTGAAGTTTGTACTGCGGAGGCGTTAATCCCATGAAGTCTATGCCTCCGAATTTCAATTCCAAAAACATCGTTGCCGTGTCCGGTATTATTCTTGCCGTGAACCTGTCTATATTAGGCCGTTTCTCGAAATAATCGTCGAATGCCTCAATTACTATCTTCTGGCCTGTGACCCATTCTTTGAGCTTGTAAGGCCCTGTGCCTATAGGGTTCCGGTTGACTTCCGGAGATTTCAAGTCCTTTCCTTCGAGCGCATGTTTGGGAACGATTCCCATTCCCCATGACTCAAGCGCAGGCGCGTAGGGTTCTTTGTATGTGACCCTTACAGTATATCTATCAATCGCCTCTACCTTTTGAACAGGGCCGTATATGCTGCTGTAAGGCGTCGGTATATTGGGGTTTGTTACGGTACGATAGGTAAATATTACGTCATCGGATGTGAACTCAGCGCCGTCATGCCATTTAACGCCCTTCCTGAGATGGAATGTTATTTTAAGTCCGTCAGGGCTTATATCCCATGATTCCGCGAGATCTCCGGTCAGTTTGATGTCTTTGTCGTATTTTGTGAGGCCGTTAAAAATATGGCTGGTTATTTCTGCTGAAGCGCTGTCGGATGCAAGAAGCGGAAGAAGCCTTTTAGCATCCGACAGGAAACCTATGGTAATGGTGTTCGGATGTTTGATCTCAGGTTCTTTTGCGCAGCCAAGCAAGAAGCAAACGGCAAAGAATAAACAGAGATATTGGAGTATCGGGGTTTTGGAGTGTTGGAATTTATCTCTCCATTTCTCCATCACTCCAAGCCTTTATTTGTTTATCGGCTGCTGCGGCAACGCCCTCTGTTCCGCAGGAGCGGTCTGTTTTATGACGGAAGTGGTCTTTGTCGTCGCCATGGTCAGAGCGAGGGATGTGAGCATAAATACAACCGCTGCGATTGTGGTAAGCTTGTTCAGGAATGTAGTCGCTCCCCTGCTTCCGAAAATAGTCTGGCTCGAACCGCCGAAGGCCGCTCCCATCTCGGCGCCTTTTCCGCTCTGAAGCAGCACCACTGCGATTAAGAACAGAGACGCCATCAGATGTATGACTATTAAGAAGGTTGTCATTCTTTATCTCCTTTAAAATTTATTTGTCTATTTTTTTGAATTTTACTATGCGGCTGAAACTGTCCGGCTTTAAACTTGCGCCGCCTACAAGAGCGCCGTCCACGTCTTCGCAGGCCATTAACGAATCTACGTTATCCGGCGTTACGCTGCCGCCGTAAAGTATCCTTATTTCATTTGCCTTGTTGCCGTAGAGAGAAGATAGCCTCTCACGAATATATTTGTGGGCTTCCTGAGCCTGTTCTATTGTCGCCGTTTTTCCCGTTCCTATAGCCCATATCGGCTCGTAAGCCACGACAATGCCGTCGGCAGGCACATCCTTAAGTCCGTTTTCGACTTCCCTTTTCAGGACATCTAATGTCTTTCCTGATTCCCTTTCTTCGAGGGATTCGCCTATGCAGAATATCACGTCGAGTCCGTGCTTTTTTGCCGCCTTGATCTTTTTGTTTACGATCTCGTCTGTCTCGTGAAAATACTGGCGTCTTTCGGAATGTCCGATTATTACATGCTCGCATCCGGCATCGGCGAGCATAACAGGAGATACCTCGCCTGTAAATGCGCCCTTTTCTTCGTAGAATATATCCTGAGCGGAAAGCTGGATATTCGTATCTTTCAGCATCGCTGAAGCTATGCCCAGCGACGTGAAAGGAGGCGCTATTATTATGTCTACATCATTAGCGTCCTTAACGAGAGGGATGAATTCATCGAGGAATGATTTGGTCTCCCCGATAGTCTTGTTCATCTTCCAGTTTGCAGCTATAAAAGGCTTTCTCATAAGGATTTAATTTAGTGCATAGAGCCTTATTCTGTCAAGCATTGGATAGGATTATTTGGTATAGTATATTCATGTCCGCAGAGCAGTTAACTTTATTATTGGCGCATTCGGAAATTTCTTTGAGAGGCTGTCTTGAAAAAATGATAGGCAGGCCTGTTTCTTTGATAATAACCGATAATGCCGCCAGCATGATTTCCGTTAAACCTGGCGGCAATGCCATATCGGTCAGGCTGCACAGAATGTTCCTTAGCGCGGGGAGTGACGTGATTTCGGAGGTAGCGCAATTCATAAGAAAGAGAAAGGGCAGCACACCGTTAATAAGAGATTTTATAAGGCAAAACAGCGGATGCCTGAAGAAGACTGTTAGGAAAGCCGTTATTAATGCGGATGGCAAATATCATAACCTTTCCGATATATACGGGTCGATAAATGATGAGTATTTCGGCGGCGCGGTATCCGCCGGTATCACATGGGGAACAAGAAGCCCGCGTTATGCCGTGCGAAAAAGGACTCTCGGAAGTTATAGCAGCCACGCGAACATTATAAGGATCAATCCGATTCTCGACAGGAAAAGAATTCCGCGCTATTTTGTCGAGTTCATCGTTTATCATGAAATGCTTCACGCTGATATTGGTACCGAAACAAAGAACGGCAGGCGTTCGGTGCATTCAAGGGAATTTAAAAGGCGCGAAAAGCTCTTTCAGCATTACGATAAGGCCGCAGCATGGGAAAAGGGAGAGCATGCTTAAGAGATATGAAGCTCTATCAGGTTGGGGACATCCTTGATAATTCTGACGGCTTCGGTTAATTGATCATGGTTTTTGTACCTTAGAGATACTTCCTGTTCGACGATGTTTTGTTCCTTCGAAAATTTCAATTTGGTTTCGATAATTTTTATGCCGCATCCTTTCAGCGTTTCCTTTGTTTTAAGTTCTTCTATGCCCTTGAGTTTAATCGTGAGGCTTGCATAGCGGTTTGTGGGAAGGATGTCTTCGATGTTTTTTAATATCGCCAGATTTACAAGGACGAGAAGTGTGGTGAAGCCGGCGATCATATATTCCCCGAAACCTACTGCCATGCCGATTGCGCTGACTATCCAGAGGGACGCGGCAGTGGTAAGTCCCCTGATGTAATTGCCGTGCCTTAATATAGCGCCGGCTCCGAGGAAGCCGATCCCGACCACGATCTGCGCAGCTATCCTGCCCGGGTCGGTATAAAGGCGGTAGACCTCATGCAGATGTACGGATGCGATGGTGAACAGGCACGAGCCGAGGCAGACGAGGAGCTGCGTGCGGAAGCCTGCGTATTGTCCGCCCATCTGCCGTTCGATGCCGATAAGCCCGCCAAACGCCGCCGCGATAATAAGTTTTAGGAAATTTTCCAGATGTCCCTCCGAAAGATTTGCTGACATTATAATACCTAAATTGAGCGATTATATGTTGAAAATATATGCCGGATGCGGCGAAAAAACTTTAAACCCCGCACTTGTATTAACATTTATATTATACCGTCATCCGCATCGGCGGACACTTATTGGATGATGCACTTATAATCTTTATATCTGCACTCGAGCTAACACTTTTTAAAGTCTTTGAGCCGTATCTGGCATATAAAATCGCTTGATTTCGGTTGACTATCTTTAATTTAGGCAAGTATAATCAACGGTTATGGAAGAAATAAACGAGCTTATAGAACAGAGATTTAAGAAACTCAACGAATTGCGCGGCCTCGAAATAGATCCTTACAACGGCCGCTTCAATCCCGAATCGACAGCCGGGGCATTAAGAACTTCTTACGGTTCCACCCCAAAGGAGAACCTTGAAGCGGAACCGGTCAATACCTCTATCGCGGGCAGGATTGTCGCAATGCGGGATTTCGGAAAGGCTTCATTCGCTCATATTCAGGACGCGACGGGCAAGCTTCAGATATACCTGAAGAAAGACGTTCTCGGCGAAAAGCATTCCCTTATGAAAAAGCTCGACATCGGCGACATAATCGGAGTAAGCGGCAGGCTTTTCAGGACAAAGACCGACGAGCTTACAATAGAGGTTAAAGATTTCGTGTTTCTGAGCAAATCACTTAGGCCTCTGCCTGAAAAATGGCATGGATTGAAAGATATAGAACTCAGATACAGGCAGAGATACGTTGACCTTATAGTGAATCCTGAAGTAAAGGATGTGTTCGCTAAGAGAAGCGCGATAATAAAGGCGATGAGGGACTTCCTCGAAGCGCGCGGGTTTATAGAGGTCGAGACTCCAATGATGCATCAGATTCCGGGCGGCGCGGCAGCCAAGCCTTTTAAGACCCACCACAACGCCCTCGGCATGGATCTTTATTTGAGGATAGCCCCGGAGCTTTATCTTAAAAGGCTTCTTGTAGGAGGATATGAACGCGTCTTTGAGATCAACAAGAATTTCAGGAACGAGGGCATATCCACAAAGCACAATCCCGAATTCACGATGCTCGAATTTTACATGGCTTACAAGGATTATGATTTCCTTATGTCATTTACCGAGGATATGTTTGCCGCTGTCGCGGAAAAGGCGCTTGGAACATTGAAGGTTCCTTACGGCGATACCGTTATAGACCTGACCCCGCCGTGGCCGCGCATTCCGATGCTCGAAGCGCTGAAACGGAAAGATGTTCCCGATGACGTGATCGCCGATCCGGAAAAGGCGCTTGCATGGGCACGGTCTAAAAAACTCGATATTCCTACAGGTTCTTCTCACGCTAAGGTGCTGGATGAGATATTCAAGGAGTTCGTCGAACCGGAACTCGTGCAGCCTACGTTTATAATCGATTATCCGGTCGAACTCTCTCCTCTTGCCAAGAGAAAACACGATAACCCGGGGTTTGTCGAAAGGTTCGAACTCTTCATAGCGTCGAGAGAGATAGCGAATGCCTTTTCGGAACTCAACGATCCCATCGATCAGAAGGAAAGGTTTTTAAAGCAGGTGGAGGCGAAGAACAAGGGAGATGAAGAAGCGCACTGGATGGACGAGGACTTTGTCAGGGCGCTGGAATACGGCATGCCGCCCGCAGCCGGAGAGGGAATAGGCATAGACAGGCTGGTAATGCTTCTCACGGATTCCCAGTCCATACGCGACGTGATATTATTTCCGCAACTAAAGCCGGAACAATAATAAATGAATCTCCCTTACCAACTATTCATCGCCTTACGATACCTGAAATCAAAAAAGCGTCATAAAGGCATATCTTTTAATACGGTAATATCCATAACCGGAGTTGCAGTCGGCGTTATGGCGCTGCTTGTAGTTCTTTCCGTTATGAGCGGATTCCATGAAGACCTTCAGAAAAAGATATTGGGAGCCAATGCCCATGCCATTGTCCTGAGTTATAAGGGCGGTATAGAAGATTATAAGCCTGTAATGGAGAGGCTCAAAACCGAACCGCATGTTGTTTCGACAGCTCCTTTTGTCCTCGGACAGGTGATGGTGTCGTCCGGCAAAAGGGCGCACGGTGTTTTTCTGAGGGGTATAGAGCCTTCTTTGGAATTAAAGACTACCGATATTTTGAAGCATATAAAAAGGGGAAGCGTACAAGAGGCTCTTGAAGGGGCAAGGGGCAAGGGACAAGGGTCAAGACTTCCATGGATAATTTTAGGAAAGGAACTCGCGGCAATGCTCGGCGTTATTACGGACGATACGGTCAATATAATTTCTCCGACGGGAGAGGTAGGCCCGCTCGGGATGCTGCCGAAGGTGAAGCAGTTCAAGGTCATTGCGGTGTTTGAGATGGGCATGTTCGAATACGACACTAACCTCGCCCTTACCGATATAAAATCAACGCAGGAATTTTTCGGATACGGAACCGCCGTCTCAGGGATAGAGCTTAGACTCGACGATATTTACAAAGCGGCGGCAGTCAGGGATTCCGTGAACAAAAAGTTAGGGTTCCCCTATTATGCGCGGGATTGGATGCAGATGAACAGGAATCTCTTTTCCGCGCTGAAACTCGAAAAATTCGCGATGTTCGTCATATTGATACTCATCGTGCTGGTGGCGTCTTTTAACATAGTCAGCACGCTTATGATGAATGTGATGGAAAAGCAGAAAGAAATAGCGATATTAAAGGCGATGGGCGCGACAAATCAGGGTGTAATGGCGGTCTTTATATTTCAGGGCCTGCTTATAGGTCTTATCGGCACGGCAATAGGGATGACCGGCGGCTATGTCCTCGGAAATATAATCCATAACTACGAGATTATAAAGCTTCCTGCCGACGTCTATTATTTAAGCAAATTACCGGTTAAGATGAAGCTCACGGATTTTATAGTCGTATCTTTTTCAGCGGTTGCCATCAGTTTTCTTTCCACGCTATATCCCTCGTATTACGCGGCAAAACTGAATCCCGTAGAGTCGTTGAGGTATGAGTGATGTGCAAGATAATCAAAAAGCTTATTTGCATAGCGATAATCTCATCCATATTGTTTGCCGGCATTACCGTATGGGGCAAGGGCGGCGATAAGTTCAGATGGATCGGAGAAAAGACAGGCGGTATCGTGAAAAAGGGCACAGACAGGCTTGCCGATGAAGCGGATAGGCTGAGAAATAAAGCGGAAGCCGTTAAGGAAAAAGTTAAGGAATGGACCGGCAAAAAAGAGGAGCCGGAAGAGAAGAAATGAAAGAGCTTATAACCGTAGCCGGACTCGAAAAATCATTCTATATGCCTGCGGGAGAAGTGAAGGTTTTAAAAGGCATAGACGCAGCCTTCGGTGAAGGCGAGGTAGTGAGCATTGTAGGCGCTTCCGGCGCGGGCAAGAGCACGTTTCTGCATGTATTGGGAACACTCGATAAACCTACTCAGGGGAAAATTACTTATAGGATCAAGGATAATCAGAAAGGGGACTGTCCCGGATTTACGGACGCAGTCGTAGAAAGGGGACTGTCCCCGTGCGTCATAGACCCTTTTTCTCTTTCCAACGGGGAAATAGCTGTTTTCAGGAACAGCGTAATAGGATTTATATTTCAGTTCCATTATCTTCTTCCCGAATTTACTGCGATAGAAAACGTGATGATGCCGGGAATGATAGCAGTCAGCAGTCAGCAGTCAGCAGTCAGCCATAAGGAAATATATGAAAAGGCGGGAAAGCTTCTTGACGAACTGGGGTTATACGCAAGGAAAGACCACAAACCCGGCGAACTGTCCGGCGGAGAGCAGCAGCGTGTTGCGGTGGCGAGGGCGTTATTTCTTGAGCCGAAGGTTGTTTTTGCAGACGAGCCTACGGGAAATCTCGACAAGGCAACAGGAGAGGAACTCTTCAGGCTTTTGATGGAAATAAATTCAAAACATGGCACTACATTCATCATAGTGACGCACAACGAACACTTGTCCAAAAGATGTCATAGAATTATGGAAATGGTTGACGGGAAGCTAAGATGAAGACTGTTTGCCGATTGTTTTTCTGTATGCTTCTATAAAACCGACGATCTCGACAATGAACTTTTCAATATCGGAAAGATGGTTTTTAAGTATTTCATAAATTTCTTCGGAACTTATTTCATGATAAAGATGCACCATCCTGTTTCTGTAGCCGGCCATTTTCATAAGGATTTTTGCATGTTCTTTATTTACAATACCCTTTTCTCCAAGCTCAAGCGCAATGTTTTTGTATTCGAGTTCTTTAAAACCATAGCTCTTTGCGAGTATATGCCTCCCTATATCGAATGCGGCTTCCAGCGAGCGTCTTAAATAGCTTTCTGCGGCAGCAGGGTTTCTTCTGTCCGAAAGAAATTCATCTTCCGTCATTAAAGAGAGTCTTTTCAGTTCGACAAGAAACTCCTGTATAAGCGAGAGGTTCCTTTCTATCTTATCTGTCTGCAATCTCGAAATAACCATCCTTAACCGCCTCTAAAAAATCCTTTTCAAACTCGATTTTTTTATAAGAAAGATCTGCCGCCTGTTTTGCCGTCATTTCTTCATAGTCGTCGAGAAAAGACTCGTCTTCGGAATAGATGAGAGCGCCTTTAATCGCCTCGTATTGAAAAAGGGCGTCTGTTTCTTGAAGAAATACGATGTCTATATTGAAAGGCTTAAATAGAAGGGAAAGATCAAGATACAGATCGCCGTATGTTTCAAATTTTTTCTGGGGCAATTTATCAAAAACTACCCCAATATCGAGGTCGGAGTACCTCTCAACATCAACAGTCTCCCCTTTTAGAAAAGCAATGCCCTTCTCCTTTTGAGAGCCGAAGATGTAAGCGATTTTTACCCCATATTTTTTGAATAGTTCTGTCACTGCATAATCTCCGTTGATTTTTATTTAATTGTAGCACAAATTATGAAGTGAAGTGCCGTAAATTCACATTATAGTAGAAATTCCAATGATTAATCGGTTATTATACAAGCCGAAAATTTTCACGGAGGTTTTGTCATTAATAAAGAGGAACTCGAGATTCTGCGCCACAGCACATCGCACGTCATGGCGCATGCCATAAAGGATTTATTCCCCGAAGCGAAGTTAGCCATAGGCCCATCTACCGATGAAGGTTTTTATTACGACATCGACAGAGACGCGCCTTTTGCTCCCGAAGATCTCGAAAAGATAGAAAAGAGGATGAAGGAGATTGTAAAGAAGAACAGTCCGTTCGTCCGTAAAGACATTTCCAAAACAGAGGCCGTGGAGTTATTTAAGAAAATGGGTGAAAACTATAAGGTGGAACTTCTTCAGGAAATACAGGACGACACGGTATCCATATATGAAGAAGGAGGTTTTACAGACCTCTGTCGCGGTCCGCATATCGAGAAGTCCGGGAAAGTCAAGGCATTTAAGCTTCTCAGCATCGCGGGCGCATACTGGCGCGGAAATGAAAAGAACAAGATGCTTCAGAGGATTTACGGAACCGCCTTTGAAAATAAGGACGACCTGAACGCGTATCTGAATTTCCTCGAAGAGGTCAAAAAGAGGGATCACAGAAAGCTCGGCAGGGAACTTGATCTTTTCAGCATGAACGACGAGATCGGCGCGGGCCTTATATTGTGGCATCCGAACGGCGCGATTATCAGAAAGACTATAGAGGATTTCTGGAGGAACGAGCATTTAAAGGCGGACTACAAGATTCTCTATACCCCGCACATAGCAAGGCTCGACCTTTGGAAGACGAGCGGCCATGTGGAGTATTACAGCGAAAATATGTATTCGCCTATGGATATAGACGGCGTGGACTATGAGTTGAAACCCATGAACTGTCCTTTTCATATCGCCATTTACAAAAGCGGTCTCCGAAGCTATCGTGATCTGCCTGTGCGCTATGCCGAACTGGGAACAGTGTACCGGTACGAGCGGTCCGGCGTTCTTCACGGCCTTCTGAGGGTGAGGGGGTTTACGCAGGACGATGCCCATGTTTTTTGCCGGGAAGATCAGATCGAAGAGGAGATTCAGAACGTCCTCAATTTTACTGTTTTTGTCCTCGCTACGTTCGGTTTCGATAACTATGATATATATCTTTCCACACGGCCCGAAAAGTTCGTCGGCACTCCTGAAAGCTGGGAGCGGGCAACCGACGCGCTGAGGCTCGCGCTTGAGAAGCGAGGGCTTGCCTATCAAATAGACGAGGGCGGCGGGGCTTTTTACGGGCCTAAGATAGATATAAAGATAAAGGACTCGCTTAACAGGTCATGGCAGTGCAGCACCATTCAGGTCGATTTTAATAATCCTGAAAGATTCGATGTTACATACCGCGGAAGCGACGGCAAAGAACACAGGCCCATAATGATCCACCGCGCCTTGATGGGCTCTCTCGAAAGGTTTTTTGGTATACTAATCGAGCATTACGCCGGGGCGTTCCCGTTATGGCTTGCGCCGGTTCAATTGTCGGTATTGACAATCGCGGAACGGCACGGCGATTATGCGCAGGAAATAGGCAGGGCGCTGAAGAATTCGGACATAAGGACCGAAATAAATACGGATAACGAAAAGATAGGGTATAAGATACGGGAAGCGACCGTGAGAAAAATACCGTATCTTGTTATAATAGGCGACAAGGAAGTTTCGGATAAGATGATAACGGTCAGGAAAAGAAACGGAGAAAATATAGGGCCGTTTACAGTGGAACAGTTTACGGATATAATAAAAAGGGCAATAGGCGATAGGCAATAGGCAATATAAATTAATTTTTTTATAGCCTATAGCCTCTTGCCCATAGCCTAAATTATGGAGGTGAGAGCATAAGCAAGGACATTAGATTTAACGAAGGTATCAGGGTGCGGGAAGTAAGGCTCATTGATGATGAAGGCAAACAGGTAGGCGTTACGCCCATTCAGGAGGCTCTCCGGTTGGCGCGTGAAAGAGGTTACGACCTCGTTGAAGTAGCCCCCAATGCCGTTCCTCCTGTATGCCGGATAATGGATTACGGCAAGTACAAATATCAGATGAGCAAAAAACATACGGCGAGAAAGACCGTCGATGTCAAAGAGGTGAAGATAAGGCCGCAGATAACCGACCACGACCTTCAGCTCAAAATAAAGAATATAAGGCGATTCCTTGACGACGGAGACAAGGCGAAGGTTACCATGTTCTTCAGGGGCAGGGAAATCATAAGGCCCGAAATCGGAATGAAGCTGTTCGAAAAGGTAGTAGAATCGCTTGCCGGAAAGTTTCAGGTGGAACAGCCGCCTAAACAGGAAGGCAAGAGCATTACGATGGTCATAGCGCCAAGCAGCAAGTAATAGACAAACAGTTAGAGAGGAGGATAGAGAGATGCCGAAGATGAAGACGCACAGAGGCGCTGCCAAGAGGTTTAAGGTAACGGGCAGCGGAAAAATAAAGAGATACAGTGCTTACAGGAGCCATCTTTTGACAGGCAAGCCGGCCAAGAGGATGAGAGGGCTCAGGCAGAGCAGCCTTGTGCCGGAAGTACAGCATGATAATGTAAAGAAACTTTTGCCTTACATGTTTTAGGGTCAGCTTGACGTGAATGTTTTTTATTTATTAAACTATACGTCTTTAAAGTAACGAATTTGAGGAGGAAGTAAAATGCCGAGGGCAAAAGGCGGTTATAAGACAAGGAAATACCATAAAAAAGTTCTCGATATGGCAAAGGGGCAGTACGGGGCGAGAAAGCGCGTATATAAGGTTGCTGCCCAGGTCGTGGATAAAGGACTTCTTGCTGCATATAAAGACAGGAAACTTAAAAAGCGCGAATTCAGGGCGCTGTGGATTGCAAGGATCAATGCGGCTGTCAGATCCTTCGGGGTGTCCTACAGCCTGTTCATGAACAATCTGAAAAAGGCGAACATTACCCTCAATAGAAAAGCCCTTGCGGATTTGGCGTATAATGATCCCAAGGCATTCAGCGAACTTGTAAATCAAGTGAAAGGCTAAGGTTAAGGTTGAGGTTAAGGATTTCTTTCTTGTTCTCTTCGCCTCAGCCTTAGCCTAAGCCTTAACCTGAAACTATGATGGAAGACCTTAAGAAGACATTCCTCGAAGAAATAAGCGCTGTAAACAATCTTTCCGACTTATCAAATCTCAGGGTCAAATATTTAGGCAGAAAGGGGATTATAACCGATCGGTTAAAATCCCTTTCAGCGCTTCCTCATGAGGAGAGGCCGTTACAAGGCAAAAAGATAAATGAAATAAAAGAATTTATCGAAGCGGATCTCGATTCGAAGGAATCCCGGCTTAAGCAGGAAGAATTGAAGAAGCAACTGCTTTCTGATTCTGTTGACGTTACCTTGAGCGGCAAATTCGTTCCCTTCGGCAGGCAGCATCCCATAAACAAGGTTCTCTCCGAAATAACGGACATTTTTGTGAAAATGGGATTCAGCGTGGAGGAAGGGCCTGAGGTCGAGCTCGACTATTATAATTTCGAGGCATTGAACATACCGAAGGATCATCCGGCGAGGGATATGCAGGATACGTTTTATATAAGCGACGACATTGTATTAAGAACCCACACGTCGCCGGTTCAGGTGCGGGTCATGGAAAAAAGAAAACCGCCGGTGAGGTTTATAGCTCCGGGCAAGGTTTACCGCTGCGATGCGGATATAACTCATACGCCGATGTTCCATCAGGTCGAGGGTTTCATGGTGGATAAGGGCATAACATTCAGCAATCTTAAGGGTGTCTTAGAGGCGTTTCTCCATCAGATGTTCGGCGCGGATACTCCGGTGCGCTTCAGGCCGAGCTTTTTCCCTTTTACAGAGCCGTCCGCGGAAGTGGATATCGGATGCATACTGTGCGGCGGAGCGGGATGCAGGGTTTGCAAGGGTTCCGGATGGCTCGAAATACTCGGCGCAGGGATGGTAAACCCCAAGGTCTTCGAACATGTAGGCTACGACCCCGAAGAATATTCGGGCTTTGCGTTCGGAATGGGGGTAGAGAGGATAGCGATGCTTAAGTATTCGATAGACGACATAAGGATGTTTTATGAGAACGACATCAGATTTTTGAGGCAATTTTAAATGCGTATACCCCTTGAATGGCTGAGAGAATTCGTAACGCTTCCCGCAGACGTTTCAGAGGTCTCTCATAATCTTACCATGATAGGCCTTGAAGTTGAGGCCGTGGAAAATATCAATAACGACGTCGTCTTTGAAGTGAATGTAACTCCCAACAGGCCGGACTGTTTGAGCATTATCGGAATCGCACGGGAGCTTTCCGCCGTATACGATACTCCGCTTGAATTCCCTGATCACGATATTCTGGCCGAGACCGGAGAACTCGATTTCAACGTGGACATCCTCGATAAGGAACTCTGCCACAGATACGCCGGACGGATAGTGAAAAATATCAGGATGGGATCTTCCCCTGAATGGCTGAGAAACAGGCTCGAAAAAAACAATATCAGGTCGATCAATAATGTCGTGGATATTACAAACTACGTGCTTTTGGAATTGGGACATCCGCTGCACGCCTTTGACCTCGGCACGATCAAAGGCCGCCGTATCCGTATCGGAACTCCGAACACGGTAAAGGGAAAAGGGGCAAAGGTCGGGATTAAAACCCTGGACGGCATCGAGCGTGAAATGCCCGGCGAATCGCTTCTCATATGGGATGAAAAAAGACCGATAGCGGTCGCGGGAGTAATGGGAGGGCAGGAGACGGAGGTTTCTGATTCGACGAAAGATATATTCATCGAGAGCGCTTATTTCGACCCCGCATCGGTAAGGCGGACATCGAAGGCCATCGGGTTGAAGACGGAATCCTCATTCAGGTTCGAACGGGGAACCGATATAAAGATGCTCAAGAAGGCCCTCGACAGGGCGGCCTATCTGATGAAGACTGTTGCGGGAGGCGAAATTCACGGGAAAATAGATATATATCCCAAGCGGTACAGGCCTATTGGGATAATCGTCAGATATGAACGGGTAAGTGAAATACTCGGTTTGAAACTCGCAAAGAAAGATATACACAATTGCCTTAACGGGCTCGGTTTTGAGATAGAAACGCTTCCAGACAGGATGAAGATAAAGCCGCCGGCTTACAGGCGCGACATAAAAATAGAGGCGGACGTTATAGAAGAGATCGCGCGTATTTACGGCTACGACAGGATTCCGGCGCAACTGCCGAAGGCGACCATAGGGATAGAGAGTCCGGAAGATCGGAAGTCCGGAAGCGCAGAAGTTAAAAACGATATAAAGCAGGCCCTTTTAAAGTCCGGTTTTACAGAGGTAATAAATTACAGCTTTATGGGCATGCATGAAATCGATCTGCTCGGCATCGATGAAAAGGATGAGAGGAGGAATTCGGTTCGGATAAAAAATCCGCTCAGAGCGGAGGATTCCTTCATGAGGACGACCCTCATGCCGTCGATGATAAAGAATCTCGCTCATAACGTCGCTCACGGCAACAGGGACTTGAGGCTGTTCGAGACTGCGAAGGTATTTATAAAAAGCAGCCAGGTTGAAGACTCCGGGCTCCCGGAGGAGCGTGAACATCTGGCCGTTCTTTATTACAAAGAGAGGGCTAAAGCGCTTTACAGGGATGACACGCATGATTTTTATATCGTTAAAGGAATAATAGAGGCTTTTTTTAATGACTTAAAGATTTACGACTATTCATTCGTCATATCCTCCGAACCGTTTTTACATTCAGGGCAATCCGCCGATATTTTCATAATGGATGACAAGATAGGTTATGCAGGCGCCCTTTCTCCGGAAATTATAGACGTTCTCGACATAAAGGCGCATAAGCCGGCCGTATTTGTTATGGAACTCGATATCGACAGGCTGATGCCGTATACGATGCAGGTCGTAAAATACAGGCCGTTGCCCAAATATCCGCATGTCGAGCGGGATACGGCGCTGATTGTAGATTCATCCATCGATGCATCGGCAATTATCGCACGGCTTAAGTCTTACGCTTCGGATACGATAGAGGATATACACATTTTCGATGTCTATCAGGGCAAGAATATTCCCGAAGGCAAAAAGAGCATTGCGTTTAACGTGCGTTATAGGGCTGCCGGCAGGACGCTGAAAGATGAAGAAGTTGACGCTGCGCACAACAGCCTTGTCAATTATATCCTCGATAAGACAAAGGGACAATTGAGAGCATAATACCCCACTTGAGCGATTTTATATAGGTCGTGCATGGCTTTAAGCCTTTAGAAAGTGTTTATTGAAATGCATATAAGAAATTTAAAATGTATCACTCAATAAGTAACCACCGATGCGGATGACGGGTTTAAGATAAATGTTAATACAAGTGCGGGGTCTAAAGGCTTTTCGCCATACCCGTCCTATATTTTAAGTGTAATAATCGCTCAGTTTAGCCTATTATTTTATATCCGGCTTTTTCGATTGCCGCCGCAATGTCTTCTTTTTTGACCCTCGATTCGTCGAATTTAACGGCAGCGCTTCCGACCTGCACATCCGATTGCGATACGCCTGAAAGGGCGTCTATAGCCTTTTTTATCCTCATCACGCAGTGCTGGCAGCTCATGCCTTCGATTTTAATTGTTGTCTCAGCCATTTATAAACCTCCTGAAAGAGTAATGTAATTATAATAACCGATTGAAATATTCCAATCAATTGGAACCGAGTCTAAATTTTTTACTATTGAGGGAGGTAAAGCATTGTAGCGACTTCGGCAGCCCAGGCGTAATATGGATGTTTAAGCGGGCTGGCGTAGCTTCGCAGGAAGGCTGGATGCCTTCCGAGAATGAAGCGGAAATGTTTTGCCTCCCTCGATATAACTATTCCGACAGGGCTTTTTTGATCGCCTTTGCTATGGACTGGCGAGTGAAAGGTTTTTGGACAAACCCGCATGCTCCGCTTTTAATCAGCTTATCTATGCCGGAAAAACTGTCGTGGCTGTAGCCCGAACAGAGAGCAATATATTCACATCCGATTTCATTGTCCTGAGCGTTTGGAATACCTCTCCTCCGCCCATCTTCGGCATTATCATATCCACTATCACCAGCGATACGGCGTCTTTCATTGCCCTGAATGTATTGATCCCTTCGCTTCCGTTTCGAGCAAGCACGACCTCGTAACCGAGTGGTTGCAGTATATCCCTGCATAGCTCCCTGATATCCGACTCGTCGTCTATAACGAGTATTGTGCCGGTTCCGGTTATGTCTTCGTCCACGATTGATTCTTCTTTATCTATGCCTTTTGCGATAGGCAGGTATATGTTGAAGCGCGTCCCTTTATCGAGTTCGCTGTAGATATTTATGTAGCCGCTGTGATTGTTTATTATGGAATGCACTATATAAAGCCCTAAACCTGTGCCTTTTCCGGACTCTTTTGTGGTGAAGAACGGGTCGAATATCCTGCTCTGAGTTTCGGTATCCATGCCTGTGCCCGTATCGGATACGGACAATTTTATAAAGCCGTCTTTATCCGTAGAAATGCCGTTGGCAGCTCCGTTCTCAGCACCGACCACAGAGGTCTCGATGGTTAGTCTTCCACCCTCAGGCATCGCATCACGCGCGTTCACGGCAAGGTTCATTATGACCTGGTGCATCTGTGACGGATCGGCCACTATGTTGGGAATGTTCTCTTTGAGGTTGAGTTTAATCTCTATATTTTTCGGTATGCTCCTCTGGAGAAGTTCCATGGAGTTATGAATGATTTCATTGATGTCTACGGCCTTTGTCTCCATCTTCTCCTTTCTGGTCACCATAAGGATTTTCTTCGCCAGATCAGCACCCTTCTGTGCAGCGTTGTTAATAATGGTTGCAGGTCTATAGAACGGGTCTCCCTCTTTTGTCATGCCCAGCATAATCTCAGAATACCCGAGCATTGCTGTGAGCAGGTTGTTGAAGTCGTGCGCTATTCCTCCGGCAAGGGTCCCGATGGCCTCCATCTTTTGAGACCTTATCAACTGCTCGTAAAGTTTCTTCTCCTGAGTGATATCCCTCTGAATGGCCGCGTAGTAGACCTCTCCTTCTGCCTGTATGGGGAAAATAACTGCCGATGTATAATATATCTCTCCGTTCTTTTTCCTGTTAATGAACTCGCCCTTCCAGACATCGCCTGCCTTTATGGTATCCCACAGGTTTTTATAAAAATCATTATCATGGTAGCCGCTTTTAAGGATATTGGTCTTTTTGCCGATGACCTCTTTGGCTGAATATTCCGTAACAGTCTCAAATGCCGGATTGACATGTGTGATATATCCGGCACTATCTGTTACCAGAATTACATCAAAGGCAGAGTCGATTACCTGCTGGAATCTCCTTAATTGCATTAGACTTTCAGCCTTGTTGAGGGCTATTGCAGTATCTGCAGAAATGGCCTTGAGGATGCTCTCATCGTCATCTGAAAAGCCTTCTGATTTATTGCCGAAATAAAGGGCTCCTATCGGTTTCCCTTCGTCAGAAAATATCGGGTATGCAAGCAGATTTCTTATTATAGGATGGCCTTCAGGGAATGAGCCGCTGAATGCAGGATGTTCTGATACATTGTCGATGCGGACAGGCGTGAGGGATAGACGTGTCAACTCCAATACCCCCTTGCCTTCAGGCAGAGCATCTCCTGTTTTTATTGTTGTGCCTCTGGTAATAAGCTTTTTGAACTTGCCCTTATCGTCATAAAGGGCAATGGCAGCGAGCTCCACATTTATCAACTGGCCGGCCCTGTCAATGATTAAATTAAGCATCTCGTCCGGTGAGAAGTATTCATGGAGGGATACCGCTATGCTGTGCAGCGCCTGATACTGCTCGGTTTTTTTATCGAGTTTTTTAAATGCTTCGCTTACGACCATGCTGATGGTGTCCAGTTCCTGTGTTCCTGTTTCAGGCATTTCCTTATGCGCGTCGGCAGCGGGCAAATCGCCTGATTTCACCCTTGAGACATATTCATAAATCTTTGTGATTGGATTGAGGACAAGCCTGCCGATAAGTGCATGAAGAGCTGCGACGGCCATGAGGGTAATGCCTATAGCCGCGCCTATAATGAAGGCGAGCAATTGCTTCATCTCTTTTTGCATGCCGAGGGATGATAAAACAACCCTGGCAAAGCCTATGGTGACCTGCGGCGAGTTTCCGGACGCATAGAAGAGTACCGGATTATAAAAGTCATAGCCGTCTTTAAGCTTTATATACAAAGGGGATGACGAACCTTCAAAGTGCTTCACGGCCTCGGCGTGAGGAGGGGATTTTAATCTTTCAATCGGATAGGCGTCTACGGAGTCCCATATGTTCGAATATACCTGCACAGAAACGACATCTTCGGCCCGGACAATATATGACGCCTTCTGGAGAAGGTCGAGGTCTTCCCTGATGAGACCTTCTTCGGCCGTCCGTGAAAGGGAATAGCTCAATGTTGTTCCCCGTGCGATCAATTCTTTTTCCTTACTGACGGTATAGGCGGATATAAAGAGATACGCGCATATAGTGCCTATTGCAAAAACAGTCAATGTCAGGAACATGGATATTTTATTCTGCAGGGATAGTTTCATTTTATATCCGCGAGCGATATTATTCCCTGTGAGCTTATGAACTGCTGTCCTTCTTTGCTCAATACGAAATCAACGAATTTTTTTGTTTCAGGTTTTGCTTTTTTCGGTATGATAATGAATAATGGCCTTCTTAAAGGATACTTGCCGTTTACGATATTATTTTTGTTGGGATACGAGCCGTTGACCCTTAACATCTTGACATCCCTCTTGCATGCGCTCGAAAAACCCGATGCCGCGAAACCTTCCGCGGTTTTTTCTACCATCTGTTCCACTATGCCTGTTGAAGCGAGCGACAGGGCATTCGGGGTTTCATGAGGTTCTTTCCCCTGCAATACCATCTTCCTCATCGAATCGTCAACGCCGCTGAGCCCCTTTCCCGGCCTTGACCTGAATATCTTTATATTCGCGTCTCTGCCTTTCAGTTCTTTCCAGTTCCTTAATTTGCCTTCACAGATAGACCTGACATTATCGGTGGATATGTCGTCGACCGGGTTTGATTTATTTGCAATAAAGACGAGCGCGTCCCATGCGACCTGAATGAACTCAATGTCATCGGGATCTGACGGCGTCTTCTCCCTGCATGATGCCGCGAAGTCTACCCTTCCGGCCCTCAAGTCTTCTATTCCTACGACAGTGCCTCCGCCGCGGACAAGCACTTTTACGCCTGTCAGTCTTTCATACTCCCCGGCAATCGCCGACAGATAACCTATATTGCTTACGGAACAGCCGCTGCCGACTATCTGCGCGGCGTATGTATCGGGGATGTTGGGAAGGCATCCCAAAAGAACAGCCAGCACTATTATTTTCAGGCATTTTTTCAGAGACATAGTATCATTATAGTAACTGCCCTGCGGATAGTCAATAAAAGATAAAGAAATTTTTATGGACATTTATCGTTATTTATGGTTTATTTTTAAGTATGACTAAAATCGATCTGTCATCAATTCAGGATGCGCTTAAATCCATATCGCCTTATGTCCATAGGACGCCGCTGATTTATTCCAATTCATTCAGCAAAATATTCGATGCAGAAGTATATATAAAGGCCGAAAATCTTCAGAAGACAGGTTCATTTAAAGTAAGGGGCGCGTTTAATAAGCTGCGGAAGCTGAGGGAAGGCAGGGTCATTGCCGCTTCTATGGGTAATCACGCGCAGGGAGTCGCCTTTGCAGCGATGAGCCTCGGCATGGAAGCCTCTATTGTAATGCCTTCAACGGCATCCATAGTAAAACAGGAGGCAACAAAGGGATACGGCGCAGAGGTTATACTTTACGGCGAGAGTTTCAGTGACGCCCTGAATTACGCGGTATCGCAAAAAGGCTATGAATTTATCCACGCCTTTGACGACGAGGAGATAATAGCCGGGCAGGGAACAATAGGGCTTGAGATCGCAGAAGATATTAAGGATGCTGATGTCGTTATCGTGCCTGTCGGCGGCGGAGGGCTTATTTCCGGCATTTCCATTGCTGTTAAGAGCCTTTCGCCAAAGGTAGAAATTATAGGCGTTCAGACAGTCTCCGCCACATCCGCTTATGACTCCTTTCATTCCAAAAAACCGGTGGAGAGAATTCCGCAGCCGACTCTTGCGGACGGCATAGCGGTAGGGAAGGTAGGCGGCAAAACGATTGAGATTATCAATAAGCATGTGGACGATATTATAAAGGTAAGCGAGGAATCTATCGCAATGTCCGTGCTTTTGTTCCTTGAAAGAAAGAAACTGGTCGTAGAAGGCGCCGGTGCGGTCCCGCTTGCGGCATTGATTGAACAGCGTGAGAGATTCAGGGGTAAAAAGATAGTCCTTGTTGTAAGCGGCGGGAATATCGATTTCACGCTAATCGACAGGATAATACATAAGGGGCTTGTTTCGAGCGGCAGGATAGGGGTGTTTAAGGTGATCGTCGATGATGTGCCGGGAGGCCTTCACAAGATAACCGGCATTATAGCCGCGCAGCGCGGGAATATCCTTAATGTCGTTCACGACAGGCTTGCCGGGGACGTGCCTGTAGGGAAGACGCTTGTTACGTTTACCGTAGAGACAAAGGGACGAGGGCATTTTGAAGAGATAATATCGGCCATAAAACGGGCGGAACTCGGTGTCATTGAATAGCTAAAAGCAGCAGGATGGGCTGACTTGAAGCAAAATTAAATCCATGCATAACGCTACGATAAGCAGGACTCGCTTGAGCGGACTTTCGAGATTTTTTGGCAACAGTTCTTAGCGAAATGGAGCGTCAGACAATGGTATAATCTCTCCGCTTCATTCTCGAATGACATCCAGCCATTCTCCGAAGCTACGCCAGCCCGCTTGAACATCCATGTTACGCTTGGGCTGCCGAAGTCGCTCCGAGACCATACCATTGCCTGACAGCCGTGACCGTCTGAGCCCGAAGGGTGAGCTTCACGGCTGTAGCAGAATAAGCTTAGAACTGTCAAAAAATCTCGTATGAAGCGAAAGTTGGGCATGCTTATCACTGGATTCGGTGATTATTACGATCTTTCCGGCCCCAAAATTTCTCTTGACAACATTATGTCATTATAATATTATATTGACATGGCACAGCCGGAGCAGCCGCACATGCATGACAAGACATTAGACAGGGGGCCGGGCAAGGGAATAGACCGCTTCGCTCAGGAAAAGCTCTATATCCAGCTTACGAGGATATTTCTCGATGAGATAACCTCCGGCACATGGGGTTTGGGGCGGCAAATCCCTACCGAAGAAGAACTCTGCAAAAAATACGATGTCAGCAAGATAACCGTCAGGCAGGCGATAAACAACCTCGTTACGGACGGTTATCTCATAAGGATACAGGGCAAGGGGACATTCGTCGCAAACACATTGCCCGTGGTAGGGCTTGCCATGAAAACGAGGCTTACCGAAGAGATGTTCGGGAGGGAGGTGAAACTCGAACGCAAGATATTGTCCAAGGGGATAAAAGAGCCTTCCCCCGAGATCAGGACGTATCTTAAAACCGACGGGGAAATATACTATATACTCAGCAAAAGGTTGGGCAATAACAAGACCGCCTATATAGAGGAGGCATTTATTCCTCATGATATGCTTCCTTTCATAGAGAAACTCGATATTACCCAAAGTTCTTTTTATTCTGTTCTTCAGGAAAAGGCGGTTAAAAAGATATTTAAGATGGTGCAGACCATAGAGGTCGCACAGGCAGCCGGCGATATTGCGCGGCGTCTCGGCGTCGAGGAAGGCTTTCCATTACTGGTCATACACAGGCTGTTTTTCAGCCCCGACGATACGCCCGTGGCTTATACTAAGATCCACGGCCGGAGCGACAGGTATAAATTCCAGACGGAATTTGAAAAGATAAGATAAAAAAGAAGGTTTTGAAAAATGAGTTTCCCAAGGAAGTTGTATGATTTTTTTATGGCGGGATCTGTTGCTTACGCCAAATGGGATTATGAAGTTTCGACTAATATCCTCAAGAACAGGAAGAAACTCCTGTTTCTGATGATACTCTCTCTGCCTATCCTTGCGGTTTCTTTTACCGAGGCCGGCTCTATGCTGGGCGGCAAAACAGCATATGCCCCGGCGTTTTATACCACGCCTATATTCCTTATCTCGATAGCTATCGGCCTTGCGGCAGGCCTGATTACAGGCTGCATAGGCGCGGGAGGCGGTTTTATCATTACGCCTGCTTTAATGGCTGCCGGAGTTAAAGGCATACTTGCCGTCGGAACGGATGTGTTTCATATTTTTGCAAAGGCTATTATGGGAACAACGGTTCATAAAAAACTGGGCAATGTCTCGGTAAAGCTGGCAGTGTGGTTTCTTGTAGGTTCTGCTGTCGGCACATTCGTCGGAGGGGCCGTAAACAAGGGGCTTTACAACAAAGACCCTTTGCTCAGCGAGGCATTTATCAGTTTGGTGTATGCGCTTCTGCTCGGCTTTTTGGGTTTTTACGCCCTTGCCGATTTTTTAAGGTCGAGAAAAGCCGGGGGGGCCGGAGGCGCGCACAGCGGGCCGGACATAACTCCTCCCCTTGCACTAAAGCTTCAGGCTGTGAAAGTTCCGCCGTTCATTACCTTTGACGAGCATTTAGTGAAGGGCGGCAAAAGGATATCCGCAATATTTCTCATTATGGGCGGATTTATCGTGGGTATGCTTGCCGCTATAATGGGAGTGGGCGGCGGTTTTATCACATTCCCGATGTTCGTTTATCTCTTCGGGGTCTCCGCCGGGACCACTGTAGGCACCGATATATTACAAATCATATTTACGGCAGGGCTTGCATCTATTGCACAGTATGCCATATATGGGTATGTTTTCTATACCCTCGCGATGGGAATGCTCATAGGCTCTCTGATAGGCATTCAGGTAGGAGCCCTCGTAACAAAGGTTGTGAAGGGAACGCAAATCTTAGGATTCTACGCGGTTTCCATTATCGCGGGATTTATCAACAGGGCAAGCACTCTTCCAAAAAAGATGGTCGAGCTCGAATACATACAGATGTCAAAGTCCGCGGTTAACGGCATAGAGTTTGTCGGGAACATCATTTTCTGGATAGTTGTCGGCATATTCGGCATATGGGTTATGGCCAAGTTTTTTACAAACATGGGCAAGCTGAGAGGGGAGGAATAAAATGGCAACCATGAATAAAAAAGCGATGTCTATAGGCATTTTTCTCGGCCTGTCATTTTTTGGGGTGCTGGCCTTGATTTTCTCGCCTATTTTCGGTGAAGGGAAGAACGGACTTGTATTTTCAGACGATATGTTTAATAAACTGTCAAAGGGGTCGTCTTACTTTATCCCTAAGGTAATGGAGGACGCTAAAAAGTTCGCCGGTAAGCAGATTGCGACAGCAATCAAGATGGAAAAGCCCGATCAGGTCGAAAAGGCCGTTAAGGTGCTTACCGTTGCCGGAGCTAAGGCAGAGGCAAACGGCGCTGAGATAAAAATAAGCGCGGATATGGGCGTTCTTATGGAGAAGGCGCTGAAGGACTCCGACGATATGTATAAGAATGACGGCAAGTCGATTTCAGCCCGCTACGGATTCGACGAAAAAGAGGTCATGGTTACATGGTGGAATCTCATGAAGCCTCTGGATAAGCAGCTCAAGAAGGAAGGCAAGATACAGGAGGCAAAGATTGCCTCCGATGTCATGAAAAAAGCGGTTGAGACCGCTCACAACTTCTACGGCATCGAGGCGCAGAAAGTTACCGAAAAGGCCGGTCTTATGGTAGGTCTGCTTGTATTTTATGTGGCGTATACAATGTGGTGGGGATTTGCGATATATTATATGTTTGAAGGCATCGGGCTTTCAATGAGCAAGGCCAAACATTAAAAACAGTGAATAGTGAGGGGACTGTCCCTGAATTACGGGCGAAGCCGTAGATTCGGGACTGTCCCCGTGCGACACCAAAATTTGGAGGATAAACATGAAAATACTTGTGCCGGTTGACGGCTCAAAACATTCCGAAAAAGCGCTTAAGATTGCCATAGATTACGCAAAGACAAAAGGCGCGAATATCTGCCTGATAAGCGTTTCGCCTTTTATCGAAGGCGTAGACCTCGAGATCTCGGCATCCGAAAGGGAAAAGCTGAACGAGACCTTTACAAAGCGTGCGGATTACATAGTACAGCAGGCATGCGGCATTTTGACCGGAGAAGATGTGATCGCTACCTGCAGGCATGTAGTAGCCGCGTCTTCAATCCCCGACGCCATAATAGATTATGCGGATAAGGAGAAAATAGACCTTATAATAATCGGCAGCCGGGGTCTCGACAAATCATCGAGATTCAAAATGGGCAGCGTTGCCTCAAAGGTGGTAAAGCACAGCCCGTGCTCCGTATATGTCGTAAAATTGCCCGAATAAAGGTTAATAAAAAGGTTAAGGGTTAGGTTAAGGCTGAGGAGATAAAAGCGATAATGTTTTAATATCTTAACCCAATAGTGTCCGACAGTTAAGTGAATAAATTCAACTGGTTTTGGGACTCTGAGAATCCCTCCGCCATGGTTGTTTCCGTAAGTAGCTGTAATAATGGAATTCTTTCGAAAACCGAGACGCTCAATA
>JAJYVD010000011.1 GCA_021792185.1 Nitrospirota bacterium | reverse complement strand
TCTTTTTGCGTTACAATGTCCTTGTGTCATGGTGTTCCTCCTCTGGTTTTTTGTTTTCAGCGAAACTACATTACCAGATTCGAGGCCACCATGACTCAATTGTGCGAAAAATATTTTACGTTATCCAATTTGGAAAGATGCTTTTTAGCCTTTTTGACATTTGCTTTTACCATAGCCATTACCTCACTCAAAGTATAGCATGGATAAGAAATAGAAATAAACAATTGTTGAATTTTGAGTTTATAGTCCTAAATTAGCCTTAGGCTTATAGGTGAAAGCAAGGGATCAAAACTTAAAAAAGGAGAATAAGGATATGAAAAAGACAGTAAAAATAGGGTTTTCATTGCTTTTGCTTGCGCTTGCTTTGACAGCCTGCGCTACGGGAGGTATTTCCACTCCGCTTCCTGATGAGAAAAGTCCATGGGCAGCGAGAATCATCCCACCCGATTCAAGCATACCGGCTAATATCGCAAATTATTCCGGCGTTTGGGAAGGCACCTACAATAACGGGAGGGATGTAACGATTATAATAGAAAAAATAGCCCTTTCTCTGGGAAGCGTTTCAGCAATTTATTCCTGGGGAGATTTAAAAAACGATCAAGGCGGCTGGGCTGGATTAGGGCAAGCGGTAAGGTAAAAAACAATTCAATAATATTGGCATGGAGCAGCATAATTGTTACTATCAAACACGGGGAATTCAAAGACACTGCTGTTGTTAGCTGGGAAAAAGAAGGGGCGACTTATTATGCCCTTGTAAAAAGAAGAAATAATATTTTAACAGGAGCGATTAATCCTTGATATAGACAATCTTTCAGTTAATGCCTGTGCCCAAAAAATTGCAGGAATGGGTGCAAAGCAATCTACAACTCTTTCACTCCGGTATCTGACTATACATATAAACCGAAACTCCCGCGAATGCAAGAGGCACGAACCACGGCGCTGCAACAGGCGGGATAGTCCCCGCGTATCCGAGAGACAGAAAAAGTGAATACCCGAACCAGTAAATTAGGCTTATCGCCAATCCCAATCCCGCCGCTATAATACCGCTTCCTATAGCCCCTTCTTTTACCTTCTGAGATGCGATGAGCTTTAAAAGACGCTGCTCCGCAAAATCTCCTCCTAACGATAAAGACATTCCAAGGAGGAGCATGAACATATTGATCAGGGGATATGAAAGCCGCGAACTGATATCCACCACCAGTTTTATATTTTTAAACCCGGCCTCTGTCAGCCTGCGCTGGTATTTTATAAGCTCCGGCATCGTCATCTCCTCGACCTTCCAGACGTCCTCCTGAAATATCTTCGGAGACTCTATGCCCTCATAGGCCTTCTCCTTTAGGATTTTCGTCGTTCCTGCTGCAATATCATAGACAGTTACCCCTTTCAGTTTCCATGCGCTTCCCTCCCATTCCGCAATCTCCGCGTCAATCCTTTCCTTAAGTCCGTCCGCGTCAAACTTAAAAATACTTACTTCTTTGGAAATATTTTTATCGGGCAGGAAAAGGGATATCCTCACAACAGAGCCGTCCCTGCCCCTCATGTAGAGAGTCCCCTCTTTAAAGGCCACGCCCTTTTCCTTTTTCATTATCTTATTCTTTATGGCGTGTATCTTTTTAGAAGCAGCCGGGACAACCATCTCACCGAGGAAAAAAGCAAAGAGCGTGATCATCAGCCCCATTGCGACAAAGGGCGCAAGAATGCTCTTCAGCTTGCCTGAAGCTGCCTTAATAACAACGATCTCTTTTCTCTTGATAGCCTGAGAAAATATAAAGAGGCCGCTTAAGAGTATCGCCATCGGCAGCAGATAATGGATATATCTCGGAATACTGAAAAAGGTGTATTTAATCAGAAGGCCGAAGGCCGGTTTATGAGGCATAAAGTCGTCTATCTTATCTATCAGGCCTATGATGCTGAATACCACGGATATCCCGAAGGTAAGTATTAGGAGCGCCTTTAGAAACTCTTTTATGTACATCCTCTGTATTATCAGCATTTACTTTTTATTCAACCTCTCGAATATAAAGAGCGCGAACGCGCCCAGAATCAAGAAAGACATCCATGCGCCTATCGCATGAGGGAGCTTTCCGGACCTTACCAGATTTTCTCCATAAAGTAGCAGGGAATAATACGCCGCAAATACTGAAAGCCCTACTGTAAGCCCTCCCATTCTTCCTGATTTGCCGGACATAAGAGAGAGAGAAGGCCCCAAAAGAATTATTATAAGGCATATGGCCGGCATTGAAAGCCTCCTGTGAAATTCGAGAAAGAACTGCGTCTTTCTATCCGGAAACTGCCTCGATGCCTTAAGCAGTTCCGAAGGGGTCATCTCGCTGTTCTTCCTTTCCGAGGACTCTATAGTGGGATTGAGCTTAAAATGATAATTTCCGAAGCCTATATCCGTGAACGTCTCTTTCTTTGTCATATAGACATGCCCGTTGCCGAGGGAAAAGCTCAAAGATTCGCCTTCAGGCACTATCCTGCCTTCCTTTGCCACTATTACCTTTTGCTCCTCCTTTTTCCTCTCGTCAACGATCAGTATCCCCGCCAGCTTGTCCGGAGCCGGTTTTTCCTTCACCAATATTACAATGTCCTTGAACGCCGTGTTGAATATACCCTCTTCTATGGTCATGGGTGCCCGGGTAGTCAATATCTCGGTTATCTTGGCCCTCATGAGGCTGCTTCCCTTAGGACCTAAATAAAAGCTCATCGCAAGGCTCAGGGCAAGACATGCCAGTCCTAAATATAAAACAGGCGCGGATATATCCCTGAAAGACATGCCGCTGCCTTTCAATATCACCAGTTCGTTGTCGGCATTCATCCTGCCGTAGGCCAGCAGCGCCGAAAGGAGCATAGCCATCGGTATTGTAAGGATAAGAAGTTGGGGCTGCAGATAAAGAATTATCTTCGCGATATCGGAAAGGGTCGAGCCGACGCCCGAAAGTATCCTGCTCAGCCTCAGGAGCTTTTCCATCATGAGGGTAAAGTTCAGAAAAAATATTGACAGAAGGAGGGTTGTGAGAAGCTCCTTCAGCATCGACCTATGTATCAAAAGCATTATAAAGTATAACCCAAGTCGGTTGATTTGTGGAAAGGCAATATTTGCTTTTTAAGGGAATATTTTTTTATTCTATAATATCAAACTTTTGGAGGTATAAAGTGGTAACAATCACGGACAAGGCTGCTGAAAAGGCGGTAGAGATATTGGCGTCTGAAGGAAAGGACAGTTGGGGACTCAGGATCTACAGCGCCGAAGGAGGCTGCTGCGGGCCTTCTTACGGCCTCGATATAGACGAGCAGCCTGCGGCTGACGACGAAGTAATCGAGAAGAACGGACTGCGGGTTTTTGTGAATAAAAATACCGTTTCCGCTTTAGGCGGCATGCAGCTCGATTACATCGTTGACGGTGAACGGGAAGGCTTTGTCCTTTCCGGCGGAGACGCGCCTTCTTGCAGTTCAGGCTGCAGTAGCTGCGGATAATGTTCCCGACGCACAGATGCAGAAGGCTTAGAAAAAACGAGACCATCAGGAGGATGGTGCGCCAAACCGCCATCACTCCTGATGACTTTATCTATCCCCTCTTTGTGACATACGGCAAGGGCGTGAGAAAGGAGATTTCCTCCATGCCCGGATGTTATCAAGAATCTGTCGATGAAGCGGTCAAAAACGCGAAAGAGATTTATTCCCTCGGAATTCCGTCAATAATCCTTTTCGGCATACCCGAACACAAAGATGAAATGGGCAGCGGCGCGTATGACGACAACGGAATCGTTCAAACCGCTATTAAGGCAATCAAAGACGCCGTCCCGGAATTATATGTAATTACCGATGTATGCATGTGCGAATACACGAACCACGGACACTGCGGCATTATAGAAAAGGGAGAAGTTAATAACGATAAAACCCTCGGACTGCTCGCAATGGAAGCCGTATCTCACGCAAAGGCGGGAGCGGATATGGTAGCTCCCTCGGACATGATGGACGGAAGGGTTGCGGCAATAAGGAATAGTCTCGACAGGGAGGGATTTTCAGAGATTCCCATAATGTCCTACGCGGCAAAATACGCGTCCGCGTTTTACGGGCCTTTCAGGGAAGCCGCGGAATCCACGCCTCAGTTCGGAGACAGGCGCTCATATCAGATGGACCCGGCGAACAGGCGCGAGGCATTGCGCGAGGTCGCTCTCGACATAGAAGAAGGCGCGGACATTGTAATGGTCAAACCTGCGCTCTCTTATCTCGACGTAATATCCGACGTCAAATCAACATTCGCGATCCCGGTAGCAGCCTATAACGTGAGCGGAGAATATTCGCTCGTTAAAGCAGCCGGGAAAATGGGATGGATAGACGAAGACAGGGTAATGTTAGAGATTCTCACATCCATCAAACGCGCGGGAGCGGATATTATCCTCACTTACTTCGCGAAAGACGCGGCAAAGATATTGAACGGCTGAGATTCACCATCCACACTTCATCCTCATGATACAGATCAGCAGCTTATCAAAGGCTTACGGCCAACAGGTTATTTTCGACGATATCGGCTTTACCGTCAACGCGGGCGAGCGCATCGGGCTTGTCGGCAGAAACGGCCACGGAAAGACCACCCTGTTCAGGCTCATCCTCGGCAAAGAAAAACCCGATTCGGGGGTTATAAGCATCCCGAACAATTACAGGATAGGCCATCTGTCTCAGCATATCAATTTCACCGAAGATTCTGTATTGAAAGAAGGATGCCTCGGGCTCGCGCCTCTTGAAGACGGAAGAGACGAGACATACAGGGTAAAGTCGGTTTTAACCGGCCTCGGATTCCCTGCCGATGATTTTCTCCGAGACCCCTATGAGATTTCAGGAGGATACCAGATCCGCCTGAACCTCGCCAAGCTCCTCGTATCCGAGCCGGATCTGCTTCTCCTCGACGAGCCCACCAATTATCTCGATATAGTTTCGATAAGATGGCTTGCGCGATTTCTCAGATCATGGAAGAGCGAACTTATACTCATCACCCACGACAGGGATTTTATGGACAGCGTAACAACTCATACTATGGGCATACACCGGCGAAAAATACGCAAGGCATCAGGCGGTACCCAAAAGCTGTATGAACAACTGCTCATGGAAGAAGAGGTCTATGAAAAGACCCGGATAAATGAAGAAAAGAAACGCTCGGAAATAGAGCAGTTCATCAACCGCTTCAGGGCGCAGGCAACGCGCGCAAGCGCCGTGCAGTCAAAAATAAAGGCCCTGCAGAAAAAAGAGCGGCTCGAAAAAATCTCCGACATAAAGACCCTCGATTTTGAATTCAAGTCCGAGCCTTTCACCGGCAAGCTGCTGCTTGAGGCAAAAGAGATCTCTTTTTCATTTTCAGAGGACGGCCCTGCCCTCATAGATAAGCTGAGCCTTTTCATAGGAGGAAACGAGCGCATAGCCATTATCGGAAAGAACGGCAAGGGAAAGACAACGCTTCTGAACCTTTTGGCAGGAGAGCTTACTCCCCTGAACGGCGCTATCTCCCGCCATCCGAAATTAAAGCTCGCATACTTCGGACAGACAAACATACAGCGCCTCGATCCGAAAAAGACAGTCGAAGAAGAAATAATCGACGCCCTTCCTGAATACAGCCGTAAGGCCGCCCGCAATATCTGCGGTATCATGATGTTTGAGGGAGACAATGCCCTGAAAGAAATATCAGTGCTTTCCGGCGGAGAAAAGAGCCGCGTGCTGCTTGGAAAGCTCCTCGTAAGCCCGGCGAACCTCCTATTGCTGGACGAGCCCACAAACCACCTCGACATGGAATCCACCGACTCCCTTCTTGAAGCCATCAACGCATTTGAGGGCTCGGTGGTCATCGTTACGCACAGCGAAATGATACTCCACGCTCTGGCAACAAGGCTCATCGTATTTGATGAAGGAAAGGTAAGCGTATTCGAAGGAACGTATCAGGACTTCCTCGACCGCGTAGGCTGGAAGAGCGAGACTGCCGAGACCGGCAGCGCCGATGAAAACAGCGGCGGACAGACAAAAGGCGCGGCAAAAAAAGACTTGCGCCGCATGAAGGCCGAATTGATAAACAGCCGGTCAAGGGTATTGGGCGCGATTCAGAAAAAAATCTCCGAGGCCGAAGAAACCATCATGCAGATTGAGGAGAGCATGGAAAAGGATACTCAGGCACTTTTGGAGGCATCCGTAAAAGGCGACGGAGAGGCCATAAAGACATTCTCAAAATCGATTCATGAAGCAAAGGCAAAAATAGACGGGCTCTTTGACGAGCTTGCGTCTCTTACGGGAGAGATGGAAATAAAGGCTAAGGAGTTTGAGGAAAAGCTGAAGTCATTATAAATTTTTCCCTACAACATCGCTCCCTCTATCCCCTTCACCAACCCCTCAACCTCATTATCCCCCACAGTCCTCGCGTCGAGGATCAATGCGTTATCCTTAATCCTCGCGATTATCGGCGGGTTGCCGTGGCGCAGGCGTTCTTCGAGCCTGTTCACGGATAACTTTTTAGGCCTTACGGCAACTGCAAATGTCTTGAATTCTATTTCTGGCAGAGCGCCGCCGCCTGATTGGGACGAATCTTCAATCACATCCATTTCAGCCACATTCTCTTTTATTTCCCGCTTAAGCCTCGTCAAAATTTTCTTTGCCCTCGCCTTTATCTCATTTACAGCCTGCAAAAGCATCCTCACCGTAGGTATATGAGCTTTTGCCTTATCCTCATCGAGATAATTCATTAAAACCGCCTCAAAGGCTGAGAGAGTAAGCTTGTCTATCCTCACGGCTCGCATAAGCGGATTTTTGGCAATCTTCTCTATTATCTCGGATTTTCCGACAATCACTCCGCCCTGAGGGCCTCCCAAGAGCTTGTCTCCGCTGAATGTAACGATATCGCAGCCTGATTTGACTATTTCCTGAACTGTAGGCTCGATATGAACGCCATACGGTTTTAAATCAATAAGGCATCCGCTGCCGAGGTCGAACATCACCGGTATGCCGTGCTTTTTACCGAGGGTTACGAGTTCGTCTATCTCTACCTGTTTTGTAAAGCCGATTGTCCTGAAATTGGATTGATGAACCTTTAAAAGCAGCCCTGTATTTTCATTGATTGCCGCTTCATAATCCCTGAGATGGGTTTTGTTTGTTGTTCCGACCTCCCTGAGGATTGCGCCGCTCGCACTCATCACATCAGGAACCCTGAAAGAGCCCCCTATCTCGACAAGCTCTCCCCTCGAAACAACGGCCTCTTTGCCTTTCGCGAGCGCGGTCAGACATACGAACACAGCCGCCGCATTGTTATTCACTATAAGGCTGCTCTCGGCTCCTGTTATTTCATTCAATAACCTTTGTATGTGAGAATACCTTTTGCCCCTTTCTCCCTTTTCGAGGTCGTATTCTAAATTCGAATACCCGCAGGCGACTCTTTTTACGTTTTCCAAAATCTCTTCGGAAAGCACAGACCTGCCGAGGTTTGTGTGCATGACAACGCCTGTCGCGTTGATAACAGGCTTTAGGCTGAGGGCGGAAAGCCTTTCGATCCTGTGCCGAATATGCGGGAGCATATCTTCCAATGAAATTTCTTTAAGCTCGTCTTTGAGAATCGCCTGACGGTTGTGCTCGATGATCTCGCGGGTGGCTTTCAATACATACCGCCTCGGGTATGTTTCCTGCCACTCTAATCCTTTTTCGGATTTCAGGATTTCGTCAACGGATGGAAGGGATGAAAGAAGCTTTTTCTTATTCATTGTTAATCTTTTCTCCTCTAATATATGGTAACGGCACAATCCTCACGAACCAGCAATTTTCAAGTTCTTCCCGCCATCTGCCTTTTTAAATAATACTGATAATCATGATATTTTGACAGTGCCTGAGCTTCAAAAACAATCCGCCTTTCCGGATCGTTATCAACAAGCAATATCCCGTCCTTTATGATTTGAAAAATCAAAACAGGGGAATCAAGGCCGTTCAGTGTGATTATTTGCGCTTCTTTGCTTAGCTCCCTTGATATTTCTGCCTCAAGGCTGAAGACCGTCCACGCCGGAAGTTTTTTAGGGTCTTTATTAAAATATACAGCGATATCCCAGTCGCTTCTATAATCAGCCAGCCCTTTTGCCTGTGAGCCGAACAGGTAGGCAAATTCAATATAAGGATTGCTTTTAAGCAGCCTTTTGATTTTCTCTATTTGTTCCTTCATATTCTCTCCATAAACCCGATAAACTTTTTCATATCGGTGATCCCTGTCTTAAGAAACCTCAGTAAATCCGCTGTGGTCTCGACCTGATAATCATGCGCCAGAAAGTTTCTTAGCCCGGCTATATATGTGAATTTCCGGGCAAATTCCTTTGGCATGATTTTATGATTTCCGAGTTTGTAAATCGAATCACTGTAGGTGGAAGGTTTTGGAAGCCCCTTAATGGCAATAACTGTCTCGGCAATATCAAGCGCTATTTCCGCACAAAGATAAACAGACCTTTCTGTAATCTTTTTTATCTCTGCGGATAATTCAATATTTTTTAGAAGATTTTTTTTATTCGTTTCAAGATAAAGCACTTCTTCTTTAAGTCTTTCAATTTTTCTGAAGAGAACTTCGTTCATAGTGCCTCTATTTTACCCTTTAATAAAAGACTTTTCAAATACAATGGGTTTGTATTATCATACATATCTTGCGAAATTGCCTGAATTTAAAAATACGAAACTTAAATTAGTAGGAGGACTTATGTTAAAGAGATACCTTTTAGCCCCCGGGCCTACGCCTGTGCCGCCTGAGGTGCTGTTGTCTATGGCTATGCCGATAATACATCACAGATCTCCGGATTTCCTTCCGGTGCTCGATTCAGCCAAGAAAGGGCTTCAGTGGCTCTTTCAGACAAAGAATGATGTTCTTATCCTTGCCTCCACAGGAACCGGCGGAATGGTCGGAGCTGTGAACAACTTCTTCAATGCCGGAGACAAGGTGCTTGTTGTCAACGGCGGAAAGTTCGGCGAGAGGTGGACAAAGATTTGTCAGGCCTACGGATTAAAGGTTGAAGATGTGGTGGTTGAATGGGGATATTCCATAAAGCCCGCGGCAGTCGCGGCGGCATTGAAGAAAGACCCTGAAATCAAGGGCGTGTTCGTTCAGGCGACAGAGACATCGACAGGCGTGTATCACGACATCGAAGGGCTCGGAAAGGTTATAAAGAATTATCCTGACACGCTTTTTATCGTTGACGCGATAAGCGCGCTCGTTGCTCAGGATATAAGGACGGATGAGTGGGGCATAGATATAATGGTAGGAGGCTCGCAAAAGGGACTGATGCTCCCTCCGGGGCTCGCGTTCGTAAGCGTGAGCGAAAAGGCATGGAAGAAAGGCGAAACGTCAAAAATGCCCAAGTTCTATTTCAATTTCAAAAAGGAGAGGGAAAACCTCGCTAAGAACCAGACGAACTTTACATCGGCGGTTACTTTGATTATAGGGCTCAACGAGGCGATAAAGATGCTCCAGAAAGAAGGGCTTGAGAATGTCTTTAAAAGACATGCAATGCTTGCACATGCAGCGAGGGAGGCTGTAAAGGCCCTCGGCCTCGGTCTTTACTCCAAAGAGTCTCCGAGCAATTCCGTTACAGCCATTGAAATGCCTGCCGGAATAGACGGCCAGCTCGTTTATAAAACCCTTCGCGAGAAATACGGGATAACAGGCGCGGGAGGGCAGGACAAGGCCAAAGGCAAGATTTACAGGCTTGCCCACCTCGGATATGCGGATACGTTCGATGTTATCACTGGTATTGCGGCGCTCGAAATGGTGCTTAAGCATATGGGGCATGATGTAAAATTGGGAACAGGCGTCGCAAAGGCGCAGGAATTGTTGATGGCGTGAAAATTATTTTATAGATAGGAGGTAGTAAAGGGTATTGGAGCGACTTCGCCAGCCCAAGCGTAACATGGATGTTTAAGCGGGCTGGCGTAGCTTCGGAGGAAGGCCGGATGCCTTCCGAGAATGAAGCGGAAATGCTCTTTACTACCTCCTATCATCACTTTGCTACACCGCTCACTCTGTTATGAGGAGCTAAATAAAAGGAGATATTTGTTATGAAGGTACTGGTAAGCGACAACATCTCATCAAAAGGAGTAGAAATCCTGAGAAAGGCCGGGCTTGACGTGGACGTCAAGACAGGATTAAAACCGGAAGAACTGAAATCAATCATCGGAGAGTATCACGCACTTATCGTAAGAAGCGCTACAAAGGCTACGGCGGATATCATAGACGCCGCTAAAAACCTCAAGGTAATCGGACGCGCGGGTTCGGGCCTTGACAACGTGGACAAAGCCGCAGCTTCAAAAAGCGGCATTGTCGTAATGAACACTCCAGGCGGAAATACTATAACCACGGCAGAGCATACTATCGCCATGATGTTTGCTGTTGCCCGCAAGATACCTCAGGCAAATGCCTCCATGGCCGAAGGCAAATGGGAAAAAAAGAAGTTCATGGGCGCGGAGCTTTTCAATAAGACCCTCGGAGTTATAGGACTCGGCAACATCGGCGGCGAGGTCGCGAAGAGGGCGCAGGGGCTCGGAATGAACGTCATAGCCTACGACCCGTTTTTAAGCGAAGAAAAAGCAAAACAGATGGGCATCAAGAAAATGGAGGTTGCGGAGCTTATTAAAGAGGCCGATTTTATAACCGTGCATACCCCATTAACGGCGGAAACAAAGAACCTTATTAACACGCAGACTCTAAAGACAATGAAAAACGGCGTGTTCATAATCAACTGCGCGAGGGGCGGAATTATAAACGAAAAAGAGCTTTATGACGCCCTCGAAAGCGGCAAGGTTGCGGGCGCGGCTCTCGATGTGTTTGAAAAAGAGCCGCCGGAAAATAATCCGCTGGTCGGGCATGAAAATGTTATCTGCACGCCGCATCTCGGAGCATCCACTCAAGAGGCGCAGGAAAACGTCGCCATAGCGGTTGCGGAGCAGATAGTCGATTATCTCGTTCACGGCACGATCAGAAACGCGGTGAACTTCCCTTCGATACCGGCGGATCAGGTGGCAGTTTTACAGCCTTACATAAATCTTGCCGAAAAGATCGGGAGCTTTGCCTCGCAGATATTCGAGGGCGGCATCACGGAGGTTACCATAGAATACAGGGGCGATGCGTCTGAACTGAAATCGTCACCGGTTACCATCGCGGCGCTTAAGGGACTTCTTACGCCGATCCTCGAAGAGACGGTAAATTTTGTGAACGCGCCTTTCATCGCAAAGGAGAGGGGTATAGAGGTAAAGGAGACAAAGAGCATGGACGCAGGCGATTATCAGAGCATAATAGTCATGAGGGTCAAGTCCCCCAAAAAGGAACTCTCCGTATCCGGAACGCTTTTCAGCAAGAAAGACCCCCGGATCGTAAAGATAGATGACTTTACCGTGGAAATAGTGCCTGAAGGGAGCATGCTATTTATGTATAATAATGACAAGCCCGGCGTCATAGGGAATATCGGAACGCTCATGGGCAAAAACAATATCAATATAGCGAGGATGCATTTCGGAAGGGAAGCCGCCGGAGGAAGGGCGATATCGGTGGTGAATATAGACTCTCCGGTATCGGACAAGACCCTTAACGAAATTAAAAATCTTCCCAATATCCTTGATGTCAAGGTAATAAATCTATAAGAGGTAATATATGTCAACAGTAGTTATAGTAGGAACCCAATGGGGCGATGAAGGAAAAGGGAAGATAGTGGATTTTCTTACGGAAAAGGCCGATGTGGTCGCGCGTTATCAGGGCGGCAACAACGCGGGGCATACCGTAGTCATAAAAAACGAGAAGTACATACTGCACCTTATCCCTTCAGGAGTGCTCCACAAAAACAAAAAGTGCATAATCGGAAACGGCGTGGTTATCGATCCCGCCGCATTGATAGAAGAGATGGACGGCCTGAAAAAGAGGGGCATAACCATAAACAAAAACCTGCTCATATCCAAGAACGCTCATGTAATAATGCCTTACCATGTTGCGCTGGACAAGGGGAACGAAAACAAAAAGGGCGGCAAAAAGATAGGCACTACAGGAAGGGGAATAGGCCCTTCATACACGGACAAGATCGCGCGCTACGGCATAAGGATGATGGATCTGATGTCCCCGGAAGTCTTTAAAGAAAAACTCTCCGCAAACCTTTCGACGGCGAACTTCCTTCTTGAAAATCTCTACAAAACCGCTCCGTTGAGCGAAAAAGAGATATACAGGCAGTATATGAAGTATGCCGAAAGGCTTGCGCCTTATATCGCGGACACCGATCTGATCATCAACAAGGAGATAGCCTCGGGTAAAAAAGTCCTCTTTGAAGGCGCTCAGGGAACGCTGCTGGATATAGACCACGGCACTTATCCGTTTGTCACATCTTCGAACACTATTGCGGGCGGCGCGTGCACAGGGCTTGGAGTGGGACCGACAAAGATAAAAAAGGTGCTCGGCGTCGTAAAGGCTTATACCACGAGGGTAGGCGAAGGGCCTTTCCCGACGGAGCTTAAAAACGCGCTCGGCGAGGCCATAAGGCAAAAGGGAGGAGAATTCGGCGCGACAACAGGAAGGCCGAGGAGATGCGGCTGGCTCGACATATTGATATTGAAGCATGCCATACGCATAAACGGATTGACAGGGCTTGCGATTACGAAGCTGGACATACTCGACGGCTTCGACAGGCTCAAGATATGCGTAGGCTATAAATACAAGGGTAAGAGATATGCGGAGTTTCCGAAAGAGATAGAGGTGTTGAACAACTGCGAGCCTGTTTATGAAACGGTAGACGGATGGAAGGAGAGCACCCTCGGCATAAAGGATTTCTCTAAACTTCCGGCAAATGCAAGGAAATATATTAAAACAATAGAGAAGATACTCGGCATCAAGGTTCATATTATCTCGACCGGACAGAAAAGGGACGAGATAATAGTGCTGAAGGAGCAGTTCTGAGCAATATATAAATCTCTAACTATGGGAGACAAGGTATTTCCGCAATTATCAGGCAGGGCATGGTATTGGAGCGACTTCGGCAGCCCAAGCGTAACACGGATGTTTAAGCGGGCTGGCGCAGCTTCGGAGAATGGCAGGATGCCATTCGAGAATGAAGCGGAAATGCTATGTCCTGCCTATAACAACATTTAATAATTCAGACCAACATGCTGTTCAGCAAATTACTTAACCTTTTTTTCCCTTCAAAATGCCCTGTATGCCAAAGCAAATCGGATAACTATCTTTATAACCCGCTCTGTACGTCTTGCTGGAAGGGCATCGAAAAATATTCAGGCCCCGCTTGCGGCATATGCGGGCTCCCTGCGATTTCCATTCATACGACCCTCTGCGAATCCTGCATGAAAGCAATGCCTCCATTTGCAAGGGCGCTTTATTACGGCATTTACGAAGGCGCATTAAAAGAGGCCGTCCACCTGCTTAAATTCAACGGCGTAAAAAGATTATCGAAACCTCTCGGGCTTTTGCTTTTGGAACTGCCTCTGCCCGAAGTTGACGGAATAGTCCCTGTTCCCATGCATCACAATGGCCTTAAGAAAAGGGAATTCAATCAGACCGCTGCCATAGCCGCCCATCTTTCAAAAAAATTAAGGGTACCGCTGATGCAGGATGTGCTTAAAAAGATAAAAGAGACACCACCGCAAACCGATGTGGGCGGAGATGAAAGGCTGAAAAATCTAAAGAACGCGTTTTCCGCGTCCGGAAAAATAAGCGGCATGGATTTATTGCTGATAGACGACGTGATAACAACCGGCGCTACCGTAAGGGAATGCGCGCGGGCATTAATGAAAGCAGGCGCAAAGAGCGTTACAGTCGCGGCTCTTGCCCGCTCGATGCCCAGGCAGAATACTTGAAAAGACCGTGTATTTACTGGTATATTGATAAGATGCCGAAGTGGTGGAACTGGTAGACACGCACGTTTGAGGGGCGTGTGGGGCAACCTATGCGGGTTCGAGTCCCGCCTTCGGCACCATTAATTTCTTCTTATTTCTCGGCATAACTGACAAAATCAGAACAAAAATTTGCTTAGGCGATTTTGCCATATTATACGACCTTTCGCTTTTAGTCCGTAATATCACAAAATGCGAAATTGAGGGAACACCACATAATTGATTTCAAACAACTTTTCCTCTTTCAAAAATCTTCAATGTGTGCTATATTTTAATCGGTTTTCGGAAAATACGACAGTTCGTATAGTAATTGTTAGAGCAAAAAATATATACAAAGAGAGGGCATGAATGCAAAAACAATTCTATTTCGATTTTAAAGGTTTTCATGGAGCACCTTCAAAATGTCATATAAGAATTTTACATGAGGAGGAGAAACCGATGGTTATTATTTGCTCCCAACTGCCAGGAATGCATGGTACCTCTGTAATGAATGCATTTGAGATACTGTATAGTTTGATGAGAGAACAAATTGAAAAAGATCGTAAAGAGAAAAAAAAGAAAATAATCACAAAGAAATTCGATGATTATTCTAATTTCATTCTGGAAACAAAAAGTATAATTAAAGCGACACTCGTTTTCATAATGAAAGAAGCTAAGAAAATAATAAACGATGAAGAAGAAAGCATTTTTAATGCGTTAAAAAAGTCACAAGACCCTATCTGGATAGAGAACTGGCCCAAAGGGACACCGTGGAATTATGGTAAAGATGAATATAGCATGGTTATCCCATATGGCAGTGAAGGACCTACTTGGCAACCAATTGACTTGGAACAATTCAGTAATTATATAGGCTATCCAATTGATAAATTGAAAAAGTCTGATTCAATTTTTAAGCCGTTCTATACAGATGAGATTAAATATAAAATCAAGCATAATTTGTAATCTCTCTAACGAGGTGCTTCATGGGATCGGCGGGAAACTGCCCCGCCTCCCCATGAGCTCCAGCGTTAGGCAAAAAATTGATTTCCAAATTCTCCACGGTATGATATAATGTAATACCAGGAGGGATTTATGGGTAAAGCAAAAATAGCGATAACAATGGATGAAGAATCTATTGAACAGTTAGATAGACTGGTTAGTGAACATATCTTTCAGAACCGCAGCAAGGCAATTCAGGAAGCTGTAGTTGAAAAACTTCGGAGAATCAAGCACAGCCGGTTGGCAAAAGAGTGTACCAAGCTTGATCCTGCCTTCGAAAAGGCGATGGCAGATGAAGGATTGACTGAGGATTTGAGCGAATGGCCCGAATACTGAGAGGCGATATTCGCTGGGCTGATTTAAACCCTGTGAGAGGTCGGGAGCAGGCAGGCTTGCGGCCTGTGTTGATTTTGAGCCACGATGTTTTTAATGAACGTTCTGAAACTGTTATCGCAGTAGCAATTACAAGTCAGCCGCAACGTGCTGGTTTCCCGTTGACCTTAGAATTAAAAGCAGCCAATTTACCTAAACGATCTTGGATTAAGATAAGTCAAATCAGGACTCTTTCCATAGAGAGAATCGGGAAACTCATTGCAAGAGCAACTCAAGAGGAATTAGCACAAGTGATTGAGGGATTGAATGAAATAATTGCCTAACAAATCGCTCACCGCTGATGCTCATTACGCTCCGCTTCATTCGCACGGGTCAACTCAAGCGTTAAGCGTTCATAAACAGTAAATCTGGACTTACTCTCGATGAGTTTAAAAAATTATTATAGCTGCAGATAAAACGGGAACGCCTTTCCGCAATCCGAGGTTTTAATACTTTTCTTCCGCCCACATCTCCGCGGAAAACCTTATTACCTTATTCCTGCCCTGCTCTTTTGCCTTATAGAGAGCCACGTCCGCGTATTTGACCGCTTCCCAGAAGTTCTGTGTGTCCGTAGGGAATTCGCATACGCCTACGCTGATAGTCTTTTGAATAAAGCCGCCGCTGACTCTGACCTTCATGTCCTCGACCCTCTCCCGTATCTTTTCGGCCACATCAACCGCGTCTCCGGATTTTATATCGAGCAGTAAGACGAGGAACTCCTCCCCGCCGAAACGAACTACCATATCGGTTCCCCTGACGACCTTTTTCAGGATATTGGCTGTTTCTTTAATAACGGCGTCTCCTATGTCGTGTCCGTATGTGTCGTTTGTTTGTTTGAAAAAGTCGAGGTCGCACATAAGGAGACCTAAAATCGTTCCCCTTCTGTTGGTCCCGGAAATAAGGCCTTCGTATACCTCTTCTATGAATCTCCTGTTATACAGGCCGGTCATGGGGTCTTTCACTGCAGAGTCTTTCAGCACCTTCATGAGGCGTTTAGCCTCCAATACCGGCTGCGCGTCATCGATATACTGCCGCGCCCTGCTTACCTTTTTTTCTATATCCGCCATATCGCAGCTTCCCCGCTTGCCGCATACAAACTGGACGACTCCTCCCACATTGCCTCCGACTATTATCGGAATGCAGACATGCATATCATTTAAGCCTTCCACATAGTATTTGCATATTTTGGGATAATCGACGGATGAAACGGTATGGCCCGTTCTTTTTGCCCTGCAAAGGCCGCAGTCGTGCTGAATATCCCGCTTGCAGTGAAGCTCTACGCCCTCCGCTTCGGGAGGATATACTATTTTCATGGCATTTTTGTTGTCCGCCACCTCATAGATGACACAGTTGTCCAACCCGAGGTCGTCTATGAATATCCTTCCTAAGCGCATATAAATGTCATCGGTGCTTTCATCCTCTTCTATGACCTTTTTGAAAGAGGTCACATGCTCTATGGTGTCCATCAGCTTGTTGAATTCGGTGGAAAGCATGCCGAGTTCGTCCTTTGATGTAACATCGAGCTTTTTCGTAAGGTCTATCTCTCCTGTTGAGAGCGCCTTAATCTGCGTTATGATTGCTTTAATGGGTTTTGCCAGGGACCGGGATATCAACAGACCGAAGACGCCTGAAAGCATAACGGCAACAACAAAGGCCAAGCTGATGAGCATTATGGAGAGGATCAGGCGGGTTTTTATGATGCCGGTAAACTCCTTCCATTCCTTATCAATGCTTATGGCATAGTCATTTATGGCGCTTACCGTATCCCGCGTAAGCAAATCATACTCTGACAATTTATCCTGCAACACCTCCATGTTGGCTTTGCCGAATTTCATATCAGCCATTTCAGACAGAAGCTTTTCGAGATTATCTACCTTGGCAATAACATCTTCTATGAGTCTCCTTTTTTCGGAATCGTTCAACGGAATGACAATGAACTCGTTATAAAACTGCCCGGTGCCGCGCGAGTAATCCTTTATTCTGCCTCCCATCAACAGGATATTCAGATAAGAACGGCAGTCCTCCAGCCGCGCCTTGCCGTTAAGATAATGGATATTCATCCTTTCAGTGTCCTTATATAAGGCTATCTTATGGGCAGAGATACTTGCGCCCCTCAGTTTTCTTATCACTATGTTTGCCGTTTTTTCCTGAGGCACAATGATATCCACCATTCTTTTGGATTTGGCGTTAATATCAAAAAGCACAATCAGTCCTATAGCTGCGATAACTACAAGCCAGAAAAGGGCGCCGGCCGAGAACAGGATAAATTTATTGCGGATAGGAAGGTCCGTGAACGTCAGGGTGTTTATAAGTTTTTTAATGGTATCTTTCATATATTTGCAATGATTATACTCAGGTCGGAAAAAATAATCAAATTTTTTTTGAATTGATTTTTTTGAATAATGTATACTAATTCCGTATGCCTTTATTCGGCGAATTATTCCTCAGCGACATTATAAAGAAACCCGTATTCGACCCTAAGGGAGAGATTACCGGAAGGGTAAAGGATATTATTGTCATCAAGGGTGATCCTCTTCCGAAGGTCTCCGCTCTTATAATAGAACGCGGCAAGCAGTTATTCAGGATCACATGGGAGCAGATCAACCTGTTCAACAAGCGAATAATCTCCACGTATCTGACCGCAAGCCTCTTGAAGACTTATGCCGTAAGCGAGGACGACCTGCTTGCGGTAAGAGATATACTCGATAAGCAGATAGTAGACGCCAACGGCGCAAAGGTGGTAAGGGCCAACGACATCAAACTCGAGGGCTATGACGACGACGCCGTGCTAATCGCCGTTGACGTTGGGATCAGGGGAATCCTACGGAGGCTCGGCGTTGAAAGGGGAAGCGAAGGATTTTTAAAGCTGTTCCAGACACGCATGCCGTATAACCTGATAAGCTGGAACTACATCCAGCCCTTAAAGCCGAAGCTCCAGGCTATAACCCTAACGGTGCCGAGGCAGATGGTGTCGGAGCTTCATCCTGCCGATATCGCCGACATAATAAGCAAGGTGTCGAGGGAAGAGGGAACGCACCTGTTTAAAGACCTCGACATCGAAACCGCTGCGGAGGCCCTCTCGGAGTTAAAGCCCGAAATGCAGGCGGATATAATAAACGCCATGGATACCGAGAAAGCGGCTGATATAATCGAAGAAATGCCTCCGGACGAGGCTGCGGACGTATTGAGCGACCTGCCCACCGAGAAGGCAAAGGAGATACTCGAGCACATAGAAAAGGAAGATGCCGAAGACATTCAGGAACTCCTCGGCCACGAAGAAGACACTGCGGGCGGCTTGATGACAAACGAGTTCATCGCCTATTCTCCGCAAACGACCGTGCGGGAAACGATCGAGCGCTTTAAAAGGGACGCGGAAGAAATAGAGAGCGGTTACTATATTTATGTGCTCGATGATCAGGAAAAACTCATAGGCGTAACCTCCCTTAGGGATCTCCTGCTTGCGGAAGCCGACGCGCGGCTCTCCGAGATAATGGAGACCAAACTGAAAACCGTAACGCCGGATGCCGATGAAATGGTAGCCGCAGAGATAATTTCGAAGTATAACCTCCTTGCCCTTCCGGTGGTGGACAGCGAAGGGTTTCTCCTCGGCATTGTCGCCATAGACGATATCATCGACAGGATACTGCCTCCTTCCGCAAAGAGAAAGCGGAGGAAGGTATGAAGCTGCGCGAAAGAATCTTCCTGTTTTTAGCCGTAATGGGTCCCGGCATAATCACGGCAAATATCGACAACGACGCGAGCGGAATAACGACATATTCCGTTGCAGGCGCCCGCTTCGGATACGCCCTGCTCTGGACGCTTATACCCACTACCATAGCCCTTGTCGTGATTCAGGAGATGATAGCGCGCATGGGCGTTATAACAGGCAAGGGGCTGGCGGATCTTATACGTGAAAACTACGGGGTAAAGACAACCTTCTACCTGATGCTCGGTCTGCTCGTTGCTAATTTCGGGACAACTGTCGCCAACTTTGCGGGATGGGCGGCAAGCATGGAAATAATAGGCGTAAGCAAGTATATAATGGTGCCTTTGGGTGCGGTATCCATATGGATGCTCGTAACAAAGGGCAGTTACCGCTTTATAGAGAGAATACTCCTCATCGCATGCCTCCTGTATTTCGGCTATGTGATATCCGGTATCATGGCGAAACCTGAATGGATAACCGTTGTAAAGAGCACGGTTATGCCTCAAATAAAGTGGGATTCAGAATACATCGTGTTGAGCATAGCCATTATAGGAACTACGATAACGCCGTGGATGCAGTTTTATCTGCAGTCTTCCATTGCGGAAAAGGGCATAAAAAAGGAGAATTACAAGGCATCGAGGCTCGATGTAATCATAGGATGCTCTATAACCGACATCGTAAGCTTTTTCGTAATCGTAACATGCGGCACTCTGCTGTTCCCTTACGGCATCCGGATAAACGAGGCATCCGAAGCCGCCGTGGCGCTGAAGCCGTTCGCGGGGGATTACGCGTCGCTGCTCTTCGCCCTGAGCCTTGCAAACGCGTCGCTGCTGGGCGCTATTATCGTTCCGCTTGCAACGGCATATTACATCTGCGAGGCTATGGGCTGGGAGGCCGGCGTAAACAAGACATTCAAAGAGGCGCCGCAGTTTATGTGGATTTATACCCTTACGGTGGCGCTTGCCGCAGTAGTTATATTAATACCAGGAGCGCCCCTTGTCTTGCTGATGGTGCTTTCCTCGGTCATTAACGGTCTGCTGCTGCCTTTCGTGCTTATTTTCGCGCTGATGCTCGTCAACAACAAAAGCCTGATGGGAGAATATATCAATCCGAAAAGCTACAACTATATATCGTGGGGAACCATTATAGTGATAATCGGTCTTACCGCATTCTTGCTCATTACTACAATAATACCGGGCGCAACAGGAGGATAAATGGTCGCCACTATCGAATGGAAGAACAATAAGGTTGTAATGCTCGACCAGAGCAGGCTGCCCCTTGAGGTGAGATTTATCGAATGCGCAGATTACCACATGGTCGCGGAAGGCATAAAAAAGCTCTGGATACGCGGAGCCCCGGCTATAGGCATTGCTGCTGCAATGGGCATCGCACTCGGAGCGCAGGAGATAAAAGCGGACAGTTTTGCCGGTTTTAAGAAACAACTTGAGACGGTTATGCAGGTGCTGCTCTCTACAAGACCTACTGCTGTGAATATCCGATGGGCGGTCGAACGTATAAAAAAACTACTTTCGGCAAACAAAGACGAACCTGTAAGCAGGCTTAAGCAATTGCTTATCGAAGAAGCGAATGAAATCCTTCAGGAGGACATCGAGATAAATAAGGCGATAGGAAAATGGGGCGCTGAATTTATAAAGGACGGAGATACCATACTTACCCATTGTAATGCAGGCAGCCTTGCAACAGGAGGCTACGGCACGGCAACGGCGCCGATGCTGATAGCGGCAAAGGAGCAGGGAAAACGGATACAGGTAATCGCGGATGAAACACGGCCGGTTCTTCAGGGCGCGCGGCTGACAGCATGGGAGCTTATGCAGGCAGGCGTTCCCGTAACATTGATAACCGATAACACTGCAGGGGCATTAATGAAAAAAGGCACGATAAATCTTGTCATTGTGGGCACGGACAGGACGACGCGGAATGGAGACGTGGCAAACAAAATAGGGACATATACCGTTGCTGTGCTTTGCAAAGAACACCGCATACCCTTTTATGTGGCCGCGCCCTTAAGCAGCATAGATTTCAGCATGAAATCCGGAGAACTCATTCCCATCGAAGAGCGCGGTTCGGAGGAGGTTACTACAATATGGGGACATAGGGTTGCGCCCGAAGGGGTGAATGTAATAAACTTGGCTTTTGACGTTACGCCAGCAAAATATGTCTCTGCTATTTTTACCGAAAAAGGGGCGTTTAAGCCGGGCGATATAAAGAAATTAGCAAAAAAAGATGCAGATATCGAAGCTCTAAGATTGAAGCCGAGATGAGCCAACTATGAAAATAGACGATATTTTTTCACAATATTCCGAAGACCTGAAAGCCGTTGACCTGGAATTGCTCGAAATTTTCAAGAGCAATATCTTTTTAATACCTATGGTCGGGAAACACCTCCTGAACAGCGGCGGAAAAAGAATAAGGCCTTTATTCCTTTTGCTCGCAGCCGACCTCTGCGGTTATAAAGGGGCAAACCGCAATCTCCTCGCCGCGATCATAGAGGCTATACATACGGCCTCGCTGCTGCACGATGACGTAATAGACGGCGCGGACACGAGAAGGGGACGGCCGGCAGCGCATTCCCTGTGGGGAAATCAGGTGGTAATACTGGTCGGAGATTTTTTGTATTCCAATGCGCTTAAATTGGCCGTCAGCCAGAAAAGCCAGAAAATTATGGAGGCGTTATCCGAGGCCACGACAAAGATGACCGAGGGGGAAATCCTCCAACTCAATAAGATCGGCGACCCGGATATAACCGAAGAAGAATATTTTGAAATAGCATCTGCAAAGACGGGCGTGCTCGTAGCGGCGGCGTGCAGGATAGGCGGAATACTCTCCAATCTATCGGATGAGAAAGAGAATGCGCTTTCGCGATTCGGCTTGAAGACAGGCATTGCATTTCAGCTTGCGGACGATATACTCGACTATGTGGCGGAGCAAAACGATCTGGGCAAAAGGCTCGGAAAAGACCTTAATGAAGGCAAGATTACAATGCCGTTGATATATCTGCTGAGAAACGCATCTCAACCGGAACGGGATGAAATAAAAGAAATAATAAAGGGCGAGGGCGCCGGACTGAACAGGATACTGGAGTTATTTTCAAAATACAACGCCGTAGAAGAGTCCTTAAGGGCGGCCAACACCCTTGTGGAAGATGCGAAATCGGAGCTGTCGGTATTTCCCGATTCGAGGGAAAAGGAGAGCCTCTTTGCGATGGCCGAATACGCCATGCAAAGAGAAAAGTGAAAATGCATCCTTATGCAGAACTTGCAAAGAAAGTTGTCGAGGGATATGTAAAGAAGAAAAAAATTATCCCTCCTCCGGAAAAACTCGCCCCTGAAATGCAAAAAAAGGCGGGTGTCTTTATATCCCTGAAAAAACACGGCGAACTCAGGGGATGTATAGGCACATTTGTTCCGTGCGAGGAAAATATTTATAAAGAGATCGTAAAAAACGCGATCTCCGCGGCGATGGAAGACCCCCGATTCCCCAAAGTTGCGGAAAATGAATTGCGCGAGTTAGAATATTCCGTAGACGTATTATCCGAACCCGAAAAGGTCGAAGATATTTCCGCTTTAGACCCCAAGAAATACGGCATAATAGTCGTAAAAGGATTTTTAAAAGGATTATTATTGCCCGATCTTGAAGGCGTGAATACGGTTGAGGAACAGTTACATATCACCAAGATGAAGGCAGGCATAGCTCCCGATGACAGGGATATAGAGATATACAGATTCACTGTTGAGAGGTTCTTTTAAATTCCCCGCTCTTGCCGCCGCGTTTTTCCATGAGCATTATCCCGGAAATCACCATCTCTTTATCCACGGCCTTGCACATATCATAGATTGTCAACGCGGCAACGGAAGTTGCTGTCAATGCCTCCATTTCGACCCCTGTCTGTCCTACGATCCGCACCGTTGTTTTTATATCGACCTTGCTTTCCTTTTCATCGACATCAAAATCGACATTCACGGATGTTATATTCAGCGGATGGCACATGGGAATCAGATCAGGCGTCCTTTTTGCGGCCATAATACCCGCAACCCTCGCAACCCCGAACACGTCTCCCTTTGAAATCCGTCTGTCCTTTATAAGCCTTATGGTTTCCGGCTTCATATAGACGGAGCCCACGGTTATCGCCTCCCTCTGCGTAGGGAGTTTTTCGGATACGTCCACCATTCTGGCCTTGCCTTCTTCGTCAAAGTGCGTGAGCTTGCCCACAATACCCTCCTAACGTACATATCTTTGTTCTGACGGAAGCCAAACCATTTCCGCTTCATTCTCGAAAGACATCCCGCCTTTCTCCGAAGCTACGCCAGCCCGCTTAAACATCCATGCTACGCGTGGGCTGCCGAAGTCGCTCCAATACTTTGCCTTCCGTCCTTAAGCAATCCTTGAGACAACCGATATGACGAGATATAGCGCAGGTCCGCTTTGCGGATTTGCGCTATGTGTCATTACGGAGATGGCCTTATGATAACATAAGAATCGGTTAACTTAGGTATAATATTACTATGCATTGGTTAAAGCTTTTGCTGATTACCGTTATCTCCGTCGTCATCGGCGCACTGGGCGGATTTATCGCGTGGAACCTCTCCAGCCTCCCGGAAATAAAATCCCTCGAAGGCTATACCCCCATGCAGTCCTCTTTCGTGTATTCCTCAGACGGAAAGGTGTTGGCCGAATTCTATCAGGAAAGAAGGAACTTTATTCCCCACTATCAGATACCGGAGCGCATAAAAAAGGCATTCATCGCGGTCGAAGACCAGAGGTTTTATTCTCATCCCGGCGTCGATATCATCGGCATACTGAGAGCGCTGTATAAAGACCTTATAGCGCAGAGCATAGTGGAAGGCGGAAGCACCATTACCCAACAGCTCGCCAAGATGCTCTTTCTAAAGCCCGAAAAAAGCCTGTCGCGAAAGGTCAGGGAAGCGATGATTTCCGTCCAGATAGAAAAAAAATATACAAAAGACGAGATACTTGGAATGTATCTTAATCAGGCGTATTTCGGCACAAGGGCTTACGGCATCGAGGCGGCAGCCCAGACATATTTCGACAAGCCGATAAGAGATCTGTCCCTCGGAGAAGCCGCCCTGCTCGCAGGGCTTCAAAAGGCCCCTACGCTTTATTCTCCTTTTAGAAACCCGGGCAAGGCCCTGACGAGAAGGCAGATAGTGCTGACAAAGATGCTTGAAAGCAGATTAATATCGCGGGATGAGTACGAGAGGGCAAATGCAGAGCCTTTGCCGGCCAAGCCCAATTACAGAAAATACGAGGCGCCTTATTTCGTTGAATTGCTGAGGCAAGGCCTCGAGGCTAAATACGGAAACGCGATATACATTTCCGGCATTAAGGTTTACTCCACTGTCGACTATGAAATGCAAAAAATAGCGGAAACGGCTGTTGCCAACGGAATCGCCGTTATAGAAAAACGGGTGCGTAAAGGAGTTCAGGCAGCCCTTATAGCGATCGACTTGAGAAACGGTCATATTAAGGCCCTTGTTGGAGGCAATGATTTTTGGGAAACCCAGTTCAACAGGGCAACTATGGCATTGCGGCAGCCCGGCTCCGCGTTCAAGCCGTTCGTTTATGCGGCCGCGCTCGAAGACGGCATGTCCGAAACGGATGAAGTCCTCGACGAACCCGTAACATTTCCTGGAGGAAAACCTAACACCACATGGTCTCCCAAAAATTACGACGGCGAATATCGAGGATATATCCCGATGAAAACAGCCTTAGCCCTCTCATTGAATTCCGCGACTGTCAGGCTGGCCCATGATGTGGGAATTCATAACGTTATAGAGACCGCAAAAAAATGCGGCATTAAAACCGTGCTCCAGCCTTACCTCCCCATTGCCCTCGGCGCGTCCGACGTTACCCTCCTCGAACTGACCTCTGCCTATGCCGCTTTCGCAACGGGAAACAGGATATATCCGACCACTTATGAGCGGATAATAAGCAAGGACGGCGTCCCCCTCGAAGAGGCATTAGTTTCTTCGGACATGGCGTTCGAACCTGATATAGTCGATAAGATGAAAGTCCTGCTGAGGGCGGTAGTGGAGGCGGGAACCGCTACAAAGGCAAAAGAGATTAAGAGGCCTGTTTACGGCAAGACCGGAACGACGAACGATTTCTCGGACGCATGGTTCATAGGCTTTGACGACAGGCTGGTCGTAGGCGTCTGGGTAGGCAGGGACAACCACAAGCCCATAGGGCCTAAAGAAGCGGGCGCAAAGTCGGCGCTGCCCATATGGATAGAGTTCATGAAAAATATCCGGTGAAAATAGAGCCGAAAATGATAAAATAATCTATTCATGGGAAAGACTATCGTTATAGCCAACCAGAAAGGCGGGGTGGGAAAGACAACAACAACCGTTAACCTTGCGGCATCCCTCGCCCTCGCGGAAAAAGACATTCTCGTCATAGACACCGACCCTCAGGGCAATCTAACGAGCGGCCTCGGCATAAACAGGGATGAACTGCAGAAAAGCCTCTATGATATTTATACCGGAAGATTGCCGCTCGAAGAGGTAATTATAGAGACGGCCGTGCCGCACCTCCATATAGTGCCTTCAAACATAGACCTGCTCGGCGTTGAGGTGGAGCTTGTCCAGAAAGATGGGAGGGAGCATATACTGATAAATGAGATCGCAAAGGTTAAAGACAGGTACCGGTATATATTCATCGACTGCCCGCCGTCCCTCGGACTGCTTACTTTAAACGGCCTTGTCGCCGCGGATTCCGTTATTGTTCCTGTGCAATGCGAGTATTACTCCCTCGAAGGTCTCGGACTTTTATCGAGGACCCTTAAGCTCGTGCGGGGCTCTTTTAACCCCTCATTGGACATAGAGGGGATACTCCTTACGATGTTCGACCCCAGAAATACATTGGCGCATCAGGTTGCGGAAGAGGTAAGGAAATTCTTCAGGGAAAAGGTCTATCGCACCCTTATCCCGAGAAACGTTACTCTCGGAGAGGCCCCGAGCCACGGCAAGCCCGCAATCCTCTACGATGCCCGCTCAAAGGGCGCACAGAGCTATTTATCCTTAGCAAAGGAGATGTTGAATGAAGGCAGCGTTAGGTAAAGGGCTTGAGGCCCTGCTCCCGGAAAAGGGCGAAGAAGTAATTAATATCGGGATAGAAAAGATCCTTCGCAATGAATACCAGCCGAGAAAGATATTTAAAGACGATGCATTAAAAGAGCTTTCGGTTTCGATAAAAGAAAAGGGTGTACTTCAGCCCGTAATCGTCCAGAGGGTCGGGGACGGCACGTTCAGGCTTATCGCGGGCGAGCGCAGATGGCGCGCCGCAACGCTTGCGGGGCTCAAAAAAATCCCCGCGCTTATCAAAGACGTCTCCTCTCAGGATGCGGTCGAGATAGCGCTTATAGAAAACATCCAGCGCGAAGAATTGAATGCCGTGGAAACCGCCGAGGCATTCAACAGGCTCCTAAAGGAATTTAATCTTACGCAGGAAAATCTTTCTCAAAGGGTCGGAAAGGACAGGGCGACCATAGCGAATTATTTGAGAATCCTGAAACTGCCGGAAGAGATAAAGTCTCTTATCAACAACGACAGCATATCCATGGGTCATGCAAAGGCATTGCTGACCATCGAAAACAGGCAAAAACAGATAGCCGCCGCTAAGGAGATAGTTAAGAAAGGCCTGAGCGTAAGAGAGGCCGAGGCTTTATGCAAGAGGCTGTCCCAGCCGGCGAAACAGAAAAAGAAAACCGAAAAACTGCCTGAGGTGGCTGACCTCGAACACAAGCTCACCCAATCCCTCGGAACAAAGGTAAAAATACACCACAAGGACAAACAAGGGACAATAGAGATAGAGTATTATTCGCTCGACGAACTGGACAGGCTGCTTGAGATTATGATGAAAGGCTGATTGCCTAAAACTCTCCCTTCCCTGATCCTTTTTGCCTTTTCAGGCATTACCTTGTGGAAAAATTCCATTTGTGCCTCAAGCCATTGGAGTTTTAACATCACAGACTTCTTCCGATATGCCTGAATGTCTTCTTTTGTCTTGAAGTATAAAAGAGGTTCCTTCTGTTTTGCAGGCTGGCTACTTTTCATTTTCCCACTCCTTTAGGATTTTTTCGAGATAAAAAACATCTGCCCTGTCCTGCGGCCTGCCGGCCCTCTTTTTCATCGCTATTAATTCCTTCATTGGAACTATCGGGATTTCAGTGTCTTCAAACTTCATCTTTTCCCTCTGGTTATATGCCTCATTAAAATTAAACGGCATTTCAACGAAAACATCAAGAAGAAAAAAAGGATTCTCCGGATCAAAAAGGCTGAATACCATCATGCCCTTATCGTCAATCCACGATTGTCTTTTTCCGCATCGATGAAATCGTCGAGTTTTACAGGAACCTTCGGCTTTAATTTCAATTTCCTGGCAGCCTCGACAAATTTCATGAGATTTCCGCGTTCGAAGTCTACAATAATGTCTATATCTGTCTTTATGAAAAAGATATTAGCATATTTAGCAATATTTGGGAAGGGAAAGCAGCAATCTTTGTTTTTTAAGGCGGCAAGGTAAAGCCTCTTTTTCAGCCCATGCCTCCATGCTTTTAATGTCAAATCGTATTTTTCGATTTTTTGGCATGTTATAATGGCATAGGAGGTGATTGCCATGAAGACAACGATTGACAGGTTCGGCAGGATAGTGGTGCCGAAAGAGATGAGGAAGCGTTTCGGCCTTGCGCCGGGCGCTCAGGTCGAGATACAAGAGCAGGATCAGGAGATTGTTATCAGGCAGGTGTCCGTAAAGCCATCCTTGCTGGTTGAGAACGGGCTGTTGGTTTTTGATGGAGAAGCCTCCGGTGACATAGCATCATGGGTGCGTAAAGTCCGCGAAGATCGGAATGCTAAAGTCACGGCAGGAGCATAGCAATGAAAGTTCTTTTTGATACGAGCGTCTTTGTAGCTGCTCTCGTAAAACCGCATCCCGAGCATGCGCGCGCTTTCAAATGGCTCAAGAAGGCAAAATCAGGAGAGCTTTCCCTGATTGCCTCTTCGCATACTCTCGCTGAACTTTATGCAGTTCTTACGACTCTGCCGGTAAGTCCCCGCATAACTCCAGATATTGCATGGCGTCTGATGCAGGAAGACATTCTTAATATAGCGGAGATAACCGCTTTGACATCTGCTGATTATAAGGCTGTAATAAAGAAACTGAAAGACGATGGATTTTCAGGGGGAATAATATATGACGCGCTTATCTGCGCGAGTGCTGTAAAAGCCGGAGCCGAAACTCTGCTTACGCTGAACAGCGCGGATTTCAGGCGGCTGCCGATGGCAGAGGGGATTAAGATTGTCGAGCCGTGAAGCCTAACTGCGGGCAACTGAAATAAATGGGACAGCCTGCTGTCCCATTTTTCCTTCTTTTCTCCCTTTGAACGTTTTGGGTAACTTGCTCTCTCCTGCCAGCTACTAAGATTACCTTTGAAATAACGTGTTGATATCTGAATACGCTTCTATGGTATATTTTTCTCAATAAATCCTTTGTAAAGGTTTCATTGGTGGAGAGCCAAGAGGTCCAATCACGCATTTGCTGAATTGCTTTATTCAAGGGGGCGCTAAATTGGCCGTCTGAGTTTCTAAAAATCTTGATATTGGGTGACTCAATTTCTATTAAGGTTATTTGTGCATTTCCCGAATCAACAGAAATGAACGCAAAATCTGTTACATATTCGTCTGCCAGCCTAAGCTTTGATATTACAATATCTTCATAGGGGCCATTATGACGGTCGAAGAGACCTGGGAGGACTATTGGGTTGCTCTCAAAAAAGAGTTGCATTTGGCTCTCACTTGTCGCTTGCTCTAAATAATCCAAATATTTCTTCTTGGAATGCTTCTTCTCAAACTCGCAAAAAGCTTGAACGGCTTCATCAAATTGGCTTCTTTTCATGTGGCCTCCAATAACCCGCTCAGCTTTTTTAATCTCACAAACTCGTTGCGCGACCTTGTAACGCAGTCCTCTATTGCCATGCCGTCAAAATAATTCCCTGTCAAAAGGAGGCGGCTTGTTGATAGGGATTGATCTATTTTACCGACCAATTTCTCGTGCCCGACTTTGAGAGAGGGCACAAAGTTTTCTTTCTCAGCCATATGCTCGATCTGCGACGTCTTAATCCCAAGCACCTCTGCTATCCGTTTTAGCTTGGCATCGTTATTTAGAACACCGGGTCTGAAGTGGAATGTAAACCCACGATACGAGTCATGCTTAACAGTATCTCTTGATACAACGGAATAAAAGCTGTCAGATGAAGGGATAATTCCTGCCACTGGCGGTATCGAAGCCGTCAGATCTTTTTTAATTGCAATGCCGACAGACTCCACGGATTCGACCTTGATCTGCGAAAGGTTTTTTGATAGTTCCGGAAAGCTTTCCCTGAGCAACTGCGCTGCGACAGAAGCTGGCGCGGCAACAGCCAAACTCTCTGATTCGTATATTTCGCCGTCTGTGGCAGTCTTGAAAAGGCCGCTGTTATGTTCGATTGAAAGGACTTCTTTGCCTGTTATTATCTCGATCGTTTTTTGAGACGAGATGGAATCGGTGATCGTTTGAACTCCGTTAGTAAGGGTGAATTTTTTCATAATATCTTTTCTTCTGAGGCGCTTTTTAAAAAGCATGTCAGCAGGGAAATCGCTCGCATCCTGAGAAATTACCGCGTTAAGCGCAGGGGACAGCACACAATCGAAATTTTTATTTCCGAGTATTTTTGAATAGTAAGACCTTACGCTCTGCCCTTGTTTTTTCAGGCTGAAAATATTCGGCACTGACAGCAGGAGTTCCAGAAAATCAAGCTGCGAAGGGATAGATTTTATCTTGCGGTCAACGAGCATTTTGAACGGGACTTTTTCGCGGGGAATAAGTTTGTCGAGGAACGCGCTGTCTTCCATTATCCCTATCAAATTGCGGTAAGAGTTGTAGCAGGTATGGGCGCCCATCTCTATCCAGAAACCGATGTCTTCAAAGCGTTCAGAGTGCAGGGTGCCGCCTGTTCTTTCGCTTTTTTCTATAACGAATGCCTTAAGCCCTTCTCTCGCGCAGTAATGGGCAAGGCTCAGCCCGCTGATTCCAGCGCCGATTATAACAATGTCGTAGTTGCCCATTTTACAGCCATCCTTCGTTCTTTACGTTTGTTATGACAATATCCTTGAGAGCCTCTATGAATTTCGGAGATGTATTCAAAGATTCAACCCTTTTAAGGTTTATTCCGAGGTCTTGAGCTATGTCTTTATAAAGCATGTCTATTTCGTAAAGGGTTTCTATATGGTCGGATACAAAGCTTATTGGCACTACAAGAAGGTCTTTTACCCCTTCATCCGCAAGCTCATGTAGCATATGCTCTGTTGTAGGCTCAAGCCATTTCACAGGGCCTGTCTTGCTCTGGTATGAAAGCCTCCACTCGATATCCAATTTTTTTGTTATTGCCTGTATCGTGCCGTTTATCTCATTCACGTACGGATCGCCTTTATCTATGAATTTTTTAGGGAGGCTGTGCGCGCTGAAAAGCACAACAGGTTTTTTGTCAAATGCCCTTAAACCATGCTGTATTTTTTCGACAAGTGCGTTTATGTAAAGCGGATGATTAAACCACGAGGTCACGCAGAAATGATCCACATGGTATTTTTTTATAATCTCTTCGAACTTTTTTATTGAAGATCCTGTAGTGGCTATTGAGTAGTGCGGATAAAGGCTTAAGCCCAAAATCCTGTCTGCCCCGTCTTTTAAGGCATGGTCAACGGCGCTTTCGATGAACGGATGCCAGTATCTCATTCCGACATAGACCTTTACGTGGGGCAGTAATTTCTCCAGCGCCTTTGCCTGGGCTGCGGTAATGTCAGTGAGCGGAGATTTGCCTCCGATAAGGCTGTAGGCTTCCATAACGCTTTTCAGTCTTTTATTTATGATGATTGATGCGATGGTTTTCTGGAGGAACGACGGGCCGAGGCGGATTATATCCCTGTCAGAAAAGAGATTTTGCAGGAAGGGCTTGACAGCATCGAGCGAATCGGGCCCGCCCATGTTTAAAAGGATAACGCCTATCACAAAATTAGGATACAGGATTAGCGGAAAGGATTCAAGAATTTTGTTCGCTGAACTTTTTCATTAACCGCTCGTATTTTTCAGCGCCTACGCATTCCTTGGCCGCAGGGCACCACTGGAGGCAGGAGGGCTTCATGTCTCTGGTTATGGGTTTTCCGCATTTTTTACATGAGGTATCAGGCTCGTCGGACCATATTTCGTTTTTATGCATACAAAAGGCGCAAATCAGGTCTTCCGGATACGGATTTGTTATCTCTTTACTTCCAGGGCAGCTCTCTTTCATAATTTTATTTTAACAAAAAAGACGCGCGGGATATATGAGATAAATCATATCGATAATTGGATGGGAGGCTTTTTAACGTTGGACAGGGAGGACAGGGTATTGAAGCGGCTTCGGCAGCCCATAGCGTGCCAAGGATGGTTAAGCGGGCTGGCGTAGCCTCGGAGAAAGGCTGGATGCCTTTCGAGAATGAGCAGAAATACCTTGTTCTCCGTTATACCACGTTAAGCGCCCCATCTTTTAAAAAGTTCATGCTCAATATTAAAACTATCCAATATCTTTCCCACGATAAAGCTCACCATATCGTCTAAGTTTTTTGGCTTGTGATAAAAGGCAGGAATAGGCGGCGCTATCTTGACGCCGAGCCTTGCAAGTTTCAACATATTCTCAAGATGTATCGCGCTGAAAGGCATTTCGCGCGGAGAAAGCAGCATCGGGCGCCCTTCTTTTATAATTACATCCGCAGCCCTTTCAATTAGATTATTCGCGTACCCATTGGCAATTCCTGCTAATGTCTTCATAGAGCATGGAACAACAAGCATACCGTCTGTCTTAAACGAGCCGCTCGCTATGGGAGCTTCCATGAATTTGTCCTCATAAAAAAACAGCCTTTTAGTCTTGAAATGCTTTCTGATTTTGTTTTCGGTATCTGCCGACCAGTCTATTCCGGTCTCATCTTTAATAATGGGAAATGTATTCGATGATACTGCAAGATGAACCTCCGCAACTTTAAGCAGTTCCTCAAGCAGTCTTACTCCGAATATCGAGCCGCTCGCGCCTGTTATCGCAAGGATGTATCGTTTCATGTCTTATTATACTAAATATCTCGGATTTGCATGTCAGCGGCAGTTGTTATACCCTAAGTATATATATGAAAAATCAGGAGATAGCAAAGATATTCGATGAAATCGCGGAGCTTCTTGAAATAAAGGGCGAGAACCCCTTTCGCATAAGGGCATACAGAAGAGCCGCGCAGAATATCGAAGGCATGTCAAAAAATATCGAAGATGTTGCTCATGAAGAGCTTTTGAAGATTCCGGGAATAGGCCAGGACCTTGCCGGAAAGATCGAAGAATACCTGAAGACCGGAAGGATGCAGGCTTATGACGAACTGAAGCATGAGGTTCCCGAAGGGTTGCTCACACTTCTCTCTGTGCCGGGACTCGGGCCGAAGACGTCGAAATTACTTTATGACAAACTTAAAATCAAAGACATAGATGACCTTGAAAGGCTCGCTGCCGCTCATAAATTAGCAGGGCTTCCGGGCATAAAGGAAAAGACCGAAGAAAATATCTTAAAGGGCATAGAGATGCTCAAAAGGGGAAGGGAGCGCCAGCCCCTCGGAAAAGTGCTTCCCCTCGCAATCGACATTCTTGAAAAACTTAAGAAGAGTGCGCCTGTAAATAAAATAGACATCGCAGGCAGTTTAAGGAGATGGAAGGATACCATAAAGGACATCGATATCCTTGTTACATCCGATAATCCCGGAGAAGTGATGAAGGTCTTTGTGCATCTTCCAAATGTAAAACAGGTTCTCATGCATGGGCATACAAAGTCGAGCATTATAATCCATGAGGGTTTGCAGGTGGATTTGAGGGTTGTCGAGAAGGGGGCATACGGCGCAGCGTTGGCTTATTTTACCGGCAGCAAGGATCACAATATAAGGCTCAGAGAGATGGCAATGAAGAGAGGGCTCAAGATCAACGAATACGGGGTATTCCGTGAAAAAGACGATAAAAAAATGGGAGGGGAAAAGGAAGAGGATGTTTACAGGATTTTAGGACTTCCATATATCCCTCCTGAATTAAGGGAAGATCAAGGAGAGATAGACGCCGCTTTAGATGGGAAACTGCCGGGGCTTGTTGAGATTAAAGATATAAAGGGCGACCTCCATGTCCATTCCAAATGGAGCGACGGAAGCCATACATTCGAGCAATTGATAGAGGCCGCAAAAGAAAGGGGCTACTCATATATTGCCTTGACGGATCATTCAAAGGGACTCGGCATTGCGCATGGATTGACCGGCGAGAGGCTCCTTGAGCAGAAAAAGGAGATAGCCGCGATAAATAAAAAACTTAAAGGTTTCAGGGTGCTTCACGGCGTAGAGGTCGATATACGTAGCGACGGCACTCTCGATTTTTCGGACGACCTGTTGAAAGAGCTCGATATTGTCGTTGCATCCATACATTCCGGATTCAGGCAGCCTGAGAAGCAACTCACCTATCGTATGGCATCGGCAATGAAAAACCCGTATGTGAGCATAATAGCGCATCCGACCGGAAGGCTCATCGGAGAAAGGGATGCGTATGATGTGGATATGGATGAGATATTGAGAGTGGCTAAGGAGACCGGCACAGCTATAGAGATAAATGCCTATCCGTTAAGGCTTGACCTTAATGATGTTTATGCAAAAAGGGCAAAGGAAATGGGAATACAGATGGTTATAAGCACCGATACTCATGTAATAAATCAGTTCGACTACATGAGATACGGCGTATCCATCGCGCGCCGGGGCTGGCTCGAAAAAGGCGATGTGCTGAATACGCTCGAAGCGGAAAGACTGTTGAAGCGGTTGAAGCCCTTCATATAATCAATGCTCCAGCCTTCGATTATTCTTTCTTTTCTTCTTCTTTTTTTATCGATACATCCCTCACAAACTCCGTGCATTTCTGTCCGGCCTTTATCGAAAACTGCTTCTGGCAGGTGGCCTTCCACGCGCACACGACGCATAATACCTTATTTTCGGTCATTCATTACCTCCTATGATGAGCGGAAATACTTTGTCCTCTTAATTATATCCTCTGAAATATCGAATTAAAACCTTTTCGATATTATTTACAATACTGTCCTTTGAATTTATTATAAATATTTTCGGCCTTTCTGTCTGCATTTCAAAAAGCTCCTTTTCCATCCTTGTTACTTCAGGAGGCCCGGAGAACCTCATCTTCAATTCATCCTCGAACATGGGAACTATCTTATCCTTCATCCTCAATTCTGTATCCATGAAGAATATCGCTATCTCAGGCATCAGGTCATACACCCTGTCAAAAAAGGCGCTTATTTCGTTCAGGTATATTTGCTTTGGAGGAGAAGATTTTATTTCCATGTAAAGGACAGAGCCGTCTATTTTTGACAGGAGGTCATAATCACCTCCTATGGACCGGCCTTTTATTTTTACCCCCCATACTGTCTCTACCGAAAATTCGCGCTTGAGGATTTCGGCCATAAACCACTCCAACGTGTCGCCGAAGCTCTTGATAGGCCTTCCGGCGAGGTTATACGCGCCGTCTTCTGAAACAATAAGTCCTGTTTTAATAAGATAGTCTATGTATTCTCCTGTAACCTCTTTTGTCGCGTATCTCGTTACCTGCTGCAGTGTAAACAACGGCTGATGTTTGATCACATCCCGCAGGAAGAGCCTGAAAGAATATCTCTTGAGCATTTCGTAATAGCTGTCTATGAAACTTTCTCGCGGGATCAGCAGGTCATCGGGAGGCTCTTTTTTGTATATTTTAAAGCCGCGCCTCTTAAGTATTACGGAGAGCGCCGGCGTTAATTCGCTTAAGGATTTTCTGAGTCTTTTGACCTCTGATTTCAGAAAGTCGACTTCTGTATGTAAGTCTTTTCCAGTCAAATTAAATTATCTTGACAATGGCCCTTCTGTGCCTCGGCCCGTCGAACTCGCAGAAATACACCGACTGCCATGTGCCGAGGACAGCCCTGCCGTCTTCTATTAAAATGTTTGCGGATACTCCTACGAGGCTGGATTTTATATGCGCGGCAGAGTTTCCCTCCATGTGCTGGTAATCGCCTTCAAACGGAATAAGCCTGTTGAGGGTCGTAAGTATATCCCTTTTTACCGAAGGATCGGCGCCTTCGTTTATCGTAACCCCCGCTGTTGTGTGGGGAACATAAATATAGCAGACCCCGCTTTTAACGCCGGATTCTTTTATGGCTTCATGGATATCATCCGTGATATCGATGAACTCGGTCTTTGACCTGCTCTTTATGTTCAAGGTCTTAATCACAGGCCAATTCCTCCTTAAGCTGCTCAACGGTCTTTCTCAATACCGGATGTAATTTGCCTGGCGCGATTTCGGCAAGAGGGTTGAGGACAAAGTCCCTTTTATGGAGCAACGGATGAGGTATGCGCAAATGTTCCATATCAATTACTATATCATCATAAAACAGGATGTCAAGGTCTATTATTCGCGGCCCCCATTTAACGGTCCGTTTCCTTCCCATATCTTTTTCTACGCCTTTCAGCGCGGATAGAAGTTCTTCCGGGGACATGGATGTTTCAGCCTCTACAGTCATGTTTATGAATTTCGGCTGTTCCTTCAGCCCCCACGGCTCGGTTTCATGCATCGATGATATTTTTTTGACTGTAATGCCTTTGCTTTTTAATGCTTCAATAGCCTTCATGCAGTTGGCTTGTCTCTCTCCGATATTCGAGCCGATGCCTATATAAACAATCGCCATAACGCGTTATAGGGTTATAGAGTTATAGCGTTTTTGCGTTAAATTCATTTGCTCCATAACGCTCAACGCTTTACGCTATAACGCTTTCCTTATCCTTTCGACAGCCTCTTTTATGCGCTCAACAGGCTGGGTGAGAGCAAACCGTATATATCCTTCTCCGGGATCGCCGAAACCTACACCGGGCGTTCCCAATACGCCGGTCTTTTCGAGGAGATGGGCTGCGAATTTTGTAGAATCAAAAATTTTCGGAACCTTTGCCCATAAATAAAATGTCGCCTTCGGCTTATTTGCCTGAATGCCCAACCCCTTCAGTCCTTCATAGAGCGCATCGCGGCGGTTCTGATATATCCTTCTAATCTCCGATAAAACAGAATCCTCTGTCTGGAGGGCGACTATGGATGCGTCCTGAATAGCCTGAAAAACGCCGGAATCGAGATTGCTCTTAATTTTTCCCAACCCGGCTACAACCTCTTTATTGCCCACTGCAAAGCCTATCCTCCATCCGGTCATGTTATACGTTTTGGACAATGAATGGAACTCTATGCCCACGTCTTTTGCGCCTTCCACTTCAAGGAAACTTATCGGTTTTTCGTTGTCATAATACATCTCGGAATATGCGGCGTCATGGCATATGATGATATTATATTTTGAGGCGAGGGCTATGGCTTCCTTGAAAAATCCTTGCGAAGCGCTTGCCGCCGTAGGATTATTAGGATAATTGAGGAACATCAGCTTTGCCCTTTTTAAAACATCTTCCGGGATCGTCTTAAAATCAGGAAGAAAGCCGTTTTCTTCCTTAAGCGGCATCATATGCGACTCCCCGCCTGCAAACAATGTCCCGACCGGATAGACAGGATAACCGGGTGACGGAACAAGCACAACATCTCCATGATTAACAAAGGCAAGGGGTATGTGCCCGATACCTTCTTTAGAGCCGATGAGGGATAAAACCTCGGTCTTAGGGTCGAGGGTTACATTAAATCTCTGTTTATACCAATCAGCTACAGCTTCGCGGTAAGAGAGCATTCCGGCGTATGAAGGATAGCGGTGATGCTCCGGATTCACAACGGCCTTTTTCATGGCGTCAACTATATGCGGAGGAGTTGGAATATCGGGATCGCCGATGCTCAGGTCTATGAGGTCAATACCTTTCGAGAGGGCATTCTGTTTCATTTTATCGATGGTCGCGAAGAGATACGGCGGCAGGTTTTTTACGCGGTCCGCAAGTTGAATGTTGATCATTGCAATGCCTCCTTAATAACAAGCATGGGTATGTTTTTGATAATCCGTTATTTTATCGCAGAAACCGGTAAAAGGTCAAAAAGTCATGAGAAACGGACAATCTTAAGCATTGTTTCTTTATAGAGCGCGTCTATTATTAAGTTTTTATTTTTTAGCAGGTTTTGCGGGCTCCGATTTTTTATCGGCTTTTTCGGTCTTCACGGGTTTTATCTCGATGCTCTTTGCAACATTATCTTTCTCAAATATCCATACCGTTATGGTATCGCCGACCTTTATATCCGTCAAGGATTTTTTTTCCCGCAGCATCTTCACGAGGGTATTTTCGTTTATAGTTATCGCAATCGTATCCTTATATTTAACCGGTTTTATTGTCAGAGATTTTGCCGCAACATCTATTGCTACAACTTCTCCTGTTTTCTGAATCGCTTTAGGCTTTTTTTCAGCGGCAACAGCCGTGTTAGCTAAAACAACGGCAAGCAAAAATGACAATAAGATTGAAAGCGCCTTCTTCATTAAGAATCCTCCACATTATCCGTACTAAGCAGAAATAAAGGGCAGATGACAGAGCATCTGCCCTTTATATGCGAGAAGTAATTATTTCTTCTCTTCTTTCTTTTCGTCTGCTTTTTTAGCCTTCTTAGCCTTCTTCTCTTTCTTGTCAGCCTTCTTGTCGGCCTTCTCGTCAGCCTTCTTATCGTCCATCTTCTTCTCTTCGGCCTTCGGAGCTGCCTTCTCAGCCTTCGGAGCTGCTGCCTTCTCGGCCGCGAATGCGACTGATGTCATTGCAAAAGCAAAAAGAAGTGCTACGACCAATGCTATGATCTTCTTCATTCTTTAATCACCTCCCTTTTTAAAAGAATTCCCCAATTTTTAGCACTGCTAAATAAGCAACTTTCATGCCATAAACAGGCTATAGGCGATAAACGGTAGGCAAAGGGCTTAAAATGGGCGTTTTTATGTCTATAGCCTATAACCTATTGCCTATTGCCTGTCTCTTTAATTCCTCTTTTCGGGAAGTTTGTCCTCTTTTACGGATGCATGTATGCCGAATTTTTCGAGTCTGTACCAGAAGGTCTTATAGCTCATGCCGAGCAGTCGGGCTGCTTTTGCTGCCACGTTATTGGATTTTAACATCGCCTGTTTTATTAAGTCTCTTTCCAGTTCTTCAAAATCAAGACCTTCATCCGGTATCTCTATACCGGAGATGCCTTTCGCCTGCGGCAGCCGGAGTTCGCTTTTTATGTCATTTAGACTTATGGTATCCGTGTCGCTCATCAGCACCGCCCTTTCGATGACGAATTCGAGCTGCCTGATATTTCCGGGCCAGTGGTAGTCCATAAGCGCCTTTTTCGCGGTTTCGTTTATTCCTTTTATCCGTTTGCCGAACTCCTTGTTATATCTCTCGATGAAAAAGCTTACAAAAGATTCTATGTCTTCTTTTCTTTCACGCAAAGGCGGAAGCTCTATGGTCACAACTTTTAGCCTGTAATAAAGGTCTTCCCTGAATTTTCCATGGGAGACCTCCTTTTCGAGGTCTTTATTAGTTGCCGCAATTATCCTTACATCGGCCTTGACGCTGTCCTTTCCGCCGAGCCTTCTTATCTCCTTGTCCTGCAAAACCCTCAGTATTTTTGTCTGGGTCAATAGCGGCAGATCCCCTATCTCATCCAAAAATAGCGTGCCGCCGTTGGCTGATTCAAAAAGCCCGACTTTTCTGTGAGCAGCGCCTGTGAATGCCCCGGGCTCGTATCCGAAAAGCTCGCTTTCTATAAGATTGTCGGGAATGGCGGCGCAATTGACCGCAACGAAAGGCGCTGTCTTCCGGTTGCTGTTGTAATGGAGTGCCCTTGCTATAAGCTCTTTCCCTGTACCGCTTTCACCCTGAATAAGGACGGTTACCGTGGTCGGGCTGACTTTTTTAGCGATCTCTATAACCTCTCTCATCTTTTGGGAGCCGCCGATAATCCCGTCCATCTTGAATTTGCCGAAAAGCTCGTCTTGCAGCCTGATATTTTCTTTGAGAAGCCGCGCCCGCTCAGCGGCCTTCTTTACGGTTAGAACGATTACGTCTTTTTCGAGAGGCTTGGCAAGATAATCGAAGGCGCCTTTTTTCACGGCCTCCACAGCAGAGGATATGGTGCCGTAAGCTGTCATCATTATAACCGCCGGCTGGAGCGAATCATCGGGAATAGCCTCTAAAAGCTGCATCCCGCTCATACCGCCCATCTTGAGGTCCGTAATAACCACATCCGGATTCATTTTCCCTATTAAGTCGAGTCCGTCTTCCGCGGAAGATGCGGTGTATACTTCATACCCTTCATCCTCGAGTATGGTCTTGAGAATATCCCTCTGGCGGTGTTCGTCGTCAATTACTGCGATTACTGCCAACGGTGCTACCTCCTGTGCTGTTGGATATCGGCAGGATCAGCCTTACCGAGCTTCCCTCGCCTTCAACGCCTTCGAACTCAACCCTTCCGTTGTGCTCCTCCATGACCCTTTTGGTCATGGGCAATCCAAGGCCGAGACCGTTTTGTTTTGTGGAGAAGAAGGGTTCAAAGATTTTAGAAAGGTTCTCGGTAGCGACTCCGCTGCCGTTGTCGGTTATAGACAAGACAAACTCATTGCCGGCCGTTCCTGTTTTTATCTTTAGCACCCCTGAGCCGGCGGATGCCCCCATTGCATGAAAGGCATTGGTAATGGTATTCAATATGCACGATTTAAAGAGGTCGGTATCCACCATGATCTCCATTCCGGCCGCAGAATATTCCCTGACAATCTGTATCCCGTCAGCTTCCGCTTTTGCCCAGATTAATGCGATAACATCTTCAAGGAGGTCTTCGACCTTCACACGGCTGATATTAAGCCTGATGGGCCTGCTGTAATCGAGGAAGTCGTTGACGAGCTTATCGAGCCTCTGTATCTCCTGTTTTATCCCGCCTATAAGATTATCGAACTTTTTCCGTTTTTCGGCATCGTCCGGCCTGTATTTTCCACCTATGTGATCTACGCTGAGATTTATGAAATTCAAAGGGTTCCTGACCTCATGCGCCATGCTCCGCGAAAGCTGTCCAAGTCCCGAAAGATTCTCCGCTTCCCTTAATTTTTCTTCAAGGGTCCGGCTTTCCCTGAGCTTGCCCACCATAAAATTGAAGCTTTGGGACAGTTGCCCTATCTCATCCCTGCTCTCTACCGGAATGCTCTGGTTAAGGTCTCCGGCAGCGACTCTCTGAGCCGCGTCAACGACCTGTTTGATTGGCCGGGTATAGCGTTTTGCAAGAAAGAATGACATTATAATTCCGATTCCAAAAACAAAGAGGGTAGCGGCAATCCTTTTGACCGCGTTCGTTCTGAGGATCTCGGAGAAATCATCCTTGTTTATCTTTAAATGGATATAGCCGTACTGGGTGCTGCCGGCAATAACAGGCACTATGACATTGTATGTGCTGCCTTCTTGTGACACAGGTTCTCCCAGCTCTGCTTTAATAATCAGCTCTTTTCTTTTGTGGGTCAGGGGTTGTCCAATCTTCGCGGGGTTGCTGCTCGCAACAATTTCGTCCGCATTGCTTATTATGGAAATTTCCTTGACTCCTTTTGTATTCAGGTCTTTAAGGTATGTCGATAACCTCGCCTCGTCCGTAGTGCCTGATGCGGTAACTTCTTCGACCCCTATCTGAATTGCCTTTGTAAGTTCTATCGTCTGCCTCTCTATTTCATGGAAAAGCGTCTGTTCCGCCTGTGAATAAAAAAACAAGAGGATGGAGATAAGAATAAAGCTTAAAAAGAGCATTATGAGAATAAGTTTTTTGTTCAACGAAAGATCGAAAGAAAGTTTTTCAGCCATTTAAAATGATAACACAGTCTTGAATTTATTTGGAATTGATACTACTATAACTCAATATGCCGATAGAAAATGCATCTTTAATACTGAAAAAGATGAGCCATGCTGCAATGCGTGCCGGAAGATGCCCGAGCGAGGTAAAACTTGTTGCGGTAACAAAAACTGTAGGCGCGGAGGCCGTTAAAAAGGCTGTTGACGCAGGGCTGCGGTGTTTCGGAGAGAACCGGGTTCAGGAGGCGCAGAAAAAAATTTCAGATCTGATATCAGAAATTTCAAATTCAAGGATTGAGTGGCACCTTATCGGGCATCTTCAGAAAAACAAAGCTAAATACGCTGTGCAGTTGTTTGACGTAATTCAGACCGTAGATTCTGCGGCGCTCGCGGAGGAACTCAACAGGCAGGCTGAAAAGGCGGGAAAAATTCAAAGAATTCTAATTCAGGTAAAGCTGTCGGAGGAGGAAGCAAAGCACGGGGTTTCGGAAAAAGAACTGATGTCGTTACTCGAAGAAATAAAAGGGCTTCACAATTTAAAACTCGAAGGGCTTATGACAATGCCTCCGTATTTCGAAGACGCGGAAAAAGCGAGGCCGTATTTTAAGCGGCTGAGAGAAATCAGGGATGAAGCGGGGAGAGAAGGATACAGCCTTCCTGAATTATCGATGGGCATGTCCGGCGATTTTGAGGTTGCGATTGAAGAAGGAGCGACGATGGTGAGGATAGGAACTGCAATATTCGGGGAAAGAAAATAGGTTGATTTGGTGTATTATAGAGGATTAAGAAAAGGCGTTTATTTTTAATGCAAGGAGTAAGCGGATGATAGGTTTTATAGGCGGCGGGAACATGGCTGAGGTACATAATTGAACATATTACTGCATGAAACAACCCACTAAAAAGCATACATATTCAACCCTCATCACCGACCTTGCATCCCTTATTGAGCAGGGGCGGAAGACCGCAGTTCGATATGTAAATACCGCTCTTGTGGCAACTTATTGGCTCATCGGCAGAAGAATTGTGAAATACGAACAGAAAGGGAAAAGGCGCGCGGAGTATGGGGAAGAATTAATTTCAAAATTGTCACGAGACTTGAACAAGAAATTCGGGCGTGGTTTTTCTCCCGACAATCTTGAAGCAATGAGAAGTTTTTACTTATGCTATCCAATTACAATTTCCGAGACAATGTCTCGGAAATTAGAAGGGCAGAAATCCGCAACACTGTCTCGGAATTCTGAAATAACCTTGGCAATTCATCCACTCACTGAAAGATTCATCTTATCTTGGTCACATTACCGTTTATTACTTCGTCTTGATGAGCTTTTTAAGCGCGAATTCTATGAATCGGAGTGTGTCCGTGGAAACTGGTCAGTAAGGCAACTGGATAGGCAGATTCAATCCATGCTCTATGAAAGAACCGCTCTGTCCAGACGCAAGACGGCAGTTATTGCCAAAGCCCATGAGAAACCAATTACCCTTAAGCCTGAAGATGAAATAAAAGACCCTTATATCCTCGAATTTCTTGGTTTAAAAGAGGAGTATTCAGAGTCACAATTGGAAGAAGCCTTGATAAGGCACATGGAGCATTTCCTTCTCGAACTTGGAAACGGCTTTACATTTGTTGCGCGGCAAAAGCGGATAACCCTTGAAGGACGCCATTATCGCCTTGACCTCCTTCTTTATCATAGAGTCCTAAGATGTCTTGTTGCCATAGACCTGAAAATTGGTGAGTTTACCCATGCTGATGCAGGACAAATGAATCTTTATGTGAATTATCTCAAAGACAAAGGGAAACTTTCTGATGAAAATGATCCTATAGGTATTATTCTTTGTTCAGACAAAAAGAATACGGTTGTAGAGTATGCCCTCGGCGGTATGAATAATAAGGTATTTGCTTCGAAATATAAGTTAAAATTACCTGACCCCCAAATGCTCAAGCGGGAAATAGAGCATGAAAGGCAGAGATTTGTGGAGATGAGAATAGTTGAGGAGAGGAAAGGAGTAAATAGATGATCGGTTTCATTGGCGGCGGGAACATGGCTGAGGCATTGATAAAAGGCATGACCTCTCAGGGGATGAAGGATATTATCGTCTCTGAGCCGAGGGAAGATAGAAGGAAATATGTGGAGCAGACATACGGGGTAAAGACAACGGCCGACAATAAAGAAATCGCATCTTCTTGCAGCATAATCATTCTCGCCGTTAAGCCGCAGAACATGGCCTCTGCCCTCGATGAGATAAAAGACGGTGTTACGGATGATAAGACGGTCGTGTCGATCGCCGCAGGAATAACGCTTTCATACTTACAATCAAAGCTGAATACTAAAAAGCTTATACGGGTAATGCCCAATACCCCTGCGATTGTTCAGGAGGGCATGTCCGTTATGTCATTATGCGAATGTTTCTCGGATAAGGATATCGCAATGGTGAGAGAGATATTCATGTCCGTGGGCAAAGTGCTAACCATGCCCGAAAAGTACATGAACGCGGTTACCGCTTTGTCCGGCAGCGGCCCTGCTTTTATCGCATTGTTTGTAGAGGCAATGATAGAAGGGGGCGTAAAAATGGGGATTAACAGAAGTCATGCCGTTGAACTTGCCGTTCAAACATTATTGGGAACTGCGAAGCTGCTCGATACAGGCATGTCACCGGAAAAGCTCAGGGAGATGGTAACATCTCCGGGAGGGACTACAGCGGCGGGGCTGAAAGTCTTTGAGGAAAAAAATATTGAAGATATAGTAATCGACGCGCTTCACGCTGCTGTCAGGCGCGCTGAAGAGCTCGGAAGGAGGGAGTAATGTTTATTTTTGCAAATCTGGTGCTGGCGGCAGCGAACATCCTCGACATACTGCTGGATATTTACAAATGGGTCGTAATAATCGCCGCTCTGATAAGCTGGGTCAACCCCGACCCTTACAATCCAATCGTAAGGTTTCTTCATGCTGTCACAGATCCGGTTTTAAGACCCATAAGAAGGCTTATAGGGCACAGGCTCGGCCCCATCGACATTTCTCCTTTGATAGTCATTCTTGCTATCATATTTGTTCAGAAATTCCTGATAGGGTCATTGATAGAAATAGGCTATAAAATGAAAGGAGGGGCTTTGATATGAGGATAACGCCGCTTGATATTCAACAAAAGCAGTTCCCGATGCGGTTCAGGGGGTTCGATGTTGATGAGGTATACTCTTTTCTCGAACTGCTGCGGGAGGAACTTGAGGAGCTTCTAAGGGATAACGCCTCTTTAAAAGAGCAGTTAAACAGGGCTGACGAGCAGCTTAAGGAATACAGCAATATGGACGCCACTCTCCGCGAAACCCTGATGGCCACGCAGCAGATGGTTGAGGATTACAAGACCAATGCGCGAAAGGAAGCCGAATTGATTCTCAAAGAGGCCGAGCTTAGGGCCGATACCATGATAAAAGATGCGCAGGAAAAGGTTGTAAAGATACACGAGGATATTGTCGACCTCAAGGGCATCAGGCGCCATTTCAAAGAGGAGATTAAAAGGCTTATAGACAGCCATCTCAAGATGCTCGAATTCGATAAGGAAAGGGAAGGGGAGGAAGGTGGCGTATAACGCTCTAAAGGGCATTCAGGACATACTGCCTCCGGACATCCATATCTGGCAGAAAATAGAATCCGTTGCGAGAGAGGTATTTCAGAGATACGGCTTTCAGGAGATACGGATCCCCATCATAGAATCCACCGACATATTTATCAGGAGTATCGGAGAAACAACGGATATAGTCGAAAAAGAGATGTACACGTTTCCCGACAAGGCTGGGAGAAGCATTACAATGCGTCCTGAAGGAACTGCGCCTGCCGTAAGATGCTATGTGGAGCATCATCTCTATAATCTCCCGTCTCCTCAGAAGTTCTTTTATTCGGGCCCGATGTTCAGATACGAGAGGCCGCAGAAAGGCAGGTTCAGGCAGTTCTATCAGATAGGGGTTGAGGCATTCGGAGTTTCCCAGCCGTCCATCGACGCCGAGGTTATAGCAATGCTCAAAAATCTCCTCGAAGGGATAGGGCTTAAGGAAGTGAATTTCGAGCTGAATTCCATCGGCTGCGAAAAATGCAGGCCTGATTACAAAAACGCCCTCTTGAAGTTTTTTGAAAATAGACTGTCCGATTTCTGTCCGGACTGCCAAAGGAGATACAACACAAATCCCTTGAGAATACTGGACTGCAAGGTAGAGAGGTGCATAGAGCTTAGAAAAGGAGCGCCCGCTGTTGCAGAGCATTTATGCGGAAATTGCAGGGAGCATTTTAATGAACTCGTATCGAGACTGGACTTAATGAAAATATCTTATACGCTGAATCCGAATTTAGTGAGGGGTCTCGATTATTACACGAGGACGACCTTCGAGGTAACGAGCGAGCATTTAGGAGCGCAGAAGGCAGTGGCGGCAGGCGGAAGATATGACAGGCTTGTCGAGGAGTTCGGCGGTCCCTCGACTCCAGCAATAGGCTTTGCAATCGGCATGGAAAGGATCGCAACGCTTTTAAAAGAAATCTGGAGCGATGAGCATCCGTCGCCTAAGATATTTATCGCAACTCTCGGGAAAGAGGCTGAGATCGAGGGCTTCAGGATAGCTGAAGATTTAAGGGCCAAAGGTTTCTGGGTCGAGCCTAATTACGCGGGAGCATCCCTGAAAAGCCAGTTGAGAAAAGCCGACAGGATCGGAGCCGAGTTAGCGTTGATAATAGGAGAGAACGAACTTAAGGCAGGAAAGATCCAGTGGAAGAATCTTAAAAAAGGCGAACAGGGAGAGGTTGAAATAAAAGATATTCAGGCAATCCTAACCGACAACATCCAGCCTTCTAACCCTTAGCTTTACTCCGAGGAAATCGGCAATCTCCTTGCATTTATCTACATCAACGCCTTCCGCGGTTACGACTGTAGCTGTGACTTCAGGTATAGATTTCTTTGCTTCTTTTATAAAGTTCACGACTTCATTGAATGCGTTTTTGAACGCGGGATTGCAGATTTTGTTATAAGTTTTTTCGTCATGAGCATCGAGGCTTATTGAAATCGAATCCACAAGCCCCTGTAATTCAGGCAGGATGTTTCTTTTGTGTATAAGGTTTCCGTGTCCGTTTGTGTTGATCCTTACTTTGCCTCCCTTTTCCTTTATCCACGAGGCAACCTCTTTTACCGCGTCAAGCCTGAGCAAAGGCTCTCCGTAACCGCAAAAAACGACTTCTTGATATAAGGCAGGGTCTCCAATCGCCGATTTTAATTCATCCGCCGAAGGCTCTCCCGCAAGCCTGAGATTATGGCCTTTCACAAAATCGCTGTGAAACTTGATACAGAAGCTGCATTTGCTCGTGCATCTGTTGGTTATATTCAGGTAAAGACTTTCACGTATCTTATAAGCTATCTCTCCCATGCCCGGCATATCTCCTATGCCGAAGAGACGCTTTGCGTTAAGAGTGGTAATCCTGTCAATATCCTCCGTTGATACTCCCCTCAGCTTTGCTATGAATTCAGCGGTATGTTTTACAAAAGCAGGTTCATTCCGTTTGCCTCTGAAAGGCTCAGGCGCAAGATATGGAGCATCCGTTTCGATAAGCAGATATTCGTCTGGAATGACTTTAGCGATTTTCTGAATCTGTAAGGCCTTTTTAAAAGTAACCGTCCCGGCGAATGAAATATAAAGCCCCATCTCCATTGCCCTCTCTGCAGTCTCCATGTCTCCGGAAAAGCAATGCAGGACGCCCTTTGAAACGCGCGATTCCTCAAGGATTCTCAGCGTATCTTCCTTTGCTTCCCTGCTGTGAATAATGGCGGGAACGCCCGATTCGACTGCATAACTAAGCTGTTTTATAAACGCGTCCCGCTGAACGTCGCGGGGAGAATGGTCATAATGATAATCGAGGCCTGTCTCTCCGATCGCTACTACCTTGGGATTTTTTGTCCACTCCGTTATCTGCCTGAAGACATCTTCGTTAAAATCCTTCGCGTCATGAGGATGAATGCCTACGGATGCGTAAACAAAGTCGTATTTCCCCGCAAGCTCGACAGCGCCCTTGCTTCCTTCAAAATCAGAGCCTATGGTTATAACAGCCTCTAAACCCGCGTCTTTCGCCCTTTTGATGACATCTTCCCTGTCAGCGTCAAACGGCTCCATTTCAAGATGGCAATGAGTATCTATCATTATACGGTATTACGCCCCGAACTTTTTCAGCCTTAATGCATTCGCGAGCGCGAGAGGCATGATGTTTATCGCGGGGAATATGCCGAGTTCTCCCTTCGTGCATTCGCGTTCCGAAAATACCGAACACAACCCGCCGAGCACATAAGGCGATTTGATAAGCACCGGGATAGGATGCCAGCTATGACTCTTCAATAATGCAGGAGTCGAGTGGTCGCCTGTTATTACGAGGACATCAGGCTTTAAATCAAGTATCTGCGGCAGGAGCTTGTCGAATTCCTCTATTCGCGCGGCCTTGCCTTTAAAGTTGCCGTCTTCGCCGTATGAATCAATCTTTTTTACATGCACAAAGAAAAAGTCATATTCATTGTATTTCTGTTTTAAAAAATTTATCTCATCTTCGACAGTTCCCTCAAGTGCAGGTGTATCCATGTGCACAAGCCTTGCAAGTCCGCGGTACATCGGATAATTGGCGATAGCAAGCGCCTTCAGTCCAAAGGCATCTTCAAATGTCGAAATGTGCGGCATTACGGCAAAACCCCTTGTGAGAATAAAATTTGCCTTTTCCTCATTTTTCAATATCTCATGCGCCGTGCCGATTATTTTTTCCGCGACCTTCGATACTTTCTCTGCGCTCTTTGACAGAGGCGTTGGGGGAATAGGAGCCTTTCCTTCTTTTTGAGGATCGGTGTCGGGTATCATTGCCGCATCATGTTCGAGCGCTGACGGAAATCTCAGCCGCACCGCAAAACGGTGCTCCATTCCCGGAGCAAAGATTATTTCCGCGTCGTCAATCTTTTTTATCTCAGCCTGCAATTTCTCTGTGAGTTTTTTAGTCTGTTCCGTGGGCATCCTTCCTGCGCGCCTGTCAACAATAATCCCGTCCTTTATTGTCGCGTAATTGCATCTTACGGCAACATCGGTATTTTTTATTTCAACGCCGAGGCCGAGAGACTCAAGTATTCCCCTTCCGATCTGGCATTCGATAGGGTCGTATCCGAAAAGGCCAAGATGTCCGGGCCCGCTTCCGGGAGTAATGCCTAAAGCAACAGGGACATGAAGCCCGCACGCGGATTCCCTTGCGAGGGCGTCGAGGTTAGGCGTATCGGCAGCCTCAAGCTCGGTCTTTCCGTTAATCGGAAGCCCGCCGAGGCCGTCGAGTACAACGAGAATTATCTTTGTATCGTTTTTCTGGACCAAAGGTTTTATCAGTTTTTGCATCGCAGTCTCCTTAAGCGTAGGATGTAAAAATGATAATGCAAGAATGCGGCTTTTAGCAACTGCACTATCTAAACTTTGTTATACCGGAAGACAAAGCATTTCCGCTTCATTCTCGAAAGGCATCCCGCCTTTCAACGACAGGTTAAGGCTAAGGTTGAGGCTGAGTTTTTCTTTCTTAACCTTAACCTCAACCTTAACCTGCGTTACGCTTGGGCTGCCGAAGTCGCTCCAATACTTTGCCTTCCGATTTGGCTTTCGTGATTTATGAATAATATAGGCTAAAGCCGCTTCAGGCTAATACATTGCCTTTATTGCGAGGTTAAACTTGACGATTAACGGAGATTTTTTGTATTGTAATTGTCTGATTTTATGTGGGCCGTTAGCTCAGTTGGTAGAGCAGCTGACTCTTAATCAGCGGGTCGCAGGTTCGAATCCTGCACGGCTCACCAAGTATTTTCAAGGCGTTCCAATTGGAGGAATAAAACCTATGAAAAAAATAGTGACAATTTTGGTGCTGTTGGCATTCTTTACGGTGTATCTCCAAGAAAATGCCTTCGCCCGCGCACGAGGCGGAGGAAAGAGCTCGGGCTTCGGAAGCAGGGGGTCCCGGACATACACTCCTCCAGCAAAGCCTGACAAGCCTGCGCCGGCTCAGAATCAATTCCAGAGCCAGCAAACACAGCAGCAGAGACAACTGCCTCCTTCGGCAGCGCCTCAGCAGCCTTCACGCTCAGGGGGCTTTATGAAGGCGCTGGCAGGCGGGCTCTTAGGAGGTTTTATAGGAAGCATGATTTTCAGCAGCCTGGGATTCGGAGCAGGACATGGAGGATTCGGAGGATTCGGCGGCATCGGGCTTATCGAGATAATCCTAATAGGTCTCGGAATTTTCCTTCTCTTCAGATTTCTTAAATCAAGAAGGGAGACCGCAGCCACCGCTCCATCAGGCGGCTATGGACAAAATTACAGCCATGATTATACGCCTGATTCCCGGCAGAACTACAGTTACCAGCCGGCTCAGGAGACAACGAATACCCAGACGGTATCACCTTATGCCGACAATCTCAATATAGGGCTTTCCAATATACGACAGTTCGATCCGTCATTCGACGAAAATAAATTCAAGGATACTGTAACCGATATCTTTTTCAAGGTTCAGGCTTCATGGATGAACAGGGATATGGAGCCTGTAAGACACCTCCTCGCCTCCGAGGCGTGGGAAGTCATGCGCGCCGAGTCCGCAAGGCTTAAGGCTGAAGGCCGGATCGACAGGCTTGAGAATATCGCAATGAGAAATGTAAATATTACGGAGGCGTGGCAGGAAGAAGGCAAAGACTATATAACAGCAGAGATTACGGCAAGCGTTCTCGACTATACTACGGATGAGGCGGGGAGGCTGATAGAAGGAAGCCGAGGCGAGCCGGTCAGGTTTATGGAATACTGGACATTTGTAAGACAGATAGGTATGCAGAACTGGCAGCTTTCGGCCATGCAGCAGGAGGAGTAGCATGATGTAATGCTGTCGAGCACGGTTCAACCAGATTCAAACCCCTCTTGCCAATCTCTCTATCAACTGTATAGGCAGTCCGGCGCGCCTCATTTTATCCTGAGTTTTCTTTATGTCGTATTCGACTCGGTGCAGTTTTACGGACTCGTCATCGATAACAACATAGCACGCCATCGGGTCTCCGTCCCTCGGCCGGCCCACGCTTCCGGCGTTGATCATATATCTTTCCGCATCACCGATCATCGCTTCATCTCTATATGCAATCATTTCTCCTGAAGGCAGTCTCTCGATTATAGAGGGCCTGTGGCTGTGACCTAAGAGGCATATCTTGTTTTCAAAGTAGTGGAAATTGATCTCCGCGTCCCATAGGCTTAAAAGATAGTGCCATTCTTCAGGTTGCTTCGGAGTAGAGTGCACAAGAAGTATTTTGCTGTCTTCTATCTCTTTTGATACAGGAAGGTCTTTCAATATGGAAATTGTTTTTTCTGTGATCGTTTCTTTAGTCCATTCTATGGCGGCCCTTGCATAAGGGGTGAAAAATTCTATATCCGTAAGCCCTATCGCGGCCTTGTCGTGGTTTCCGGCAAGAAGGACTTTGCATTCGGATTTCAAGACCTCCACGCATTCATCCGGGTCAGGGCCGTATCCGACGGCATCTCCCAAGAAAAGGATATCGGTTATTTTTTTGTTTCTTATTTCGGTTAAGACCGCTCTGAGGGCTTCTATATTAGCATGGACATCGGAGATTACTGCATAATTCATTTCATTTCTTGGCGTGTTCTTTCGCTATCTTATCGAGGATGCCGTTAATAAAGGGCGCGGATTCCAATGTGGAATATTTTTTGGCGATTTCAAGGGCTTCGTTAATTGTCACCGCCGCCGGAATATCTTTCCTGAACAAAAGCTCATACGTGGCGAATCTTAAAATATTCCTGTCGATGCTTGCCATCCGGGAGATATTCCATTTCTGCGCCGTTTTTTGAATCAGGGGGTCTATTTCCTTGAGTTTTTTGATGGTCCCTGAGATTATGTCTTCGGCGAATGCCTTTGTGTCGGAATCTTTTTCTGCCGTGTCAGCCCAGAAGATTTCGAGGTTGTTTTTAATATTGGGAAGGCGTTTTGCCCCTGTGTTGTTTCCCGGAGAAATATTTACGAAATCGATTCTGTATAAAAATTGCAGCGCATACTCCCGCGCCTTTCTTCTTTTCATAATCTCCCCTATATGTCAGGCACGGCTCAAAGACGCCTCTTTTCGCCGCACCTGACATATATTATTTAAGGTCGTTAATCGGGCATGGAAGGGCATATAGAGTTATAATTTCTTTAGAACTTGCGCCATTTCTATCGCTGTAATGGCTGCGTCCCATCCCTTATTGCCCGCCTTTGTGCCTGCCCTTTCGACTGCCTGTTCGATCGTATCGGAGGTTATCACGCCGAAGGCTATGGGGACTCCTGTTTCAAGGGATGCCGCAGCTATGCCTTTCGAGACCTCGGACGCTACATAGTCGAAATGAGGAGTTGCTCCCCGTATAACCGTGCCGAGGCATATGACCGCGCCGTATGAACCTTTTGATGCCATCTTTTTTGCGGCAAGAGGTATCTCGAATGAGCCGGGAACCTTCACCACTTCTATATCGTCTTCTTTCGCGCCGTGTCTTATCAACGCATCAACCGCGCCGTCAAGGAGACGCGATGTTATGAAGTCGTTGAACCTGCTCACGATAATGCCGAATTTAATTCCCTTTGCCTGAAGTTCTCCTTCTATGATTTTCATTCTTTCCTCCGGATTAAAGTTTGTGCATATTTTATCATAATTACGGATAAAACAATTCAAACCTTCTTGTTCTGATGTTTATCAATATGCCAGCAGCTATGAAATTGCTCAGGAGCGCGGTGCCGCCGTAGCTCACAAAGGGCAGGGGAACCCCCACTACCGGCATTATCCCGAGGGTCATGCCTATATTGACACAGAAGTATATGAAGAACATAGCGGTTATCCCTGTTGCAGCTAATCTCCCGAATTCGTCTTTAGCCTTCATTGCGGTATCCAGCCCCCTTAAAAAGAGCAGCAAATATATTCCTAAAAGCAGAGCGCTTCCGATAAAACCCCACTCCTCGGCGAATACCGAAAATATGAAATCGGTATGTTTTTCAGGCAAAAACCTGAGCGGCCCCTGCGTGCCTTTCAAATAGCCCTTTCCGAAAAAGCCGCCGGAGCCTACCGATATCTTCGACTGCGTGATGTGATAACCTATGCCTGCCGGATCTATATCGGGATCGATAAAGGCTATCAGGCGGTTTTTCTGGTATTCTTTAAGCCCTTCCCATAGGATGTTGCCTAAGAAGGGGATGGAAATAAGTCCTATAATGATTATGAGCGTTGTGATCTTCCTGCTGATCCCTTTTGAAACGGAGAGTATGACGAACAACGACATCAGAAGTATGGCTGTTCCGAGATCTGGCTGCTTGATTAATAAAACGAGTGGGAATATCGCGAATATCAATATGCTTTTAATGGGAATCTTTTCGGTGAAACGTGTGCCGATATTGGTAAGATATGCGGAAAAACCTGCTATAAAGAAAATCCTGAAAAATTCGGAGGGCTGAAACGAGACGAGTCCAATGCTCAGCCACCTCTGGGCCCCCATGCTCGTCCTTCCTGTGAAAAGCACGACAATCAAAAGAATCAGCCCGAGGGCATAGAGCGGATAAGATAGTCTGTAAAGCCATATATAGTTGACGGTTGCGACTACAATAAGCGCTATCATGCTTATCACAAACCACAATATTTGTTTCGCATAAAAATCAGGATGTTCGCCCACTCCTAAAGGAGGCCTTGTCGCGCTGTAAATAGTCATTATGCCGATAAGGGAAAGGGTAGTTATCAGCAGGAACGTTATCCAGTCGAAGTTTTTTATCAGCCTTCTGTCAATTTTCAGCATCTCTTTGCCCCTTGCCTATCGCCTCTTGCCCGTTTTTGCTTTTCATATAAGCCTCTATAGCCCTCTTTGCTATAGGCGCCGCAGTCGCTCCTCCGCTGCCTCCATGCTCCACAAAGACCGAGAGCGCTATTTCCGGATTATCTACCGGAGCGAACGCTACAAACCATGCGTGATCCATAAAACGTTCGGCAACCGCTCCCTTCTTTTTGCCTACGACCTGAGCTGTCCCTGTTTTACCGCCTATCACGGCTAAAGAAGATCGCGCTCCCTGCGCCGTGCCGTTGGATTCGTTAATAACGCCGGAGAGGGCATCTTTTATCATTTCGATAGTTTCCGGCTTTAATTTAACCACGCCGGCCGGAGCGTGGGTTCCCTTTATGACTGAGGGTTTGTATATGGTTCCTCCGTTGGCAAAGGTCGACATCATCACTGCCATTTGAATAGGCGTAGTCGTAACATACCCCTGTCCTATGGCTGAAATGAAGGTGTCTCCGAGATACCACGGTGTTTTCTTCTTTTCCCTTTTCCATTCGGTATTCGGTATGAGCCCCTGCCGCTCCTTTACCGGTATCAGATCAATGCCCGTTTCCCTGCCGAGCCCGAAGGCATCGGCATATTTATAAATCCTGTCCATTCCCAGCCTCTTGCCCAGCTCATAGAAATATACATCGCATGACTCTACAATCCCTTTATGAAAATCTACGGAGCCGTGCCCTCCTTTTTTCCAGCACCCGAATGTCCATTTCCCGAAATTTATTCCGCCGGTGCAGATGACCTTTGTATCCGGATGGATTATCCCCTCCTCGATCGCTGCTATTGCCGTTATTATTTTGAATGTTGATCCGGGCGGATACTGGCTCTGCACCGCTCTATTGAGCATCGGTTTTTTCTTGTCATCCGTCAACGCCTTCCAGTCGTCATAGATTATGCCCCGCGAGAATGTATTTGGATCAAAGGATGGAAGGCTCTCAAGGGCGAGTATCTCTCCGGAATCCGGCTTGAGCGCCACGAGGGCTCCTGCTTTATTTCCGAACGAATCTTCGACCGCTTTCTGAATGTTTATATCTATGCTGAGCGCTGCGTCATTGCCTTTAACGGACGGCCTCTCCTGTATCAGCCTCAATTCTCTTCCGAGTGCGTCTACCTCTATTATTCTTTCTCCGGGAATTCCCCTGAGCTGGCCGTCATGCAGCGCTTCAACTCCCCACTGGCCTATCAATGCATCGGGAGGGAAATGCCTGAGTTGCGGGTTTTTCATTTGTGACTGGGTTATCTTTCCTAAATATCCGATGATATGGGCGCCTACCTTGCCGAAGAGATATTCCCTTCCCACATCCGTTTCCACAAAGAGCCCGGGGAAGTCCGACCTTCCGGCCTCGATACGCGCTATTTCTTCGAAGCTCAATCCCTGTTTGAGTTTTACCGGGACGAAAGGGCTGTTGTCCTTTTTGTTGAGCTTCTCTTCCACCTCCTGCTTTTTTAAACCGAGAAGAGCGGAGAGAGAATCGATATCGATTTTTTTTGGATTGTCCGTGGTGATCGAGACACTGAAGAAAGGGATGTTTTTTACCAGCGGTATCCCGTTCCTGTCGTATATAATACCCCTCGGCGCCGGCGTCTTTAATATCCTCAGCCTGTTGTCCTCCGACAATCTTTTATATTTATCGCCGTCCAGCATCTGGAGCTGCCAGAGACGTAGGCCGAATATCAGTAATATCCCGATTATAATGTAAGAGCCTAATTTTATTCTGTATAGTGTCATGTTAATCCGTCAGGCGGAATTTTTTTGGTTTTAATATTATACCAAACGGTATATTTACAAGCGCCTGAATAAAAATAATCTGCGCTGCGGTAACTGCGTTTATATGTATAGAAGTAAACAGAGAACGCATGCCTGTGACAATAATACCGTCAAGCGCCGTAAAGAGAACTATAGTAATAATGCCGAGAACCGGCGTCCATTTGAATACGACCTCTGTGAACGCCACGACACCGATAAACCCTATCAGCCCCTTGCTGAATAAATTTGGGCCTGCGACGGATCCCGAAAGGATGTCCTCCAGAAGACCTATGAATGCCCCGAATGCGGCGCTTTTTATCTCCGCGCCGCTGCCGAAATATTCCCCCCCTTGAGATTGGCGGGGCAGGCTTTTCAGGGCAAAATAATAAGCGAGGACAACCGTAAAGGTCAGAGGACTGCGGAAAAAAGAGAACTGGGTTTGAAGTAGAAACGTCAGAAAGATAATGAATATCCATTTCGCGTAATTCATAGATTATTTGCCTAAGACAACCACCTCTTCCAGCGTTGTATCATCCTGAAAAGGCAATATCCTTATATCCTGAAAAAATTCTATACCTTCTTTTTTGACATGACCGATCATGCCTACAGGCAACCCCGGAGGTAAAATGCCGTCAAGTCCCGAAGTTACGGCCGATTCGCCTTTTTCCACTTCTTCTTCCGGCGGTATGTATTTGAGGATGCAGTAGCGGTAACCGGTTCCGGACACAACACCTTCGCGCCTGCTGTTTTGGAGCCTGACCGCAGCCGAGAAATTAGGATCCCTTAAAAGCAATACTTCGGAAGAATCATCTTTCACCGAATAAATCTTGCCTACGAGGCCTTTTGCCGTTATGACCGCCATGTCTTTTTTTATGCCGCTGTTTTTGCCTTTATCGAGGATCATGGTATGTAATAATTTGTCGTAGCCGCGCGCTATTATCTTTGCGGATGCGGCGTATTTCGGAGAATGCTCTTTCAAGGAGAGAAGTTCTTTTAAACGTTTATTTTCTTGAAGTATCTCGACACAGCGCTGTTTTTCAAGAAGCGCTGCGGTGAGATCTTTCTTAAGGCGTCTGTTTTCCTCAAAGGTATTCCAGTGATCCTTAGAGGCCGTGCTTATACGGGATGTCAGGTTATTCAAAACGTCATAGGGATATGATAATACACGGAACAGGAAAGAGGATTTTCTGTCGTGCTGGCAGGTTACCAGCGTCAGGGCAACAAGAGAAAGAACGAACAGGATAATAAATCTCTTCTTGCCCTTTGACATTAATTAGTCGCTATGGCTACCTTCCTGAGAAGATCGAGCTTATCGAGCATCATCCCGCAACCCCTGACTACTGCGGTTAAGGGATCGTCCGGCAGTATAACGGGGACGCCTGTTTGTTCCCTTATCAGAATATCGAGACCCCGTAACAATGCCCCCCCTCCGGCCAGCACAATACCCCTGTCTACGATATCGGCCGCAAGCTCGGGCGGGGTATTTTCGAGGGTAACCTTAATAGTATCGAGAATAAGACCCACGCTCTCCTGAAGCGCCTCGCGTATCTCATCCTCCGTTATGTTAATGGCCTTGGGGATCCCTGATATGAGATCCCTTCCTTTAACTTCTATCGGCTCGGCCTTGTCCGCGGTAGGATATGCCGAGCCTACCGCTACCTTTATATGCTCCGCGGTTCTTTCGCCTATCATGAGGTTGTATTTGCGTTTCATATATGCGATTATAGCCTCGTCCATCTTATCCCCGCCGACGCGTACAGCCTTGCTGTAGACTATTCCGTCAAGGGATATCACAGCCACATCGGTAGTCCCTCCGCCGATATCGACAATCATGTTTCCCGAAGGCTCGCCTACAGGCAATCCTACGCCGATTGCGGCAGCCATAGGCTCTTCTATGAGATAGACCTCCCTGGCGCCGGATGAGTGGGCGGCGTCTTTGACCGCGCGGCGTTCCACTTGAGTTATGCCTGAAGGAACTCCTATGATGACCCTCGGGGAGACAAAGCTTTTCCTGTTGTGGGCCTTTGCTATAAAATATTTCAGCATTTCCTCGGTCGCGTCGAAGTCCGCAATGACGCCGTCCTTCAAAGGCCTTATAGTTACTATGTTTGAGGGCGTTTTCCCGAGCATCAGTTTAGCTTCCATGCCTACTGCAACGGGCCTTTTGTTGTCGCTTCTCAGAACAACAACCGACGGTTCATCGCAGATTATGCCCCTGTTCTTTAAATAAACGAGGGTATTTGCCGTGCCGAGATCTATGGCAAGGTCGTTTGAAAACATCCCTAAGACTTTCTGAAAAAACACTCTATCCTCCTTCTCCTTCAATCACCTTTGTGTTTGCCAGGTCATCGCCGAGCCTCATGCCGTCTTTATTTCCGAGCATGAGAAGAAATTCCAGGGCGAGAATAACCGCCGCAAAAAACCATCCGGCTATCGGAACTTTATAAAGCAGAAGCGCAACCGCAAAGGCGGCGTTTCTCACTATGGAATCCCTGAATGTCGATGCGTTGCCGGTTGAAAGCGATACCACCCTCAGCCGTACTAACTTCTTTCCCAGGCTGCTGCCGTTAAAAAGGCCGTCGCCGATAAGGAGATACACTATTCCGGCAAAATAACCGACCCGAGGGATGGTTTCGGCAGCGGCGGCTATAACAATAAAATCAAGCAGCTTTGCTATAACCCTCAGCAACAGGCTCGCCTTTACACTGTCCTCAGGCATCGTTAATACTATCAGATGGTTTACCCTTTTTTCAAGGAGCGGGAATCCGGGTCATAACTTATAACTCATAATAAGTTTAACATCCATGCTCCAATGAGCCGATATTGAGTGTAACGCCAAAATGATAATGTCCTATATAGCCAAAATAGAAATGTCCTATAAAGAGACTGCTAAACTGTCTGATTTAAGGGGAGGACAGGATGGCAGGAGAGGACATCATCATGGTAAGGCAGA
>JAJYVD010000010.1 GCA_021792185.1 Nitrospirota bacterium | reverse complement strand
TCTGCCTTACCATGATGATGTCCTCTCCTGCCATCCTGTCCTCCCCTTAAATCAGACAGTTTAGCAGTCTCTTTATAGGACATTTCTATTTTGGCTATATAGGACATTATCATTTTGGCGTTACACTGCCGGATTTATTTCATCTCCAGCGGATATTCCGCTTTTCGCCACTCGGCCCAATCGGTTTATGTAACGGCAAGCCTATCCCTCAAGCATAACTATGGAACACATTATTGCCACTGCCCATATAATATCAGAAAGGGAGAGCTGAAATTCGCATGTGGAATCGAATAATAAGTCGGCTTTCGCCGGAAACTCCTCATCCTCAAGCCATAATATCATTGTGACGGGCACTCTCGGCAAAGGGTAAAGTCTTATGCAGGCATCCCCGTATCCTGTAAGGACTTCGGCCCCGTATTCCTGTCCCTTGATTATGAAACCTTCGGTGTTTTTAGCGTATTTTTTCGCGATCTCATCGAGGGGAAGAACGTGCGTGCCGACTGTGAATTTATGGCCGCCCTTCACATCTTCGGGCCTCAGCAATCTGCCGCTTTGAGGAATATCCATGGCGCTGTCCATGTACCAAAGTATCGAAAGTCTGAAAAAGTCCTTGAGCTTGCCAAGGAATAGCTCGCCTTTCCCCGAACCTGCGGATATTTTCATTTCGCACGGGTTGATATGAAAATCTATCCCGAAACACCTGAGCCTGAAAGCGCCGGCCTTTTCGTCAAAGACAGCGCCGGTTTTCCCGCATAACTCAGCACGGGAAAGCCCGCATACCTTTTCCCACGCCTTTTCCTCGCCGTGTTCTATTTTGATTGGTACAAGTTCCATTTCTTAACATATTAGCACAGTTAATCAAATTGGAATAGGTAGGACGAAAGACAAGGTATTGGAGCGACTTCGGCAGCCCAGGCGTAACACGGATGTTTAAGCGGGCTGGCGTAGCTTCGGAGAAAGGCGGGATGCCATTCGAGAATGAAGCGGAAATGTTTTGTCTCCCTTCTATTTCGGCGTCCGTCTGCTTTTTACTACGGCATGATAGATGATGATGTAACCTGCTATCGATGACAGGATTCCGACGAGGGTCGTGCCTACTACAAACGGCAATAAAAGGTGTCTCATCTCGTTCATGAGATACGAAAAGCTTATGTCGTTCCAGTTTATGTCCGGAATTATCTTGTCAATTCCTAAAAGTTTTGCTCCAAACCATGTGGCGAATGTATATATAGGAACGATAGTCCACGGATTGGTGATATATACCCCGACTATGGTCACAAATTTATTGAGCCTGAAAATCCACGCCGCTGCAATGCCGAGCACGGTATGAAGGCCTAAAAGCGGAGACATGCCGAGGAATATGCCGATTGCGAAAGATACGGCGATCTTTTGCGGAGAGTCTTTAACGCTGAAAACAGCGGAGAGCTTGTCACGGAGCGCCAAAGTGCTGGTACCCCTCTGCTTTTATGGGAAATTTTTTGCCGGTCTTATCCACCGCTATTCTATCCGTTTCCATGATTTCACCGATGCAAGTTATTTTTTGAGATTTGAGATTTGAGATTTGAAATTTGAAATTATTTTCTGCTGGCGCTGTGAATAAAAGCTCGTAGTCCTCTCCGCCCGATACTGCAAGCCGCATCGGGTCTAATCCCATAATTTCAGCGGCATTCTTCGCCTCATCCGAAATTTGAATTCTATCGAGATAAACTTTTGCTCCGACATTACTCTCATCGCATATCCTGCAGAGGTCGATAAAAAGGCCGTCGCTTACATCTATCATCGAGGTTGCGTATTTTGCTACTTCCGAGGAATCCCTCGCAACAGGCGTGAGATGCCTCGTTATTAAAGGCTCAACAGTGTCAAAATCAATGTATCGGAGTGTCGGCGTGTCGTGGTATCGGAGATACAATTTTTCACAGATACGCCGATACCCCGGCGCCCCGATACGATTAACTATTTCCTTTGATTCATCCGTAAGTCGCTGCAGAAGAGCAAGCCCGCATGCCGAATCGCCGAGAGTGCCGGTTATATAAATTTTATCGCCTGCCTTTGCGCCTGACCTTGTGATAAATTTTTCGGCGGCGCCGATCACGGTAGCGGATAAAACCATATCATTCTTTGCAGCGCACAGGTCTCCCCCTGCCAGTTTCACGCTGTACATTTCCATTGCCTTTGAAATGCCTTCATACATATCCCAGAATATATCTTCGTCTGCGTCGCTTTTCAACGCGACATTGAGGAATATATATTTCGGCCTGCCTCCCATCGCCATAATATCGCTCACATTGATAGAGACCAATTTAAAGCCGAGCTGAAAAGGCGAGGTAAAGCTCAGATCGAAATGTATCCCCTCGTTCATCATATCCGTCGTAACGAGGAGGTTTTCTTTTTGAGGGACAAGGACGGCGGCATCGTCCCCGATGCCGAGGATGATGCCGTTGTCTTCGGTTTTAAACCTTTTTCTTATTTCTTGGAGAAGTTTTAGTTCTCCTATTTTTTGAAGTTTCATTTTTCCCATTGCCTACCGCAATCTTTAAAACGTCGTCCATTGTCTCTGCGAGGATAAAGTTCATTCCTTCCTTAACATACTTCGGAAGGTCTTCGAGGTCCTTTTTATTCCTGTGAGGGATTATTACCGTTTTTATCCCCATCCGCTTGGCAGCGAGTGTTTTTTCCTTCAGCCCTCCGATGGGAAGAACCTTTCCTCTCAGCGTTACCTCTCCCGTCATTGCAACGTTTTTTCTCACGGGCTTGCTGGTAAGAGCCGAGGCTATGGCGGTAGCCATTGTTATGCCCGCTGAAGGCCCGTCTTTCGGGATTGCGCCTGCCGGGACATGGATATGGAGATCGGTCTTCGAGAAGGTATCATCGCTTATATCGAGTTTCTTGGCTTTTGACCTGATATAGCTCAATGCGGCCTGTGCAGACTCTTTCATAACGTCGCCCAATTGTCCTGTCAGGGTAAGACTGCCTTTACCCTTCATCATGGTCGCTTCGACATATATAATATCTCCGCCGGCCTCTGTCCATGCAAGACCTGTGGCGACGCCTATTTCGCTTTTTTTCATCTCTTCTTCCGGCAGATATTTTTGAACTCCGAGGTATTTGTGGACGTTCCCCGCGGTGACATTGAACCGTTTTGCCTTTCCCTCCGCAACCTGTTTCGCAATTTTTCTGCAAAGGTTTGCGATCTCGCGCTCAAGGTTTCTGACCCCTGCCTCCCGTGTATAATGGGATATTATCTGTTTTACGGCCGAATCGTTTAATGTTAATATTTTTGTTGTTATACCGTGCTCTTCGAGCTGTTTCGGCACAAGATATTTTTTCGCTATCTCCAGTTTTTCCTCTTCGGTATATCCTGAAAGATAGAGTATCTCCATTCTGTCTCTCAATGGCCCTGGTATTGTGTCCGTAAGATTTCCTGTCGTTATGAACATGACGTTCGACAGGTCGAAGGGAACCGCCAGATAGTGGTCCATAAAGGAATTGTTTTGTTCAGGGTCGAGCACCTCAAGGAGTGCGGAAGACGGGTCTCCCCTGAAGTCCATGCCGATTTTGTCCACTTCGTCGAGCATGAATACGGGATTGTTCGTTCCTGCGTTCTTTATTCCTTGTATTATCCTTCCGGGAAGGGAGCCGACATATGTCCTTCTGTGTCCCCTTATTTCCGCCTCGTCCCGGACGCCTCCGAGGGACATTCTCACGAATTCCCTTCCGAGCGACCGCGCTATGGAGCGTCCGAGGGAAGTCTTTCCGACTCCGGGAGGGCCTATAAAACAGAGTATTGGGCCTTTCATCTTTTCTTTGAGCTTTCTTACGCTCAGGTATTCGAGTATCCTCTCTTTTATTTTTTCGAGGTCATAATGGTCTTCATTTAATATCTTTTCCGCCGTCTTTATATCGAGATTATCCTTTGTGCTCTTTGACCACGGGATTTCCGTGAGCCATTCGAGATATGTCCTTATAGTACCGGCCTCCGCGCTGTCCGGATGCATTTTTTCGAGGCGCTTGAGCTGTTTTTCGGCCTCCTTCATGACCTTCTCCGGCATCTTGGCTTCTTCTATTTTTTTCCTGAACTCCCTTGCCTCTTCGGCGCGTTCGTCTATGTCCCCGAGTTCCCTTTGTATCGCCTTGAGCTGCTCGCGCAGGAAGTATTCACGCTGGGTCTTGTCTATTTCACCGCGCGCCTCGGTCTGTATTTTTTGCTGAATGGTCAAAAGCTGTATCTCACGCGAGAGTATTTCGCTTATTTTTTTCAGCCGCTCGATAGGGTCGGACATCTCCAGTATCTCCTGCGCTTGATCAGTCTTAAGCCCTAAATTCGACGCTATAAGATCCGCAAGCCTTCCGGGGTCATCGATGTTTTCTATAACTACCATCACGTCCGGCAGTATGGTCTTGCCGAGAGATACGGCCTTGTCCATCTGCTCTTTCACGTTTCGTATCAATGCCTCGTTTTCGAGAGTCATCTCCACTGCCTTTTCTTCGGTAGTTTTTTCTATCTTGGCCATAAAGAAAGGCTCCTGCTGGGAGAATTTTATGACTTGCGCCTTACTCAATCCCTGCGCTAATATTTTGACGCGTCCGTCCGGCAGTTTGAGCATCCTCATGATCATGCAGACGGTTCCTGTCGAATATAGGTCGTTCGGAGAAGGAGACTCTATATTCAGGTCTTTCTGGGTAAGGAGCAGTATCATCCTGTTCGTGTTCAGGGAATGGTCGATGGCTTTAATGGAAACATCCCTCCCCACGAAAAGCGGCAATATCATATATGGAAAGACGACGATATCCCGTGCAGGCAGCACCGGTAATATATCCGGAATCTCCACCTGTTCTTTATCGTTATTCTTTTCTGTTTCAGCCATATTATCTCTCCTCCATTATTCCGTTGCAGCTATCTTTTCTCTATTGCGATATGTATAACTTTGCCTTTCAGTTTAGGAAATGTTATGGTCATAACTCCATTATTATAAACCGCATCTCCGGCTATGGTATTTACATGAACCGGGATCTTTATTACACGTCTGAAATCCTTCATGCCTCTTTCCACGCAGAGGTATTTTATTTCGCCCGATGCGGATTTTTCTTCGACATCTCTCTCCCCCTCGATAATCAGCAGGTTTTCATAGACTTTTATCGAGACATTCGCCGGGTCTATTCCCGGAAGGTCAACCTCGAATACGAGGTCTTCAGCGGTCTCGTAGAGGTCGACAAGAGGGCTTCCGCAGGTCTCGGCTTCGTAAAAGAATAAGCCTTTTAAGACGCTTTTCATCTCAGTGTCTTTGCTTTTTCGATCAGATAGTTTTTAAAATCTCTTGATAATTCCCTGTTTTTGAGCGCGAAATCTACAGTCGCCTTCAAATATCCTATTTTATCGCCTGCGTCATACCGTTTGCCCTTTATGAGATAGCCGTAAATCGGCGTTTTCTTCACCATGATCTTTAACGCGTCCGTAAGCTGTATCTCTCCTCCCGCGCCGGGTTTCTGTTTTTCGAGGATGCCGAATATATCCGGCGTCAGGATGTATCTTCCTATTATAGCCAAATTCGACGGCGATTTCTCCGGTTGCGGCTTTTCGACCATGTCTCTGATCCTGTACACTCCGTCTTCCAACTTGCCGGCGACGATGCCGTAACGATTGACCTCAGACATCGGCACTTCTTCAAGCGCTATCACCGGGCACTTCTTTTTTTCATAAATTTTTATCATTTCTTTTAAAAGAGGATATTCCGGGTCTATCACGTCGTCGCTCAATATGACGGCGAACGGCTCGTTATTTACAAACGGTTTAGCGCAGAGTATCGCGTGTCCGAGGCCTAAAGCAACCTTTTGCCGTATATAGGCGAAATTCACACGGCTCAATTTGTTGATCTCTTCGAGCAGCTTGTTTTTTCCCGTGCTCTTAAGCTTTTCCTCGAGCTCGTATGCCGAATCGAAATGATCCTCGATAGCCCTCTTATTCTTTCCGGTAATAATGATAAATTCCTCTATGCCGCATGATATGGATTCTTCAACGGCATACTGTATCAACGGCTTATCCACGATGGGCAGCATCTCCTTTGGAGACGCCTTGGTAGCGGGCAAAAACCTCGTGCCGAGACCCGCTGCGGGGAGGACAACTTTTTTGATGCCGGTTTTCATAATTAACCTCGTCTTGTTAATGCCGGAGACGAGACTCGAACTCGTACAGAGCAAGCTCCGAGGGATTTTAAGTCCGAAAAAGCTTAAATTCCTTCATCCGGCTGATATGCCAATTTTACTCGCATTCCCTTGATTTTTCAAGGCTTGCAGGATTATAGCATATTCGCGGATGATGCGTAAAACAAAGGGCTTCCCCTCATTAGATAGGCACAATTTAGGCACATTCAAAGGAGGAGAGAATGCAGAAAGATAGGCAGGCAAAGCGGTTATACACCTTAAAAGAGGCCGCCATATATCTTGGACGCAGCTCGTGGGCTGTCAGGGAATTGATATGGCGTGGCGAGTTGCCATACATTAAAAACGGCAAGAGGATACTCCTCGATATTCTGGACATTGATAAATTGATCGAGCAGAGTAAAACAGTATTCACCTATTAAAAATAAAGGAGGGCAATGAAATGTTAAGCGTCAATCTTTCTTTAGGAAGGACAGAACAAAAAATGCCGTTGCCGCAGATCAGAATAAACTATAACCCCGATACACCAAAAAGCGAGCCCGTATATCAAACAGGTGATGTTGCTAAGTTTGTGAGTTTTTTAAAGACGGCAGATAGGGAAATACTATATGCGCTGCATCTTGACGCAAAACTCAGGATTATAGCTATGGAACTTATTTCGGTAGGTTCACTTACCAACAGCATAATACATCAGCGTGAGATTTTTAAGGGCGCGATCCTGAATAATTCCGCCCGCATTATCCTTGTTCATAATCACCCTTCAGGCGATGCTACACCGAGTAAAGACGATTTGGATATAACCGCAAAATGTATGGAGGCAGGCGGGTTGTTAGGCATTGAGGTTTTAGACCATGTTATTGTCAGCGCCAACGGTCATGAGTCTATAAAAAAACATTTCGATACGATAGGTCAGGAGATTGAAAAGACCGATGAAAAGAAAAAAGGGCAAGAATGGGAGGCAGCGAACATACTGGTTAGTCTGAATGAAACAATGAAGCGGCAGGGGAATCTAAGCAGGCCCGATATAAAGAAGCTTTCAAGGAAGTTGCGGAAGGCTATTTATAAGCTGTTTTTAAGTCAAGGAATAGCAAAATGCGCTTTAAGAAAATGTTACACCATGACAACATGGAGTATGAAAAATTAATCATGTGAAATGCGGACACCCTGCCTTGTGGAGACATGAGGCAGGGATTTTTATTGCATCTTTTGAAAGGGAGGTATATAATAACCTATATGAAGGCAGAGCCTTATTACATGTTCAAAAGGCTTTATGAGAACGGCGACATTATAGAAATTAAGGCGTGGAAAGTTGAGCAGAGCAGCGACAAACCGCACGGCTTTAAATACTCTCTGGTGTTTGTAAGGGACGGCAAAAGAGTAATCGGATATGACAACTCGGAGCAGAAAGGAGACCATAGGCATTACAAGGGTAAAGAGCATCAATACCGCTTTAAGGGTATCGATGAATTGATAGAAGACTTTTTCAACGATGTGAGGAGGTTTAAAGATGAAGGTTAAAAATGTAAGGCTTGAACTTCAAGCGGAAGATGAATTCATCTCCGAAATAAAGAGAGACCTGAAAAAAATCGCAAAGGGCGAGAGCGTAAAGAACCGTTCAACCCTCTCCTTTGAGTCCATGAAGGCCATGAGGAGCTTTATCACGGATGAAAGATTAAGGATACTCAGGACAATAAAAAAATACAGCCCGGAATCTATTTACGAGCTTGCAAAGATACTGAAGCGGGATACCAAGAATGTCTCCGATGATATCCACTTTCTTTCCGATCTCGGACTGATAGAGATAAAAGAGTCAAAGGACGGAAGGAAGAAAACGACTCCGAAGGTGAATTATCAAAAGATACTTGTAGAAATCCCTGTATAAAAACCAAGACTCACGGCGCGTTTTAGCGTCCAGAATCGCTTAAATGAGGGCAACCCACATCAAGGGGAAATCGTATCACTTACATGGACACAGGTTAATGTCTTTGACAGGAAAATAACGCTGGAGGCCGGGAAGACAAAGAACAACGAAGCCCGCGTTATATTCCTTGACGGTGAGCTTTACGATGCGATCCTGAAGCAAAAGAGCATCAGAGACGGCAAATATCCAAACTATCCTTATGTCTTTTTCAGAAACGGATATCCGGTTAAAGACTTTAGGGGATCATGGGAAGCAGCCTGCAAAGCAGCAGGGATTGAAAGACGGCTGTTCCACGACCTCAGGAGAACGGCAGTTAGGAATATGATAAGAGCCGGTATCCCTGAAAAGGTAGCGATGAAGATATCAGGACATAAGACCCGTTCCGTGTTTGACAGGTATAACATCGTAAATGAAACGGATTTGATAGCCGCTTCAAGAAGGGTATCGGAGATGCACAGGGATAGGGAGGAACTAATCGAAAAGGCTCACAACGGGCACATTCCGGGCACAATTCCATTAATGAAGGTGGTAAATGGTAGAGGCAAGGGGCTTCAAGCCCTTGAAAGATAAATGCCGGAGACGAGACTCGAACTCGTACAGAGCAAGCTCCGAGGGATTTTAAGTCCCTTGCGTCTACCAATTCCGCCACTCCGGCAATAATTGAATAAGATACTAAAAACCAAGGATAAAGTGCAACTTAGGCTTTAACGATCAGCTTCTAATGATGGTTCCGCCGCGCATAATCAGCAGCGTGTCTGCGAGTCTTTCGGCCTGCGATCTGTCGTGGGTGGTGATAATGATGATCGATCCGCCTTCTTCTTTCATGCTCAGGATTATATTCTCGATTATGCGCGTGTTTTCTTCATCAACAGATGCTGTCGGCTCATCGAGGAAGAGTATTTCGGGTTCGATGACAATTGCCCGCGCAATGCCGAGCCTCTGCGCCTCGCCGCTCGAAAGGGTAAGGGCGTTCTGATCCTTTTTATGGATAAGGCCGACAAAATCCAATGCCTTTTCAACCCGATTCTCCATCTCGTTCCCCTTAATCCCTCTTATCTTCAACCCATACGCGGCGTTTTGAAAAACAGTTGTATTAAATATCCCGATTTTTGGCAATACAAGGGTTATTCGTCGGCGGAGTTCAATGTCTTTGCTTATAATGCCGCTTCCTGAAAAATAATTGACTTCTCCGTTGTCGGGATTTTCAAGAAGAGCGCATATCCTTAAAAAAGTTGATTTGCCTGTGCCGTTCTGCCCCATGAGCGCATAAACGTCTGCCTTATCGAATGATAAAGAACAATCTCTGAGAACAGGCTTTCCATCATAGCTTTTGGAGATATTTAATACATCGAGCCTTAATCCCATATGGCCGCCTGTGGAATTCCTTTTTTCTGAACTAAATGCAGAAGCGCATTTATGACAAGAGAAATCGTCAAGAGGATAATGCCGAGAGCAATGGCAAGCTCGAAGTTGCCCTTGTCGGTCTCAAGCGCAATGGTAGTAGTCATCACCCTCGTGTATCCCGCAATGTTGCCGCCCACTATCAAAATTGCTCCTACCTCGGCCATTACCCTTCCGAGCGCTGCAATTATGCCCGACATTATTCCGTATCTTGCCTCTTTGATAATCGTAATCGAGGTCTGAAACGGCGTTGCTCCGAGGGTTTGGGATGCAAGGCTGATATTGCGGTCAACTTCGATAATTGCCGAATGGCACAGAGATGCTACAATCGGAAGCGCAAGAATGGTCTGGGCAATAATCATTGCGGACGGCGTATAAAGCAGGCCCATAAAACCGAGAGGCCCGCTTCTTGAGAGCATAATATAAACGAAGAGGCCGACAACAACAGGCGGAAGTCCCATAAATGTATTCATGAGGCTTATCAACAGCCCCCTTGCCGGTATTTTTTTTAAACCGAGCATGGCGGACAGGGGAATGCCGATGAAGGATGCTATTAAAAGCGCAGTGCCGGAGACCTTTAAGGACAAAAAGATTATGCCCAAAAGTTCCGAATCGAGGCTGAATATAAGCGCAAATGCTTTTTTAAAGGCTTCGATTATCGAATACATAGTTTAGAAAGATTTGACAGGGCATTGTATTGGAGCGGTTTCAGCAGCTCGTAGTTTCGCCGTGATGGCGAAACCGAGCTGGTGCCTCGGAGACGGACATGGATGTTCGTCGAGAATGAGCGGAAATACTGTGCCCTGTCAAATCCAATTATCATTTCGCTACAATACAATCCCCTGTCAGCTTCGATAGTCATTTTAATGCGTTAGGTATAAACAAAGGGTTTCCGTTTTTATCTTTAAACGATGCGATAACCTGCTGTCCTTCCTTTGATATGAGCCAGTTTATGAATTCCATTGCCTCTTTATATTTTGCATGTTTATGCTTCGCAGGATTTACTGCCATAACCCCATACTGGTTGAACAGCGCCGTGTCTCCTTCAAGGACAATTATCATTTCGAGCTTATCCTTGCCTTTTGTCGCAAGCCACGTTCCCCTGTCGGTCAGAGTATATGCTCTTTTTTCATTCGCGATCCTCTGGGTCTTTTCCATTCCCTGTCCCACTTCAAGATACCATTTCTGACCTTTCGGTTCAATACCCGTTTTTTTCCAGATCGAAAGCTCTTTCGTATGAGTCCCTGACTTGTCGCCGCGCGAAACAAACAGTGCGCTGTTTTCGGCAATCTTTTTAAACGCATCATTCGCAGACTTCATGCCCTTTAGTTTCAATGGGTCATTCTGATGGCCGATGATAACAAAGTCGTTATACATCACATCATGACGGTTCACGAAATAGCCTTCTTCAACTGCCTTTAATTCCTGTTCTTTCGCGTGGACTAATACGACATCCGCATCTCCCCTTTTGCCAATCTCGATGGCAGCGCCTGTTCCGACCGCGACGACATCAACTTTGATGCCTGTCTTTTTCTCGAATATTGGAAGGATGTAATCAAAGAGTCCGGAATTCTGCGTGCTCGTAGTTGATGCACAGCGGATGCGCGTTTCGGCAGAAACTTCATAAGCAGAAAACAATAAAAAAATAAGCGCTACAATAAATAAGTTTTTAGGTTTGATTTGCATATGATATGCCTCCATTATATTTTTATGCGGATATTATAATATAGAAAACAAAAAAGAGGCAAAACCGATGTCATAGCGCTGCATTAAGATTAATGCAGCGCTATCTTCGATCTGATATCTATTCGTTAGGGCAGTATCCCTTTGTCTCCGAGACGAACTTAACCCTCCACGGCGCGCCTGCGTCTTTGCCCTCCGATCCTTTTTCGTCTCTGAAAAGCTGCATCTTCAAATCCTTGCATTTTTGATTCTGGCCTTCGGCGTTCGTTACGAACACATCTCCCTCAAGCCAGTACCACCAGCGGTCTTTATATTGATTAAATTCCGGATCGGATAACAATACCTTTCTTACCTTGTCGGTAGCCTGCATGTCCCTGACCCATGCCTCGGCAACCATCTTTTTTATTTCATCTTTAGGAGGGGCCTCCTGACCTTTCTTTGCGACCTCCGTTACGGCTCCGACTGAAAAATGCGAATAGACATATTTGTTTTCGACTTTCTTGAAATGCCATGATGTATTGAACTCGACCTTTGTGCCGCTTGCCCTCTCCACATGGACCCTTACAGGCTCCTGACAGAAAGGCACTTTGACGAAATATTCGTAAATGTCTCCGGTCCTCGGATCCTTTTTCGTCTTTCCGGTTCCTATTTCCTTTTCGTATACGCTCGATTCTCCTGTCCTCTCTATCTTGAGTATTTTCTCTCCCGGATATTTCTTGGCCCAGTTCGCGCGTATTATCTGCTCCGTCTCTTTCCACGCAACACAATCTGCCGATGAAAAAGATGCCCAGCAAAGGATGCTAATAATTACTGTTACAGCGCTTATTATTCTGGATGTTTTCATATCGTCCTCCCTAAAAATTGATTGCATTCATGTTTTATAAAAGCATACCACAGAAAAAGACCGCCGGCATATATTCCCCTATCCATATAATCTAAACATATTCAACCCTGTCCCTTCCTGAATTTTTTGCTTTATATAGTCCGTCATCCGCTCTTTTAATAATATCATCTTCAGATTCATCCTTATCGCTTTTGGATGCTATGCCGAGACTGACCGTGACTTCTATATTCCAAATAGGTTTTTCTTTTATGGCAATCCTTATTCTTTCAGCAAGATTTTTTGCCTCTTCAAAATCGGTTTCAGGTAGAATAATCAGGAATTCCTCCCCCCCATAACGACCTAATATATCGTATGTGCGAATAGACCTCGCAATGTGATTGGCTATATCCCTTAATACCTTGTCACCAACGAGATGCCCGTAACTGTCATTAATAGATTTGAAATGGTCGATATCTAAAATAATACAACTTAAATCATTTTTCAGCCGTTTTGCCCTCTTAAATTCTTCCTCAAACCTTATCATTAAATGTCTTCTGTTAAATATGCCTGTCAACCCGTCCGTTGTAGCCATCTTTTCGATCTTATGCCTGGCATCGGAAACCCTTTTTATCAAGCGTGCCGTAAAAAAGTAGATAAGACTCAAAAGAAGTGTGGTTGTAGTAATTGCAAAAACAATAATAAGGATGGTGTTGGTTTTGAGCCTGTTTTGTAGATTTTCGATGTCGAAGCTTACGCTGATGCCGCCTCTTACATCTCCGACTTTATATCCCTGTTTTGCATGACACTGCAAACAGTTTTTTTCAACAAAGAGGGGGGACATGTATCTGAAATGCATCTTGCCGTTTATCATCTCTGTGTCGAATGCTTCCATCTTGCTCCTTTCAAACAGTTCCAATGCCTTTTTTTCGAATTCATCCGGCTTATTGTTCGGGTTTATGGGATTCCGGCTCGTTATGTGGAATTTGAACATACCCTCCCGTTCGGCATATTCGGAAATCTCCCGGGCCATAAGGGCATGATTCTTCATGGTGTATATTTTCCCGTCAACCGTTTCAATATCCGAATTTTTAAGATACGGGGTGGATTTCACCCCTTTTTTCTTCTCGACGTATACGCCGCCGTAACCGGCATTCCATTTTCTCGTTAAAACAATGCTGTTGAAAAGCGATTTTGCCCTGATAATATTTTCTTCGTAGATAAGCTGCCGCATCCGTATGCTCATCCCGAGGAATATGCCTGATAAGACAAGGGCGATGGTAAGAGTTATGGAGATAATAAATGTTTTATAAATCTTGGTTTCTTTGGCAAGGGGCATTTGTTATTCTACCTAAATTATGCCTTGAATTACCAGCCGGCGTATGCTTATTAACGATTACAGCCTGTATTTTTCCTTGACAGCCTGATAAGTTTCACCTAATATTTTAGTGCTATGCAGGAGAAAAAGATTTTTAGGGGTAAAATAAAAACCCTATACCGCGCTTTTTTCATCGCAGTCTTGATATTAGGCAGCGCTCAGGCCGAAATCTTGAGCCTTTCGGAAGGTCTCGGGATCGCGACGGAAAATAACAGGCTTATAAAAATCTCATTTCGTGAAAGGGATATGTCATATGAAGACACCCTGATCACGCGTTCGAGGATGCTTCCGAACGTTAACGCGACAATAAATCAGACGTTTTTATCGAATCAGCCCGGGGCGCGTCTCGGCGCACAGGATGTCTACACTTCCGAAAGGAATTATCTATCCTACGGTATAAACGCGTATCAGACGCTTTTTTCTTTCGGAGGGGATTCGTCGAGGCATGAAGCATCCATGTCCATATTAGACGCTAAGAAATTAGGCATAGATCTTACAAAAAATATCGTCGCTCTGAACTTCGTAACCGCTTATTTCGATCTCCTCGAAACCGAGAAGATGCTCGTTGTTTCCAAAAAGGAAGTAGAACGTCTCGAATCGCACCGGACTGTCGCAAAGAACCTCTTTAATGAAGGCGTTATCACGAAGAACGACCTTTTACAGGCAGAGGTCAGGCTCTCCGACGCAAAACAGCGAATGCTTACTTTGAAAAATCTCAGGGCTATCGGCGCGTCGAGGATAAATAATATCCTCTCAAGGCCGCTGAACACGGCGATAGAGGTCGAAGACGTGCCTCTTAATGCGATATCCGGCGATAAACTGCCTGCGCTCGAAAAGGCATGGACGAATGCCGAAAATCAGCGCTTGGAACTCGGCATTATCGACCGCGAAATAAAGACAATGGAGTTGGAAGAGACAGTGAAAAGATCCGACTATTTCCCCAAATTGTTCGCGCAGGGCGGATACAATTACGCGGAAAACCGCTATCAGTTGCAGGAGGATAACTGGTCTATCGTCATGGGTATAAATTTTAATTTATTCAGCGGCGGAAGCACTAAGGCCGAAGTGTCGAAGGTCAGGCACAGGAAAGAACAGCTCAACGAGCAAAGAAAAAAGCTCGCAGACGACATCAGGCTTGATGTAGAGAAGAATTATCTCGACATCAAAAACGCGGAGGAAAAGATAATGGTCACAAAAGACGCCGTAGCGCAGGCAGAAGAAAATCTGCGGATTAATAAGGTCAGATACGAGGAAGGAATAGGCACGGCTACGGATGTCCTCGACGCGATAACCCTTCTTACAACGGCGGAGACGAATTATTACCGTGCAGTATATGAGTTGAGGCGTGCGGAGGCAGGATTCGGGTACGCGATAGGAACCGATCTGGTATCGGCCTACAAGTGATATTTTCGGAGGTTCAAATGGAAGAAAATAAGACAACCGACGGCAGGAGAAAAAAAATAGCATTAGTCGTATTTGCGCTTGTCGGAATAGCCGCAGGCGTGTCTCTGTATTTTTATCTCGGCTATAAGGCCGTGCATATCGGCACCGACGACGCCTTTGTGGAGGGAAGCGTACATACCATAGCATCGAAAGTTTCAGGGACGGTAAAAGCCGTTCGGGTGAAGGATAATCAGTATGTTAAGAAGGGAGACCTGCTGTTGGAGGCAGAACCCTCGGATTATGATGTAAGGGTAAAGGAGGCATCGGCGGGATTCGAGGCGGAAAAGAAAAGGATATGGGAGGTCGAGACAAGGATTGAGGCATCTAAAAAAAGATTGAACGAGCTAAATGCCGGTATTGAGACGGCAAGGGCGAATCTTCAACTTCAAGATGCGAATTTGAAACAGGCTGAAAGGGACTTAAAACGCGCGGAGAACCTTTACTCAAAAGATGCTATTTCCAAAGAGAGGTATGAAAAAACAAGAACAGCTTACGATGTAGCGGCTGCTCAGTTAAAGGCCGCTCAAGAGCAATTGAGACAAGCGGGGAATGTCGTGGAGACCCAGAAGGCGGTTATTAAGCAGGTGGAGGCTGAAAAGGCGATAGTAATGTCGTCCATTAAACAGAGAGAGGCGCTGCTCGAAACAGCGCAGCTCAATTACGGATACACGAAGATTTACGCGCCCTCAGACGGCTATGTTACGAAAAAGTCGGTCGAGGCAGGCAATCAGATTCAGGCAGGGCAGCCGTTGATGGCGGTGGTTCCGCTCGACGGAGTGTATGTTGTCGCCAACTATAAAGAAACGCAGCTCGGAAAGATAAAGCCGGGACAGAAGGTGAAGATAAAAGTCGATACATATCCCGGCAAGGTTTTTGGTGGAAAGGTGGACAGCATTATGGCCGGTACTGGTGCGGTATTTTCGTTGTTCCCTCCCGAAAATGCCACAGGCCAGTTTGTGAAGGTGGTGCAGAGGATACCGGTGAAGATCATTCTCGATAAAGATACGGATAAAGAGCATATATTGAGAATCGGCATGTCGGTAGCGCCGACAGTGATTGCGAAATAGTGAATAAGTGGATTATCGCTCTCACCGTCATGCTTCCCACGCTCATAGAGATCGTGGACACTTCCGTTGTGAATGTCGCCCTCGATCATATAAGGGGAAGCCTTTCAGCGGGCATAGACGAATCCACATGGACTATCACCTCCTATCTTGTGTCCAACGCTATCATAATCCCGATGACAGGCTGGCTGAGCAGGATGTTCGGCAGGAAGCGCTATCTTATTTTTTCAATAACCCTTTTTACCGTAAGCTCTTTTTTGTGCGGCTCCGCGTGGAACCTACAAAGCCTTATTTTTTTCAGAATACTTCAGGGGATAGGCGGCGGAGCGCTCCAGCCCATCTCGCAATCAATACTACTTGAGACGTTTCCGCCCCGGCAGCACGGCATGGCTATGGCGATTTTCGGCATAGGTGTAATGTTCGGCCCTATCGTCGGCCCGCTTCTGGGCGGATGGATTACGGACAACTGGTCGTGGCACTGGATCTTTTATATCAATATCCCCATCGGCGTAATCTCGATTATTATGACAATGTTTTTTATTACAGACCCTCCGTACATGGAGAGGATGAAGATGAAGATAGACTATTGGGGGCTTGCACTTTTGGCCGTAGGGCTCGGATGTCTCCAGATAGTCCTCGATAAGGGAGAAAGAGAAAACTGGTTCGACTCGGACTTTATAGCTGTATTGAGCGTCATATCAATAGTCTCATTAATGCTTTTCATAGTTGTGGAGATGTTTGCCGAGCACCCGATCGTAAATCTCAAGACATTCAGGAATGTTTCTTTCAGCACCGGCAGTATAGTAATGTTTTTCGGATTTTTTAACCTGTTTGCGAGCATAGTGCTTCTGCCAATCTATTTACAGACCTTAATGGGATATACGGCAACTCTCGCGGGTATAGTGCTTGGACCGGGAGGCATTGCCACGCTGATAGCCCTTCCGGTCACGGGAAGGCTTGTGACTTCCGTTAATCCGAAGGGACTGCTGACATTCGGGCTGATAACATGCGCCTACGCTACGTTCCTTATGTCTAAATTCAATCTTTACGCGGATTTCGATACGGTGATATGGCCGAGGATAATCCTCGGCGTAGGAATGGGATTTTTCTTCATACCTCTTACTACGCTCACGATGTCGGGAATAAAAAAGGAAGACATGGGAAATGCCTCGGCGATATATAATCTGCTGAGGAACCTGGGCGGAAGCTTCGGAGTGGCCTTTGTGACCACGATACTTTCAAGGCAGTCTCAGTTTCACCAGAACCGTCTTGTGGAGCATCTTACGCCTTTCGATGCGAACTATCAGATCGCATACCGACAAAGCGCTCAGATATTGCAGTATAAAGGCTTTGAAGGTGTAACGGCCCATCAGGGCGGCCTCGCGGCGATTTACGAGCAACTGCTCAGGCAGGCGTCGATGATGTCGTTCAACGATGCCTTTTATCTTACGAGTATAATATTGGTATGCATATTGCCGCTTTTGTTTTTCATGAAAAGGGGCAAGTCTGTAATGCATGTCGATATGCATTGATATGTTATAATCACCCGTATGAAAGAATTGCATCTTGAAGGGCTCAATCCTGTGGTTTCCAATAGAACAGCCCCCTTTATCGGAGAGATACTGGAGAGCCGCGACGGCAATATCCACTCGATTCACATTGTGGGCAGTTCTATTACAGCGGATTTCGACGAAAAGGCTTCGGACATTAATTCCGTAATAGTCCTCAAAAAAATGGATTTCGGCTTTATCGAATTCCTCGCGCCCTTAGGGAAAAAATACGTTAAAAAAGGCATTGCCGCTCCGCTGATTATGACGCCCGACTATATACAGGGTTCGCTCGATGTCTTCCCCATAGAATTCCTCGACATAAAGAATATCCATAAAACCGTTTACGGAGAGGATATATTCGGGGACTTGGAGATTAACAGGTCGCATTTGAGACTTCAGTGCGAGCGCGAGATAAAGACGAAGCTTATCGGATTGAGGCAGGGTTATATATCTTCTCTCGGCGATAAAAAAATCCTCACGGAAAGGCTTTCGGTTTCCATTACGGGCTATATGCCTCTCTTCAGGGCTATTATTTATCTGTTAGGCAAGGAACCGCCTATACCGAAACATGATGTTGTCGCAACACTCCAGAAAATAACAGGGACAGATACCGCTGTGTTTGAAAGGATGCTTTTACTTAAAAGAAAGAAGATCGCCCTGTCCAAAGAAGACCTCGGCTCCTCCTTTGAGCAGTATTATTCGGCCACAGAGGCCATAGGCAAGATAGTAGATGAAATTCGGCTTTAAAGACAGGTTGAGGCTGAGGTTAAGGTTGAGATTTAAAGAAATAAAAAGAAGTTCTTGTGTTTTATACTTAGCCTTAACCTTAGCCTTAACCTTAACCTCGATTTTATCTTTTGCCTCTACTCCCGAGCCGTCAAAGGTTCCGTCCAACTATGTCAATGACCTCGCAGGAATAATAAACGATGATATGGAAGCGAGGCTGAATGCATATCTTAAGGAACTTGAGCAGAAGACGACCGCGCAGGTGTTCGTTCTTACCGTGCAGAGCCTCGATGGAGAAGACATCGAGGGTTTTTCCCTTAAAATTGCCGAAAGGTGGAAACCGGGACAAAAGGGCAAAGACAACGGCGTGCTGATAACCGTTGCGCTGAATGACAGGAAATACAGGATCGAGACCGGTTACGGGATAGAGGGAATATTGCCAGACAGCCTTGCAGGTTCCATAGGAAGGCAGCACCTTGTTCCGTATTTCAGAAAGGGAGATTACAGTACCGGCATATTCAATGCCTCTGTTGTCATAGCGCAAAAGATAGCGGAACATGAAGGCGTAGAAATAACAGGAATGCCTAAGATAAAGGCAAGGGGCGACAGACAGTCGGCGAAAGGCAAAAAAGGACTTGGATTTTTTGATGCCATAATACTTTTTGCGGTATTCGGGGTAATTGTCTTTCTTTTCATAAAGCATCCGCGTCTTCTGCTTCTGCTGTTGTTAAGTTCATCGATGGGCGGTAGAAGAAGCGGCTGGTCCGGCGGCGGCGGATTCGGAGGAGGGTTCGGCGGCGGCGGGGGCGGAGGCTTTGGAGGAGGAGGAGCGTCAGGGAGTTGGTAGAAATAAAGTCTCTGCTGCAAAATTATCCGAAATCGCTTTGAGAGGATAAGGAGTGTGTGTGGAAAAATTAATGGACTATATCTATGGACTATATCTATAGAAATATAGTTCACATCATTGGCACATTATTAGTGTCAATATTTTTTGTATTCTTGATTATTCCAACCTTAACGAGCCTGAAATTTGTAAAAATATTTTTCAGTAGTACTGCAAAGGAGCCGTTTATAGCCATTACTGCCTTTGTGTTATTTTCCGCTATATATTCATGGGGATGGACGCGAAATCTATGGGAGAAATATAAAAACACTTGGAGATTACAGCCGCTGCAAATTGTTTATCCTGATTACATTTTTTTATTTAGCGGTTTTTCTGTTTTATTGATCGCATTATTTCAAAATGCATCAATCCCAAGTCTTTCAGCAACATTTAAATCTTTTGCAAGTATTAATCTTATGATTTTTTTAGGATGGTTTCTATCGAGTTATTTCATCGGGAAAAAGAAAGATAAAAGCGATAATGTAGAAAACGTTGACATTCACTCGTTATCCGATGAGCCTATATCCTCAGACAAGCAAGATTTATTGGGGAGAGAGAAATTCATAGAGGACTTATACAAAGAAATCACAAATCTTCCTTTTAGCGATTCTTTTGTATTCGGTCTTTACGGGAGCTGGGGTGAGGGCAAATCATCGGTTATTAACTTGCTTAGAAATAAAGTTGAAAAGAATATAGATTTTTTAATCGTAAATTATGATCCTTGGCATTTTAAAGATGAGGAAGCTATTTTAAGCTCCTTTTATAACCAGATTGAATATGCTCTAAGCGAGCGATATATTTTCCCAGGCCTTAAAAGAACTTTTATGAAATATCAAAAACTTATTTCTTTTGGACTATCTCAAGCAGGGTTTAAAATTGACCTTCTGCTTTCAGATGAATCCTTAGAAGAAATCAAACAGAGAGTTGAATCATACATATCAAGAACGGGCAAAAAAATCATTATTTTTATCGACGATGTTGATAGACTCCAACCAGAAGAAGCATTGCTCATTTTTAAACTCGTGCGACTCAATGCGAAATTCCTGAATACAATTTTCCTGTTAAGTTTTGACCCTGTTGTAGTTCAGAATTACCTCAAGGACGATTTGAATGCCGACCCTGCATTTTTAGAAAAAATTGTGCAAAAGCCTGTCCCCTTGCCGGCAATTGAACAAAATGATGTGGACCAGTTTTTAAATGTTCATATTGATAATCTTTTTAAGGGAATGAGGATACCCCAAAAAGCAATAGAAAAATTTGAGAAGGAGTTTATTTATATATACCAAACGCAAATCAGAAAGCTATTTAAGACTCTTCGTCATGCCAAAAGATATTTTAATGGCTTGCGTTCAACACTCCCGCCAATCAAGGCTGAAGTCCACTTGTACGACTTCTTTATTCTGGAAGTTATAAGAGTCTTTTATCCAAGAGTCTATAATGACATTTGGAGGAACCCATGGTTCTATATTCCTTTGAAGTGGAGCGATGCAACTTATTTCTTGTCCCCATTAAATTATTCTGATGAAAATGTAAAGTATTCAAAGATTAAAGAGCATATTGAAGATATAGTTAAGAGAGAAAACGAAGCAGAAATGTTAAAGGAGTTGTTGAAGACTATATTTTTTGTTGAAGTAGAAAATGCCTTAGGCAGTAGAATGGGTCATGATAACGTTGCAAGCAGTTACAGGACTGAAAAGCGGATTACCCATCCTGAGTCCTTCAGAAAATATTTTATGTTGAAAGTTTCTCCTTCGGATATATCAGACGAATATGTAGAAACGACTTTAGATTCATGGTTATCAACAGATAAGGCCAAACGAGAAAGCGTAATAGAAAAAACAATTCTTGAGCTTCAACAGAAAGATATGCTTTTGGAATTCTTTAAAAGGCTTCTCGTATTTATCAATACTATACCCGGAGATGTAATTCATGACATGGTACGAGTAATTTATAAAAATGCCAGCCGATTTTCCAAGAAAGGCACTGAAGATTTATGGAATTCTGAATATGATAAAGCGCAAAGCCTCTTATTATGGTTACTTGATGACAGGATAGAGAAAAGTAATATTCATAGTATCTTAGAGGAAGTGGTAACCAGCACGCCAGACCTTCCTTTTGCTATTCATTTGATTCTATCTTGTAGGAAAGGACAAAGAGGCTCCCTTTTCAAAATTTATGATTCAATAAATATTGGAGAATTACAAATCAAAGTGTCACAACGATTGAAAGAACATTTTATCGAGGGTGGGAAAGATATTTTTACAGAGCTACCGGAAAGAAGAGATTGGGGTTTCATCCTCTATCAATGGTCAACAAACTGGATGACATTTACTGATGACAATAAAGAAATCGTAAACAACTATATCTTTTCGCTTATTAGAGATGATGCTAAGAAATTTGTTGTGTTTCTCATGCACCTGAGAGAAAGTCCGATTATTTCAAATGGTCAGATGACTTTTGATTTAAATAAATTGGGTCGGGCATATAATCTCGATGAAATTCAAAAAATAGCTGATAAGTTCAAGAACGAAGGTTCTCTGACACAGGAAGAAAGAGAATCAATAGAAATGTTCTTGAAATTATATAATGAGAAAGCTAATTCAAATAAAACGCAATGATTTTCAGGAAAATTATTGATGCCGGCGAAGGTCCAGAATCTGATCTTCAAGGAAGCTGAAGAGTGAGCGACAAATAAGCAAGGAGCGTGTAAAATGGACATTGATGAGAAAATTTACTTTGTTATAAGAACACCTCTTGATATTGAAGTCAGAACTACTATAGCTTACTGGACATATCTGATTACGATGAAACATCCTGTTATGAATGGGAAGGATGATGTCGTGAAGGCTGTTCTGCAATCTCCTGATGAAATAAGGCAGAGCAGGACTGATAAAGAAGTTTTTCTTTATTACAAACAGTCTGATAAACTATATTGTGCAGTCGCCAGACACATGGGGACTGATGGTTTCTTAATAACCGCCTAAAGGTAAAGGAAGGAGATGTAATATGGACAAAGTAATGGTTTATTATCACAAAGATTCGGATACAATGGACATATGGTTCGGCAATCCCGAGGATGAAGTAATATGTGAAGAAGCAGGAGAAGGCATTATTCTCAAGAAGGATAAGAACGGAAAGACTATAGGGATTGAAAAGCTGTATGTCAGCAAGACAGTAGGAATTGACAGGCCTATGCCCGTAGAATTAGTAGTTGCTTAAAGCATTTATTGAAATAAAAGGAGGATTTTATGAGTAATGGAGTGAAAATCGCATTGGGAATTGCCGGGCTTATAGCAGTAATAGGCATCATCTTTATCGGATGGGGAATCGGCCAGTATAACAGGGTCATCTCGATGGATGAACAGGTGAAGGCGCAGTGGGCGCAGGTGGAAAACCAGTTGAAGAGGAGATACGACCTCATCCCTAATCTTGTAGAAACCGTAAAAGGCTACGCGAAGCATGAAAAGGAGATATTCGAGAATATGGCTCAGGCGAGGACGCAGTATTTTCAGGCTAAAACAACTAAAGACAAGATTCAGGCATCAAACGCGCTTGAAGGCGTATTATCGAGGCTTCTTGTTTTGAGAGAGACGTATCCGCAATTGAAGGCGAATGAAAACTTTTTGAAGCTTCAGGACAGCCTTGAAGGAACAGAGAACAGGATCTCGGTAGAAAGGAAGCGTTACAACGAAAGCGTTCAGGTGCTTAATACATACAGAAGGACTGTCTTCGGCAGGATATTCTCGGCGGTTGCGGGAGTAGGAGAGGCTGCGTATTATGAGATTCCTGCGGCTGAAAAAGAGGCGCCGAAAGTGAAGTTTTAGAGTGAAGGCAAAACTGATTGATTTCAGCGTAAGAGGCATGACATGCGCTGCCTGTTCTTCTGCTGTTGAGAGGGTGCTCAGGGATATTCCCGGCGTTGTGAGCGCGGTTGTGAACCTTCCGGCCGAGAGGGCGACCGTTGAATTTATGCCTGAGATGACCGGTTTTGAAGACTTCAAAAAGATAATCGCGGAGGCAGGCTATTCCGCGGAGCAGATAACAGAAGAATTCATCGACAGGGAGCGCGAGCAGCGGGAGAAGGAATTTAATGAATTAAAAAAAGGGTTTATCTCAAGCGCGATACTTACCGCTCCAATCATCATCGGAAGCATGATTGCCCTTCCGGTTTTGTCCAACTGGTATCTGTTATTCCTCCTCGCGACACCTGTTCAGTTCTGGAGCGGCTTGAAGTTTCATAAGGCGGCCATTTCCGCGCTTAAGCACCGCACAACCAACATGAATACGCTGATAAGCGTAGGAACTACGTCTGCCTATATCTATAGTTTGGCGGCCACATTCATGCCGGAACTGTTTTTTAAGGGAGGGATAACTCCCCATGTATATTTCGATACATCGGCTACCATAATAACCCTTATCCTTTTGGGCAGGCTTCTTGAGGCGAAGGCGAAAGGCAAGACTTCCGACGCGATAAGAAAGCTCATGGGGCTGCAGGCAAAAACGGCCTTTGTTATAAGGGACGGTGAAGAGAAAAATATACCGATAGGGGAAGTTACTGCCGGAGACATTGTTATTGTCAGGCCCGGAGAGAGGATACCGGTTGACGGCGAGGTTGTTGACGGCTATTCCACGGTGGACGAATCCATGCTCACCGGAGAAAGCCTGCCGCTTGAAAAATCTCCGGGAGATAAGGTCTTCGGCGGAACTGTTAACAAGGTGGGGAGTTTTAAACTGAGGGCGTTAAAAGTAGGCAAGGATACGGCATTATCGCAGATAATAAGGCTTGTCGAAGAAGCGCAGGGAAGCAAAGCGCCCATTCAGAGGCTTGCGGATAAGGTCGCCTCCGTTTTTGTGCCGGTGGTAATAGGGATCGCGCTGATTACTTTTGTTGTATGGTTCGCGTTCGGCCCCAAGCCTTCGTTCACTCTCGCATTGATGAATTTTATTGCGGTGCTGATCATAGCCTGTCCGTGCGCGTTGGGTCTTGCGACGCCGACTGCAATAATGGTAGGAACTGGAAAGGGCGCTGAGAAAGGCATACTCATAAGGGATGCCGGGGCGCTGGAATTATCCCATAAGATCGGGGCGGTGATATTGGATAAGACAGGCACGATAACAAAAGGCGAACCCGAAGTGGTGGATATAATCATAACAGGCAATGGGCAAGAGGCATCCTCCTCACCCATCACCTATAGCCTATCGCCTGAAGTTGCTTTGCAGATCGCCGCATCTGCGGAAAAACTGTCCGAACATCCCCTCGGGCAGGCAATAGTAAGAAAAGCTGCGGAAAAAGGTTTGAAGATTTCAGAGCCGGTTGAGTTTACAGTTATCCCCGGAGGAGGGATAAAAGCGAAAATCAGGAGTCAAGAGTTAAGAGTTAAGAGTCAAGAACCCATGGAACTCCTAACTCCTAACTCTGAACTCTATTCAAATGTTTTTATCGGTAATGAAGGAATGATGCGGCGGGAAAATATAAATATATTGACTGTAGAGTCATTTTCTGAGAAAATATCTTTTGAGGCTAAAACCCCGGTTTTCATGGCTGTCGATAACGAGATTAAGTCGGTATTTTCGATAGCCGATACTATAAAAGAAGGGTCTTTGGAAGCCGTCAGCGAGCTGAAAAATATGGGGATTGATGTTATAATGCTTACCGGTGATCATCAAAACACCGCGAGGGCAATTGCAAAAGAGGCCGGGATTGACAGATTCGTGGCGGAAGTCATGCCGGATCAAAAGGTCGAGGTTTTGAGAAAGGTAAAATCCGAGGGAAAGGTTACCGCTATGGTAGGCGACGGCATTAACGATGCCCCGGCTCTTGCCGAAGCGGACGTGGGCATTGCCATAGGCACCGGCACCGATATAGCTATAGAGGCTTCGGATATAACAATCATAAAAGGCAATCTGAAAAGCGTAGTGGATGCCATCAGGTTGAGCAGGCTTACCATCAATACCATAAAGCAGAATCTTTTCTGGGCATTTTTTTATAACGTAGTGGGTATTCCGGTTGCGGCCGGACTCCTTTATCCTTTCGGCGGGCCGCTGCTCAACCCAATGATCGCGTCGGCGGCAATGGCCTTCAGTTCGGTTTCGGTCGTGAGTAATTCCTTAAGGCTAAGGAGTAAAGCGTTATAGCGTTGAGGGTTATAGAGTTAAACAGTTGAAAAAATTTTATTTGCGCAATAACGCGTTTCGCTTTACGCTATAACGAACATGGGAGGGACAGATATGCGGAGAACAGTGTATGTGGCGGATGACGTTCCTACGAATATAGAACTTGTAGAGGCCGTTTTTAGGAGCGACGAAGATATCGTCATTAAAAAGGCATGCGACGGAAGCGAACTCCTCGACGCGATGCAGAAGGACGGATTTCCGGACCTCATAATCCTCGATCTCATGATGCCGGTAATGGACGGTTTCGATGTGCTTAGAAAATTAAAAGACGCGAGGGCGAAAAATTACTTTCCAATTGTTGTCCTCTCTGCGCTTACCGACAAGCAGAGCATCATAAACGCCCTTTCGTTGGGAGCCGACGACTATGTGACAAAGCCGTTTTTTGTGGAGGAGCTTAAGGCGAGGGTTTACAATATGCTCAAGCTCAAAGAGCGCGATGAATTCTTGAATACATCCCTCGATGTCATGGAATCCAACCTGCTTGAGAAGCTCCAGATGCTCGAACATACACAGCTCGAGATTATAATAAGGCTCGGTAAGGCTGCGGAGTTCAGAGACGACGAGACAGGCAGACATATCGAAAGGATAGCGGATTATGCAGGTCTGATAGCGGGAGAGATGCATATGCACAACGACTACGTCATGATGAAATACGCCTCGCCCATGCACGACGTAGGCAAGATAGGGGTTCCGGACAGCATACTCCTTAAACCGGACAAGCTGACCGCGGACGAGTTCAAAATAATAAAACTCCATACGGTAATAGGCAGTAAGATATTGAGCGGCACTACCCTTCCGCTCCTCGAACTGGCGAGAGAAATAGCCTTAAGCCACCACGAAAGATGGGACGGCAGCGGTTATCCGCTCGGCCTAAAAGGGAAGGATATCCCGATATCGGGCCGGATAGTCGCTATCACCGATGTCTTTGATGCGCTTACATCGGCAAGGGTATACAAGGCCGCGTGGCCTGTTGAAAAGGCATTGGATTACATAAAAGACCAGAGAGAGAAACAATTCGACCCCGATGTCGTCGATGCATTTTTTAATGTTACGGAAAAGATAATACAGATTAAGCAATTTAAGACAGATGAACGAACCGCAAAACCTATAATACAGCAGGTGCTGGACGGCGATATATCCATAGAAGAAGCGATAGAAAGATGGAGATAAGAGTTATAGCGTGGAGCGTTATAGAGTTATGGCGTTGAAGCTCTTCGCGATAAACGCTATAACGCGATGAACGCAATGAACTCTCTTTTGATTATCCCCCTCGGAGGGCTTGAAGAGATCGGTCTTAATATGACCGTTTTCCAATGCGCCGATGACCTGATTATCGTGGATGCAGGCCTTATGTTCCCGGAAGAGGATATGCTGGGCGTGGATTTTGTTATCCCGGATTTTTCTTATATCCTCGACAACCGTGAAAAAGTAAAGGGGATCATCCTTACCCACGGGCATGAAGATCATACCGGCGCATTGCCTTTTTTGCTTAGAGAGATAAACGTCCCCGTCTTCGGAACCCCTCTCACCCTTGCCCTCGTCAGGGAAAAATTAAAAGAGCATAATATCACCGATATACCCCTTATGCCTATCAAGCCGAGGGATACCGTTACACTCGGTGTTTTTACGATAGAGTTCATGAGAGTTACCCACAGCATTGTCGACGGGGTAGGGCTCGGCATCAATACGCCCCTCGGCAACATTATTCATACCGGCGACTTTAAGCTCGACCCCACTCCGGTCGACGGCGAATTAATGGACTTTCACAAATTTTCGGAATACGGGGAAAAGGGTACTCTCTTGATGCTTTCAGACAGCACCAATGCCGAAAAAGGAGGCTTCACCTTCTCCGAAAAAGAGGTAAGAAGGGCGTTTGAAGACATATTTTCAAAGGCAAAGGGAAGAATAATCATAGCCACCTTCGCATCGAATATACACAGGATACAGCAGGCTATCGACGTCTCAGTGCAATACGGAAGGCGCGTTATCATGTGCGGAAAGAGCATCGTGTCGAACTCGCAGATAGCCCTCGACCTGGGTTATTTGAAGATGCCTGAAAACACATGGGTGAGGCTTGAAAACCTTAGAGACCTGCCGGACAATGAAGCGGTTATCATAACCACCGGCAGCCAGGGAGAGCCCATGAGCGTTCTCTCCAGAATCGCCATTGACGAGCATAAACACATAAAGATAAAGGAGGGTGATACGGTCATCCTCTCGGCAAAGATCATCCCCGGCAACGAGCGGTCCATAGGGAGGATTATCAACCATTTGATGAGGAGAGGGGCCGACGTCATATACGAAAAGGTTTCGGAGATACATGTATCGGGACACGCTTCCAAGGAAGAGTTAAAGCTGATGATGAATATCGTCAGGCCGAGATATTTCATGCCTATACACGGAGAATACAGGCACTTGAAATATCACGCAAGGCTGGCGGAAAAGTCGGACATACCCGCGGAAAATATTTTTATCATGGAAGACGGCGGAGTTCTCGAGATAACCGGGGAAGGAGCGTCAAAAGACGGGAAGGTGACTTCCGGAAGGGTATTCATAGACGGCAAGGACATAGGAGGCGTTGAAGACATCGTTCTGAGGGACAGAAAGCGGCTCGCGCACGACGGGATAGTGATAGTCCTTGTGGGCATAGAAAAACTCACAAAAAAGATAGTCTCCGGCCCCGAGATAATATCGAGGGGATTTGTGTTTGAGGACGCCTCTCAGGACATAATCAATGAGGTTAGGGAATTGATGACGAATACCTTGATGAATCTGGAAGATGATATAATTTCCGATATGAGTCTCGTTCAGGCGAAATTGCGGTCAACGCTCAAAAAATACCTCAGAAATACGATGGACAGAAAGCCCATGATAATGCCTATAGTCATGGAGGTATAACCCCTCATGGTAAAGTCTTTTATCCGCCCATACCTCCATATGTTTGATGTTTAAGCGCATTTTTTACAGATTATGATATAATTTTCAATATGTCATACGACCTTTGCGAAAAATATAAAATCGGCAGGATCCTTCTGCGGCAGGACGTTTCGCTGAACGAAAAGCTGCAGGATGTGGTAAATATTCTTGAGGACTGCCTTAAGGTGAAGAAATGCTCCATAATGATCATCAATCCTGAAGATCTGACGCTTGAAGTCAAGGCGTCCACAAATCCGGAAATAGTCGGTCATAAAAGAAACCTGTCGGATGTTACGATTTCCACAAGGGCATTAATAGACGACGAACCGTTTTATACGGATGAAAAAAGGCTTGAGTTTTTCAGCCCGCTTGATTCTTCCAAATATAAATCCGGGAATTCCCTCAGCATTCCCATAAAATATCTCGGCAAGAAGCTCGGCGTTGTGAACCTCGCCGATACGGAGGGAGGAACACCTTTTACCAAGGATCATGAGAACACCTCGGTAGATATCGTCGAGCATCTGGCGCCGTTCATTTATGCGGCGCAGGCAAAGGATCTTCTCGAAAAGAAGGTGAAGAAGCTCGAAGATGTTAATAGACGTTTCATGGAGATGGATGACCTCAAGACGAACCTGACCAATTTCATCGTGCATGACCTGAAGGGTCCTATCAGCACAATAACGGCAAATCTCGACCTGCTCACCTATGAGCCTCTTACCGAGGAGCAGTTCGAATACCTGAACTTAGCCATAGAGGATACATACAAGTTACAGAGAATGATGCTGAATATACTTGATGTGTCGAAGCTGCAAGAGGGTAAGATCAAGGTATTCAGGGAAGAAACGGACATTTATGAACTGGCGAAAAACGAGGTATCGTCTTTTAAAAACAGCGCAGCCCGCAAAGATATAGCTTTGGCGCTTAACGGCAGTTCACGCATGTGTTACATTGACGAAAATCTTATAGGCAGGGTGCTTTCCAACCTCCTTTTGAATGCCATAGAACATTCGCCGGAAGGCTCTAAGATTACGATTGACCTACGGCATGACGGCATCGGCAAAGAATTGTCGGTAAGCGTGTCGGATGAGGGTATAGGGATTCCAGACGAACTGAAGCATAAAATATTCGATAAATTTTTTCAGGTAGAGGAAGCCAACAAGCAGAGGAAAACAACCACCGGTCTCGGGCTGACATTTTGCAAGCTCGTTGTGGATGCGCACGGCGGGAGCATATGGGCGGAAGATTCGGATAAAGGCGGCGCAAAGTTCGTATTCACAATCCCCGAGGCGCTGAAGGAGGCTAAGGCATAATGGGCGTTCCCATGCAATATCTGAATGTAAACTGTCTTGTCGTGGATGACGAGGCGTCCATGCGCAGGACCATAAGCAATATGATGCAGAAGCTCGGCTTCAAAAGCGTCGTCACGGCCGAGAGCGGGAAAAAGGCTCTCGATATAATCAAGTCCGTTAAGATAGACCTCGTCATCAGCGATATCAATATGCCGGAGGTCAGCGGCACCGAATTTTTTACCGCGGTCAGAAAGGACAAGAAGTACGACCGCGTTAATTTCATATTCGTTACGGCGGAGGCGAACAGGAGCGCAGTTGCCAAGGCCGCGGAAAGCGGCGCGGACGATTACCTCATAAAACCTTTTGTGCTTTCCAACCTCGAAGCAAAGCTTTCAAAGGTGCTGGCAAAAAAATTCAACCCCTCCAATTTCGATACGCACCTCAGAGACTTCAAGAGATATCTGGACGAACGTGATTTGAGCGAGGCCGAGAACCAGCTTTTAAGGGCGTCGGAATATTATCCCGACAGCCCGACGATTGCTTATAACTTCGGGCTTTTAGCGGTTGCGAAAGGGGACGCGTATACGGCGATAGATTTTTTCAAAAAGGCTATAGAGAAAAAACCCATGTTCGTGAACGCGTATAACTCCCTCGCCGAAATATACGAGAACCTCGGCGATATGGAGTCCGCTATAAAGTATTATGAAATGGCGCGGGAGATAAGCCCCGCGAGCACCGAAAGGCTGATTACCCTGAGTAAAATCTATACATCAAAGGGCGAAACCAATAAGGCGGAGACGATACTGAAGGACGCTATCTCGGGAACGAGGGAAGATATTTCCGCATCGAGCCATCTGATGGGACAGATGTATCTGGCAAAGAATGAAAATGAAAAGGCGCTCGATATGCTTCTTAAGGCTTACAAGAAGAACCCTTATGATCCGTCCATCTTGCAGAGCCTTGCGGAGGCATATAGGAAAGTCGCCAAGTATGAGCAGGCGGTCGAGATATATAAGGAGGCTTTAAAATTCAGGCCCAATGACGCTCATATAAAATACCAGATGGGCAAGGCATATCTGGAGATGGGCAATAAAGAGAAGGCTATCGATGCCATCAAATCGGCATGGGAACTGAACCCGTTTTCAAAGGATATAACGAGCGATCTTAGGGCCCTCGCCGAGACCGATAGATTCGATATCTGATATTAATGAAAAAAATCCCGTATCTTCATCTAATTTTGTTTGCCGTTACGTTTTTGACCACACTGACCGCAGGCGCCTTGCAGAAGGGAATAAATATAATCAACGAGCCGGGCAGGATAATCGAGGGGCTTCCCTTTGCCGGCACATTAATGACGATACTTCTATGCCACGAGTTGTCGCATTATATCGCGTCGAAAAAACATCATACAAAGGCGACATTGCCGTATTTCATTCCCGCGCCCTCGATAATAGGGACATTCGGCGCTTTTATAAAGATGAAGTCGCCCATTGTAACGAGAAAGGCCCTTATAGACATAGGCGCATCGGGCCCGATAGCCGGATTTATCGTATCGGTAATAGCCAGTATCATCGGCCTTAGCATATCCGAGGTGGTTTCCTTGCCGCAGACCGGCGGCACGTTGAGTCTCGGAGATTCCATTTTGTTTTCTTTTCTTTCGAAGGTTGTAATGGGTGTCGCGCCCGACAATCAGGATATCCTTCTCCATCCGGTCGCATTTGCGGGCTGGATAGGTCTTTTTGTTACATCGCTGAACCTGATTCCCATAGGTCAGCTCGACGGAGGTCACATCGCGTTCGCAATCTTAGGCGAAAGGCATAAATATATATCTATAGTTCTTGTTGCAATCCTTGGCGTGCTCGGTATTTTTTATTGGGAAGGATGGGCTTTGTGGGCTGTATTGATGCTTATACTCGGAATCAAACATCCGCCTGTGATTTATTGGGAGGTTCCGATAGATCGGAAAAGGAGATTTGTAGGTTTTTTATCTCTGATTATTTTTATTGTCACCTTTATACCATTGCCGTTTAAACTGCTGTAATGAGATACATAAAAATTACAAGCACTGCAAATCTTTTGATCAAAGAAGCCTTGAAGATAAAGGAAAAGCGCGCCAGATTCAAACATGAGGCTTTTTTGATCGAAGGCCCGCACCTCATTGAAACGACACTGTCATCTTCTGCCGTCGAAATAAAAAAAGTTTTTTTTACGGATGAATTCTCGGCAAAAAGGGAAGGGCAGAGGCTTTTAAGGCAGATTTCAAAAAGAGATATCGATCTGGTAGAAACATCGGTATCTATTCTCTCAAAACTCGCCGATACGGAGACGCCGCAGGGGATCGTTGCTGTTGTATCGTATAGAGCAATAGGGTTGGATGAAATTAAGTTTAAAGGCATACCGTTTCTCGTTGTCTGCGACGGTATTCAAGACCCCGGCAACCTCGGAACGATTATCAGGGCGTCCGACGCGGCTGGAGCGGATGCATTGATAATCCTTCCCGGCACATGCGACGCCTTTATGCAAAAAACAATACGGGCTACTGCCGGAAGCTTGTTTAATATTCCCGTTATTTATTCCGAGCCTCAAATGCTTTTTGACTATCTCAATTCGAGAAATATCGAGATGTATGCGGCGGACGTGCATGCAAAGACCTCGATATATGAAGCAGGCTTTAAAAAGCCTGCTGCCGTCGCATTCGGCAATGAGGCTCACGGTGTGAGCGGGAAGCTTCTTAAGAGGGCAAATGGGATAAAAATCCCTATTATCGGCAAGGCCGAGAGCCTGAATGTCGCAATGTCGGCGTCCATATGTTTATACGAGGTTGTGAGGCAGAGGTCGGATTCCCATTTTTCAGCGTAATTGGTTATACTAACCCATACCAAAAATCGAGTCGAAAGGAGAATTTCAGATGCAGGTTATTCTTAAGGACAATGTGAGAGATGTAGGCCATATAGGGGATATGGTAAACGTCAAGGACGGGTTTGCGAGGAATTTTCTGATACCGAAAGGGCTTGCGGTCGAGGCCAATCCCAAGAATCTCAAGGCACTCGAGCATGAAAAGAGAAAGATACAGGAGCTTGTGAAAAAGGCTAAGTCGGCAGCCGAAGATATGGCTGCGAAGATTTCAGGGACATCTATAACTATAAAGGCAAAGTCCGGTGAAGAAGATAAGCTTTTCGGCTCTGTCACGGCCATGGATATTGCCGAGGCGTTGAAAAAAGAGGGGCTCGACATAGACAAAAAGAAAATCGTGCTCGATGAGCCGATAAAAAGGCTCGGCAGTTATACGGTTAACGTAAAGATTCATCAGGCGGTTTCGGCCCAGGTAAATGTAATCGTTGAGCGTGAAGCGTAAAGCGTTATAGCGATAAACGAAGGATTGAACGCTATAAACACTATTCTATAACGCTACAACGCAATAACGCTATAACGCTATAACGAAAAATGGGGGTAGTTTTGAGAGAGGTCAATTTAAGTTCAAAGGATATGATCGACAAGCTGCCCCCCCAGAACATAGAGGCGGAGCAGTCTGTCCTCGGCGCGATCATACTCGATAACGAGGCCCTTCCAAAAGCCCTCGAAATGCTCGGCTCGGAGGATTTCTACAAGGATACCCACAGGCGTTTATACAATGCTATGATGGGTCTTTTCGAGAAGAACGAGCCCATAGATATTATCACCCTTACGGATTATCTCAGAAGAAGCGATGAACTCGATTCCGTGGGCGGTATTTCTTATCTTTCCAATCTTGCTAATGCCGTTCCGACGTCCGCGAATATCCGTTATCACGCGAAGATAGTAAGGGAAAAGGCGCTGCTCAGGGCATTAATAAAAACCGCTACCCAGATTACCACCGAAGTTTATGAAGACAGCCGCGACGCTGACGAAATGGTGGATTACGCGGAGAAGATGGTATTCGACATCGCGGACAAGAGGACAAAGACATCATTTGCGAGCCTGAAGGACGTCATTAAAGATACCTTTAAGATGATAGAGCACCTCTATGATAAAAAAGAGGCCATTACAGGCGTTCCTTCCGGATTTAAGGATATAGACGAGCTGACAGCCGGATTTCAGCCCAGCGATCTGATAATCATCGGCGGCAGGCCCGGCATGGGAAAGACCGCCTTTGCCCTTAACATAGCCCAGCATGTGGCAATCGACCTCAAAGAGCCGGTGGCCATATTCAGCCTTGAGATGTCGAAGGAACAGCTTGCGATGAGGATGCTCTGCTCGGAGAGCATGGTGAATGCCTCCCATGTGAGAAAGGGTTTTATAGGCAAGCAGGACTGGCCGAAGCTCACCAACGCGGCAGGGCGGCTCGCGGACGCTCTTATATTTATAGACGATTCGTCCGCCATTACAGTGCTTGAAGTCCGCGCAAAGGCCCGCAGGTTAAAGATGGAGCATGGGGGATTGAGCCTCGTTGTTGTGGATTACCTCCAGCTCATGAGGAGCAGGGGAAATTTTGAGCGCAGGGAGCAGGAGATATCGGAAATATCCAGGTCGCTAAAGGCGCTCGCAAAGGAACTGAGGGTTCCTGTCATAGCCCTCAGCCAGTTGAACAGGGCCGTAGAGCAGCGTGGAGAGAAGAAACCCACGCTTGCGGATCTCAGGGAATCCGGGGCAATTGAGCAGGACGCGGATGTGATAATGTTTATTTACCGCGATGAGATATACAATAAAAACAACCCTTCCAATAAAGGCAAGGCAGAGGTGAATATCGCAAAGCAGAGGAACGGGCCTACCGGCACGGTAAATCTCACCTATTTAGCGGACAGCACGAGATTCGTCGATTTCGCGAACGTCTCGTACGAATCCGAAGAGGATGTCTATTAATGAAGAGGTCGCCCGCAGTAGCAGGACAGTTTTATTACGGCACTGCGTCGAAATTGAGAAGTCAGGTCGAGCAGTATATCCTTGAAGGAGCGTCAAAAGAAAAGGTCATAGGCATTATCTCTCCCCATGCAGGCTTGATGTATTCAGGTCATGTAGCGGGCGCGGTGTATTCCTCCATTCATTTTCCGAAGACATTTGTCCTTATCGGGCCGAATCACACCGGACTCGGTTCGAACGTATCGATTATGACTTCCGGTCAGTGGGAAATTCCTACGGGGACCTTCGATATAGACGAAGAACTTGCCGGAAAGATAGCAAAGGCGTCGCCTCATATATCGGAGGATGCGAAGGCGCATTTATTCGAACATTCCCTTGAAGTGCAGTTGCCTTTTATAGCCTATTTTTCGGAGGATGTTAAGATCGTCCCGATAATCGTCATGAGCGCTTCGGTTCAGGAGTGCAGGGAAATAGGAGAGGGCATTGCCGATGCCGTAAAAGAGGCCGGTTATGACGTGGTCATCGCGGCAAGCTCGGACATGAGCCATTATGTGCCTGATGCCGTTGCGCGGAAACTCGACGGACTTGCCATAGATGAGATTCTCCGCCTTAATCCCGAAGGATTGCATAAGACCGTAAAAAAGGAAGATATTTCGATGTGCGGTTTCATGCCGGCAACCATAATGCTCTATGCGGCAAAGGCATTGGGCGCGAAGGAGGCGCGGCTCGTGAAATACGCAACTTCCGGAGATGTGAGCGGCGATTACGAACATGTCGTCGGATATGCCGGAGTGGTTGTGAGATGACCGGCGTTATTCTTGCAGGCGGCGAAAACAGGAGGTTCCCCACCCTCAAAGGTTTCATAAAGATAGGCGATTCCACGATAATAGAAAAAAACCTTTCCCTCATGAAAGGCATGTTCGATACTGTCTTTATCAGCACCAATATGCCGGAAAAATATTTTCACCTCGGCGTGCCGCTCTTAGGAGATGCGCTTCCTTCCCAAGGCCCGATGTCCGGTATTTATTCGGCATTGATCAACGCGAAAGGAGACTGCGTTTTCGCGGTCGCCTGCGACATGCCGTTTATAAAGAAAGAGGTAATTTCATTTATTTGCGATAGACATGTTGATTTGCGTTCTCAGGCGATAGATGCCGTGATACCGATTTATAATAATGAACCGCAGCCCCTGTTTGGTGTATACTGTAAGACAGCGTTGCCATATCTTGAAGAAGGAATTGTGAATAAAAAGACATCATTGAAGCGGTTTTTGGACAAGATTAAGACGGATTTTATTGACGAGTCGGATATAAGGAAAATAGACCCTGAAGGCAGGTCATTTGTTAATATAAATACGCCTGAGGATTACGAAAAATTAATAGCTATACGCTAAAGAGGAGGTAGTTATGTTCGGTCTTGGAATGCAGGAGTTGATAATAATACTGGTGATCATTTTGATCCTGTTCGGGGCAAAAAGATTGCCGGAGCTTGCCGGAGGCATAGGCAAGGCGATAAAGAGTTTTAAAAAGGGGATGAGCGAGCCTGAAGAGATAGATGTAACCCCTAAAAAGAGTGCGGGAGAAGGCAAGGAAGAGGTAAAAGAGGAAAAAAAGGCTTAATATAACGTGAACAGGGGCTTTACCGCTGAAATAGATTTAAACGCCGTCTCTCATAATCTCAAGGTTATAAAAGATATTTCCCGTAATCTGCCCTTAATAGCCGTTGTGAAGGCCGATGCCTACGGGCACGGCGCTGTAGAGATTTCCGGAAGACTGATCCGCGATGGTGTCGAATATCTCGCTGTAGCTTTTACCGGAGAGGCTGAGGAATTAAGGGATGCGGGCATAAATACGCCTATAGTCGTTCTTTTCGACCCCGATGTAGAAGATATTTTCAAATACAGTCTTATCCCTGTAATAAGCGATAAAAAAACAGCGGTTGTATTATCTAAAGAGGCTGAAAGACGCAACACTGCTTTGAACGTTCATCTTAAGATAGATACCGGCATGGGAAGGCTCGGTCTTACAGGAGACCCGGTCAAAGAAATACTCGAAATAGCAGGCATGAGGGGCATAAGCATTGAAGGCGTGATGAGCCATTTTTCAGAGGCGGATATCAAGGATGAATCTTTCGCCCGCATGCAGATAGCTTCTTTCAATTCTGTTAGAAAAGAGCTTTTGCAAAAGGGTTTGCAGATAAGGCTATTCCATATAGCCAACAGCGCCGCTGTTGAAGCCCTGCCCGAATCGCATTTCGACGCTGTCAGGCCAGGAATAATGCTGTACGGCTATTCGCCGATTGAAAGGCGCGAAGCGATTATAGCCCATCGCCTATTGCCTGTAATGACGGTTAAGGCAAAAATACTGGCTTTAAGAAGACTTCCTGCAGGCACTCCGATAAGCTACGGGAGGACATTCGTTACAAAAAGAGAAAGCCTTATAGGGGTAATGGCGGCGGGTTATGCGGACGGCCTGAGCAGGCGGCTCTCAAATAATGCGGAGGTCATTGTAGGGGGCAGAAGGGTTCCGGTTGTGGGACGCGTTTGCATGGATTTGACCATGATAGATTTGACCGGCATAGAGCATGTGGAAGAAGGGGATGATGCGGTGATTATAGGAAAAAATGGAAACGAATCCATAGATGCCGCTGAATTGGCGCGCAGGGCAGACACGATACCATATGAAATACTTACGTCTATTGGATATAGGGCGAAAAAGGTGTATTATTAATTGAGCGATTTTATATGTCAGATACGGCTCAAAGACTTTAAAAAGTGTTAGTTCGAGTGCAGACAAAAGATTATATGTGCATCACCCAATAAGTGTCCACCGATGCGGATGACGGATAAGATAAATGTTAATACAAGTGCGGGGTTTAAAGTCTTTTCGCCGCATCTGACATATATTTCTGACTTAGAATCGTTCAGTTTGGGTTAAATTAACATGAAATTTATAGAGTTAATAGGCAAATACCTTATCCGTTTTACCGGCGAACTGGGCAATGTTTTAATATTGCTCTGGTATACGGTAAAGCAGGCCATTGTTCCCCCTTATGAGATAAAGAGTGTTCTGAAACAGGTAATCGAGATCGGCATAAAATCCCTTCCCGTAGTTCTTATTACAGCAGTTTTTACAGGCATGGTCATGGCCCTTCAGACTTATACGGGATTTAAGAGGTTTAACGCCGAATCGATGGTTGGGTTTGCCGTAGCCTTGTCTATAACGAGGGAACTCGGTCCCGTTCTTACAGGAATTATAGTTGCCGGCAGGGCCGGCGCTGCGATGGCCGCGGAACTCGGCACCATGAGAGTTACGGAGCAAATAGACGCGCTTGAGACGCTTGCGGCCAATCCTGTTAAATACCTGATCGTTCCGAGATTCTTAGCCGGTCTGATGGCCCTTCCGGCGCTTGCTGTTGTCACGGATATTGTAGGCATCATGGGCGGCTATACCGTTACCGTCGGTTTTTTCGGGGCAAGCTCCGCGACTTACTGGAAGAAGACATGGGACTTTATAGAGTTTGAAGATATATATTTCGGACTTGTCAAGGCAGGCTTTTTCGGCGCATGCACAGCGCTTATAAGCTGCTATAAGGGTTTTTATTCGGAAGGAGGAGCCGAAGGAGTAGGCAAGGCCACAACAGGCGCGGTGGTTCTCTCGTCGATGACCATACTCATATCCGATTATTTTCTTTCGGCGTGGATGTTCAGATGATAGAAATCATAGATCTATATAAATCTTTCGGCCAGAAATATGTGCTTCGGGGAGTGAACCTCAAGGTGCAGCAGGGCGAAAGCATGGTGGTTATCGGGGGCAGCGGTTCTGGAAAAAGTGTGCTGATGAAGCATATAATAGGATTGGTTAAACCGGATAAGGGAAACGTGATGGTTGCCGGCAGGGATATATCACGCATAGACGAAAAGGGTTTATATGAGACGAGGAGAAAGTTCGGCATGCTTTTTCAGGGTGCGGCGCTTTTCGATTCCATGAAGGTGTGGGAAAACGTCAGTTTTGTACTTATGAGGGAAAAGGGAATGAGCAGAGAAGATGCGCGGCAGACAGCCATTCAAAAGCTCAAGATGGTAGGGCTTGACGGCGTGCAGGACCTTATGCCGTCGGAGCTTTCGGGCGGCATGAAAAAGAGGGTCGGCCTTGCGAGGGCCATTGCTCACGAACCGGAAATACTTCTTTATGACGAACCTACGACAGGACTCGACCCCATAATGGCGGACGCCATAAACGACCTGATAATAGAAATGAACAAAAGGCTTTCGGTTACTTCCGTTACCATAACCCACGACATGCACAGCGCCTATAAAATAGCTGATAGGATTGCGATGCTATATTCCGGTAAGATTATAGAGACCGGCACTCCGGATGATATAAAGAACACCAAAAATCTTGTCGTAAGGCAATTTATAAGCGGCAGCGCCGTAGGCCCCATAACCGGCGTGCCCATGTTAATGTAATGAAAGGACAGATTAAAAAATTATCCGCAGAGCTTAAAGTCGGTATTTTTGCGTTGATCGTTCTGGTCCTGCTCGCGTTTATGACCTTTAAGGTCGGGGACATCGAACTGTTCAAAGGCAGGGGATACACGGTTTATGCCTATTTCAACAATATAGTAGGGCTCGATCAAAAGACAAAGGTTAGGGTCGCCGGCGTGGATGCCGGAATTATAACCGGCATAACCCTTGAAAACGGCAGGGCAAAAGTGGCGATAAGAATGCATGAGGGGGTTAAGCTTTACAAGGATGCGGCTGCGTATATCAAGATTACCGGCTTTCTGGGAGACAAGTTCCTGGAGATAAAACCCGGCTCCGAACCGCCGCAATTGAAAAATGGGGATACGCTTGCCAACGTTATGGAGGTTACGGACATCGACGGCCTTATAAGAAATCTTTCCGCTCTCTCTAAGGATATAAGCGCTCTTTCATCGTCTATCGATGAGATGGTAGGCTCCGAAGAATCGAAACAGGCGTTTAAGGAGTCGGTAGCCAACGTCAGGGACATTACCAGAAAAATGGGCTCGGCTATAGATTACAACGATAAGAGGCTCAGAAAGGTTCTGGACGACATAAACGAGCTTATAAAAACGAACAAAGACCTGTTTAACGCCACAATGTCCAACTTGAACGAGCTGTCGGATAAGGGGCCGTCCCTCATTACGAAACTCGATAAGGCCGCAAAAGAACTGAATGCGCTCCTTGAGGAAAACAAGCCTGGATTAAAAAAGAGCATCGAACGGCTGGACAGTATTACTCGGAAAGTCGAGAGAGGAGAAGGCACGGTCGGCAGGCTTATAGCGGATGACGAGCTCTATGAATCCGCAGAAAAGACAATGAGCGAGACAAAGGAACTTATAGATTCGGCAAAAAAAATATGGCCTATAAGGTCGTACATAAAAGAGCCCGAAGAAAAAAAATTGAAGATCGACAGCTATGAATAATTCGCAAAGAAAGGAGGTGGAAACAATGAAAGTCCCGTTTATGAAAGAGGCAGCATGGTATCTTATATTTGCAATGTTTATTATCGGTATCGCGCCTAAGGTTGAGGCCGGCTTCGCGCCGTCGGAGGTGATTGCGCTGTCAAAAGCCGACAGGGCTGTTGATATGGAGAAAATACAGAAGACGCTCGAGACCAAGATGATAAGGGAACGGCTCGAAAAATTGGGCTTCACTCAGGAAGAGATAAACAACAGGCTGGGGCAGCTCAGCGATCAACAGATACATAAGCTTGCCCTTCAACTCGATGATCTGAAAGTTGGAGGAGACGGCCTCGGAATTGTGATCGCCCTTCTCGTGATAGCGATACTGGTCGTATTACTGATTCAACTGACAGGGCACAGGGTTGTGGTGACGAAATAAAAGGTAAATGCGGGAAAGGCGGTATATAGAGGGAATTTTTAGTTTTGTTTTTTTTCTTGCCTTTCCCGTTTTTTTTCTTTTTTCATGTTCGGGCGTATCCGTTCAGATAGAGAAAACCATACTCATAAATAAAGTTCCCTTCCATCCGCAAGAGGACTACCAGTGCGGCCCCGCGTCATTAGCCGGAGTGATGAATTACTGGGGCGTCGATATAAAGCCTGAAGACATAGCAAAAGACGTATACAGCGCATCGGCACGGGGAACGCTCGATATCGATATGCTTATTTACGCAAACAAGAAGGGTTTTCAGGCGCAGCAATACAGAGGAAGCTGGGAAGATATTAAGGCAAAAATAGACGGCGGTTATCCTTTGATAGTCCTTGTCGATTACGGATTCTTCGTATATCAGGCCAATCATTTCATGGTGGTGGTAGGATATAACGAAACCGGTGTGACGGTAAATTCAGGCAAAACAGAACACGCGTTCATAGAGAGGGAAAAATTTCTGAATTCATGGGAAAAGACGAATTATTGGACATTGTGGATAAAAAAGAAGTAAGCAATGAGCATTCAGCGGTCAGCAGCGCAATAAGTAACACTTTGAACCGTTTAAACCGTTTGAACTGTTTAAGCCGTTCTGCTGCTCTGCTGCTCTGCTGCTCTATTATTTTTACCGGTTGCTCTCTGCCCAAGATAGTCATCCTCGATGATCCCTTGACGCCTGAGGAGCATATAAATCTCGGTATGGCGTATGAGAAAAAGGGAGAGATCGATAACGCCGTCGAGGAATATAAAAAGGCATCGAAAAAGCTTCCGTCCGCTTACCTCTATCTCGGCAACGCATATATGCAAAAGGGAGATTTAGACGAGGCGGAGAGCCATTATAAAAAGGCGATCAAAAAACAGCCCGACCTCTCGGATGCCTATAATAACCTTGCGTGGCTTTATTATATGGAAAAAGAGAATCTCGCCGAGGCGGAGAAGCTTGTCCTGAAGGCGTTGGAGCTAAAGCCGTCCGATGAGAATTATAAAGATACGCTGAAAAAGATCAGGGAATTAAAGGGCATTAAATAACAGCTATCGGTCACGGCTATAGGGCAGGTTTTTCTATAAGCTATCCGGTAAATATCCGATATGGGGACTTGACAAGTCAACTTCTCAGGTAATATACTCCTAAAAAGTAATGCTAATCAGGAGTAGGATGGGTAGATGAGTTTTCAAAGGATTCTAAGAATAGATTTGCCTGCAGGGCAATCAGCCTTTTTGTGGGGCGCGAGAAAGACCGGCAAGACTACTTATTTGAGGCATACATTTCCGGATAGCCTGTGGTTTGATTTTCTGAAGACAGATATTTATATGGATTATCTGAAAAAGCCGGCGCTGTTTCGGGAAAGGGTTTTGGCAGTAAGCGACATTGGTAAACGGCAGCCCATCATCATGGATGAGGTTCAAAAAGTTCCCTATATTTTAAATGAAGTTCATTGGCTGATTGAAAACAAGGGGCTGTCTTTTGTGCTGTGCGGCTCAAGCGCCCGCAAACTTAAACGCGGCCATGCGAACCTGCTGGGCGGAAGGGCATGGCGATATGAGATGTACCCGCTTACCACAAGGGAAATAGGCGAGTATGCAGTGCTTAAAGTCCTCAATCATGGCCTTATTCCGTCTCATTATACTGCCGGCGAAGATCACTACCGCAAGAGCCTGAAGGCTTATGTCAGCGATTACCTGAAAGAGGAGATATTTGAAGAAGGGCTCGTTCGCAATGTTCAGGCATTTTCGAGATTTTTTGACGCCTTAGCGTATTGTCAAGGAGAGTTGATAAATTATTCCAACATTGCACGGGACTGCGGGGTGGATGCCAAGACTGTAAGGGAGTATTTCCACATAATGGAAGATACCCTCATAGGCAAGATGCTCTTGCCGTATATCAAGCGCAAGTCCAGGGACATTATCACTCATACGCCGAAATTCTACTTGTTTGACGTGGGCATTGCCGGTTATATCGCGGGAAGAATTGTGCCGGAAGAAAAAGGGGAGCAGTTCGGAAGGGCGCTTGAACATTTTATATTCATGGAGATTAGGGCATACAGCCGTTATTACGAAAAAGACTTTGATATCGGCTATTGGCGGACAAAGACCGGGATAGAGGTTGACTTTGTGCTCGGCACCGGAGAAGTAGGTATTGAGGTAAAAGGCTCGGAGCTGGTAAAGCCCGGGGACATGAGGGGCATAAAGGCTTTTTACGGCGATTATAACCCGAAAAAGGCTATTGTAGTCTGCAATGAAAAAGAGCCGCGCTTAAGCGATGGCATTCACATAATGCCGTGGCGGTTCTTTCTTGAAAGGCTCTGGAACGGCGATGTCATATAAGGAAAAGACAAAGGCATTAAGATCAGGGAATTAAAATCGAAAAATGGGCTATAATAACGACCATAACCGCGTAATGCATTATTCATAAAACAATATGATTTCCAAGGAGGACTTCTTTATGCTTTCCGAAAGGGCTAAAAAGATCAAGCCGTCCCCTACGCTTGCCGTTGACGCCAAGGCCAAGGCAATGAAGGCTCAGGGGATGGATGTCGTGAACTTCGGAGTGGGCGAGCCTGATTTCGATACGCCGGAACACGTGAAAGAGGCTGCAATAAAGGCGATAAGGGACGGTTTTACAAAATACACTCCGGTAGGCGGTATCGACGAGCTTAAAGACGCTATTGCTCGAAAACTTAAGCAGGATAACAATCTTGAATACGCAAAAGAAGATATAATCGTTTCCTGCGGGGCAAAGCACAGCCTTTATAATGCAGCGCAGGCCATTTACGGCCCCGGAGATGAAGTTATAATCCCGTCTCCTTACTGGGTTTCTTATCCGGATCAGGTTTTGCTCAACGATGCGTCTCCCGTTTTCATTAAGACATACGAAAAAGATAATTTCATGCTGAAGCCCGATGTCCTCGAATCGAAGATAACGAAAAATACAAAGGCGATCATACTCAATTCCCCTTCAAACCCGACAGGGCTGACCTGCGATAAAAAAACCATTCAGGCCATTGCGGAAATAGCCCTTAAACATAATGTTTACATTGTCTCTGATGAAATTTACGAAAAGCTCGTTTACGACGGCACGGAATTCGTAAGTATAGCGTCCCTCGGAAAAGAGATAAAGGATAAGACTATCGTTATTAACGGGCTTTCGAAATCCCACGCCATGACAGGGTGGAGGATCGGCTATACTGCCGGGCCTAAGGAGATTATAAAGGCAATGACCAATATCCAGAGCCAGTCTACATCAAATCCGGCGTCAATTTCACAAAAGGCGGCGGTGGCCGCATTGACGGGCCCGCAGGATTTTATAAACACAATGCGCGCGGAATTCGACAAAAGGAGAAAATTTTTAGTGGACGGGTTGAATTCCATCGAAGGCATAAGCTGCCTGAAGCCCAACGGCGCATTTTATGCGTTCCCGAATGTTTCAAAACATTACGGTAAAAAGGCCGGAGACAGGGCAATAAATTCATCGTTCGATATGGCGATGTATCTGCTCGAAGACGCGAAGGTCGCGCTGGTGCACGGCGAGGCGTTCGGGGACGACAATTTTATCCGTATATCATACGCCACATCCATGGAGAACATACAGAAGGGGCTGGATAGAATAAAAGAAGCGCTGGCAAATTTAAAGTAGATGGAAAAATTTCGCAGCGGTTATGTTTCTCTGACAGGAAGGCCGAATGTCGGCAAATCCACCTTGCTCAACGCGATCCTCGGCGAAAAGGTCGCCATTGTTTCTCCGAAACCCCAGACCACGAGGAACAGGATAGTCGGCGTTAAAACGCTGCCTGACTCCCAGATAATATTCATCGACACCCCCGGAATCCATAAACCTAAGCACAGGCTTGGAGAGCTTATGGTCAAAGAGGCGAGGGAATCCGCAAAGGAAACGGATGTGATACTCTTTATGGTCGAGCCCGAAGAACCCGGCGGCGGCGACAGGTTTATTATCGATATTATGAAGGATTTAAACAAGCCTGTATTTTTAGTGATAAACAAAATAGATACGGTTAAAAAGCCGGAGGTGCTGCCGGTTATAGACGCCTACAGCAGGCTTTATCCGTTCAAGGAGATAATACCGGTCTCCGCGCTTACGGGGGACGGCGTTGATAGTTTGGTCAAGACAGTTACGGATTATCTTCCGGAGGGTCCCAAATATTACCCGGAGGATATACTGACGGATCAGCTTGAGCGGTTCATGGCGGCGGAGATAATCAGGGAGAAGATCATCAGGCATACGGAGGACGAAATACCGCATTCTGTCGCGGTGGAGATAACACATTGGGCCGAGAGGGAGAACGGGGTTGTGTTTATCAATGCGAATATTTATGTTGAAAGAGAGGGGCAGAAGGGTATTATAATAGGGAAAGGCGGGTCGAAACTTAAATCGATCGGGACAGCCGCAAGGCTTGATATGGAGAAGCTGCTCGGCACGAAGGTCTTTATAGAACTGCGGGTAAAGATTAAAAAGGACTGGCGCGGCAACGAACGCATATTAAAGGAACTGGGGTTTAGTTAATGCTCATTCAAATGAAAGTGGAAGGTTTGCTTTTCGATCCGAGAAGCGGCATGTATATCCTGCTCTTGCATCAGATAGACGGCGCCGAGACCCTTCCCATATGGATAGGGAAACCGGAGGCCGACGCCATAGCCCTCGCCCTCGGTAAGGTGATTACTCCGAGGCCCCTTACGCACGACCTCGTTAAAAATGTATTCGACGGCTTTAATGTCAGGATCACAAAGATAGTGATTACCGAAATCGTCGACAATACTTACTATGCCGCTATCCACGCAAGCGACGGCAAAAGGGACGTAAGCATAGACTCGAGGCCCTCGGATGCGGTCGCTGTCGCGCTTCGGGCAAACGCGCCTATTTTCGTCGAAGAGAGCGTGCTTGAGGTAAAGATAGCCGACGAGCTCGAGGAATGGCTTAAGAACCTGAAACCCGAAGATTTCGGGAATATTATGTGATGCTGAAAAGAACGGAAGGAATTGTCCTGAATAATTCCTTATTCGGAGAAGCGGACCTCATAGTTACATATCTTACCCGCGATTACGGCTTGCTCAAGGTATTTGCCAAAAGTCCCAGAAAGATCAAAAGCAGGTTCGGAAGCAGTCTCGAACCGCTTACCTATTCCAAAATCTCGTTTATGGGCAAAGAGGACGCTAACCTGCCCCGCCTGACCCAGTCGGATATAATAAAGACCTTTCATGCACTCCGGGACGACCTGAAGCGTCTTCTGAATGTTTCCGAAATGCTGGAACTCAGCCTTAAGTTCATGCCCGAAAGAGAGCCTCACTTCGCCGTTTTCAAACTGCTGCTCGGCACGCTGACTAAACTCGAATCGGACTGCGACAATGCGCTGTATCTCCTCTATTACAAAATAAAATTCCTCGAGATTGCCGGATACGCGCCGAGGCTCGATATGTGCGGCAGGTGCGGAACTATATCTTATAATGGGTCTTACAGCGGGCATAATAATTTTTATGTATCTCACGGTTCGATAATCTGTGAAAAATGCATCCGTGACAGGGAAGGCTCGATACGCCTGTCCGACGGGACCGTGAGACTCTACAACAGCCTTATAAAATGGCGTTTGTCGAATATAAACAGGGTAAAAGCGCCTGCGTATATGCTGTCTGAAATAGGGCACGTTATAAATTCTCATATCGCCTATATCTTAGGCCGGTCGAGACAATTAAGGAAAGAGAATTTTGCTGTCGGGATTAGTCCTTGACACAAGTGCATGAGTTAATTTATAAAATCCTGTTTATGATTTTAACTCCGGGGGTCTGAAAGAAATGGAAAAATGGGACCCGTTTCCGCTGAGGGAAAGAATTAATAAGCTTTTTGACGTTCCGCAGGCAGGCAGGGGAATTGCCGATCAGCCGGCATGGCTGCCTGTCGTGGATATTTATGAGACTCCGGAGGATTTTACGGTTAAGGCCGAGTTGCCCGAAGTTTCCGAATCCGATATTAATATTAAGGTTGAGGGCAATACTCTCAATTTAAGCGGTGAGAGAAAGTTCCGCTGCGAAGGGAGGAATTATTATCAGGTGGAAAGGGCGTACGGAGCTTTTTTCAGGTCGTTTTTATTGCCCTGCGATGTGGATCAGGATAAAATAAGGGCTACGCTTAATGACGGCATTTTAAAAATAGTCCTTCCCAAAAAAACTAAAGATATACCGAGACATATAGAGATAAAATAATCGAGGAGATATTAACAGCATGGGTAAGATACGGATTGCGATTGCCGGGGTCGGCAATTGCGCAAGCTCTCTGATTCAGGGAATAGAATATTACAAGTCATTACGGGAGGACAGCCCCGATAAATTCCTCGGCCTTATGCATCATAATCTCGGAGGATACCTGCCCGGAGATATCGAGGTTGTCGCGGCATTTGATATAGACGCAAGGAAGGTGAACAGGCCATTAAAGGAAGCTGTATTTGCCGGACCGAACTGCACTAAGGCGTTTTATTCACGGATCCCGGATTATCCTGTAAAGGTACAGATGGGCGAAATCCTCGACGGCATATCTTCGCACATGGCCGACTATCCCGACGGCAAGAGATTTATCGCGGCCGATGAGAAGCCGTGCGATGTAGTTAAGATGCTTAAGGAAAGCGGAGCGGATATGCTGATCAACTATCTTCCTGTCGGCTCCGAACAGGCCGCAAAGTATTACGCGAACGCATGTCTTGAGGCAGGCGTTGCCTTAATTAACTGCATTCCCGTTTTTATAGCATCTGAAGATGCATGGATAAGGCGCTTTGAAGAAAAAGGCATACCGCTGATCGGCGACGATATAAAATCACAGATAGGGGCGACTATTATCCACAGGATGCTTACAAAATTATTTATGGACAGGGGCGTAAAGATAGACCATACCTATCAGCTTAACGTGGGAGGAAATACCGATTTCCTGAATATGCTTAATCACAACAGGCTCAAATCTAAAAAGATATCCAAGACAGAGGCGGTTCAGTCGCAGGTTACGCACGGGATGACCGATGACGATATACACATAGGCCCTTCGGATTACGTGCCATGGATGGACGATAACAAGGTCTGCTTTTTGCGCATAGAGGGACGCGGTTTTGGAAATATACCCATGCATCTCGAGATGAGGCTGTCGGTCGAAGACTCTCCAAACAGCGCAGGCGTCGTTATAGACGCCGTCAGGTGCTGCAAGATCGCAAAAGACAGGGGTGTGGGCGGCGCTCTTCTCTCTCCTTCATCTTATTTCATGAAGCATCCGAGGACGCAGTTTTCCGACGAAGAAGCGAGAGAAATGGTGGAAGAATTCATAGCAAATAAAAGGGAGAGGTAGTTGATAAGCGCGAAGCTCGGGCATTTCCTCGATAAGCCCCTTACGCCTTTGACAAGGCGCATAGCCGTAAGTCCGAATATTCTTACCGTTGCCGGGTTTCTGATTACGGCGGCAGCGGCTTTAGTTATACCGTTTAATCCCCTTGCCGGAGGACTCCTGATAATCGCAGGAGGCTTTTTCGATATGCTCGACGGCATTGTCGCCCGCACTAACGGCAAAAGCACCAGATTCGGCGCGCTCCTCGATTCGACCCTCGACAGGTATTCCGATTCTTTTATTTTCATCGCCGTAGCATGGTATTTTTTCGATAGGAATAATCTCGCAGGCGTTATGCTGAGCATAGGCAGCCTTGTCGGCGCCATGGTGATAAGTTATGTAAGGGCAAGGGCCGGGGGCATAGGCATTGAGTGCGCTGTAGGGCTTATGGAGAGGCCCGAGAGGGTGGTGCTGTTAGCCTTCGGCTGCATAACAGGATGGTTGTTTCCCGTTATAGTATTGTTGTTCTTCCTGAGCCATATAACCGCTGTTCAAAGAATACTGCACGTCTATAAGATGACAAAGTATAACCACAATCCGTAACCATAGGTCAGTGAGGCATACTTCAAAAGCCTTTACTAAGTGTAGTTGCTTGTGCAATCCGGAGATTACCAGAGTATTACTCAATAACAAAGCAATGTTGTAGCTCACGAGAAAGAGAATGTTGTGATAATGTTCCATATGAGTAAAGGCTTTTTCAGCACGTCTCACATCCCGGAACTTGCAAGGGCATGGAAGGTATGGCGGAAAAGACTTTACCGGCGAAATATCCAACATGCATACGCCTTCCCGTCTTCCGCATCGGTGCTTAGTTATTGAGTAACTTCGCTTAATATCTATGCTCTGAACGTAACCCAGCACTTGTAAAGGCTTTGAAGCCGTGCCTTCCATGCCATAATAAAGAAAGCCTATTAATATTTTTAATGTGTTTAATCTGTGTAATCTGTTTAATATTTTTTGTTGATTTTCGTCTGATGAGTGATATAATTTGGATATCTTCTTTAGAAGGGCGGTAGAAAATGCAAAAAGTGAGCATAGATGAACTGAAGCCTTCCATGGTGCTTGCCGCAACCATAAAGGACAAGAACGGCAATATTCTGTTCCTCAAGGGTGTCGAGTTGACTGATAAGCATATAATTCTCCTGAATAGCCGGGATATAAGGAATGTGGTCGTCGAAGGCCGTCCTGTAAAAAGGGAGGAAACCGGAATTGAAAATCTGCGCAAAGAGATCGACGAGAGGTTCGCTACAGCAGGCCGGAACCCCATCGTCCTGAAAATAAGGGATGCAATAAAGGACTTGTTGATGTGATACCCGCTGCCGCCAACATCAAAGAAAGACTCTTCAACATCAGGGAACTGCCTACAATACCTGCGCTCCATAACCGCATACTTAAACTGATAGACGAGGGCAATTATTCTCTGGATGACTTGAGCAGCCTTATAGAAAGGGATCAGGTGTTGTCCGGCAAGGTATTGAGACTTGTCAACTCGCCTTTTTACGGCCTTTACAGCAAGGTGGCATCCGTAGGCAAGGCAATAGTTCTTATCGGCTCCAATCCGGTCAGGGGCATAATACTTAGCACACCCCTCTTCGATATCGCCGATAAAAAACTTCCGGGGCTGTGGGACCATTCATACTGCTGCTCGGTAGTATCGGGTTTTCTGGCTAACAGATTTAATATGAAAGACATCGGGGAGATAATGACAGCAGCGCTGCTTCACGATATAGGGAAGGTGCTTATCAGGAAGCAGCTTGCGGAAGAATCGGCGGAGATCGATAAGACCGTTCAATCCGAAGGCATGACCGCCCTGGATGCGGAGAAAAAGGTAATAGATTTTACGCACGACGCCGTTGGGTCATGGATTGCCGGGCAATGGAATTTCCCATCGATAATAAACGATATTATCGCTTATCATCACAAGCCGGGCCTTTGCGGCGCATATCCGGGAGAGGCCGCGGTCGTGCATCTTGCGGATTTCATAGTGAAGGGTATCGGCATATCGGCTTCTATGGATCGGTTGGTGCCGCTGTTTGATGATCGGGGCTGGGAAAAACTTCCCTTGCCGGAAGATGAGCTTATTGATATCTTATCGGAGGTCATAGATATAATAGAAGCAGAACCGTCTTTTTCGCAGTATTTATCGTGGAGGAAGGATGAAAGATAAAGAGATTCAAAACTTTTTTTACAGGCTTTCCCAGATTATAAGCACATTCAAGGATGCCGAAGACATGTGCACCGAGGTGGTGAATTTAATCGCCCCTTCCTCCGATTTCAAGAGAGCCATTATTATTATGAAGGGGTGGCACGGCGAATTCCACACAATGGCCGTATCCGGCGGCACGAGGGAGGAAAGGGTCGAGCTTAAGCATATTAGATGCAATGACGATACAACGGAATTCATAGTGAAAGCCATGAAGGATAGAAATGCCGTAGTGGTCGATTTTTTGCCTAAAGAGCTGTGTTCGTCGGAAATAACGGCAAATGCGATTATAAGTACCGTAATCTCCAAGGGAAAAGAGATGGGCGTTTTGATCGCAGAGTCCGATGAAGTGGATGAGACGAAGGTCCAAGTGATGGATTCCATAGCGCGATATGTCTCTATAGGGCTCGAAAACCATACCATTTACACGGAATGGATGGAAAACCGCATAAAAATGACCCATGAAATCGAGACCCTTCAACTCATGTATGAAATAGGGAAAGAGATACTCTCCAACCTTAATGCGGAAGAGATAATAGAGACCGTCGTGTTGATGATAAGGAGAATAATCCCCTGCGACGGTGTTTCGATGGCAGTAGTTTCGGAGGATGACCGAGACGCCCTTAAAGTGACCGCTTCTTGGGGCACGGGCATGGATAAAGGCGAAGAAATAGGTAGTGATGCCCCGTTTTTTGCAATTCTTAAAAAGGGTAAATCGTTTTATCAGAACGATATCACCCTCGATTTTAAAAATTCTCCGATATTGCTGAAATGGGGCGGGGAAAAGAATGTCTATTCGTATTTCTGCGCGCCGTTGATGATTAAAGGCAAATTATTCGGGGCATTTATCCTATCGAGTGTTCGGCCTGCGTGGCTGACGAATATACATATAGCAATTATAGAAAAGATAACAACTCAGGTCGGTATTGCTATGGGAAACGCAAAGCTGATGGAAGACCTCGAAGAGATATTCATGGGAACCATCAAGTCCCTTATAGCCGCCATCGATGCAAAATCGCGCTGGACCAAAGGACATTCGGACAGGGTGGTAAATTATGCGTTCAAAATCGGAGAGAAACTCCGGCTCAATAAGGATGCGATGGAGAGGCTTCAGTTAGCTGCTATTCTCCATGATGTAGGGAAGATAGGGACGTATGAGGCGGTGCTGGATAAGACAGAGAAACTGACTGCGGAAGAGATAGAGATGATAAGGAAACATCCGGCGCAGGGCGCCGATATTCTTATGCCGCTCAAGGGCCTCAGAAATATTATACCTATAATGAAACACCATCACGAAAGATATGACGGCGCCGGATACCCCGACGGACTTGCCGGCGATGATATACCTCTTGGGGCAAGAATTCTTGCGCTTGCCGACGTATATGACGCAATGGAATCGGACAGGCCGTACAGGAAAGGGCTTACCAAAGAAGCGGCTGTCGAAGAATTGAAAAAGGGCGCCGGCACTCAGTTCGATCCCGCTATGGTGAAAATATTCGTAGATATATTAAATCAGGGATAAATGTGTTATACTTTTTGAGAAAGGAGGCAGGATGGCTGACCAATCGTGGGTAATAATTTTGAGCGTAGGTTTTTTTATCATGGCGCTCGGGTTTTCCGCCGCTATTTTTTTTCTTATTTACGCGTCGCTGGAGATAAGAAGGGCTGCTGCCGCTTTTAGGGAATTTTTAAAAGATACGGAAGATAAGATAGAGCCGGTTCTAAAAGAGACGGAGCAGACCCTGAAAAGCCTCCGCAAGGTAAGCGACGATGTGGGAATCGCAACCGGCAATGTCAGGGAGCTTTCCGATGCGGCTTATGAAATAACGGAAAATGTGAAGGCGCTCAGCAGTATTGTTCATAATGTGAGGGAAGGGGTGTCGTTAAGGGTTTTCGGCATAAAGGCCGGCGTTAAGGCGGCGCTTGAGGTTTTAATAAAACAACTTAGTTCAAGGTAGTCAAGGGATTAAGTAGTTAGTAGTTAAGGTAAAAAACATTTTTTAAGTTATTTTTAGTTCTTTCCCTTAACCCCTTAGCTACTTAACTATTTAGCTACTTTAAGAAAGGAGGTTATGACAATGAGACACGAAGAAGACGGTTTCAGCGCGGGTTCGGTATTGCTTTCATTCCTTTTGGGCGGTATGGTAGGCGCGGGCGTTGCCCTGCTTATGGCGCCGCAGTCCGGAGCCGAAACAAGGAGAAAGATACGCGAGATGACGGATGAAGCGAAGGAAAAGGCGACAGAGTATGTAAGCCACGCCAAGGAGATGGTCTCATCGACCGTTGAAAAAGGAAAGGGTATCTACGAAGAGAGAAAGTCGGCTATCACTGCGGCCATCGATGCAGGCAAGGAGGCTTACGAGAAGGAAGTGCATAAGTAGTTCATGCATGAGGTTTTCATTGCCGAGAGTCTTCTCGAAACGGCCGTTTGGAAATGTAAAGACAGCGGTTTCAGAAGGATAAAAAACATAGAAGTAAAGATTGGAAAGGCCTCGGCAGTATCTGCCGAGGCCTTGATTTTTAACTTCGATGCCCTGAAGGCAGGGAGCATCGCAAGCGAGGCATCCCTTACGATTGTCGAAATACCTACAACCGGCCGCTGTAAGACCTGCGGCGGCGAATTCGGCGTAAATAAAGATTTTGTCTTCGAATGTCCGGGCTGTGGAAGCGGTTCGGTCATAATAGAATCCGGAAACGGAGTGGAATTAACGGGACTGGAAGTAGAGAGCGTCTGATAAAATGATCCATGATATCGATTTCATGAGGCTTGCCCTTAAAGAGGCTGAAGACGCTTTCAATGAGGGCGAAGTTCCTGTAGGGGCAATTCTTGTTATAAATAATGAAATAGTCGCGAGCGCCCATAATTGCAGGGAATCGACCTTTGATCCCACGGCGCACGCAGAAGTTCTTGCAATGAAAGAAGGGTCGCGCAAGGTCGAAAACTGGCGGCTGACCGGCGCTACCCTTTACGTAACGAAAGAGCCGTGCGTAATGTGCGCGGGCGCAATGGTGAATGCCCGGCTCGGAAGGCTTGTATACGGATGCGGGGATACCAAGGCGGGAGCGGTCCAAAACCTCTATCAAATACTTTCGGATAAAAGATTGAATCATCAGGTTGAGGTCGTTTCCGGCGTCCTTGAGGAAGAGTGCGCGGCCTTATTGAAAAGGTTTTTTCAAGAGCGCAGATAATCTCGTCAAAACAGGCATGGCTTCAAAGCCTTTATAAATGTTTTCATGCCGGAAGCCAAAGCATTTCCGCTTCATTCTCGAAAGGCATCCCGCCTTTCAACGACAGGTTAAGGCTAAGGTTGAGGCTGAGTTTTTCTTTCTTAACCTTAACCTCAACCTTAACCTGCGTTACGCTTGGGCTGCCGAAGTCGCTCCAATACTTTGTCTTCCGCTTCGGCTATTGTAATTTATGAATAAATTTATGGGTATTCCTTAATTGTAGTCTTTTGTTTTAAACTATTCACTGATCACTGATGACTGATTACTGTTGTTTTTGGAGAGGTGGCAGAGCGGTTGAATGCGGCGGTCTCGAAAACCGTTGTGGGGGCGACTCCACCGGGGGTTCGAATCCCCCCCTCTCCGCCAGATATTTTATGCACCGTTTTATGCTATAGTTCTATGTAAGAATTCCGATAAGAATAATGACTATGAAAAAAGCATATATTCTAACGGTAGCCTTCCTGTTCGCATTTTTCTTGTCTGCAGCTTTTGCTGCGGATAACTCTCCAGTTGAAAAGAAAGAATCCGTTAAACCACAACAGCCGGTCGAGCAAAAGCAGCCAGATAAAGTCGGGTTTGATATTGTTATTTTGATGGACAGTTCCGGCAGTATGAAAAAAACAGATCCTCAGAGCTACAGAAAACCCGCGGCGCGGCTTTTCATATCGCTTCTCGGTTCTGAAGATAATGTCGGGGTTGTAAGTTTCGGAGATTCCGCGAAGGTGTTGGCGCATCTTACGCAGAATACAAAGAAAAATCAGGGAAGGCTTTTCAATGCCGTCAATAGTGTAACTTCAAAGGAGTTTTCCACGAACATTACCGATGCCGTGAAAAAAGGAGTTGAAGAGCTTAAGTCTTCAAACAGGAACAAGGTGCTTATTTTAATGTCCGACGGCAAGCTTGCGCTCGGCTCAAAAGAGAAGGACGACGCGGCCTTTGCGGAGTTGTCGGGGTTTTTGTCTGAACTTGCTAAGGCCGGCATAAAGCTATATTCCATAGCCTTTACCGAGTTGTCTGATGCAAAGCTCCTCGAAGACATGGCAAAGGCCACAGGAGGCTTCTTCAGGCTTGCAAAGGAGGATAAAGACCTTCATGTTATATTCGCATCCATCTTCGAAAAGATCAAATCCCCCGACACCGTGCCGCTTGAGGGTGATTCCTTCAGCATTGACAGGGATATAAACGAGGCTATACTGCTTATCAGCAAGGCGCCCGGAACCTCCACCACGCTTGTAGATCCATCTAAAAAGAAACACGGCCCTGCAAAGTACGGGAAAAACATGCAGTGGTACGAATCAAAGACATTTGACATGATTACCATCAAAGAGCCGGCAGAGGGCGCATGGAGAGTGAAACTCAGCACTAAAGAGGGGAACAAGGTTTTTGTAATAACGAATCTCAGTCTTAAAAGCTCTTTTGACAAAGGCTTCGTCAATAAGGGAGACTCTATAAAAATTGACGCGTGGCTCGAAAAAGAAGGGGGCGTATTGGCGGAGAAGGCCGTACTCGATCAGGTTTCTTTTGCCGCCGAGATCACGACCCCTGACGGCAAAAGCGCAAAGCTCGGACTTCAGGACAGCGCTAAAGACGGAAGGTATTCCGCTGTTTTTACGGTCAACAGCGCCGGTGAACACGCGCTGAAAATAGCTGCGGAAAGCAAGACATTCAAGCGCGAGAAGGTGATTCAATTCAAATCGGTCGAACCTCCGCCTCAAAAGGCTGCTCAGCCTTCCGTGAAGACCGAAGCAAAAAAGAAGGGGTCTTCATGGAATGACGCACTCATTAAATTCGGCATTATAAACCTTTCGCTTTTGGTTGCCGTCGGCATTTTTTTGTTTGCGAGGAAGGCGCTTATTATGAGAGAATTAAAACCCAAAAAGAGGAAGGAAAAGAAATGATCATAACTATCGATGCCCTTTATTTCATGCTGCTTATCGAGTTCGCGCTGATAATGCTGCTGTTGACCGTATATTTCTTTTCAAAAAACAGGAAACACGCGATGCTCTATCGGAAGACCATGAAGGAACTCGCCGACGCAAAGAATACAGCCGAAGGACAAACCGGCGGGGAACCTGCTCCGCTTCCCGAGACGGCAGCGGCAAAGCAGCCGGAAGAGGCATCAGGCGAGCCGCAGCCGGTAGAGACGGCAGAAGCTGCCGGTGAAAGTTCCCTGGCAGTCAAGGTCAATAAGATGCATAGAATAATCGATTCCCAGAAGGGCAAGATACTGGATTTGATGTGCTACAAGGATATATTCGACGGCGCGCAGACGAAGTTATCGTCGATTCAGGGCGGCTATAATAACCTGAAGAGCAGACTTGTTACAATGTTCGGAGAGTCGCCTGAAAATAAGGGTATTGCAGAGATGATAGAGTCGTTTGAGGGCAATAACAAGGAACTTGAATCGTATGTTGAAATACTCTCAAAAGAGAACGAAAACCTCAATGAAAAGTTCAGGGCATGGGAAGACGAATTGAAAAAAATATGGGAAGAGGCCGGGGATGTAGAAGGCGTAAGCGCGGGGATGGATGAGGGCAAGTACGGGGAGTTGATGCAGGAGAGGGAGAAGTTGAGGCAGACATTGACGGAATTCGAGTCCAAACTTCAGGAAAAGAGCAAGATGTTTGATGATATGCAGAAGCAGTACGAGGACATGGAAAAGGAATACATGATTTTATACAAGCAGCAGCAACAGCAGCAACAGCAGGAGTAATAAAGTTCATTTTTTCTGCCTGATGTTTTTCCGCGTAAAAATTGAAAAAATATCCAGCATTGGTTTATTTTAAATGCTATTTGCGTCATAATAAAAATATGAAGATGTCAGGCTATAAAGTACTTATCGTGGACGATGAAAAAGCGGTAAAACAGCTCCTTGTCGAACTTTTGTCCTCTAAGGGGCATAAATGCGAAACGGCATCGGATGGAGTCGAGGCCATCGATAAGGTCGCCGCTGACAAATTCGATGTGGTAGTAACGGATATAGCCATGCCCAATATGGACGGCATTGTCTTAACAATGGAGCTTTCGAAATCATATCACGACCTTCCCATCATGGTAATGACCGCTTTTACAAACGAATATTCGGCAAAAGAGGCCGTGGAGGCAGGCGCAAGCGACTTTATAGGCAAGCCGTTTTCCCCCGAGGAATTTTTGCTGAGATTCCATAAGATGATGAGCGTCAATGAAATCATTTTCCTTTCCAAAAAGGACCACCTCACCGGCGTGTTCAATAGGAAGAAATTCGTCGACGAACTCAGGCGGGAGATAGAGAGGACGGTGAGGTACGGACAGCGGCTATCCATCGTAATGTTCGATATAGACCGCTTCAAGGACGTCAATGATAATTACGGCCATCAGGTAGGAGATTATGTCCTTAAGGAGATAGCGAGGGTAACCGAGCGCAATATACGTAAAATCGATATCTTTGCCCGATACGGCGGCGAGGAGTTCATTATACTTATGCCGTCTACCGATATAGAGGGAGCGCGAAGTCTTGCCGAAAAATTGCGTATGAAGATAGAGGCGCATAAGTTCGGGCAGTTGAGCAGGATAACCTGCAGTTTCGGAGTCTCCGAATACGCGCTGAACGAGGATGAAGAAAATTTCATCAGGAGGGCCGACGTGGCTTTATACTCCGCCAAAAACAAGGGGAGGAACAGGGTGGAGATACTGGCCCCTGAGACCGTTTAGCGCCGCAGGCCCTTTTACACCACCGGCAGATATACCGTAAATGTTGTGCCATTTTCAGCTTCGCTGTTATTGTCCACCGCGATATAGCCGTTGTGATCTTTAATGATGCTGTGCGCTATGGAAAGGCCGAGCCCTGTGTGGTGAAGCAGCCCCTTTGTGGTAAAGAACGGTTCGAATATTCTTCGTTTGGTCTCTTCATCCATGCCCTGTCCGGTGTCGCTTATCTTGATAATCGCATACCTGCCGAATTTCTGGAGAATGTGCTCCGGCTGTATGATCTCCTTGCCGAGGGTTTCTATCTTAAGCCTTCCGCCTTCGGGCATGGCGTCTTTTGCATTGATGCATATATTTATAAGAGCCTGCCGCAGCCTGTCCCTGTCTGCCTTGATCTTACAAGGCTCGCAATGGAGCTTTGATTCCATTAGAATATTTTTGGGGAACGAAGATTTGATTATATCCAGCACATCGCCGACTATCTCGCCTATGCTTACATCTTTTTTTGTATATTCCGTCTTTTTTGAGAACATCATTAGATGCTTGATGAATTCGGATGCTTTTTTCACGGAATTTTCGATGATATCTATGTATTTCAACATTTCATCGGCACCCTGAAGGGTATCCCGGCTGTCGGATGAGGAGATTTTTATCCTTAACAGGCCGGCGTATCCGAGAATGCCCACGAGTATGTTGTTAAAATTATGCGAAAGGCCGGTAACCAGGGTTGCGATGGACTGCAATCTCTGCGCCTCCATCAGGTGTTCTTCCATCATTTCTTTTTCCGTAATATCGATGCCTGTAGCTATAATGTATTTGACCTCGCCGTTTTCATCCGCAATAACCGCATTGTTCGCTAAAACCGTTCTTTCCCTGCCGTCTTTTGTTAATACGGCTATTTTAAATGTGGTTGCAGTTTTATTGACGAGCATTTCCTCAAGGGTCATCCTTGCCAGATGGGCGGACCCTTCATGCATAAAGTCCCACACGTATTTGCCTTTTACCTCTTCTTCGTTGAATCCCCTCAGGGTTTCCCATGCCTTGTTGACCCTTACAATCCGTCCCTCGCAATCGAGAACCGCTATTGTGGCGCCGATAGCAGATAAGAGCTTTTCGGAAAAATCCTTTTGCTGCTGCAGTTCCTTTAAGGCGTTATTGAGGCATTCGGTTCTGAGAGTTACGATATGTTCGAGGTTTTTTGCATAGTTCTCCATCTCTGCCTTCCGGTTGACCTGTTCCTGCGCTGCCCTGAGTTCTTCTTCATTTTCCCGTAATTGTTTGATAAAGTGAACAAACATAGCGAAAACGACTGCTGAAACTATCATGGCGGTAACAAAGCCGGCAATCATATAATCAACAACAATCCTTCCATGGAATGCGATACCTATAAGCGATACTATTGCCGATATTAGAATTTCCGAGGCAAGGACACCTATCCAGATAAGGTGCCATAGATTTCCGGCCTTGATCTTTTCTATTAAATTACCGAACATAGCGTGATGGGAAATAATGCCTTGAGATGTTGACCGGCCGTCATGCGGCACTCCCGGCCTGTAACTTTTTTTGCAGAGACTCGATCTCTTTTTTCAGTGCCGTCACCCTTTGCATCGAGTCGTGCTGGATGCCTGCTATCATTTCCGAGCCGATTTTTTCGAGTTCTTTTTCACCGGCCCTTATCTGAGCTACAATTTCGTGGTCGCGCATCATTTTCTGGAACCTCGCTAAAAGCTCGGCGATGGAAAACGGCTTGTTTATAAAGTCCGAAGCGCCCGCATTGACGGAATCTTCATAATAATGCTCGTCGCTGAATCCTGTTATTACCATGACCGGGAGTTCGGGATTAAGCTTCAAAAGCGGTAATGTCAAAAGTTTCATGAAAAAAGAGACGGATTTATGAAAACAGTATGAGATAGGGTTCCGCTGGCGTAAGGGATGCCAGTTTAGAAGTCAGAAGTGGTGGACGCCGACGGCTCTGAGAGAGA
>JAJYVD010000009.1 GCA_021792185.1 Nitrospirota bacterium | reverse complement strand
TCTCTCAGAGCCGTCGGCGTCCACCACTTCTGACTTCTAAACTGGCATCCCTTACGCCAGCGGAACCCTATCTCATACTGTTTTCATAAATCCGTCTCTTTTTTCATGAAACTTTTGACATTACCTGCATTGTTCATAATAAAACTTTACCATGCCCGCCTGAATGAAACAATGATTTGCGTCATACCGCAAGTCGCAATAGAAACATGGAAGGCACAGCTTCAAAGCCTTTACAAGCGTCGGTTTGCGTTCAGAGCATAGATATTAAGCGAAGTTACCCAATAAGTAAGCACCGATGCGGATGACGGGAAAGCGTATGATAGTTAAAAATTTCTCTGGCAAAGGCTTTTCCGCCATGTCTTCCATGTTTGATGGGCGATAAAAAGCAGGATATGATTTAAATCATAGCGTGGGATATGATGAAAAGATAAGATGAATTATGGGGATAAAGGAATATATCGCGAAAATGAGAGGCTGCTCAAATTGTCCTCCGGGGGTCGGACTGTCGGAGATTGTCTGGTCATGGCTCGGCGGCGCTGTCGGCATCGGCATATGCGGCTATATTTCGTCAAAGTATTTTGAGCCGAAGGATTTGACGCTTATCATAGGTTCTTTCGGCGCTTCGGCAGTGCTTGTTTACGGCGCGATCAAAAGTCCGCTCGCCCAGCCGAGAAATTTGATTGGAGGACATATAATATCCGGACTTGTAGGTGTCGCGTGTTATCAGATATTCGGACAGACTATCTGGATGGCAGCCGCCCTCGGAGTATCTTTTGCCATTGCGGCTATGCTTGCCACCAGGACGCTGCATCCGCCCGGCGGTGCAACCGCATTGATTGCCGTCATAGGAGGCCAAAAAATACACGACCTCGGATTTCTATATGCCTTTATACCGGCCGGGGCAGGGGCGGCGATACTTTTGCTTGTAGCGCTTCTGGTAAACAATCTTTCAAGGAACAGAAAATATCCCGAATATTGGATATAAGCAGGAAGGACATGATATTTTCGCTCATTCTCGAAAGGCATCCCGCCTTTCAACGACAGGTTAAGGCTAAGGTTGAGGCTGAGTTTTTCTTTCTTAACCTTAACCTCAACCTTAACCTGCGTTACGCTTGGGCTGCCGAAGTCCGCTCAAATACAATGCCCTTCCTGCTTAAATTCTTAAAAAAAGCTATTGATCCATTCTCTTTTTCGATTCAGCGTGATCAAAAATTCGTCTTCGTTCATATTCATAAAGCCGGCGGCGCTTCGCATGGTATCGCTGCCCTCTTTCAGCAAGGATTCGTTTCTTAATCTCATAATCGTCTCTATATTCCGATAAAACAGATAAGTCTCTTTTATAACAGCGGCATCGTCATTTTTCAATATGCCGCTTCTGCCAAGACGCCTGATCGCATCCATAGTCCCCTGCACAAGTAGTTGAGGATTGTCTTTGCAATTTTTTAGCTGGAGATATTGCACGATAAACTCCAGTTCCTCAAGCCCGCCGCTTCCAAGCTTTATGTCGTAAGAGCCTGATATCTCCTTTGAGAGTTCTTTTTGAATCCTCCCCCGCATCTTTTTTATGTCATCGAGAGTAATTTCAGTTCCCCTTTTTATCAATATCTCTTTTCTCATTTCCATGAATTTGAAATTTGAAATTTGAAATTTGAAATCACAAATCGGCCTTGCCTTTAAAAGCGCCTGCAACTCCCACGTCTGAGCATGCCTTGAGTAATAATTCCTCAAAGTCTCGATAGAACTTACGAGCGGCCCTTTGCTGCCTTCAGGCCTGAGGCGCGTATCGACTTTGTAGGCTATGCCGTCCTTTGTATAAGACATGCAGCCTCTCAGCAACCCTTCTGCCGCCTTTATGTCGTTTTCTGTCGGCTCGTTGAGTGTCGCAAAGATTATATCGAGGTCTGAATTGAAAATAATCTCCCTGCCTCCCAGTTTACCGAAACCTATGATAATTAAAGAAGGGCAATAGGCAATAGGCAATAGGCTATAGGGGAGGGTTGCTTTCGGGCTTTGCAAAAGAGTTGATAAGATAGCCTCTGCCGTCTTGCTCAAAGACTTCATGAGTTCCGTTGCGTTTATTTTCCTGTCCAAGAACATTATGCCGAGCCTGATCTCTTCAAGCCTCCTGAACAATCTGACTGCTGTCGACATGCCGCGCCTTTCGGTGAGCAATTGCAATTCATTCATGAATGACGGTAAAGATTTTTTCGCTGTTTCGCCTTCCGCGAGGGATTCGATATATTCCGGGTTGCCCATGAGTATCTTAGACAGATATTCGCTCTGCGAGAAGATGAAGTTAAGAACGGATATTATCTCGGGCCGTTGAGATATGACTTCGAGATACGATTCTTTTGCCGCCAGAATAGCAGAGAAATCTACAAGATGCAGGAGGGCAAGGTCGGGGTTTGTTCCTTTCAGCGCCTCATCTGCAAATTTCGGGATTATATCTTCGAGGAGCCGTCTTCCCTTGATTGTCTGGAAAGAGTAAATGTTATTTCGTATCTTCGTAAGACAGTGTATAGCCTTGCTTGCATCCTTGACCTTCTTAGATTCAAGCTCTTTTGAAAGGAGATGTTCGATCGGCGTTTCCATATCCCAGAAAACACTACTTAATAAACCGTATGCATGGCCCTGTGAAGGCGGCTTTCCGGATTCCATTAGAGAGTCGTATATTTCTCTTACCTTGCGTCTTCTCCCTCCAAGCTCCGATAAAAAAACCTGTCCTGCATGAAAGCCCATTTTTTTGCCGAGAATCTCCAGTTCGGCATCACCGGACGGAAGAGTATGAGTCTGAATATCGTTTAACTGCTGAAGCCTGTGTTCGAGCGTTCTCAGAAACACGTAATTATCGGAGAGTTGACCCAGATCCTCGTAACCTATGAGCCCCTTCTGGAGGAGCCTATGCAGGGACTTAAACGTGCTCCTTTCCCTTAAGAGGTGTTCCTTGCCTCCGTATATCAGTTGAAATATCTGGATGAAAAATTCTATCTCGCGTATGCCCCCGTAGCCGCGTTTTATGTCCCTGCTCAAGGTCCCCGCCTTTATCTGTTCCACCTGTGATTTCATCCGCCCTATCTCGTTGATGGCCTCGAAATCGAGATATTTTCTGTAGACAAACGGTTTTATCAAAGTTAAAAATTCTTCTCCCAATCGCATATCTCCAGCCACAGGCCTTGCCCTCAAGAGTGCGGCCCTTTCCCATAACTGTCCCCATGATTCGTAATACTCCTCGTAGCTTCTAAGAGATAAGGCGAGATTGCCGCGCTGTCCCTGAGGCCGCAATCTTAAATCGACCCTATAAGTGAAGCCGTCTTCCGTATTCGCGGAAAGGAATCTTGAGAGTTCCTCGACAAGTTTTGTGTAATATTCGAATGTCGATACCCTGTTCATGACAGCGCCCTGAATCGCGGATACGCCGGTAGTCTCCCCTTCTTCTCTGTAAACGAAGATTATATCCACATCCGAGCTGTAATTAAGCTCCTGAGCGCCGAGCTTTCCGAGGGCTATTATTGCAATGGAATTATTTTCCGGGCTTCCATAACGCTGACTGACGAAAGACTCCACAAAGTCGAGAGATTCCCGCAGCACAGCGTCCGCGAGCATGCTCATGTCGAGCATTATCTCCTGAAGTTCGGCCTGTTTGAGAATGTCTTTAAGCGTGATTATGAGCAGCTTGTTCTTTCTGAAAATGCGGACCGCCTTCATTCCTTCATCCATCGAACTGCACGCCGAAAGCAGCGCCCGCAGTTCATATCCGAGTTCCTCAGAGTCGAAGGAAATATGCAGATTGTTTATCGCATCGAACAGCGCATCGGGATTTTTTACGCAGTAATTAGCGAGGAACTGGCTGTATGAAAAGAGAGCAGAGGCTTCTGTTATACAGCCGTTCAATCTTTCGGCATAATTGGGATTTTCCGAGAGGAACGAATCGATATTTTTTGAAGCCCTTTCGGGATCAGGCAGATGTGAGAGAGTTATTTCTCGCTCGTCCATAATCTCGGATCGAGGGCGTCCCTTAATCCTTCGCCTACAAGGTTATAACTGAGAACGGTAATCAATATAGCGATTCCGGGGAAAAGGGAAAGCCACCATGCCACGGTAATATTGTCTTTTCCGGAAGTAAGGATATTGCCCCAGCTCGGCTCGGGCGGCTGAACTCCGAGGCCGAGAAACGACAGCCCCGATTCAGTCAGAATAGCGCCTGCAATGCCGAATGTAGCCGCGACAAATACCGGAGATAACGCATTCGGAATTATATGCCTGAATATCAAACGCGGGTCGCTTGCGCCGAGAGCCTGCGCCGCTGCTATGAAATCCCGTTCCTTTAAGGTCAGGAATTCGGCCCTTACAAGCCTCGAAACATCCATCCAGCCGGTAAGCCCGATGATGATCATAATCGTCGATATGCTCGGCTCTACGATTGCTATGACCGCGAGTATCAGAAAGAAGGTAGGGAATGCCAGCATGATGTCAACGAACCTCATCAGCAGGGCGTCTATCTTGCCTCCGTAATATCCTGCAATTGCGCCCAGCATTGTCCCTATGCTTATCGCGATGCCTACGGCGATAAACCCGACCTTGAGAGATGCCCTGCTTCCCCATATCATCCTCGAAAGCAGATCCCTTCCAAGTTCGTCAGTGCCAAAAGGATGGTTTGAGCTTGGGGGAGAGAGGACATTATAAACGTCAATTTTTGTCGGCTCATGCGGAGAAAGCACGGGCGCAAATAGTGCGATGGCCGCAAGCGAAAGAATAATTGCCAGCCCCGCGACCGACAACGGATTTTTCTTAAACCTATGCCAGATTATTCTAAACATTTATTTCCTTACCCTTATCCTCGGATCGACGAGTGCATAAGACATATCCGCTATGAGATTGCCGATTAATGTCAGAACTGCGCCGATGACGAGTATTCCCATTATTGTCGGATAATCCCTCGACATTGCCGATGCGTAAAACAATTGTCCCATGCCGGGTATTGCGAATATGGTCTCGAATATTACGCTGCCGCCGATGAGTCCGGGAACGGATAGGCCTAAAATCGTAACTACGGGCATTAAGGCGTTTCTCAAGGCATGGCGAATAATCACATCGGATTCTTTCAATCCCTTTGCCCGCGCCGTTCTTACGTAATCCTGCCTTATGACCTCAAGCATGCTCGAACGGCTGTATCTGCTCAATCCTGCAATGCCTCCGAACGCGCTCAATCCCACGGGCAGTATTAGATGTTTTATCCAATCCGCCAATCTGTCGATAAACCCCATGCCCGATACGTCTATGCTCTGAATGCCCGATATGGGCAGAAGGCCGAGGCTTACTCCGAAGATGATCATCAATATGAGCGCAAGCCAGAACGTGGGCGTCGAAAAACCGAGAAAGACAAAGACCGTTGTGAGCTTATCGAAGATAGAGTATTGTTTTGTGGCGGACAGCACACCGATTGGTATTGCTATCGCCATTATGAGTATCAGCGAAAGCAGATTGATTGTAAGCGTTACGGGTATCCGCTCTTTTATTTTATCGAACACCTTTTTGCCGTCTACAAAGGATATTCCGAAATCCAGTTTTACGAATCTTTTAAGCCAGTCGAAATATTGGACATGCAGGGGTTTGTCGAGGCCGTAAAGCTTTTTGAGATTTTCACGCGCCTGGGCCGATGCCTTCAATGACATCTCCGTTTCTACTTCCACAGGCCCGCCCGGCGCAAGGTGGATGACGGTGAATGTGATAAGGGTGATCCCGAAGGTAAGCGGAATCATTAATAAGAGGCGTTTAAGGGCGTATGAAAGCATACAAGTAAATTAATGGATGGAGTGATTAAAGTCAACCTTACACTTGTATAAATAGGTTAGGCAAACATGCCTCAAAGCCTTTAGTAATGCGATAACATTTATTAAATGGCTGTTTATTTTGTTGAATGTATAGGTGATACTGAAATTGCCTTTAAATGGCTGGAGGGTTCGCCTTCAAGGTATCGCTACTAAAGGCTTTTCAGCATATTCGCCTAACCTTAAATCGTATTTTTATGCAACGTTAGGTCAACTCCAGACTGATCCTATCGGTTAACATGCATAAAGTTTTTCCATTTCCTCGGTATAACTGCCGTCTTCGTTATAGATAAAAAGCGGCCTTTCTGTTTTCAGCCCTGTTCTGCCGCCTTTTACCGCCTCTATCAGCGCCATCTTCGCCTCAGAGGAAATGTTTGAATGCACGAACCGCAGGCGCTTCGGCTCCATGCCGTGCTGCCGCATCACATCTATTATTTCGGAAAGCCTCTCAGGAAGGTGGATAATGCAGAGCCTTCCGTGATGTTTTAGGAGTAAGGAGCCTGCCTTTATCAAATCCTGCAGGGGAAGCTTCAATTCATGCCTGGCTATCGCCCTCTCATCTCCCTCGCTGAGCAGTCCGGTCTTAGGTTTTCTAAAAGGAGGGTTTGATACTACAAGGTCGAAACTCTCGGGCAGAAGCCCGGATTTATATTTGCCTGCCTGTGAACGGCTGACATAGCTTTCGGATAATTTGGCATTCAAGTGCTTTATATCGGTGTTTGCTATGCTCACCCTGTCTTTAAGATTATTAAGCGTTATGTTTTTTTCAGCCAGAACCGCGAGGCTTTTCTGAAGCTCTATGAGCATTACCGATGCCGAAGGATATTTCTTTGCGAGCAGCAGGCCGATAATGCCAGAACCAGCGCCGAGATCTGCTATCATGGATACTCTCTTAAGATTTACGAAAGAATACAGCAGAAGGGCGTCAACCGAAAAGCGATAGCCGTTTTTGTTCTGATAGACCTGAACGTCTCTTATGTAATCGAGGGTAAGCATTTAGTTTAAAGGTATAGCATTGATTTGCCGGCTGTCAACTTGCAATGATTTTAAAGCAACGTTTAAATATGCTATCCTATGAATAATGCTTTAAGGAGGAGGTGCATATGTCTCGTCAAAGTGAACAGGTGCTTGCCGAAGCTCTTGATTTGCCGCCGATTGAGCGCGCAGAGATTGTAGAAAAACTTCTTACCAGTTTTGAATTTTCCGAGAGAAAAACTATTGATGAACTGTGGGCGCAAGAGGCTGAAAGCCGCATAGACGCCTATGAGCGCGGTGAAATCAGCGCGATCCCAGCAAAGGAAGTGTTTGAAAAAATAGAGCAGCGGAAAGGCTGATGAATATAACCTATCAACGCAATGCCTGATATAATACTATCAATTATAGAATATATGTAGAAATAAACAGTATGTCTTTGAAATAGGATGATGAATTCCTTCGATGATAAAATAAGAAAATGGTTCTCAGAGCAGGGCTATCCTCTTGAAATGAGAGTAGCTATGGCGTTTCAGACGCATAAATTTATTGTTACACTTTCAAGTTATTATAAGGATTCAGACGAAAATAAATATAGGGAAATCGATATTATCGTTTCAAGGAATCTGTATTTTCAACAATCCCCCTTGCTTTTTATTGACCTTACTTATGTCATAGAATGTAAGTATTCGCCAGACAAGCCTTGGATTCTGTTGCAAAGCATGGCTGATAATGACTCAGGGATTAGTCATGACATAGATAAACGCATTGCTACAACGATGGGTAAGTTAGCATTACTTGAACTATCACTTGATAATGATGCCAGAAATAATAAGATATTTACATTCGATAATCGTTTAAGCTATGGTGTAACAAGAGCTTTTGAAAATCATAGCGACATGCCATATAAAGCGTTATTTTCTGTTTGCAAAGCCGCTAATTCACGAGCCATCGAAATCGATAAGTTGTGGAATAATAAAACGACATCTAAAATAGAATTTATTTTTCCATTAGTAATTGTAGATGGTCAACTTTATGACTGCAATCTTGGGAATGACAATGATATTATTCTTAACAATGTTTCAAAAGGCACTGTAATATTTCGGAATCCATCAATAGGCGATAATTTATCATTCGTTGAGATTGTTACTGAACAAGGATTAGAAGATTTCATTAAGATAATAAATAGTGAAGCAGATATCCTGCAGAATTGCATAAGGCATAATTTGCCAAAAACAAAAGAACGAATTGAAATCGAACAAATGTCATAACTACTTGTTAGATTGAATATGGAAGCCCCTTTTATATTGAGTGACAATTCATGATTTGTTAATAGTCTTGTTATACATTGAATTTTTGAATTTGGGGCACATCCCCCATTTCTTACTTGCCTTCTCTACGCCATTGGCGTATAATGAATCATGGTCATTATCGAGACCCCGATATTCACAAAAAGAATTCAGGAATTGATATCCAATGAAGAGTATCGGCTTTTGCAAAGCCATTTGGTCAATAGGCCGGACGCAGGAAAAATAATACATGGAAGCGGCGGGCTTAGAAAACTCAGGTGGTCTGCCAGCGGGCATGGTAAGAGAGGCGGCATAAGGGTAATTTATTATTGGTTCGTATCGCAAGAAATTGTTCTTCTGCTTTTTGCTTATCCAAAGAGCGAGCAGGACGATTTGACACCAGATCAACTAAGACAATTGAAGAAAATTATAGAAAAGGAGTATCTATGAAGAAAGAATTGTTTGAAGAGTTGCTTGAAAGCGTTAAGCAGGGCGCTGCTATTATGAAGGGCAAAAAGAAGCCCTCTCGCAGCATTGATTTTCCCGAATCGGAAGTGAAAAAAATACGCGAACAATACGGTCTGTCTCAAGACAAATTCGCCTCTCTTATGGGGATAAGCGTTGCTACTCTTCGCAACTGGGAGCAGGGAAGACGCAGCCCTGAAGGGCCGTCGCGCGTGCTGTTAAGGGTTGCTGCCCAACATCCTGAGGCTATACTGGATATTACAAGACGCCAAAAAATAACTAAGGCTGGCGCATCAAAGCGCACGACAGGATCACGGCTTATCAGCCGCTCTCGCTGAGTTTTATCGTTTACAACTTACTCCTCATTGATCAGTTCAATCAATGCCTCTAACAATTCCTCTTCCTTTACCTTCTTTACCACTTCACCCTTTTTGAAAACGAGCCCCATTCCTTTGCCGCCCGCAATTCCGAAGTCTGCCTCGCGCGCCTCTCCGGGGCCGTTTACAACGCATCCCATCACGGCAACGCTGATAGGCTTGCTCACATTTTTAAGGATATCCTCTACCTTCTGCGCGAGGGGTCTTAGGTCAACCTGACACCTTCCGCATGTGGGGCAGGATATCAGTTCAGGCCCGCGCCGCCTTATTCCAAGGGACTTAAGTATTTCGTAAGCGACCCTTATCTCTTCTTCGGGCTCTGCGGTGAGCGAAACCCTCATAGTGTCGCCTATGCCCTCGGAGAGCAGCATCCCAAGCCCGACCGCGCTTTTTATCATTCCGGTGAACGGTGGCCCTGCCTCTGAAATGCCGATATGTAGAGGATAATCATATTTTTTGGAAAACAGCCTGTAAGCTTCAACTGTCCTCATCACATTGGATGCCTTAAGCGAAACCTTGATGTTATGGAAATCGAGATCTTCGAGTATTTTTATGTGACCTTCCGCGCTTTCAACGAGGGCTTCGGGCGTAGGGTGGCTATATTTCTCGAGGAGTTCTTTTTCTAAAGAGCCGGCGTTTACGCCTATCCTTATCGGAATATTCTTTTCTTTCGCTGCGGCGACCACTTCCTTTACCTTCCATTCCGCGCCTATGTTGCCGGGATTCAGCCTTAAGCCGTCAACTCCCTGTTTTATGGCTTCGAGGGCAAGACGCCAGTCGAAATGTATGTCGGCAATTAGAGGAATTTGAGATTTGAGATTTGAGATTTGAGATTTAATCTTTCCAATTGCCTGTGCCGCATCCATGTCCGGAACCGCGAGCCTTATTATCTCGCAGCCCGCGGATTCGAGGGCGAGTATCTGATTCACGGTTGCTTCTACATTCCTTGTGTCGGTCTTTGTCATCGACTGGACGGATATAGGATTTTCGCCGCCTACGGCAACGTTTCCAACATGGATCTGCCTTGTTCTTTTTCTTTCAATCATCGGCTTTATCCTTCTCTGTCCTCTGAAACAGTGTTTGAAGAAAGCTCGTCATTAATCTTTAATCTCGCGGCCTGCTGCAAAGCCCTGAGCCTCTTTACAGCCGCATTATGTTCGGATAATGTTTTGGAAAAATAGTGCGTGCCGTCGTTCTTTGAGACGAAATAAAGATAAGGCACGTTTGCCGGATACAGAGCCGCTTTTATGGATTTTATGTTCGGCGAAGCTATGGGGCCGGGCGGCAGACCTCTTATTACATAAGTGTTGTAGGAAGTTTTCTTTCTCAGGTCGTCCCTTGTGATCTTATTCTTATAGCTTTTTACGCCGTAGATAGCGGTCGGATCGGCCTGAAGGGGCATCCCTTTCTTCAGCCTGTTATGATAAACCGCCGATATAAGCGGCCTCTCCTCGTCCGTTTTCGCCTCCCGTTCTATAATTGACGCAAGCGCCAAAACCTGATTTTCGCTCCAGCCTATCTTTTCTGCCCTGTCCTGCAATTCGCTGTTGAATTCCTCTCTCAGCTTATTGACCATCAGTTTTAATACCGAAGCGGGCTTTGCGCCTTTAGGGAACTTATAAGTCTGGGGATAAAGATAACCTTCGAGGCTCGGCCCGTCGATATTGAAAGAGTCGAGAAATACCCTGCTCGTAGCGAGCGCCTTGAAGTCTTCTGAAGACATTATCTTGTTTGAAGCCAATTTTTTGCCTATTTCGATAAGGCTGTCCCCTTCGACCACGGTTATTTCGTATTCGATTATCTTGCCGCTGCCGAGCCTTTTGAATACCTGAAGCGGGCTCATATTACCCCAGAACACATAATAGCCTGCCCTTATCTTTTTCTGAAGCCCGGTTATTTTTCCGAGGACTATGAACATGTTTTTGTCGCGTATCAAATTATTCTTTACGAGGATGCCTATAGCCTGCTTATAGCTCGACCCTTCGGGTATTTCCACCTCCACCTGAGTGCTGCCGATATTTGCCGGCACAAAGAGTTGTATGCCTATGTAAGCCACGATAAGAAAAGATATCGCAACCGCGATTATTTTTAAATTGGGTTTCATGAACCTCATAATATTTAGGATACCATTTTGGATTGACATAGTGAAGTTTCTCTCAGGAAATTTCTGGAGAGGTTGGGGCTAAGAAAAAATAGGTTAAGGTTAAGGCTGAGGTTGAGAAATACAGACTTTTGATCTCCCCTGCCTTAACCTTGACCTTGACCTTAACCTGATTTCTTAATACATTCCTTCCATTCCGCCGCCGGGCATCGGAGGCATCATCTTCTTATCTTCCTCAGGCAGTTCGGTAATCATAACCTCTGTGGTGAGCATGAGGCCTGCAACTGACGATGCGTTTTGAAGCGCCGTCCTTGTGACCTTTGTTGGATCGATGATACCGGCCTTGAGCATGTCGGTGTATTCTTCCTTATATGCATCATAGCCAAATCCGGCATCTTTTGACTCCTTTACTTTCTCGACTACTATCGAGCCTTCCATGCCGGCGTTCGCCACAATCTGTCTTATAGGCTCTTCGAGCGCTCTCCTGACTATGCTCACACCGATCTGCTGGTCGTGGTCTAATTTTACCTTGTCGAGAGACTTGATGCACCTGATGAGTGCAACTCCTCCGCCCGTGACTATGCCTTCTTCGACAGCAGCCCTTGTTGCATGGAGGGCGTCTTCTACTCTCGCCTTTTTCTCCTTCATCTCCGACTCGGTTGCAGCGCCTACGTTTATTACGGCGACTCCGCCGACGAGCTTTGCGAGCCTTTCCTGAAGTTTCTCCCTGTCATAATCGGAAGTGGTCTCCTCGACCTGTGTCTTTATCTGTTTTACCCTGCCCTGAATCTGTGCGTGATCTCCTGCGCCCTCGACTATGGTGGTGTTCTCTTTGTCCACCGTTATCTTTCTCGCCCTTCCGAGGTCGTTGATCTTCACGTTTTCGAGTTTGAGCCCGATGTCTTCCGATATTACGGTGCCGCCGGTGAGGATTGCGATATCCTCCATCATAGCTTTTCTCCTGTCGCCGAAGCCGGGCGCCTTAACCGCGCAGACCTGAAGCGTTCCACGAAGCTTGTTGACGACCAGCGTTGCGAGGGCCTCGCCTTCCACTTCCTCTGCTACGATTACAAGCGGTTTGCCCATCTTTGCTATCTGTTCGAGGATGGGTAGCATGTCTTTCATGCTCGATATTTTCTTGTCATGGATGAGAATGAACGCGTTGTCGAGCACGCACTCCATCCTGTCCGGGTCAGTTATGAAATACGGCGAAACATAGCCCCTGTCGAACTGCATGCCCTCAACCACATCGAGGGTTGTGGCCATGCTCTTTGCCTCTTCAACGGTGATTACGCCGTCTTTGCCGACCTTGTCCATCGCCTCTGCGATGAGTTCTCCGACCGACGGGTCATTGTTTGCGGATATGGTTCCGACCTGCGCTATTTCCTTCTTCTCAGCCACAGGCTTGGACATTTTCTTCAATTCTTCTATTACTGCTTCAACCGCCTTGTCGATTCCCCTTTTGAGGTCGATGGCATTGGCGCCTGCGGTAACATGCTTCATGCCTTCTTTATAAATAGAGTATGCGAGGACTGTCGCGGTTGTTGTTCCGTCTCCCGCCACGTCGGAGGTCTTTGACGCTACCTCTCTCAGAAGCTGGGCGCCCATATTCTCATAAGGGTCTTTTAACTCTATCTCCTTTGCGACGGTTACGCCGTCCTTTGTGATGTTCGGCGCGCCGAACTTTCTGTCTATTATTACGTTTCTGCCCCTGGGGCCGAGGGTTGCCTTAACCGCATCCGTTAAAATATTTACGCCCCTTAAAATCGCCTGCCGTGCCGCCTCATCAAACAAAAGTTGTTTTGCTGCCATATGTTTTCCTCCTTTTCTTTTTCCTTATTCGATTATTCCGAGTAGGTCTTCTTCTTTGACTATCAGGTATTCGGTGTCGTCGAGTTTGATCTTGGAACCCGAATACTTGTCGAAGAGCACTGTGTTGCCCTTCTTCACCTCTTTGACCTCCGAGCCTACTGCTTCCACGGTTCCCTTCTGCGGCTTCTCCTTTGCCACGTCAGGCACGTAGATGCCGCCTGCGGTCTTTTCCATAGCTTCTTCGGAATACGTCACTACTACCCTGTCCTTGAGCGGTCTGATCTTCATACAGATACCTCCTTTAATTTGGTTTATGATTTTTGGTTTTTCGATTTCAGATTTAAAACATAAATCCGAAATCACCGGTCTAATTTTGTTAGCACTCTCATCAGACGAGTGCTAATATATCCGGTAATGGCGTATTGTAGCAAGGGGGATTAATGGGGAATAATAGCTATTATCTTAGATTTTTACGTTTTTTTATCGATTTTCGACTATTTTCAGATTAATGATAAATTTTTTCGTGCCTTTTGCGCGGAAGCCATAGTTTAATGGTTATAAGCCCTGCAAGAAATCCGCCTATGTGGGCGAACCACGCTACTCCGCCCTGATTCAGCATGCCTTTGCTGAGGAGGCCGTTGATGACCTGTATCACTATCCAGAAGCCGATTACAAATACGGCCGGAATCCTGACGATCTGCCAGAAGAATCCGAAAAATAGGAGCGTAGAAACCCGGGCATGGGGGAATAAAAGAATATACGCCCCTAAGATTCCCGACACCGCGCCGCTCGCGCCTATCATGGGTATGGTGGAATGAGCGTCTGTAAGAGCGTGGCTGTAGGCTGCTATGATGCCCGATAATAGGTAGAATATAAAAAATTTAAAATGTCCGACCGAATCTTCGATATTGTTGCCGAATATCCAGAGATAGAGCATATTGCCGGCGAGGTGGAAAAAGCCGCCGTGCAAAAATATCGATGTAAATATGCTTGCCGCAACCGGAACAGGCTGGACGCTTTCAAATGAGATCAGGCTGTGAGGTATTGCTCCGTAAAAATAGGCTATCTTCTGAATGCCTGCCGGCGATGAGAGTTCCCATATGAATACAATGCAGTTTATAACAATCAATGAGATTGTTACAAAGGGAAACGTCTGTGTGGGATTATCGTCTTTAAAAGGGATCATGTCTTATTTTAGTCTGTTTGAAAGAATTTTTCTTCAAAAATTTTTAAAGGCTAAATTGCAAATTGCTGACAGGCTGATGTATGTTAATTTTATGCGGTTGAAGATCAGGCAGAAACTCCTTATATTATTTTTAAGTTTAACCACTTTATCGACTGCCACGGTATTCACTTTTGGTTATATAGTAAGCAGCCGAGCCCTCGCCGGTAAGGTTGAAGAAGAGCTGAGGCTGTCCCTCAAACGTTCCTCGGAAGACGTGAACAACTTCCTGCAGGACCAGAAGGATGAAGTTAGAGCCGTTGCCGAATTGCCGTTGTTAAGGGATCTATTCAGTTCTCTAAAAAACGGAAACTATGGTGATTTTGAAAAGAATCGAAAATTAATAGAACACTTTTTCCTCCAATACCAGAAAAACAGGAAGGCGGTTCAGGCCATAAGGGTGGTGGATACAAAGGGGCAGGTGCTTGTTAAGGTGAAGGAACTGAAAATCATGGATAAAACCAGAGCGCATCCGGAATTGCCGGTTATATCTGTCGGTTCCCTTTTTGAAAAGCATTTTTTTGCCGGGATGATGGGACTGAAAAAGGGAGAGGTCTGGATGTCCAGCTTTGAACTGGGTATTGACAACGATCAATTCTGCCCGCCAATGATAAGGATTGCCGCGCCTATTTATCTTGACAATGTGTTATCGGGGATATTGCTCATAAATATCTGGGGGCAGAGGATTGGAGAGATAGTAAACAACACCATAGGGAAAAACTACGGTTATTCCTTTCTTGTGGAGAAGAACCTCCTCGACCCTGAGCGTCACGGGATATATCTTTATCATCCTGATACCGACATATGTTTTCTAAATCAAACAGGCAGGGGAAGCAATTTCTTTAAGGATTATCCGGAGACACTAAAATTGATGAATAAAGACGAAGGCGCTATCCATAATCCATCTTCATCCAGAGACCTGATTGCACTTGTATATTATTCTCCATATGCCTCGCATGAAAGGGGATGGCTTATGGCAACCGTTGCTGACAGGGATAAAGTCCTCGCCCCTGTGATTCAACAGAAAAAGGTTATGCTTGCGGTTGGCCTCATCACAATGATAGCAGCAGCCGTCAGCGCTGTGTTACTTTCAAAGACACTCACAAAGCCCATAAGCCTTCTTTCCGGGGGTGCAAAGGAGATAGGTTCCGGTAATCTTGACTATAGGATCGATGTTTCTTCGGGGGATGAGATAGGAGACCTCGCAAGGGGATTTAATTCCATGTCGGAGGCGCTTAAAGACAATATCAATAAACGGATAGAGGCTGAATCGCGGGCATGTCAGTCTGAGAAATTAGCATCTATCGGGGAGCTTGCAGCAGGGGTTTCCCATGAAATAAATAATCCTCTCGGCAATATCGTCTCTATAGCAAGGCTTTTAAATGAGGATATCGGCAGTAACGGCTGCGATATAAAGGCTATTAAAAAAGACATCGATACCATTATAAGAGAAGGCAGGAAGTGCGAAAATATAGTTGCAGGACTTCTTAATTTTTCAAGAGAGATACCGCTGCACAAAACACCCGAAGACCTGGCTGTGCTCATTGACGAGGTGATAATCAGCCTTGACAATAAAATTCAGGACAAAAGGATTAAGATACTCAGGGAATACGAGGATATTCCGGAAATTTATTTAGACAGGGCACAGATACAGCAGGTATTCTCCAATATAATCCTCAATTCCATCCATGCCACAGGAGAGGGTGGAAATATAAGGATTGAGACGAGGATGAGGGGCGATGATGTAGAAGTCGAGATTTCAGATTCAGGGGTCGGCATCACGGCGGAGAATTTGAAAAAGGTATTTAACCCGTTTTTTACGACAAAGGAAGTGGGCGAGGGGACAGGGCTCGGCCTTGCCATAAGCTACGGGATAATTAAAAAGCACGGCGGTGAAATAAACCTCGAAAACGCAGAAGGTAAAGGCACAAGGTGTATTATAACCCTTCCGTCGAATGGAATAAGTCATGCATGAGGATTTAAAGATAATCGCCATAGACGACGACCCTGTCGCCTGCTCCATCCTCACAAGGATATTTGCAAGATACGGCTGTGAATACGAAATTATAAAGAGCGGTTTAGAGGCGATGCATAAAATCAGGGATGGTAAATACGACCTTCTGATTACGGATTTGAAGATGCCAGATATTGACGGCATGACCATATTGAAGGAAAGCAAAAGGATATTCCCTGAAACACCCGTTATTATGATTACAGGCTTTTCTACTGTTGAAAGCGCTGTAGAGGCTATGAAATCAGGCGCCTACGACTATGTGCGAAAACCCATTGACCCCGAAGAGCTGCTTCTCATAATAGATAGATCCCTCGACAATAAGAGGCTTATCGATGAAAACAGGATGCTTAAAGAAGAGCTGTCGGAAAGGTTCGGTTTCGAAAGCATAGTTGGACATCATCCCAAGATGATGCAGGTCTTCGATCTCGTTAAAAGGGTGGCGCAGTCCAGGTCGAATGTGATAATACTCGGCGAGAGCGGAACAGGTAAGGAACTGATAGCAAGGGCTATCCATTTCAACGGACCGAGAAGGAGGAACAGATTCATTGCGGTGAACTGCGGAGCAATAGCGGACACGCTTCTTGAAAATGAACTTTTCGGCCATGAAAAGGGCGCATTTACAGGAGCGCTTACACAAAAAAGCGGACTTATAGAAGCGGCAAACGGCGGAACCTTATTTCTCGATGAGATTGGAAGCATAAGCGAGGCAATGCAGATAAGACTTTTGAGGGTGATTCAGGAGCGGAGCTTCTATAGGGTTGGAGGCACACAGGAGATATCAGTGGATGTAAGGTTTATCTCTGCGACAAATAAAGACATTGAGATGCTGGTTGAGGAAGGGAAATTCAGGGAAGACCTTTATCACAGGCTCAATGTCGTTACAATAACAGTGCCTTCATTAAAGGAAAGAAGGGAGGATATCCCCCTTTTAGTCGAGCATTTCATAAAAAAGTTTAATGCCTATTATGGAAGGTCGGTGAAAGGGATAACAGAGGATGCCCTTAATTCACTCGTGCAATACGACTGGAAAGGGAATGTTAGGGAACTGGAGAATGTAATCGAGAGGGCTATAAACCTGATGGAAGGGAATATGATAACAATCGCCAATCTCCCTGACCATATTTCAGGAAGATATGAGACAAAGGGGATAAAAGGAAAGACACCGACCTTGAGAGAGATGGAAAAGACGCACATCCTTAATGTTCTTAAGGAAACGGCCGGTGACAGGGCAAAGGCAGCAGAAATCCTCGGAATCGACAAGACAACCCTCTGGAGAAAAACGAGGAGATACGGCATATAGTAAAAGCAAATTGCAGATTGCAATTTAAATTGCAATCCGCAATCCTTTAAAATCAATGTTTTTCGCAATCACGCATTGCATTTTGCACCTGCCTGATTTTTTAACCTGCTGGAAATACTGCATTTTTAAGCTGGCATTTTAATTGCTACCAATTTAAAGCCTGAAATTGATCTTCGTAATAGATAGTCTATATGGGCATTAATAATGGACATGAGGGGGTAGAAAGATGAAAAAGCAAGTATTACCGGCTCTGGCGCTGTGTATTGTCGTATTGTTTTTTGGCAATAAACTAAGCGCCCAGCAAAAGCCGCAGGATGTCAATAGCTGTATTGAATGCCACGGCAATGCTGCAAAGATGAAGGAGATGGGTTTTCCCCAATTTGCAGTTACACAGCAGGAGGTGGAAAAGCAGACAAAAATGCCTGCATCCTGTACCGGCTGTCATCTCGGCAATCCTTCCGATTCAACCAAAGAAGGAGCGCACAAGGGATTGCTCAGGCTTTATTATGTGAAGTCAAAGGGGCTTCAGGCTGTAACAAGGGATAAGCTTGATAAATATAAACCCGAATCGCTGGAACCTAAAGGCAAAAACCCATTGGTCGAACTGCTCCCAAAGGTCGAGAAAGACGGAAAACTCATAAAAGACCCGGAAGTCGCAACAATCCTTTTCCATGACAAAAATCCTGAAGACCTTTCCTTCAACTATCCTGTGCGGGAAAAGACCTGCGGAGTATGCCATCCCAAACAGGTAAAGGAATTAAAGCAAACAGCCATGGGACACAATACAAAACAGATGCTCTACAAGACATGGGCGGACAAGAAGATGGGCCCCCATAACTGCGGTGTCTGGTTTGTGGAAGGGTATGAGGAGATATCAAAGAATACGAAGGTGCCTTTTACAAAGGAGATGTCGGCTATTAATCAGAAGGCATGCAATATCTGCCATGTCGGATGCCTCGATTGCCATTACAGTCCTAAGAAGAAAGACCCGAACAACCAGACTATAGGTTCCCACACATTTACAAAGAACATATCATCCCAGACCTGCTATGGCGGAGGCAGGGGTTCTATCTGCCATGCAGGCCCTGAGGACAGGAGAAGGGGAGGAGGATACATCGGAGGTCTGTATTCCAATCCTGTTGGAGCCACGGCGGATATCCATTATACAAAGGGGCTTTTATGTACCGACTGCCATGATACGACTGCCAAGGACGCCAAACTCATGCATGGAGAGGTAAAGAGGCAGGCAATCTGTTCGAAATGTCACGATAATGCGGTGAAATCTGTTGCAAAGTCCGTTCATAGAAAGGTTTCATGCGAGGCATGTCATGTACAGGATGTCGGCGCATACACCGGAACATTCTGGGGGCCCGGAAAGATGGCAGGCATAAAAACGCCGTTTTTTAAATATAAAGAGTACTACGGTGTTATGAAAGAGCCGATCCTGATAAAGGATCAGAATGGCAGATGGATTCCCGTAAAACCTTATGCAATGGCTGTAATGAATCAAAAGACCGACAGCGGCCTTAAACCCGGTCTCGCATGGAGGTTCCCCAAAAATCTTCCGGACTTGAAAAGAACCGATGATGCTTATGCCTTCGTAGGACTCCTGAGCGGACTGCCTTCCAATGACAACGCCCTCGCATGGATACAGATGGACAAACTCTCCCACAAATACGGCAAGTCGAGGAAGTGCGAAAGCTGTCACACAAAGGACGGAGAGCAGAAACAGGATGTTTCGTGGAAGTATGCGGATGCCGGCGCAGATCCCTTTGAAGGCAAACATTCTGTGATTGCCGATAAGAATGGATTGTTCATAAAGGGTATGCAGGCCACGACGGAGATAAAGGTTAAGGAAGGCTGGAAGATCGAGGACTTTGCCCCGTGGTATTACCTGAAGGATAAGTGGCAGGTAAAGGGCAATTTCTCTATTCCGGCTGCGAAGAAAAAGGGTCTATACGAAAAAGAGCAGGATAGGTATGACAATACAGCGAAGGCAGGAGATGCTTATCATAAGTAAAAATTTTGGTAACCGATAAGTTTTAGAAAAACTCCCTGAGAAAATTTTTGTAGAATTTTCTCAGGGAGGGAAATGGGGACCGGCAAAAATGTCAGCCCCCCTCTGCCCACCAGCGCAATCCAAAGCAATCTAAAAATTGATGAATGCATTGCCTTACGGTACTCCTCTGAATCCGAGTACATTGTCAACAACGAAATGTGAGGCAAGGTAAGCAGGATATAACCTCAGCGCGAACCCAATTTCATCAAACCTTAACAAGGACGTCATATTCTTGTAACAAGCAGGAAGTAAAATTGGACATGTTCATAAAACATAATCAATTTTAGATTTTGATTACATAATGTAATCATTAATTCCACTCACAGGAGGAGCATTATATGATTTGCTTAGACGATGTAAGTATGACCTTTCCAGGCGGGGTCACCGCCTTACATCCCACATCCGTAAGTTTTTTACGTGGCCGGTTTACTGTTCTGCTGGGAGCATCGGGCGCGGGCAAATCTACCCTGCTAAGATGTTTAAATTTTCTTAATAAGCCCACTACAGGCCGGATATCAGTTGATGGTCTGGGCGAACTGCATAACCGCAAGTTGCTGCACGAGCACAGAAGACGCACTGGCATGATCTTTCAGCAGCATCAACTGATCCGCCGGCATTCCGTGCTCCAAAATGTATTGATGGGCCGCCTGGGTTACCATACCACATTACGCAGCCTGTTCCCCCTGCCGAAGAAAGAACAACTGATTGCGATGGAGAGCATAGAGCGTGTCGGATTGATAGATAAGGTTATGGAACGGGTGGACAGCCTGAGCGGCGGCCAGCAGCAACGCGTGGGCATTGCCCGTGCTCTGGCGCAAAAACCGCGACTCATGCTGGCCGACGAACCGGTAGCAAGCCTGGATCCCGCTACGTCACACAATGTGCTGTCGCTGTTACACACAATCTGCAAAGAGGATGGCATCCCCGTCGTAGTCAGCCTGCACCAGGTGGACCTCGCCCAAACCTATGCCGACCGCTTAATAGGTCTGTCCGATGGCAGAATCGTATTCGATGGCAGTCCGGCATATCTGACAGCGGAGATTCTGGATGATATTTACCACAATCACAAGCCGCAGTCCAGAAAGTCTGCCGGTTCACCGGCAGCCATGTCATCAAACATTCTCCGCAAGCTTGTGACCATGGAGCAGCAACAACGGAAAAGGAAAGGGGGTGATAAGAAGGGGGTCAGAGCCGGAGAAGCAATAAAAAAGCAATAAAAAAAGGAGGAAGCACCAATGAAAAAACTGCTTACCATTCTGGGTATCATCATGCTGGGCGTGCTTGTCGCCAACCTGTCGCAGGCTGCCGGCAATCCCGATCCCGACACTTTAAAGGTGGCTTTATTGCCGGATGAAAACGCATCAACGGTTATCAAGAACAACGAGGGGTTAAAAAAATACCTTGAAACTCAGGTCGGCAAAAAAATCGAGCTTATGGTTACAACCGATTACTCTTCAATGATCGAAGCAATGCGCCACGGCCGGCTGGACTTAGCTTACTTCGGGCCGTTGTCTTATGTGCTGGCCAAGCAAAAAAGCAGTATCGAACCATTCGCTGCTCTAAAAACCAAGGAGGGTACTACTTACAAAGCCGTGGTAATAGGCAATGTTGCTGCAGGCATCAACAAGATCGCCGACATCAAAGGCAAGAACATGGCTTATGGCGACCCGGCGTCTACCTCCAGTCACCTTATTCCGAAATCCATGCTGGCAGAAGAGAGGCTCAAGGCCAAGGTGGATTATCAGGAACACTTTGTTGGCGCGCATGACGCGGTGGCCATGGCGGTTCAAAACGGCAATGCGCAAGCTGGTGGTTTGAGCAAACCGATTTTCGAATCACTGGTGCAGCGCGGCATCATTAGTCCTGCCAAGGTTAAAGTACTGGAAGAATCCAGGCCGTTCCCCCAATATCCGTGGACCATGCGTTCAGACCTAAAGCCCGCACTGAAAGAAAGGATTCGCAGCGCGTTCCTCAATCTGAAAGACAGGGAAATATTGAAACCCTTCAAGGCAGAAGGGTTCGGTCCCGTGACCGACAAGGACTACGATGCGGTACGTAAGCTCGGCGAATTGCTGAAGCTTGATTTTTCCAGGTTCTAATAAGAGGAAAGGAGTCATTCATGGGAAACGCTTTCGACCATCTATTGCTGCAGCAGCAACGCACATGGAACCGTACTGCCATGCAGGTTGCGGTAATTCTGGTGATTATCGCAGTCTGTTCCTTTTATGTCGGCCTCTTCGATATGAAACGGCTGTCCGAAGGAATCCCCAGTCTGTTCAGCATGCTTGGTGAAATGCTTCCGCCGAATTTCAGCGATGCACAAGACTGGATTAAACCGCTCGTGGATACATTCGCCATGAGCGTCGCAGGCACAGCTCTGGCAGTGGCTTTTTCTCTGCCCCTCGCTTTGCTGGCCGCGCCTAATACATCGCCGCATCCTATAGTTTATCAGATGGCACGCGGAATATTGAACGGCTTGCGTGCTATTCCTGAGTTGATCATGGGAATTATCTTTGTGGCAGCCGTTGGATTCGGTGCATTACCAGGGGTATTAGCGCTTGGCCTGCATTCGATCGGCATGGTCGGAAAATTTTTTGCAGAGGCGATCGAACACGCTGACAATAACCCCGTCGAGGCAGCCCGTGCCGCAGGCGCCACCTCCTTGCAGGTCATAATGCACGGCATACTGCCTCAGGTATTGCCGCAAATGGCGGATGTCTCGATTTACCGCTGGGAATACAACTTCCGCGCTTCTACCGTGATGGGCATGGTAGGCGCAGGCGGCATCGGATTTGAGTTGATGGGCTCGCTGCGCATCATGCAGTATCAGGACGTCTTCGCTATACTGCTGGTAATCCTGGTGATGGTTACCATGGTTGACAGTCTGAGCGGTTATCTGCGCAAGCGTTTTAAATGAATTTTAAGAGGAGGAAGAGAATTGATAAAGTATCGTGTAGTAATTACCCACTGGGTTCATCCTGAAGTCATTGAATTTTTAAGCCAAAGCTGCGAGGTCATTCCCAATACGACGCGGGACACACTGCCGCGTGAAGAAATCCTGAAGCGAGCCAGGGATGCCCATGCAATCATGGCATTTATGCCTGACACGGTGGATGAGGATTTTTTATCCAGATGCCCGGAGCTGAAAATCGTTGCCTGTGCTCTGAAGGGTTATGACAATTTCGATGTCGGCGCCTGCACGCGTCATGGGGTTTTGCTTACCATCGTGCCGGACCTGCTCACCATTCCCACAGCAGAGCTCACGATCGGCCTTCTGATTGGCCTCACGCGCCGCATTCTGGAAAGCGACTGTTTTATCCGCAGCGGTAAGTTCAAGGGATGGCGTCCGGAATTATATGGCACCGGTCTGGCCGGGCATACCCTTGGTATAATCGGTATGGGTGCTGTTGGCCAGGCGGTCGCAAGGCGTCTGACAGGCTATGAGATGAATGTGGTCTACAGCGATCCGGTTCCCATAGCAAAGGAAAAAGAGGAAGCCTATGGATTAACCCGCGTTTCCTTCGAGGATCTTCTGGCATGCAGCGATTTTGTTGTGCCCATGGTACCGTTGAAGCCGAAAACCATGCATTTGATAAATGCAACAACCATAGCCCGGATGAAACCTTGCAGTTTCCTTATTAATATATGTCGCGGCTCCGTGGTAGATGAACAGGCTGTGGTTGACGCATTAGCGTCCGGTCATCTCGCAGGCTATGCCGCGGATGTCTTCGAAATGGAAGATTGGGCCCGTCCGAACCGCCCGCGCAGCATCCCGCAGGCGCTGCTTGACAATGTCTCGCAAACTTTCTTTACCCCCCATCTCGGTTCTGCTGTGGACAATGTGCGCCGTGAAATTGCCATGGAAGCAGCTCGCAACATTTTACAAGCGCTTGACAACAGGACACCGCAGGGCGCCGTTAACAAGCCGGACCATCTGAGCATCGCTTAAGCTATGGTGAATCTGCAACATATAGCAACACTTCTTGCGGTGGTTCACACCGGGAGCTTCAGAGAGGCAGCAAAACAGTGCGGCCTTTCACAGCCTGCGGTATCGCAACATATCAGGAAGCTGGAACAGATATTTAAGGTCAGGCTGATCGAAAGAAGCAATGCCGGGTGTCAGCCGACTCAGGAAGCTAATGCATTGATTCCATATGCCAAAAGCCTGTTGAAACTGGCAGAGCGCACAATGAGCGTACTGCAGCGACCCGGCATTGTTATCGGCGCCAGCTCCAACATCGGTATCTACCTGCTGCAACCTTACGTGAAGACATATCTGGATCATCACAGTCATTCCCATGACGTAGACCTGGTGATTGATCGTAATCCAGTGATTGCGGATAAATTGCAACGCGGGGAAATCGATGTGGCTGTGATGGAATGGTGGGACAACCGGCCTGGCTTCACCGCACAACTATGGCGTAGTGAGGAATTGGTGGTCATCGTGCCGCCGCACCACCCGTGGCACAAGCTGCCTTGCATACCCAAGCGCCTGCTTAATGGGAGTAAACTGCTCGGTGGTGAGCCGGGCACCGGAACCGGTCGTCTGCTCAAGCAGCATTTCGGAGAGCACGCAAAAAACCTACATATATCTATGCAGTTGGGTAGCACCGAAGCCGTCAAGCAAGGGGTAAAGGCCGGATTGGGTGTATCGTTGGTATTGGCCGGAACAGTAGCACAGGAACATAAGACTGGAGCTTTGCGTGCAATCCCGATTGAAGGCCAACCCCTGAAAAAAAACCTTTTTGCAGTCTGGAATAACGCCCTTTTGCCTGACAGCTTACCGCTACACTTTGTCCGGATATTGACGGATTCATGCGCAAACTAAACAGCTATTCGGGTGGGCTTCATGTATAAGCTAAGTCTCAGAATTGACATCGGGACGGTTTTTAGGGTTAAATTATATTAAGGTCGTCATGAAAAAAGGACTCTTTTCTTATATTATTCTCGCGCTTTGCCTCGCGGTTTTGCTGACAGGAGTTTCATCTTCAGCGAGCCTCTGCACAAAGGACAGGTCTTTTATATGCAGTGCCTTTACATTTGTATTCAATGTAAATAACGATTCGGCAATTATAGCACCTGATAGAAGTTATACAAAATTTCATGCCAGTTCAGATATAATGCATCGCCAGGAACTGGCATCTTCCATATTCCATCCGCCAAAAGTCGTCTCCTGATCTTTTAATTATCCAAATCATAATTTAACTCATTCAGGAGGTTTCGTATGAAGTCAAAAGGAAATATTATCCGGATTATTGCCATTTTAATGGTTGGGATTTATCTATTCCCGGCTATTAAAAACAGGGTGGCCTTTGCCGGAGGCAAACCATCACTAAATGAGACGGCGCCTGAATTTTCCCTAAAGGATCTAAACGGAAAAAATGTGCGCCTCTCAGACTTCAAAGGTAAGGTTGTCCTTATTAATTTCTGGGCAAGCTGGTGTCCTCCATGCAAGATGGAAATACCGGGCTTTCAGAAAACTTATGCAGCTTATAAAAACAAGGGATTTGCGATTATCGGCATTTCGACCGACGATGTGCCACAATCCTTCATCAAAGATATGGGTATGACATATCCTGTGGTTATGGCTGATGATAAGGTTATCAGTGGCTACGGAAACATTTCGGGAATCCCGACATCATTTTTAGTGGGAAAGGACGGCAGGATAATAAAAAAAGTTATGGGGATGTATTTTGAAGGCAGCCTCAAAAGCGATCTGGAAAATGCTTTAAAAAACAAGAGATAGGAGGGCAGGAATGGAAAATGTATCATTGTTAATGGCATTTGGCGGAGGTCTCCTGTCCTTTTTTTCACCGTGTGTTTTGCCCGTCATCCCATCCTATGTCTCGTATATCACAGGCATATCGTTTGAAGACCTGACAGGTGAGCAGGACAAAGGAAGAATAAGAAAAGTAACCCTTAAAAACTCCTTATCCTTTATAGCCGGGTTCTCATTAATATTCATCCTTCTCGGCGCGTCCTCAAGCTTTCTGGGCAGTATACTTTCCGACTATCAGGACACCGTCAGGAAAATCGGAGGGGTACTGATTGTAGTCATGGGGCTTTATATAGCAGGCATTTTGAAGATTGGGTTCCTGATGCAGGATAAAAGGCTGCATCTGCAGAACAAGCCTGCCGGACTTTTAGGCTCTTTCCTCGTTGGAACAGCCTTTGCTGCCGGCTGGACACCATGCATAGGTCCTGTTTTAGGCTCAATACTGCTTTATGCGAGCACCTCAAATTCTGTTGCAGGTGGTATAGAGCTGTTAACAGCCTATGCACTGGGTCTTGGGATACCCTTTCTCATCACATCCCTTACCATAAACACAGCCCTTTCCTATTTCAAAAAGATAAACCGCTATATGAGGGTGGTATCTGTTGTGAGCGGGTTGTTTCTCGTGGTTGTGGGTATCCTTCTTTTTACAGGGACGTTTAATGTGTTAAGCCAGTATATGACCATGATTTCAATTTAGATTTACAATTTTACCAGTCTGATATGAGAAGTCTGCCTTAAGGCAGACTTCTCATAATGATGGGCAAAACAAGAGGAACATAAATGAGAAACAAAAAGAGATTTATTGTATATATGTTCATCGTGACACTTTTCAGCCTTGCCTCTATCAATGTCTTTGCAGAGGCCGAAACGATGAAGTTGCACGGCAGGATAGTAAAGCTGGATAAACCAAATCATATCATGGTTATCAATGTAAGCGATGAGAGGGAGAAGACGCTGGTTTTTAATGAAGAGACAATTAAGCTGATTGAAAAGCAAGAGATTGTTGAAAGGGATTTTGTGTTTATCAAATATAAACAGGAAGATGGAAAGAATGTTATTATTAAAATTAAAAAAGTAATTGGGTGTTAGAGAGGCGTAGATGATTCCTTATCCCAATATAAGCCCTGAGATTATACGTATAGGCCCTGTTGCCGTAAGGTGGTACGGCATGATGTATCTTATCGGCTTTGCGGCATCATATCTTCTGGTCAGGTATCAGATAAAGAAAAAAGGACTTAACTTCAGCAAGGATTTCGTCGAGTCCCTTTATTCATATCTGATCCTCGGCCTTCTGCTCGGCGCGCGGCTCGGGTATGTGATTTTTTATAATCTTCCATATTATATCCGGCATCCGCTCGAAGTCTTTGCGGTATGGCAGGGAGGCATGTCGTTTCATGGAGGTCTGATCGGAAGCGTTATTGCCGGTGTTTTATTTTGCAAAAGGCTGAAAATAGACGCATGGCAGGTATCGGATATGGTTATTGTTACTGCGCCTATAGGCATCGGCCTCGGCAGGCTCGGAAACTTCATAAACGGAGAACTTTACGGGAGGGTTACGGACGCTCCGTGGGCTATGATATTCCCCGGAGGCGGACCGTTCCCGCGTCATCCGTCTCAGCTTTACGAATTTTTTTTAGAGGGCGTCGTCCTTTTCACAGTGCTCTGGGCATTGAAGGAGAAAGGATTAAGAACAGGCATGCCCTCCTCTATTTTTCTTATCCTTTACGGCGCGTTCAGGTTTTTTGTGGAATTTTTCAGGGAGCCCGATGTCCAGATCGGTTATATCTTAGGCGTATTCACGATGGGACAGATATTGAGCGGCATGATGATGCTCTTCGGATTCGCGATTCTTTTTTATAGAAGGAGACCTGTGGAATGATGAAAAAAACAACAGCTTTATTATTATTTTTCTTATCGGTGCTGTTTTTGCAAAGCGCTTCGGCGGCGGACAGGATCCTTTACGAAAAGAACTCGCTTTATCAATACATAGTTGTCAGCGAAGACGTTATGGAAGGTAAACGGTACCTCCATAATAACGAAAAGCATATCAGGCAGGGCGGGATGGACATCCGCAATCCCAATAAGCTGGTATTCGAATATTACCGTACGTCCATGATCTCCCTCGCATTCCTCGATGACGAGCCGAAAGAGATTCTCGTAGTAGGTCTCGGCGCCGGGGCGGTTCCCAAATATCTCAATAGGTATTATCCCGATGCAACGATAGACGTGGTGGAGATAGATCCCGAAGTCTTGACGGTGGCCCAGAAATATTTCCAGTTCAAAGAGAACGACAAAATGAAGGTGCACATCAACGACGGACGCATGTTCATCAAAAGGACAAAGAAGAAATACGACCTGATTTTTTTGGACGCTTACAGGCACGGCACTATACCTTTTCATCTGACCACCAGGGAGTTTCTCGCGGAAACGAAAAGGATTTTAAAGCCCGGCGGAGTGGTTACATCCAATATCCTTTCGGAGAGTGCCAATCAGTTTCACGATTCGATGATAGTGACATATCAGGACGCGTTTGAACATCTTTATATCTTTTCAGGCAAGCAATCCGAGAATCACGTCTTTGTGGCGACCGATCAGAAGAAGGTCAAAAGGCAGAAAGAGGCGCTCGAAAAATCAAGAAGGATCACAACCGAAAAGCGTCTTGATGTAAACCTTCCCACGATAGCCGAAGATTATACTTACGGAAGCATATTGCGGGATATAAAGGCCGATATGCTCACCGACGATTTCGCGCCTGTGGATATACTCAGGCACAAAAGGAGCAGATCATGACAATGCCGGCTCTTATAAACTTTATCGTATTCATCTGCGGCGCCGTTGTAATGTCGTTTGAGATATTAGGCAGCAGGGTTCTTGCGCCTAATTTCGGGAATTCGATTTTTGTATGGGGAAGCCTGATAAGCGTATTCCTTGCCGGGCTTTCGGCGGGATATTACCTCGGCGGAAAATTCGCGGACATAAATCCATCCGCCAAGAAGCTTGCCCTTGTTATCGTTATCCCCGGCCTGCTGTTTTTAACTTTTCCGCTTTACGGCGCGGCAGTATCCGACTGGATATTTATGAAGGACTTAGGCGTAAGGACAGGCCCGCTTATGGCGTCTACGGTTCTCTTTTTCCTTCCTTCGGTCTTTTTAGGGGCGGTGAGCCCTTATACTGCAAGGCTTGTAATTTGCAGCCTCCACACATCAGGAAGCACCATAGGCAGGCTTTACGCGCTTTCGACATTCGGGAGCATTATAGGGACGCTTCTTACTTCATTTTATTTGATCGCGGTCGCGGGGGTTAAGACGCTGATACTTTCACTCGGCGGGGTTTTGATATTAATCGCAGTCCCTCTTTTATTTATGAATCTGAGATGCGAGACTGTTAAATAGCAAGTAGAAAATTTTACTTTATCAGAGCGGATAAGGTATTGAAGCGGCTTTAGCAGCTCTAAGTTTCGCCGTGATGGCGAAACCGAGCTGGTACCTCGGAGCCGGATATGGATGTCCGGCGAGAATGAGCGGAAATGCCTTGTCCGCTCTGATGCATGGGTTTGATTTTCATAAAATCTCCAATATCTGTTTTGCCGCTCGCTGCGGGGCAGGATTTTTTGTCTCCGATAGTCCGTCATATGATATACTTTGATTAGTATGTCTTTTTTGTCAACCCCGGTGGAAAGTTTTAACTTCTAACGGGGTAAAGGGAACTGTGATGGATGCCGGTTTAAACAACCTTAAGAAGCACGTATTTTTCGAACTCCTGAATATGGCGGGAAGGGCATTTGTCCTTGTCGGATATTCGGACGACGTTATTCTCGGCAACAGGGGATTTACGGCAGAGGAGAAGGAAAACGGCATTATCCTCGTGTTTAACTCTAAGATGAATTTTATCTGGGACGATTACGGCATTACCGCCACCCTTGTTTTCGGGACATCGCCTCAAAAGTGTTTTGTTCCTGCGGATGCCATAACAGCGGTATATTCTCCTGAATTGAACGCTCAATTTACAGTATCTCTGCAGCCGAAGGCGGTTGGAGGGCAGCAGTCAGCGGTCGGCACTCTTAAAACGAAATCCCAAAAACATGGAGGCGGCGGAACTAAACCGGCGGCTAAAAAGAATGTTATAGAGGTAGATTTTACAAAGAAGACAAAGAAATGAAGTAACCATGCCATGAACGAAGACCTTAAATCCGCAGTGCAGAATATAAAACCACTTCAACTTATAGCCCGCTTATTTACAAAGGAAAAGAGAATTATCAAACTCCTCGTGGTTATAACGACAGCAATGACGGTGGTATTGCCCCTCTTTAACATATTCGTGATGATGCCTGAATTTAATCGTGTGTTGACTGAACAGATAGAAAATGAGGCCGTTTCCATTGCGGCGCATCTGAGAACCATATACTTTTCAAGAGTTACAGGGCTTAACGGGGACTCTCTACCCTCCGGCGTTAAAAGCGAAGCCCTGCGTTTCAAAAAGGACTTTAGACTGATGAAGGTAAAGGTCTTCTCGGCATCGGGGGAGGTCATATATTCCAGCGACCCGGAGGATATCGGAAAAATAAACGAAGAGAGGTACTTTCAAGAAAGTGTGGCGAAGGGAAATCCCTACAAAAAAGTTATAAACAAAGGCGATAAAACACTTGAAGGGCAGATTGCCGCAGCAGATGTTGTTGAAACATATGTTCCCATAACGGCGGAAGGAGTCTTCCTCGGCGCATTTGAAATATACAAGGATATTACGGCAGAGAAAGGGCGGCTTACTAAGGTAATAGCCGGTTCTTCCGTCTGCCTGTCCCTTGCCGGTCTGGTCTTTCTTGCGGCAGTAGGCATAATTTCGTATAAGGCGCGGAACGCCATAAATACGCGCGAGCAGGCGGAAAGGGAAGTTGCCGAAGCTAACGAAAGGCTGGAACAGCGGGTCATAGAACGCACCGCGGAATTATATAAAGAAGTATCGGCGAGAAGAGAGGTTGAGAAGGGTTTGCTGGAAAGCGAGGGCAGATACAAGAAACTTTCAGAGGAGTTTAATGCCCTTCTGGACGCCATACCCGATACCTTGCTTCTTCTTTCATCCGACTTGAAGGTGACATGGGCGAACAAAGGCGCTGCCCGTAGCCTGGGCAAAGAGGTCTCCGACCTTATAGAAAGGCATTGCCATGAATTATGGTTCGAACGTTCCATGCCCTGCGCTGACTGCTATGCGATAAAGAGCTTCAAAACAGGGAATGTGGAAGCCTCCGAGGTTATAACGCCTGACGGCAGGATATGGGACGTGAGCGCATTTCCCCTTAAAGAAGATGACGGAACAGTAAAAAATGTAATAATAGTTTCGAGGGATATCACCGAAAAAAGACGGATAGAAGAGGAAATGATAAAGACCGATAAGCTCGATTCCCTCGGTATGCTCGCAGGGGGCATCGCACATGATTTCAATAACATGCTTGCAGCAATCTCGCTTAAGATCGCTGCCGCGCGGATATACGCAGACCCGGAGGATAAGGTCTTTAAAAAACTGAACGAAGCGGAGCATATCATATTCACGGCTAAGTTCCTGCCCCAGCAACTCCTTACATTCGCAAAAGGAGGGCTCCCTATAAAGGAGAGTATTTTTGTAAGGGATCTGATCGACACCAGTATCAATCTTGTTATGAGCGGTTCGGATGCAGGATGCGAAATTTCCCTTCCAGACGACCTTCGGCCTGTCGAAGCCGATGAAGGACAGATTATTCAGGTTCTCACCAATTTACTTATTAACGCAAACCACGCCATGCCTGATGGAGGCACGGTAAGGATTTTCGCTGAAAATATCGATATAAAACCCGAGGCCTCTATCCCTTTGAAAAACGGCAGATATGTGAAGCTGTCTATACAGGACAGCGGTGTCGGCATTCCTGAAGATCACCTGCAAAAAATTTTCGACCCATTTTTCACGACAAAGCGCGGCGGTTGCGGTCTCGGTCTGGCAGTGGCCTATTCCATTGTGAAGAAACATAACGGCCATATCGCTTTAGAATCCGAAGTGGGGTCCGGTACAACCTTCCATGTATATCTGCCCGCCTCGGAGAAAGCGGTTGTAATGCCGAAAGGCGGAGGCACGGTATACGGCGGCAGGGGCAACATACTTGTAATGGATGATGACAAGAATATCCTCGAATTCACCGGTGACATTCTGAGGCATTTGGGATACAGCGTAGAGCTTGCGAGGGACGGCGGAGAGATGATAGAAATTTATGAAAGCGCTATGCGGGCAGGGCAGCCGTTTGACGCTGTTGTAATAGATCTGACCGTTGCGGGCGGAATGGGCGGGAAAGAAGCTATTCAGGAACTTATGAGGCTTGACCCGTCCGTTAAAGCGATTGTCGTCAGCGCGTATTTTAACGATCCGGTGCTGGCCGATTTCAGGCAATACGGGTTTTGCGGTGCGTTTGTTAAGCCTTATAAGGTTGAAGACCTGAACAAGGAACTCCGCAATATAATAGAAGGACGGGAAAAGAAAAATGAATAAGGTGCTTGTGGTAGACGACCAGCAGATATTGAGGATTACTCTTACCGAGATACTTGAAGAATCGGGCTTTTCCGTAACGGCTGTTGCCGGCGGCAGAAAGGCAATAGAAGTCTTTAAAAATGAAAGACCCTCGGCAGTACTGCTGGACCTCAAGATGCCGGATATGGACGGGATAGAGACAATGCAGGAGTTGAAAAAAATAGACGCTGATGTGCCTGTAATACTGGTAACCGCGCATGGAGACATAGAAACCGCGGTGGAGGCGATAAAAATGGGCGCGTATGATTTTATAGTCAAGCCTCCGAAATTCGACCGGCTGATGTTGACGCTGAAAAGGGCCATAGAAAAGCTGGAATTAAAACGGAAGGTGGAAAATTTAAACATCGCCTTTGAGACGTCCCTCGAATGGCTTTTGGGCAGCAGCGATATTATTAAGAAGATCATTAAGCAGATTCATCAGGTCGCGTGGAGCGATTTTTCATTGATTATACAAGGAGAGACCGGAACCGGAAAGACTACCGTTGCCCGTGCGATACATAATCTCAGTAAAAGGGCAAAGGGGCCCTTTATTAATGTCGATATGGGAACCATGCCGGAAACCCTTGTGGAAAGCGAACTTTTCGGCTATGAAAAAGGGGCTTTTACAGGCGCCGAAAGGAAAAAGAAAGGATTTTTCGAGTGCGCCGACGGGGGCACAATACTCATCGATGAGGTTCAGAATATTCCCCCGCATATTCAGGGCAAGCTGCTGAGGGTCGTCGAGGAAAAAAAGATATCCCCTCTCGGAAGCACCGAGACTCTAAATATAGATATACGCGTAATTGCGGCAACCAACATAGATATAAAAGAGGCTGTAGCACAAAAAAAATTCAGGGAAGACCTTTTCTTCAGGCTCGGAGAGTTTATGATCACACTCCCTCCATTACGGGAGCGCATTGACGATATACCGTTCTTTTCCAGGAGGTTTTTACGGGAGGCCGCCAGCGAAATGAATAAACAGATTCGCGGTATCTCCGACGATGTGCTGGAACTCTTAGTGAAGTATCCGTGGCCCGGCAATGTGCGGGAACTGAAGAACATGATCAGGAAGGCGGTGCTGCTTTCCAGCGGCGATATGATAATGCCCGAACATGTGGAGTTTTTAATAGGCGATAAATGCGGCAGCGATACGGATAACCTTGCTTTCATGCCGCTGAAGGAGGTGTCTGCTATTGCTGTAAGGGACGTTGAAAGGAAGGCTATAAAGCAGGCGCTTGACATGACAAAGGGCAATAAGACAAAGGCTGCCGCGATGCTCCAGATAGACTACAAGACCCTCCTTACAAAGATAAAAGAATACGCGATTTCCTAAATCCAAGTTGACCGATTCTTTCATCATACCTGCCATCTATTACTACTTTAAAATCGCCCAAATTAGGCTGAATGCATTTTTCAGGTCAAACTATGGAATGATTTCCATAGTCGAGAGGAAATGTCTTTAACTGCTTACATATTCGGCATTTTCGAGTTTTTTACCGATATAATCGCAGCAAAAACTATGGAATGAATTCCAGAGTTTTTGCTGTACCATTCGATTAATTTTTTATAAATCAATGCGATAACCTTTAGGCATATCTCTTGCTTTTCTTTTATTCATAATTTGTTCACCGGTTGTTTACGCTTTATTCACAATTTGTGCTTTCCGGAGGCGATGTTATGAAAATGCAGGAGATTAAGTCCATGGCAATGTCGATGGGCATAAAGGCGTTGAATCTGAAAAAGATGGAGCTAATCAGGGCTATTCAGAGGGCTGAAGGCAATACAGACTGTTTCGGGAGGATGGACCCGGCGCGGTGTGATCAGTCGGGCTGCCTGTGGAGAAAGGACTGCATGATAGCCGTATAAAAATTTAAATGGGAGGGCTATATCATGAGTATTAAACATCTTGCAGAAGCGGTAATAGCTCAGGCTATGGATGATTTGTCCGATGACGCCGAGAGGAACGATTCCACAAGGTTTTTTAAGGGTGAGGGCTTTAGGATATGCGCTGAAAGGGCGGGCATGGATTTGCCGGATCAGATCACGCTGCTGAACATAGTAAACAGCATAGTATGCGCGACAAAAAGGCAAAAGACAGCGGTTACTAACGCCAGGCGGACGCATCAAAAGAGCGGCAAATACCTTCACTCAACCCATAATAAGAGTAGAGAGTGGAGCGTTATAGGGTTATAGAGCTTATGGAGAAAATCCTTTGAGATGTGACACTGAACGTTCAACGCTATAACGCATTACACTGTAACTAATTAGGAGGTCTATTATGTCCGGATGCGTAACATTTAAAGATGAATTGACCATTGACGGCCTTTTGAACAATGCCCGCAGCCTTTGGGGCGAGCTTATGAGATGCGACGAACTGACGGTGGATATCAGCGGCGTCAAAAAGATGGATGTCGCGGCGATCCAGATGCTTATCGCGACAAAAAAAGAGTGCGAGGCGAACGGCAAGAACCTTATTATCAGGAGTTCCGGGAAGATAAACGAAATAATGTCGTTCATAGGTCTTCAGCTATGACCTCCGGAGCGGTAAAGACAGGGTATATAATTTTAGTTTTAACGCTTGTTACGGCGACTTCTCTCATAAACGACCGGGCTGTGAGGATTGCGTCGGCCATTGCGCTTAACACAGGCGTTGCAGTTGTCGTTCTATCGGTTGCGAGAAAGAGAATCCGTCATATAATATGCTTAAGGAAATGGAAACTATAATGGACGATGCAGAGAACATAAAAAAGATAGTGACCGAGATAGAGTATATAGCGGACCAGACCAACCTGCTTGCGCTCAACGCGGCCATCGAAGCGGCAAGGGCCGGAGAACACGGAAGGGGCTTTTCCATAGTGGCGGATGAGGTAAGGAAACTGTCGGAAAGGTCAAACACGGCGGCGGATGAGATAAAAAAACTGATCACAAAAGTAGGCGTCGACATCAAGGGCATTTACGCGAAGACAGAAAAAAGCTCGGCGGAAAGCAGTTCCATGTCTTTAGAGGCAGAAAAGGTTGTCGATCATACCCTGAAGAAGATAGACGATACCGTAACCGACCTGAAAAAGCAGCTCGACGAACTCGGCGCCGAGACAGTGTCCCTCGCGAAGGACATAAGCGGCATAGTCGTTTCCATGCAGTTTCAGGACATAACGCGCCAGCGCATAGAGCATGTGATAGAGCCGCTTGCGGCATTTAAGGGGGAACTGGAAGAGTTGATACAGAAGGCGAAAAATATGAGCGAAAAAATTCACGCATGGGAAGGCGACGGTAATAGAGAGTGGCTTGAAAGGATGTATACGATGGAGTCGGAAAGAAAGGTTATGCGGGACGCTCTCGGTTACGGCGCAAATAGGGATTTTTCGGACGCCGCCGAAACAGGCAATGTCATGATTTTTAAATAGCGGGGGATTGATGGGCTGTCCGTTTCATAATGACGTTTATGTAGGCGTATGTACGGCATACGAAACGCCTTATGTCCCGAGCATAAAGGAAAGAGAGAACTATTGTTCGAAAAAAGATTTCAAGGTGTGCCCGATATATGAAACCATATTCAGAAAGGCGATGGGCCCGGAATGCGGGAGCAGCGCGCCGATGGAGCAATGAAAGAGGAGGTGGAGGCAATGTCAAAGACCGTGCTTATAGTCGATGATTCGGCGTCCATGAGGCAGTTGGTTTCCTTTGCCCTCAAGGATGCGGGCTACGATGTCATAGACGCCGTTAACGGCAAGGACGCTCTGAACAAGTTGAACGGAACGAAGATAGAGATGGTGTTGACCGACCTTAATATGCCGGAGATGGACGGGATCGAATTCATAAAGCAGTTCCGTAGTTCATCCGGATACAGGTTTACGCCCATAGTTATGCTGACCACTGAGTCTCAGGAATCCAAGAAACAGGAAGGCAAACAGGCCGGCGCGAGCGGATGGATCGTAAAGCCTTTTACGCCGGAACAGCTTATAGACGTAGTCAAAAAATTCGCGAAATGAAAGGAGTCGAAAAATGTTGAATTTCAGGTTTGAAAAATCGGGCGATTTCGGCGTCTTGACCTTTGACGGCGAACTGACCGCCGAACATGCAGGAGGGCTTAAAGAGGCGTTAATGGTATCCCTCGACAACGCGGAACATGTGGTGGTTGATTTCGAGAAAGTAACGGAGATAGACGAGGATTGTCTTCAGCTTTTTTCCACGACATGCGGCAGGCTGGCCAGGTTGAAAAAATGCCTGACATTGACGGGGGCCTGCCCTGAGATATTTAAAAAGACGACGGAATTAATCGAAGCCAATAATTTTATTAAGTTTGTGAACGGCAAAAGAGACGTTGCGGTCGATGACTCGTTTAGAGCGGTCGAGGCCGGCGCAACGGTGTAGATCTGTGCTTGAAACATAGCGGGGGACGAGGATGGTAGATTTTAAAAAACTGTACGGCATTTTCGTGGATGAGGCGACGGAGAGGATCGCGGAGCTCGAGGACGGGCTTCTGCGGATCGAAAAATCTCCCGGAGACAAAGAGCTTATCGATACCATTTTCAGGGCAGCCCACACAATCAAAGGCTCCAGCGGCTCTATAGGGCTGACGGACATTTCAAAATTCACGCACGGATTGGAAGAGATTCTCGATATGGTGCGGGAGAATAAAATTACTCCGGAAAAGGCGTTAATAAACGTGCTCCTAGGAGCGACCGACCTGATAAAAGAGATGGTAGAGGCCGTGGCGTCCGAAATGGAATTTGACTTCGGCAGGTGCGAGGGTCTGTTGAAACGGATGGAAGAGATAAAAGGCCGGAGTTTAGAGTTAAGAGTTAAGAGTTCACGGACAGAAAAGGACAAAACAGCGGAACCCCGAAGTCAAAGCTCCGGACTCAAAACATTTAAGGTCATCTTCATTCCCAACCCCGACCTTTTCAAGAGGGGAATAGACCCCTCGATGATAATAGAAGACCTTAAGGATATAGGGGAGATCGTGCATATAACCGCCAATACGGATACGGTTCCGGGGCTGTCGGAACTGGACCCCGAAAACCTTTACTTGAGATGGGATATTCTTCTTAAAACAAACAGGGATGAAGCCGATATAAGAAAGGTTTTCGAGTTTGTGGAAGAAGGAAGCGAGATAAAGATATTCCCTGTAGCAACCCCGGGAAAGGACGTGCCTTTTATAGGCAAGATGCTTATAGATGAAGGCGTTGTAAAGGCAGAAGATGTGGAGGATGCCTTGAAAAGCCAAAAAAGATTGGGCGAGATACTTGCAGAACAGGGCAAAGTTTCTCCTGTCGATGTGGAGAAGGCGCTGGAGAAACAGAGAAACATCAAGACGGATTCTTTTAAAAAATCTGTTTCGTCCACCATCAGGGTCGATCTCGGCAAGCTCGATCACCTTATAAACATCGTTGGAGAGATGGTAATAATACACTCTATGTTCCAGCAGGCCCTTCAAGGCGGCAATTGGTTGTCGGTAACGGATAATGGCGGCAACGGTAAAAACGGATCTCTCATGACGCATAATTCAGCGCAAAATATGGAGGCGCTCTTTTCCCAGCTCCAGCGGATAGGGAAGGATATTCAGGAAAGCGCCATGTCTCTGCGTATGCTGCCGGTAGGAGAGGTATTTCAGCGTTTCATGAGGCTCGTGCGGGAGCTTTCCGAGAGCAAGAACAAGAATATAGAGCTGATCATCACCGGTGAAGACACGGAGCTCGACAAAGGCGTGATCGAGAAGATAGCCGATCCGCTGGTGCATCTTATCCGCAACGCCATAGACCACGGGATCGAAACCCCTGAAGAAAGGATGAAAAAAGGAAAGTCCGAAAAAGGGACGATCCACCTCAGCGCCTATCAGATGGGAGACTCCGTTTACATAGACGTAGAGGACAACGGCAGGGGGCTTAATAAGGAAAAGATAGTCGAAAAAGCCGTCTCAAAGGGGATTATAACGAATGCGCACAGCCTTGCCGACGAACAGATTTACAACCTCATATTCATGCCCGGCTTTTCAACTGCCGACGCCGTAACGGACGTATCCGGCAGAGGGGTCGGAATGGATGTTGTGAAGAGAAATATAGAGTTCCTCAACGGTAAGGTTTACATCAAAACTAAGGAGAATGAGGGAACTACGATGTCTATTAAACTTCCGCTCACGCTCGCAATTATAGACGGCCTTACGGTGATCGTAGGCGAAGAGGTTTTTGTGATACCTATAACATCGGTTGTGGAGTCCCTCAGGCCGCGCCGCGATGACGTAAAGACGCTCGGCGAAAAAGGAGAGGTGGTAAATGTGAGGGGCGAATATATTCCACTTCTCAGGCTTTATGAGATTTTAGGCATAACCCCGTGGAAAAAAGACCCATGGGAGGCGATTGTAGTGGTTACAGTGCATGACGGCATAAAATACAGCCTCCTTGCTGACGAGCTTCTGGGGGAACAGCAGGTGGTTTTAAAAAACTTAGGCAAGGCTATGCCGCAAATATGCGATGTAGCGGGCGGAACCATTTTAGGCGACGGCAAGGTGGCGCTGGTTCTCGATGTGCCGGGCATCGTAGAAATGGCGAAAAAACGTTATAGCGTAAAGCGTTATAGGGTTATAGAGATTATGGAGAAAACCCTTGCGCTATAACGCACAACGCTATAACGCATTACGCAAGAGGAGGTCTTTATGGATGCTTTGGCGGCAACAAGTTTGGGAGAGGTTGTAGAAGGACGGCAGTATGTTACGTTCGGCCTGAACAACGAAGAATACGCGGTCGATGCCCTTAATGTGCAGGAGATTATAGAGATGGCAAGCATTACGCATGTGCCGCATCTGCCGGAATTCTTTAAGGGCGTGATAAACCTTAGGGGCACCATCATACCGGTCGTGGATTTAAAACTGAAGTTCGGGATGGCGTCGGAGGGATATAGAAAACATACATGCGTTATTGTTACGGAATTTTCAGGGGGCGTTATGGGCATTATAGTGGATTCGGTTTCGGATGTGATGCACATGCCTAAAGAATCGGTTTCGGCAACCCCGTCATTCGGTTCGCAGATTAGAACCGACTTCATTCAAGGCATGGGTAAGGTCAGCGACAGGCTGGTGCTTATACTCGACATAAATAAAGTTCTCACGGAAGAAGAAGCGTCGATAGTAAACGAACAATTAACGGAAGCGTTATAGCGTAAAGCGTAGAGGGTTATAGCGTGAAAGAAAATAAAAATAGAATTTCTAAACGCAATAACGCTCAACACTATAACGCTATAACGATTGATAAGGAGGTTTATCATGAGAATGACTATTTCAAAAAAATTGTATATCGGCATAGGGGTATTGACCGCGGTGCTCATAGGCCTCGCGATATTTTTCCAGGCGAGCATTAAAAGCACAAAGGCGCAGCTTAACGCGGTTCAGGAGTATCCCGAACTTCAGGCCCTTTTAGGCTCAGTAACCATAGACCACTTTAAATGGGCGGAGGGCCTTGCCGTAGGCACTATGATGCTCAATAAGGAATTTAAAGGACAGATAGATCACACTCAGTGCAATCTCGGCAAGTGGTATTACGGTTATAAACCGCCCAAGGAACTGGAAGACGCGTTCAGGAGAATAGAAGAACCTCATAAGAAGTTCCATGCGACAGCCCCTAAGATAATCGCCTTAATGAAAGAAAACAAGGCGGACGTTGCGAGGAAGGTTTACGAAGAAGAGACAAAGCCCAACTTAATAACGACTCAAGAGGCATTGACCGATATGAGACTCGGCGTCAAGAAGCTTATAGACAGGGATATAACAAGCATGAAGGCGATGCAGGACAGCATGGGCACGACATCTTTGCTCGTTTATGCCCTCATACTCGGCTCCCTGATTTCAGGCTCTGTTCTGTTTCTGGCAAGGCCGATTAAGAAGAACCTCGACAATATCTCCGGCTGGGTAGACACAACGGCAACAGGCGATCTGACAAAAGGCGTGGACATTCATACAAATGACGAAATAAGCGATATGGCATCCAGCTTTAAGGCAATGGTCGGCAAAGTCAAAAGCATAATCACCCAGACAAAGGAGGCATCTGGACAGGTGTCAACGGCAGCGGATCAGATAGCGGAAGCGAACCAGAACTTTTCACAGAGGATAACCGAGCAGGCCGCGTCCATAGAAGAGACATCCGCCACAATGGAAGAGATGTCGGCGTCCATAAAACAGACGGCCGAGAACGCCAGGGAAGCGAACAAACTTGCCCAGAATACAAAAGGCATAGCCGAATCCGGAAGCATAGTCATGGGCGACACCATAAACGCAATGGACGAAATAAACAAATCATCGAGCAAGATAGCCAACATATCCAACGTAATAGAAGAGATAGCATTCCAGACGAACCTGCTTGCATTGAACGCCGCAGTAGAAGCGGCGAGGGCAGGAGAGCACGGCAAGGGATTTGCCGTAGTGGCATCCGAAATAAGGAACCTCGCGCAGAGGGCATCTCAGTCTGCAAAAGAGATAACCGGATTGATAGAGGACAGCGTAGAGAAGACCGGAAGGGGAGTGCAGCTTGCGCAGGAATTGAGCAAGAAACTCGACGACATAGGGGTAAGCGTAAAGAAAGTGGCAGACTTAATGGATGAAGTGGCAGCGGCTGCAGGAGAGCAGGCATCCGGCATCAATCAGGTGAACAGCGCGGTAACGCAGATAGATCAGGCAACACAGCAAAACGCATCCCTTGTTGAAGAGACATCCGCATCGGCTGAAGAACTTGCAGCGCAGGCGAAAGAGCTGCTTAACTTAATATCGTTTTTCAAGGTTGATGAAGAAGTTTATGTTGAGAGAGGGATTAAAAGAGAGACGAGGCTGTATGCGCCTGCCGTAAAAAAGATTGCGCGGGCTTTGGGTTCACGGGAGACGGCAAAGACTTCACCTCATGCCCCTGCTTACGGAATTGAGAAATCCAGGACAGCCCTTGCGTCCGGAGAAAAGACGAATGGCGGATTCGAGGAGTTCTGATTTAGATGGAGTTTTTTATACTAATGAAGAAAGGCGCGGGACAAAGGTTTCGGGTCAGTTCTCCCCTGACCCTCTCTCCCCATCCTTTGTCCCCCCTGAATTGTCCGTCAGCGACGAAATATTTCATCTCTTTTCGGACCTCATCAACACAACATCAGGAATAAAACTGGATGAGCGGAAAAAGGGTCTGCTGGCTTCGCGTCTCGCAAAGAGACTCAAAAAATTCGGCATGCAGTGCTTTTCCGAATATTACAAGAAGGTTAAGAGCGATAATCAAGAACTGGTCGAAATGCTTAATTGCATATCCACAAACACTACCAAATTTTTCAGGGAGCAGTATCATTTCGAATATCTGAAAAACAAAGTGATCCCTGATGTGGCCGGAACTAAGTCGCTTGAAAAGGCTATTAGGATATGGAGCGCGGGATGCTCCACTGGAGAGGAGCCTTATTCCATAGCCATAGCCGTGTCCGAGGCTATGAGCGGCATATCGGGCTGGAACATAAAGGTGCTTGCCACTGATATATCCACAAAGGCGCTCGAGACCGGCCAGACCGGCATATACGAATATGAGGAGCTTCCTGACGATACCCCGCTCCCTTTATTGGGAGGATATTTTCTTCGAGGCACCGGAGAGCATGCAGGGATGATTAAGGTGAAGGATTTTGTGAGGGATATGATACGGTTCAGGAGATTGAATCTCAAAGATGAGACGTACCCGTTCAGCAGGGAGTTTGACGTTATATTCTGCAGGAACGTGATGATATATTTCGACGAGCATATGAAACGGCATGTGCTGTCGATGTTTCACCGCCACCTGTCGGATAACGGATATCTTTTCCTCGGGCATTCGGAGACAATGCTCGGCAACGGTAAATTTAAACCGGCATATATAACCGTGTATAAGAAACAATGAAGCGCATAATTTTAAATATTGGAGACATAGTAGTATCCGACAAACCGGCAGTACTTGAGACCGTGCTCGGTTCCTGCGTGGCCGTCTGTTTATGGGACGGGGAACTCGGGATAGGCGGGATGAACCATTTTATGCTTCCGGATATTACGGACGGCATAAAAAATCCCTTATACTGCGGCTCCGAGTCCGTAGAAAGTCTTGTCTCGGGATTTATAAAAGCCGGCATCGATGTCCGTAACATCAAAGCAAAGTTATTTGGGGGAGGGCGTGTGATTAAAGGTCTCGGAGATCACCTCGACGTCGGCAGGGAGAACATAAGGATAGCGAAGGAGATACTGGGCGGTTACGGCATTCCTATCGTAAGGGAGTTTACTCATCCAGATTACGGCATTAAGGTAGTATTTTACAGCGCAACGGGAAAGGCGTTCGTAAAGCAATTGCAATGAAGCTTCTCGGAAAGGCAAGAGAAGTGCTGGATAGATAACAGTTGCTTTATTGTTCCATCGGCGGCGCCATGTGCCGTATGATCTTGCCCGCAACAAGGTAAATTACCATTTCCGCGATATTGGTCGCGTGGTCAGCAATTCTTTCCAAATACTGTGCGACGAAACTTATTCTCATTGCCCGCGATACGGTGTTTGGATCTTTCACCATATAAGAGATGAGTTCTTCGAAAATGCCGAACTTCAGGTCATCGACCTCATCATCCCTCATTATCACATCGGTCGCGAGTTTTTTATCCCGTCTTACGAATGCGTCGAGGGCGTCTCTCGTCATTCCCTGTGCTATTCTGCTCATATGTGGGATATCGATATAAGGTTTCAAGATAGGCTCTTTATTCAGTTCCAGCGCCCTCTCGGCAATATTGACCGCCTGGTCGCCCATTCTTTCGAGGTCTGTGGTTATCTTCATGGTAGTAGTAATGAATCTCAAATCCCCGGCCATGGGCTGCATTAAAGCGAGCAGCCTGATGCACTCCTCGTCTATTTGAACGTCAAACGCGTTTACCTGATGATCTTTTTCTATGACCGCGTTGGCCAGTTCGTCGTTCCTTTCCACAAGGGCGTTTACCGAATCCCTGATCGAGCCTTCAACCATCGCGCCCATTTTGAGAACCAGTTCCTTAAGATGCATCAGTTCCGCATCGAGAATAGCCATTATCCGAACCTCCCTGTTATATAATCTTCAGTCAGCTTTTCAGAAGGAGAAGTAAACATTTTATCCGTCTTGTCGAACTCTATCAATTCCCCGAGCATCATGAACCCTGTATAATCCGATATCCGCGCAGCCTGCTGCATGTTGTGCGTAACGATAAGTATCGTGATTTGCTTTTTCAAGCTTAACATAAGCTCTTCTATTTTTGCAGTGGAGATGGGGTCGAGGGCCGATGTCGGTTCGTCGAAAAGCAGTATTTCGGGATCCGTGGCGAGCGCCCGCGCTATGCACAGCCTCTGCTGCTGCCCTCCCGACATATCGAACGCAGACTCATAGAGCCTGTCTTTCGCCTCTTCCCATAAGGCCGATCTTCTTAACGACGTCTCCACCTTTTCATCGAGAATGCTCTTTTTATTGACGCCTCTCACCCTTAGACCGTAAGCCACATTCTCGTATATGGATTTAGGAAAGGGGTTCGGTTTTTGAAAGACCATGCTTATACGCATTCTTACCTCGATGGGGTCTATCTCCTCGCCTGTTATGTTTATATTCTCCGGATGAAGGATAATCTCTCCTTCATACCTGTTGTGAGGGTAAAGGTCGTGCATGCGGTTGAAGCACCTGAGAAGGGTTGTCTTGCCGCAGCCCGAAGGGCCTATAAGCGCGGTAATCTTTTTTTCCGAGACAGGCAGGTTTATGTTTTTCAGGGCATGCACATCGCCGTAATGGAAGTTTAAGTTTTTAACCTCGGCCTTTAAATTCTCAGAAATATTTATGGACATTTGCGCTCCTTACCACTTTATCTTTTTTCTGAATTTGTATCTTATGTATATCGCGATCGCGTTCATTACCATGGTCATTACGAGTAATATCATGCCTGCAGCCGCGGCGTTGAGATGAAATGCCTGCTGCGGCCTCGACACCCAGTTGAACATCTGAATGGGCATTACCGTAAACGGGGCAAGAAGCCATTTGAAGTTGATGAAAGGAAAATCCCCTCCGACCGGAGATGGGGGCAGGAATGCGATAAACGTCAAAGCGCCTACAGTGATGATCGGGGCGGTTTCTCCAATAGCCCTCGAAAGCCCTATGATTATGCCTGTAAGGATGCCTCCGGTGGAATAGGGGATAATATGGTTTATGACCGTCTGCCATTTTGTAGCGCCGAGCGCGTATGAAGCCTCTCTTATAGAGTTGGGTATCGCCCTTATCGCCTCTCTCGTTGCCATTATTATCATTGGGAGTATAAGAAGCGCCAGCGCGAGTCCTGCTGTAAGGACGCTCTCTCCGAATTTAAAGAAATAGACAAAAAGACTGAGAGCCAGGAGACCGTAAATAATCGAAGGCACTCCGGCAAGGTTGTTGATATTTATCTCGATGATATGGGTAAGCCAATTTTTCCTCGCGTATTCTTCGAGATAGATTCCGGCCCCTATGCCGAGGGGTATTGCGGCTGAGGCCGTTACGAACATTACAAGGCATGTGCCTACCCATGCCGAGAGAATTCCGGCTTCGTCCGGGAAACGGGACGGGAATGACGTGAAAAACTTAAAGCTTAATCTCGGTGTCCCGTCTATAGCAAGATCTGCGAATAACGTAACGAGCAGAGCCAGCCCTACCATTGTGGACATCAATCCGATTATCGCGAATAGTTTATTGTAAAATTTTCTTTTTGCTATTTTTCTTTTTATATCTTCGATGTTTTCCATATATCTCGATGTCCGTCGAGCGGCTAATATGCCTCCCTGATTTTTTTCCTGAGCCAGAACCCTATAATATTGAAGAAAAGGGTCATTAAAAACAGCACAATGCCTGCGGCGAAGATCGTCTTATATTCGATCGTTCCGTGAGGAAGATCACCCAGGCTTACCTGAACTATATACGAAGTCAGGGTCTGAGCCGGTTCCATAGGATTGGCCGTGAGGTTCGGCATCATCCCCGCAGCTATGGCTACAACCATAGTCTCTCCGATAGCCCTCGATATACCCATTATGAATGCGGCTGCTATTCCGGAAAAGGCCGCAGGTATCAGCACGTTGAATGCCGTCTGGAGTTTTGTAGCTCCCATAGCGTATGAGCCTTCGCGGATGTGCATGGGAACGGCCTTTATCGAATCTTCACTGACCGAGCCGACATAAGGCGTAATCATTATTCCCATTATCAGGCCGGGGCTTAGCGCGTTGAATCCGGAAAGGTCCGGCAGGAATTTTTGCAATAAAGGCGTAAGGAATAGAAGGGCGAAATATCCGTATACCACGGTAGGAACCGCGGCAAGCAGTTCAAGAACCGGCTTTACGGTCTCCCGCACTTTATGCGGTGCGTATTCGCTCAAATATATGGCTACGATAAGTCCGAGCGGAAGCGCTACGATAACGGCGACTCCGGTGGTAAGAAGGGTTCCGGCAACGAGGGGCATTATGCCGAATTTAGGTATCGCGAAAAGAGGCGTCCACTGCGTTTCGGTTAAAAATTCTTTTAAAGGGATGGCCTTGAAAAATCCATAAGATTCGTAGCTTAAGACAAAGACAATGCCGGCAGTAATAAATATTGAAAATACGGCTGCCATCATGAGGCTGCCTTCGATAAGGGTTTCTTTGATATGCCTTCGGCTGAAAATATTCTTTTTCATAAAATTCAGTGTTCGAAATATGATAATTATATATTGTTACACCAATATTACAACCATGTTACAGCTATGTTACAAAAGGGGGTCCGCATCAGGTAAAAAAGAGGGCGCCCTAAGACGCCCTCTTTTTTACAGGGGAAGTTACATTTTCGGCTTTGACTTGAAAAGATCTTCTATGGTCGCGCCTATTTTGGCTTCGCCGTGGAATACTGTGCCTTTATCTTTTTTATGGAACCTGTCGAGTCCCTTTTTGTAGATACCGTCCGGAAGCGCTATATACTTTACCTGCTTTACGAGTTTAGCCGCATGTTTCATGTAAAATTCGACAAACTCTTTTACTTCAGGCTTATCTTCGGACTTTGCGTTCACATAGATGAAGATAGGCCTTGAAAGCGGCTGGTAGGTTCCGCCCTTAACGGTCTTTTCGGAAGGAGTAACAGGGCCTTTGCCGTCGTCGATAGGAACGATTTTCAGTTTGTCCCTGTTTTCTTCATAATAAGCAAGACCGAAGAACCCGAGGGCTCCGAGGTCGCCGGAAATGCCCTGAACGAGCACATTGTCGTCTTCGCTTGCAGTGAAGTCTCCGCGGCTCGATTTGGATTTGCCTGTAATTGCCTCGGTGAAGTAGTCAAAGGTTCCGGAGTCGGCACCGGCGCCGTATAAGTTTAACTTTTTGTCCGGCCATTCCGGCCTTACCTGATTCCACTTCGTTATTTTGCCCTGCGCCGCAGGCTCCCATATTTTCTTAAGATCAGCAACCGTCATCGATTTTACCCATGTGTTTTTCGGGTTTATCATAACCGCGATGCCGTCGTAAGCAACAGGGATCTCGATATACTCGATGCCGTTCTGCTTGCACAGATCCATTTCTTTATTAAGTATAGGCCTCGATGCGTCGGATATGTCCGTTTCGCCCCTGCAGAATTTCTTGAAGCCTCCGCCTGTGCCGGAGATGCCGACCGTTACCTTAATGGAGCCTTTCTTTGCCTTCTGGAATTCCTCCGCAACGGCCTCTGTTACGGGATAAACCGTGCTCGAGCCGTCTATTTTTATAATCTTATCCTCTGCCATTGACGGTACTGTAAAGGCCATTGACATGACCATTAGGGCAATTAAACCCATAATAACTTTCTTAAACATCTTCGATCCTCCTTTTTAAAGACTTTTCATTGTTGATATTAAGACTACCTTAAGACTATAGTAATCCTCTGCTGACTTTGTTTTATCACCTCCTTTTGTTTCCGGATTGACTCTGCAGGCCTGTGATTTGAATTTTGCTGAACTCATGTTCAAATACTATACAAAAAGAATGGTTAAATCTATATTAAGGGAATGTTAAATTTATGTTACAGATTTATCGCTTCATATCGGAGGAAAATGTTCAGGTAGAAAGGGCATTTTTTGTGCTCTTTGCTCTTGCAATATTGATTAAGCTGAAAGTGGCTCGGTGTATACGGCTTATCTCCTGCCTTACAGGTTGCTGTCAGCCACTTTATCAGGTGGGGACATTTTATGCTGTTCTTTTTAATCTCTTCCTCCCGCGAATTTTTGTATCTCCATGCTGGATGACACATCCTTGATGTATTCGATAATGTCTATCTTTCCATGCTCGTATGTTATAACTACGCTTCCTGATAGCGGATTGGGACGGATGTCTTTTATTCCTTCAGGGATGGGAATAGTAGAGAGTTGTTTTGACATTTGTAATAGTCCCGATATGGAGAGATTTTTAATAAACGGCACCTCAATCCTTATGCGTCCCGGAACATGGTGGAGTATCCTGTAAGAAATCATCGGAAATCCCCTCAATAAGTTTTTATTAAATTTAAGCAAATTATTATTACAGCATTATTAATGCAAGGTTACATTTCGGTTAAATCAAAGTCTATGGATGTCGAGCATGCTTCAAAAGCCTTTACAAAGGCTTAATCTTTATTCATGCCAGAGATAACTAACGCATCACTCAACAAGTGAGCAATGTTGTAAATGACGGGTTCAAGACAATGCAACTCAACATTCTGAGTGTAAAGTCTTTTTCAGCACACCCGACATCCATTTCCATTTCGAGATATTTGGCTACGGATTACGGGTTAAATCAAGCCCTATAAGGCGTTGTTTTAGGTAAGTAATGAAAAAAACAATGGACACATTCATTTTCATGAAGTAATATTTGATTAGAAATAGGCAGTAAAAATAGGAGGTTGGCAATGGCACTTTTTGACAATGGATTGAAGGGAAATATTTTAAGCGGCCTTGCCATAGGCATTGGTGCGGCAGTCCTTGCACCTGCAGTAATGCCTGTTGTGGCAAGTGTTGTGAAGCCTTTAGCAAAGGCAGCCATAAAAGGCGGAATGATACTGTATGAAAAGGGCAAAGAGACGGTAGCAGAGGCAGGAGAGATGGTTGAGGATATCGTGGCCGAGGCAAAGGCAGAGATGGCAGAGGCGCATAAAGAGACTGCCAGCCCGGAAGGGGAAGCTGGTGCCTGATATTCCCGATGCCTTGTGCAGCCATAAATCTTCGGGAAGGACGAGGTTGAAGATACCGTCAAAGAAGGGAGACGCAGCCTATTTCATGGCCTTAAGGGATGAATTGTCCAAATGCAGTTGTATCGAGAAAATAGAGGCCAATCCTCTCACAGGAAGCGCACTTTTCATCCACAGGGGAGATTTTAAGGCAGTTGCAGGGCATGCAGAGGCAAACAACATTTTTAGGCTTAAGGAGTTTGAGGTTAATTCAACGGATTTACACCGGACGGTATCGGCTACATTCAAAGGCATTAATAATCGCATCAAAAGCTCTACAGGAGGGGGGCTGGACATGGGGGCGCTGGCCTTTCTGTCCCTATTGGGTGCCGGTATATACCAGATAAGCAGGGGGAGCTTTGCAGCGCCGGCATGGTATACCGCCTTCTGGTATGCCATGAATATATTCCTAAAATCAAGGCCCGATAAAGGAGCTGAATAGCTTAATCGAATTGTAACATTGTATTCACAATGCTGTAACAAGGATTGGTTAAAATTGCTCCATTGTCCATAACTTATAAACCAAGAACCATTAAAAAGGGAGGTCTAACATGTCTAACGAACAAGAAGTTGCAGGCACGGGAATGAGCGAAGGCATAGGAAGGGCTGGAACAGCCGTCAAAGAGGGTGTGGTGAGCAGCCTGAAGGGTATCAATGAAATAGAGGCAGAGATTGTGAGCCTCGTGAAAAACACGGTCTCCAATACCCTCAGGACAGCAGGCTCGGTGGCAGTCGAAACTATTGATGTGACAAAGGATGTGGTAAAGGGAGCGATTCAGGCCACAGAAGAGGTCGGCACAGGGCTTATCCTCAGCACAAAGAGCGTGGCAAAGGGCATTGTAATGGGCGTGGCGGATGTGGGAGGCGATGTTGTTTCCGCATCCGGTCAGACAGTAAAGGGCGCTGTAAAAGGAGCGGCAGAAATAGGAGCGGATGTTGCCCTTGTGGCCAGAAGGGCTGTGGATGGAGTTATCGAAGCCACAAAGGAGATAGGAGGCAATGTGGAGGAAGTGGCAAAGGTTGCTGTCGGCGGCGCAATAGAGACGGCAGGCACAATAGGAAATACTGCTGTTAAGGCTGTTAAAGACATGCTCGTAGGAGTTGTTGAAGGTGTGAAGGAGGTCGCAGGTGCTGCTCTTCCAAAGCCGAGGCCAGCAGCAGCCCCGGAAGTTATCCCGTCACCTGCTCCATGGGTAACCGGGTCACCAGAGGCTGCCCAAAAAACAAGGGGAAGAAGGGGAGAATAGCGAGGTTTGGTTCAGACAATACATGCTGCTGTAAATGGCAGGGCCAGGTACAAGGTCAAGGGACTCCGCCGCTCGGAGTCCCTTAGAAGACATCTCGAGTTAAACCTTTCAGGAAGAGAAGGTATAAATTATTTTTTCGTAAACACATTAACAGGGAATGTCCTTGTATGCTTTAATACGCACAGCACTCCTCACACTATAGCTTCACTTATCGAGGGCATTGCTATCAAGTATAGTAATGAGAAAACCACTCGCAATGACAGCGCTAAAAAATCCATTATCAGCAGAAGGAAATTAAGAAAGTCGGTTATACACGCTGAAGATCAAACCGTTAAAACATGGCATTTTATGGAAGCTCAGGGTGTTCTTGATCTCTCTGGTGTAGATAAAAGTCATGGATTGTCGTATGAATCAGCAAAGGAAAGACTGAAAAAATTTGGGCCCAATGTCCTGCCTGAATCCGTTCCTCGCTCAGGATTGAGCATCCTCATGGGACAGTTCATGTCCCTTCCCGTTGCTCTTCTGGGCGTTGCTGCCGGCGTTTCTGTCTTAACAGGGGGATTGGCGGATGCTGTTGTTATAATGGGTGTGGTTGCCATTAATGCAGCCATCGGCTACACCACAGAGAGCCATGCAGAGAAAACCATCCATTCATTGAAGAGCCTTGTGAGGCCGTCTGCCCTTGTCATAAGGGACGGCAACATAAAGGAAATTGGTGCAGAGCAAGTGGTGCCCGGTGACATTCTTGTCCTCAGGCCGGGGAGCTATGTGGCAGCAGATGCAAGGCTTATAGAGGCAAACCACTTAAGTATTGATGAGTCGACACTTACAGGCGAAAGTATGCCGGTGGTAAAAAGTGCTGAAGCGCTGAAGTGCGGAAGCGCAGAAGATCAGAATGAAAGACTTCCGAACCTCCGAACTTCCGAGCTAAATGATATTCCTCTTGCCGACAGGATAAACATGGTTTATATGGGAACTCTCGTTACAGGCGGACAGGGACTTGCAGTAGTCGTTGCAACCGGGAGATTTACCGAAATAGGAAAAATTCAGACACTCATAGGGGAGGCAAAACCTCCGGAAACACCCATGGAACGCCAACTGAGCAGAATGGGAACCCAACTGGTGATAATAGGCGGCGCTGTATGCGGAGTTGTATTCGTCATCGGACTTCTTCGTGGTTACGGTCTTTTGCAGATGCTCAAGACATCCATATCCCTTGCTGTTGCTGCTGTTCCTGAAGGTCTTCCAACTGTTGCAACCACAACCCTTGCTCTGGGCATAAGAAAGATGCGCAGGCATAATGTGCTTATAAGGCATCTGGACGCAGTGGAAACCCTTGGCTCTGTTCAGACCATATGTCTTGATAAGACAGGGACGATTACAATGAACAGGATGTCAGTGGTTTTCATATACACGGGCATGAGAAGAATAATGGTGTCTGGTGGAAATTTTTCATTGGAAAATAAAGATGACAGAAGACAGTTGCTTCATGATAGAAAAAGTTGTGTTAACCCGTATCAGTGTGATGAGCTTTTAAGGCTCATCCATGTATCGGTGCTCTGCAATGAGAGCGAGGTGACAAGGCAGAACGACAGGCATGTTGTCAATGGTTCTCCAACAGAGAATGCCCTTATTCATGCGGCAATAAGTTCTGGTGTTGACATTTCCACGCTCAGAGAAAAATTTCCTCTCTTAAAAATCCAGCATCGTTCAGAAAACCGTAATTTCATGGCCACCATCCATGGCATTAAAGTTCACGGCAGTGAAAACCATCACGGAAAAGTCATTGCCGTAAAGGGCAGTCCTAACGAAGTCCTGTCCATGTGCGGCTTTCATCTGAAGGACGGAAAAAAGGCGCCCCTCACAGAGGATGACCGCCTGAATATAGAAATAGAAAATGAGCGCATGGCAGGCGATGCACTGCGAGTATTGGGAGTGGCTTATGCGTTTATAGACGAGGGAATAGAGTCCTCTAAACTCCAAACTCTAAACTCTAAAATTAACTCTGAACTCTTAACTCTGAACTCTGAACTCATCTGGCTCGGGCTTGTTGGCATGGCAGATCCCATAAGGGATGGTGTGAAGGAATTAATAGGCGCATTTCATGGCGCCGGTATAGACACTGTCATGATAACCGGCGACCAGAGCCCAACAGCCTTTGCCATAGGAAATGAATTAAATCTATCTAAAGGTGAGCAATTACAAATCCTTGACTCCACTCACCTTGCAGATGTAAATCCTGATGTCATGAAGGCGCTGTGCGAAAGGGTGCATGTATTTTCGAGGGTCAGCCCTGCCCACAAGCTCCAGATAGTTCAGGCACTCCAGAGTGCAGGAAAGATAGTTGCAATGACAGGCGATGGCATTAATGACGGCCCTGCTCTTAAGGCTGCGGATATAGGTGTTGCCATGGGACACACGGGGACCGATGTTGCCCGTGAGGTTGCAGATGTGGTGCTGGAAGACGACAACATGGAAACAATGATTATCGCCATAAGCCAGGGCAGGACTATTTATAACAATATCAGAAAATCCGTCCATTTCCTTCTTTCCACGAATCTGAGCGAGATAATGGTCATGTTTACAGCCATTGCAGGTGGTCTTGGTCAGCCGCTCAGTGCTATGCAGCTTTTATGGATTAATCTTATGTCGGATATAGCCCCGGGACTTGCCCTTGCCCTTGAGCCTCCTGAACCCGATGTATTAAGCCGTCCTCCGAGGAACCCCGATGATCCCATTATAAAGTCCTCGGATTTTAAGAGAATAACCTTTGAGTCTACAATGCTGTCTGCCGGTGCATTAGGAGCCTATGGCTATGGAATCATGAGACATGGTATGGGACAGAGGGCAAGCACTATGGCCTTTATGAGCTTGACCACGGGTCAAGTCCTTCATGCCATAAGCTGCCGCTCGGAAAAGCATTCTATATTTGATAAGGAGAAATTACCGCCCAACAAATATCTCGATGTCGCCCTCGGAGGCTCCTTTGCTTTACAGGTGTTGTCTATGGCAGTGCCGGGATTGAGAAGTCTTCTGGGAATCGCTCCCATAAATATAATTGACGGTATTGTGATTGGAGGCAGTGCGGTAGTGCCATTGTTAGTGAACGAAAGTACGAAAAAATGAGGTGAAGAATGAAAAAGGACTTCATGTTCACATCCGAGTCTGTGACAGAGGGACATCCCGACAAGCTCTGCGACCAGATAAGCGATGCCATAGTTGACCACTTTCTTCAGCAGGACCCTTATTCGAGGATTAGGGCAGAGTGTGCGGTTTTTACAAACATCGTCTTTATAGCAGCGAGATTTGAATCCGGAGCTACTGTGGATTTTCCGAACATAGCCAGGCAGGTGATAAGCCAGATCGGTTATGGAGGGAATACCTTTAATGCAAAGACATGCAGTATTCTCACAGGACTCAAGGAATCACGGCATGACAGCGCATGCTCTTTTGATGAGAGAAACCTCTCTGAAGAGGAGATCGAAAGGATACCTGTTCAAGACCAGGCAACGGTCTTCGGATTTGCATGCAATCAAACCGCCTCATACATGCCTATGCCTGTATGGCTTGCCCACAAGCTGGCAAGGCGTCTTGCATCTGTCAGATTCCAGCACATGCTGCCTTATCTTGAGCCTGACGGAAAGACACAGGTAGGGGTGGAGTATAAAAACGGAAGACCCCATCGCATACATACCATAACTATAATTGCCAGTCAGGATAAGACCGCAGTTAATGGAGGCCCTGATTTAAAGAGACTTCACGATGACATGCTGGGGCATGTGATCGAACCGGCATTTCATGACGAAGAGATAAAGCCCGACAGCAGAACGAAGATATTCGTTAATCCCGAAGGTCCGGTTATCACAGGCGGTCCGTCGGTCCATTCCGGACTTACCGGCAGGAAGAATGCGGTTGATACATATGGTGAGTATTCAAGGCACAGCGGAGCTGCGCTGAGCGGCAAAGATCCTTTGAGAATTGACAGGATAGGCGCCTATGCAGCCCGCTGTGCAGCAAAGAATGTGGTTGCAGCAGGCATTGCCGATGAATGCGAGGTTCAGCTCAGCTATTCCATAGGCCTTTCACGGCCTGTGAGCATACAGGTGGAGACCTTTGGTACAGGAAGGGTTTCTGATGAAGAGATTGCCGCAAGGATAGAGAAATATTTTGATTTCCGTCTTGCCGGAATAATTAAGCAGTTTAATCTTAGACACCTACCCTCAATAATCAAGGGCGGATTTTACAGAAAGCTTGCAGCCTACGGCCATGTGGGCAGGATGGACATAGGACTGCCGTGGGAATTAACGGATAGGGCTGAAATACTGAGGCAAGAGGCGGTGTAAATGACCGATTATCATGCAGCCGGAGTGGAAGGACTGCAATTAAACAGTATAAAAGGGAAGAACTTTGTATGGATAAACATTGATACCCCGACGCCGGCATTGCTGAATTCCCTGCTGAGTTTATATCCCTTTCACCACCTGGATGTGGAGGATTGCATATCAAAGACCCAGCTTCCAAAGATAGACAAATATAGAGACTATCTATTTATAATCCTCCATTCCCCGCGATACCTGAAGGAAAAAAGGTTTTCCATACCTTCACAGGTAGGAATATTTTTAGGCAGAGATTTCCTCGTCACCGTTCATTCAGGGGAATTAAAGCCGATAAATAGAATTTTTCAAAAATGCAAAGAGGACGAGGAGACATATGAGGAATATATGAGAGGTTCACCCACATTTTTGCTTTACGGGATAATCCGTGACCTCATTGAAAACATCATGCTCATGCTCCGCAGAGTAATCTCCGAGATTGAAGGCATAGAGGATAAGGTCTTTGATGAAAAGGTGGATGCCGTCAGGGAAGTTACAGAACTGAGGCACAATATAGCAAACATGAGAAGGGTGGTCTTCTCTCTGAAGGGCGTTATTCATGACCTTGAGAAAAGGATTCAGAAATTTTCGAATGATGACATTGGTGTGTATTTCAGCGACCTATCTGACTATATTGACAGGGCATGGGTGCTCCTCGATGAGTGCAAGGAGACAATAGAAATTTATAAGGATACGGACTTTATTATTAGCTCCGACCGGACAAACAAAATCCTCGCCCTTTTGACAATCATGTTTACCTTTTCCATTCCTGTTACCATCGTCGGAACATTTTTCAGTATGAATATAAATATGCCCGGCACTATAAACAACCCATGGACCTTCTGGGGGCCCTATACGACATTAATAATCGTTCTTATTGCCTCAATTGCACCTGTATTTTTGATGTACATCGTATTCAAGAGGTTGCGGTGGCTGTAGTGGAAAATTCAAAGGAGAACGCCGGTGAAACTGCTGCGTTGTACGATGACGAGACTGAGAGAAAACTGCATCTGAATGCCGTTGAAATGATTGCATTGCGTGCCGGAGCTTCTGTTGAGGATGTGGAAAAAGTCTATGAGATAGTGCTGAGGCGGTTTAAGAAATTGGCTAAGGTTAAGGACTTCCTTCCCGTACTTGTGAGCAGGAGGGTCGAATATCTACTGAATGTGAGAAGAAACAGGAGGATACCCAATGGATAAGAAAAAAGTTCTGTTTGTGTGCGTGCATAACAGTGCGCGGAGTCAGATGGCAGAAGCCTTTTTAAACATCCTTGGAGGTGATAGATTCGAGGCGGAAAGTGCAGGTTTGGAGCCGGGCATTTTGAATCCTCTGGCAATTGAGGTAATGAAGGAAGCCGGAATCGATATATCAAAAAATAAAACAAAGGGTGTCTTTGAACTTTTTAAAAAAGGAAAATTATTCCATTATGTGATTACTGTTTGTAACAGGGCAAACGCCGAGAAGTGTCCTGTATTCCCCGGGGTTACAAAAAAAGTGGATTGGACTTTTGAAGACCCATCTTCATTTACAGGCGATTATGAAGAAAGACTGGCAAAGACGAGGGAGGTCAGGGATAAAATTAAAATGAAAATAGAGGAATGGTTTCAGGAGAGTAAATGATTCACCTTAAGGAGTTCTTAAAGACCCTTAAAGGCACGGATTTTAAGGAAGAAGAATTAAAGGTCTTTTACCGCTCGATTAAAAAATCCATAATCCTTCAACACTTTGGTAAAAGGTCCCTGCCGGAGTTGTTTAAGCTGGAAGATAAGTGTCAATGGCCTATACTTCAGAAAATTGACGACCCGGGGCTTCCGATTTACAAGGATGCTGACAGGGCGCTCCTAAACCGCTTTATAAAAAGTATAAAAGAAGAAAAGGCATTAAGAGAGGAGAAGGATAAGACGGATAAGTACAAATACTGGAGCGGATTGCGATCCATTATAGAAGAGAGATTGGAACTCTTTAAGGACATATTTGATTTTTGCGAAAAGGACATTAAAGGATGTGAGACAGTTGCGGAAAGGTATAGAAGAATGAGAGAGCGGAAGATCGAAAACAGGAAGAAGCTGTGGAAATTCGGGATAGGCGCCGGTGCAACTGCGCTGGCAGGCGCAGCAGCCATATGGTATCTTTCGAAGAAAGAGAAAAAATAATCAGGTAAAAAGGAGTTTATCATGGGTGGAAATATTAATGAAGCCGAGAAATCGATTTACAACGGTGCGATTGAGGCATTGAGTAAAATCGGCAATACAACAGTAAGGGCGGTAACAGATGTAATCAAGGAAGTGATTGCTGGAATAAAGAAGTGATGGATACGGTAATTTAAGGTGATAAGAGGGAAGTAATGAACTTCATTGCGCATCAATACAAAATGTCATACTCCTGTAACAGAGTTATGATATTAATTACCTATAGATAATTTGCGGAGGGTTGATATGGATTTACATGAAGAGATTTCAAAAGCAGCACAGGAGCTTTACGAGAAAAGCGGAAGGATTGAGGGCAGGGACTTCGAAAACTGGCATGAGGCTGAAAGGATTGTAATGGGACGGTACAAATCTAATACGGAAGAAGAGTTTGCTGATAAGGCTTCAAAGAGAACAGTAAGGAGAAGATCAAAACAAGAAAATTCTAAAGGCAGTGGGACGAGATTAAAATCTGTAAAAAGCGACTAAAGGAAGGGAGAGTCTATGTGGGAGTATAGCTTCCGTGACGAAAAGTTCGAGATAATCATCAGGGTAAAGCATAATCCATGCGTGGATGCCCTCTCACTTAATTATGTTTCTCAATCCATGGATGCCCTCGTCGATGAAATGGCAAAGAGGATTCGGAATATTATGGACTGTGAATATTGCGGGAAGATGGACACTTGCAAAATGAAATTGGAAGCTCAATATGACAGAACTCAGACTTAATCTTATTACAAACACATGGGTGGTGATAGCCCGTGAGAAGGCGAAAAGGCCGGAAGAATTTCGTAATTTAAAAGCACATCAACATCACCTCAATAACCACGGGCCGTGTCCGTTTTGTCCAGGCAACGAACACATGAGCCCTGCCGAAATCATGAGATTGCCATCGGACGGAGGATGGAAAATCAGGGTCATCCCCAATAAATTCCCTGTTGTTTCTCCTGAAGGGGAAATAGCAAGGGTGAATGACGGTCTCAAACATTCGGTTGGTGGTGCAGGAAGGCATGAGGTGATTATAGAGACGCCACACCACGATATTTTGACTGCATTTCTGGAGCTTGCGGAATTGACGGACATTCTCAATGTCTACCGGGAGCGCTTCATTGATGCATACAGGGATAAGACGGTTGAGCATGTGATTATCTTCAAAAACCACGGACCAGCTTCAGGAACCACTATCCAGCATTCCCACTCCCAGCTTATCGCTTTTCCAGTAAAGCCTTTTCAGGTGAGGATGAGGGTCGAGGAGGCACTACGATATTTCGACAACACGGGTGAATGTCTCATGTGCGCAATCATAAGGGATGAGAAAAAGGATAGGGAAAGGATAATACTGGAAACCGAGCACTTCATCACATTTGTACCCTACGCAGCTCTATCGCCGTTTCATATGTGGATCTTCCCTAAGAGACATTCTCCCTCATTTGGCGCTATAACCGATGAAGAGATAAAAGACCTTGCAATGAACCTGAAAATCACGCTCCTTAAGCTCCATAAGGGGATGGGAAACCCTGATTTTAACTACGTCCTCCGTTCCGAAGGGCCCAACGGGCTTCTCTTTAACCACTTTCACTGGTATATAAGCATTGTGCCGCGCATCATTCAGACATCCGACATAGAGCTGGGTTCGGGTATATATGTAAACCATTCTATTCCGGAAGAGGTCGCCGAATTTATGCGCAGTGCGAAGGTTGATATTCTGAAAAGTGCCATGCAAGAAGTATGACTATTTAATGTTCTCACACTTTTGAAAAATATTTAGATGCTGAAATTCAAAAAAAGAAAGCCCATTTTCATGGGCTTGAAGCTGGGGGATGAAAAACTATATCAAGATAGCCAGAAACGCCAGCGGTGTTCCTTCCAATGCCATTCCTGCAAAGGTGCCGAAGATGGATTTGCCGATTAAAGCGCCTGCCTTTGATGCAGCACTGTGTAAATACTCATCATTTGTTGCAGCCTTTGATGCATCGAAGTAGCCTTTTCTCTGCAGGATGTCCACGATATCCATGTGCTTTACCGACTTAGAATTATAATTTACGAGGAGGCTGCCGGTTGTAAGGTTTATATCAACGGTAGCAATCCCATGTAGCGTGCTGAGGCTCTTTTTCAGTTCATCTGCTACATTCTTGTTGTTTTTGATAACAGGACTTTTAATCCTCAACCTTCCCGGGACATTGTGCATGTAATAACTCATAATTAATCCTCCTCCTTTATTCTGAATTTCCTGAATGTCTTGCACACAGGATAACCCGAACACCTGAATCTTATAACCTCTCCTTCTATCTTATATAGATGCATCGGCCTATCGCACGAGGGACAAAAAGGTTTGCCCTGTATTTCCTGTGTTTTCGCACCGTGACTGAATTGTCTGCCGCATATAAGGCACTGGAATCTCTGTTTTCCGGTCTTTGTTTTTCCGTATTTGTAAATGGCTTCTGAATTGCAAACAGGACATTTAATCAAGGTTTCGGTTGGTATTTGCAATGTAATCATGCTCAATTATAAAAAGATAATGGTTACATATTTATTAAGGCATTGTTAAATTTTTGTTACATTTCATAGACTGCCAAAAGCATGGGGACGGCTGTCAGATAATGGGATCTCCACAGACAGCTTGCTAATGGCTGATCTTCTTAATTTGGTGAAATAAATATAACATGCTTCAAATCTTCTTTTTTTGTTAATGCACAGCTTTATATCGACATCTGCCATATTTTTTATAAGATTGTTTTCAGCAATGCATAATGCTGCATCGCACTTTGCACCCTCATTGCTTCCTTTTAAATGCGGACATCTAAATACAATTGCCCTGAACATAATCCCTCCTGTTTTTTTTCTTTAGACTAACAGTTTTCCTATTACAGGATTATTACAACTGTGTAAAAGTTGTGTTAAACCATGATTCGTAATCATAAGGATGTGAGGCATACTTCAAAAGCCTTTACTAAGTGTAGTTAGCAGTGCTATCCAGAGATTACATACTAAGACCTAACTTAACAAAGCCTCATAATATTGCATATGAACAAGTAGGCGCATGAAAGAAACTTTTAACGATATGCGGCATTTTCTGCAATCTTCTCATTACTCGCTTGACCGTACTTTTGAG
>JAJYVD010000089.1 GCA_021792185.1 Nitrospirota bacterium | reverse complement strand
GCCTGACTGCCGCGATACGTAGTTGTTCTTTCGCTTTTCTCGGCAAATGTCGAGCATCAAATACTTTCTTGCATTTCATTCCTCATATTATACACCAATGAGGCTTTGTTTGTGAAGAGTTTAGTATATTGGATATGCGGTGCAGCGTAATGGTATCATAGGCGTTGTTGACGGGGCAGAATGCAATCAGCTTCTAAAAGAAGCAGATAGAAGCTATGTTAGTAGGAGGATAGATGTTACCTGAACTGAAATATGATGGAAATGGCCTTATTCCCGCCATTATACAGGATATCGAGAACGGCGACGTTCTGATGATGGCGTATATGAACGAAAAATCTCTGGAAATGACCGTGGATACAGGATTCACGCATTTCTGGTCGAGGTCGAGGCAGAAGTACTGGAAGAAGGGTGAGACATCGGGGAATGTGCAGGAAGTGAAGGAAATATTATATGACTGCGATATGGATACGCTTTTGATCAAGGTGAAACAGCACGGCGGCATCGCATGCCATACAGGGAATAGGACATGTTTTTACAGAAAGATATAAAAATAGAAAAAATAGGGAGACGGTATTTGCTTGGAGCGACTTCGGCAGCCCAAGCCCTGACAGGATGTCGAGGGCGGGCTGGCGTAGCTTCGGAGAATGGCTGGATGCCATTCGAGAATGAAGCGGAAAGCTGATACCGTCTCCCTGCAAAGGTGGAGGTTTGTATGAGCGATTGTATATTCTGCAAGATCATCGAAAAGAAGATACCGGCAAAAATAGTCTATGAAGACGAGCATGCCCTTGCCTTTGAGGACGTAAATCCTCAGGCTCCGGTTCATACACTCGTGATTCCCAAAAAGCATATCCCGACAACCCTCGACATTAAAGAGGAAGACAATAATCTCATCGGGCATCTGATCAAGGTTGCCAATAAGATCGCGTCAGATAAAGGTATTGCCGAGAGGGGGTTCAGGATAGTGACCAACTGCAATCCTGAGAGCGGGCAGACTGTTTATCATATTCATCTGCACGTTCTCGGCGGGCGGCCTATGCACTGGCCTCCGGGGTGACAGCCGCGCGATAACTATAAAGTCATTGAAGCAGAGCCGCGCCATATGTGAAGTTAAAGGGAAAAAATGGAAATCATAGATAAGAAAATAGTGTGGGAAGGCAGGTTTCTCAGAACGCTGCTCATTACCTACAAGGACCGTTCCGGGAGCATCCGGAATTGGGAAGCCGTTGAAAGGGTAAACTGCGACGGTATAGTCGTGGTTGTGCCTGTAACGGAGCATAAGGAATTTCTTTTAATAAGGCAGTTCAGGCCTGTATTAAACGGTTTTGTAGTGGAATTTCCCGCTGGCTTGAATGATAAAGGCGAGAGCCTGATCGATGCCGCAAGGCGCGAACTTATAGAAGAGACCGAATATACCGCAGACGAGTTTGTTCATTTAACCGACGGTCCGGTGTCGTCAGGCATGTCGACCGAGATATTAAGTGTGTTTCTTGCCCTTAACTCCTATCCCGCATCGGATGCCGTCAAGGAACAACACCCCGCCGATGAGAGCGAGAGCATCGAGGTGATCAAAACGCCGCTCGATAAAATATACGAAACCCTTCATGCTCGCACGAAAGACGGAGATCACATAGATATGAAGGTCTACGGGCTTATAGAACTGGCAAAGAAACGGTTATAGAACGGTTATAGCGCGGAGCGTCAAGCGTTATAGCGCCAAAACTTTAACGCGATAAACGCTATAACGCTCAACGCATAACGATTACTCGAACTTTATCGCTTCGACGGGACAGATGTTTGCCGCCTCCTGACAATCGCAGGTATTGCATTTGTCATAGCCTATTACCCATGCCTTATCATCCCTTAGTTCAAATACCTCCGGACATACCTCAACGCATGAACCGCATCCGATGCAGAGGTCCGCATCAACTACCGGTGTTGCCATAGAAAACCTCCTGAAAGATGTTAAATTTAAGCGTATTATAACAAAAATCAGGCTTAGATGTTCTATGATTAAAATCATGCTGTGTCTCATTCCTATTATCAGCCTTTGTGTTATAATATTTGCCAGCCGGTGTGGTGGAATGGCAGACGCGGCGGACTCAAAATCCGCTGTCCGCAAGGGCATGAGAGTTCGAATCTCTCCACCGGCATTTTTTCTTCTCCTTGACTTTTCGACTGACCGGTCAGTATAATAATCCATGCTTTGCAAAAAAGATTCCATACTCGGCGCCGCTACCGGCCTTTTCTCCAAACGGCCGTATCACATGGTGGCCATGGACGATATCGCACGGAAGGCGCGGGTAGCGAAGGGGACTCTATATTACCATTTCAGGTCCAAGGAAGACCTTTACGCGGCGCTGCTGCGGGAGGGCATTGACAACCTTCTTATGCGCCTCAAGGCCGAGTCGAACGAAGATACTATTGAAGACCTGAAGCTCTTTATAAACGGGCTCGCCGAATTTTTCAGCGAAAAGAGCGAAAAGAAAGAGTTTTTCGAGGTGCTCAAGAGGGAAGAAGGCAAGCTCCTCTCCAAGAAGCTGAAAAACTGTTATGAAAAGACATGCTCGGTCAAAGGCCTGCTCCACTGCATATTGCAAAAGGGGATGGACGAAGGGATTTTCAGGAGCGACCTCGATGTTCAGATCATTTCGGAGATAATTATCGGAATGATCAAATCCGCGATTGACGGAAAAATAGAGACTAAGAAATTATCTGGCACCATATTTGACATGCTTATTTACGGTATAAAGGCTTAATAAAAGTTAACCCGTCTGCGCGGGATGATTCACCCTCCCTTCCCGCGCAGGCATACCCCCGACAGGGCAAACTCCCCCTTTGCCCTGTTAGTTCCTAAACATTTAGGAACCCAAAACATAAGCCCTCCCTGCCGGTAATGTCAAAAGTTTCATGAAAAAAGAGACGGATTTATGAAAACAGAATGTGATAGGATTCCGTCGGCGTAAGAGAGGGCGGTTAAGAAGTCAGAAGTGGTGGACGCCGACGGCTCTGAGA
>JAJYVD010000008.1 GCA_021792185.1 Nitrospirota bacterium | reverse complement strand
GCCTGACTGCCGCGATACGTAGTTGTTCTTTCGCTTTTCTCGGCAAATGTCGAGCATCAAATACTTTCTTGCATTTCATTCCTCATATTATACACCAATGAGGCTTTGTTTGTGAAGAGTTTAGTAAATAGGAGGTGGTGTAAAAATGACGATAAAACATGAAAGCCAAAAGATAGCGCAGAACTTCTATACCTTTGCCGTGCTTTTATTTCTTGTTCAGGTGGTAGTGGGCATAATAGCCGCAGTGCAATTTATGTGGCCTGAATTCTTTATCCTGAACTTCAATATCATCAGGTCGCTTCACATAAATGCGCTGGTTGTATGGCTCCTTGTGGGGATGATGGGAGCGACGTATTACGTTGTGCCTGAAGAATCGGAGACGGAACTCTGGAGCGTTCCGCTTGCGAAGTTCCAGTTCTGGGCAACCGTTATTGCAACGACAGCGGTTGTCCTTGGCTATATCTGGATGGGAATAAATCCACAGGCTAACAACGCTATTATGGGCATAAATCCACTGAATGAGGGAAGGGAATATATAGAGGCGCCGAGATGGGCAGATATCCTTATCGTTGTTTCGGTTCTATTATTCCTCTTAAACTGCGTTATGACAGTGCTTAAGACAAAAAAGTGGACGGGTATTCAGGGCACACTCCTCGGTGGACTGACAATTCTTGCCCTGATGTATTTGCCCGGCATGTTCTATACAAAGAGCATGGTAAAAGATCAATACTGGTGGTGGTGGGTAGTCCACCTCTGGGTGGAAGGCGCTTGGGAAGTCATTGCAGGCGCGCTGCTCGCATTCATGCTAATGAAGACAACCGGCGTAAAAAGGGAAGTGGTCGAAAAGTGGATGTATATCGAAGTAGGGCTCGTAATGTTCACCGGCATCCTCGGAATAGGCCATCACTACTACTGGATAGGCACCCCTTCTTACTGGCTGTGGATAGGCGGCATATTCAGCTCGCTCGAACCGGTCCCGCTCTTAATCATGGTATGGGACGCGTTCAGGACAACAAGGGAGACGAGGGTTGTAACGAATAAGCCGGGTCTTTACTACACGGTAGCTCATGCCATATTCAATTTCGTAGGCGCGGGGCTTTGGGGAGTCATCCACACCCTCCCGCAGGTCAACAAGTGGACACATGGGACTCAGATAACAACTGCCCATGGACACCTTGCATTCTACGGCGCTTATGTGCTTCTTGTAATGGCGATGATATATGTCACGCTTCCTGCAATCAGAGGCGTTAAAGAATTCAATTCATCGAGGGCATATCAGTCCTTCTGGTGGCTTACAATCTCAATGGTCTTTATCGTGCTTACAATAACAGGAGCAGGCATGGTACAGGTCTATATGGAAAGGCTTATGGGTCTCGATTATGTGGCTGTCAAGAGCACATACAATCTCTGGTTCTGGATATTCAGGGCGATATTCGGCGTCGGCTTCCTCATCGGAGCGGGAATATTTGTAGTGGACTACTTCAAGCTCGGCAAAGAGCCTATGACAGCACCAAGACCGACAACGCAGTAGATATAAAACCGAATTTTAAGGGGGGTTGTAATCAACCCCCTTTTTTCTTATCATTAAACTATCATGGCAAATATACATGCTCCCATAAAAATATCGTTTTTGCTTGCCGTCATGTTTGTCTTCATGCCGTCAATGTCTTCAGCAACAACCGAATACGCCCGTCAGACAGGGCTTAAATGCCTGGAATGCCATGTAGATGCGATAGGCGGCGGAAAGCTTACGAAGACCGGAGAAATTTTCATAGAAGAGATGAAGGCAAAAGGCCTTTACAAGCCGTTATCTCGGACTCAAAAATTTATCAGGTTCATCGTCGGATATATCCATATGCTTACAGCGATCGCGTGGTTCGGCACAATACTTTATGTGCATATACTTTTAAAACCCGCGTACGCTGCTCGCGGTCTGCCAAAGGGCGAGTTGTTTTTAGGCTGGCTATCCATAATAATCCTGTCCGTTACCGGCACTCTCCTTACCATATCGAGAATACCTTCATGGGAGATTTTATACACGACAAGGTTCGGAATCCTTCTGAGCATAAAAATAATCCTGTTTCTGATAATGGCCTCTACAGCGGCCGTAGTCACCTTCGTAATAGGGCCGAGGCTGAGAAAAAAAATAAACGCCGCAGATATACATAGGGCTAAGAAGGAGTTCACTATCGAAGACCTTCACAGCTTCGACGGCAAAGAAGGAAGGCCCGGATACGTCTCTTACAAAGGCAGGATATACAATGTAACCGGCAGTAAACTCTGGAAAGACGGCTCGCATGTCAAAAAGCACCTCGCGGGACATGACCTTACGGATGCGCTGAAGACCGCTCCGCACGGGGAGGAAAAAATATTATCCATGCCGGAGGCCGGGATATTGGTGGAGACAGGACAGAAAAAAACCAAACCGATGCCTGTAAAAATATTCTACATAATGGCTTATACCAACCTCGCCTTTGTTTTCCTGATAACGTTCATCATAGCATTATGGAGATGGTGGTAGGTTCATTATCCTGCCCTCAACTGCGGGAGTTTTCTTTGTCTTTGGCATTATCTTCTTTTCCTTGTTTATCTTTTCATTCCGCATCTTCCTTCCTCTTAAAATCCTCCAGTTCATTAAACGCCTTCTTTGCACAGTCATCGCACATTCCGTGGCTGAACTCAGCCTCTGAATGTTCCCTTATATACATCTCCATCTGCTCCCAGTAACCTTTGTCATTGCGTATTTTTTTGCAATAGGAGCATATGGGGAGAATGCCCCGCAATGTCCTGACCTCTGCAATGGTCTTCTGAAGCTTTTTCGCGCGTTCTTCTATAAGCAGTTCCAGTTCTTCCCTGTGTTTGCGCAGTTCTTCCTCGATTCGCTTGCGGGTTAAAATTTCCTGTTCCAATGCCTCATTTTTAATGGCGAGTTCCTCGGTGCGTCTCTTGACCATAATTCTGAGCATGGCAGACCAGAAAATTGCTACTACTGCAATAACGCTCAGAACAACAACGATAATAAGCAAATACCTTTTGTACTTACGCCATGGATCATCAAAGCCAAGCCACTTTTCATAAATCCTGTCATATTCTCCGCTCGATTTAACGATCAAAAGCCCCTGATTAAGCTTTTCGCGCAGTTCATCAGCGCCTTTTCTCACGCCGAAGGAAAAAACGCGCTTATAGTCAGGAACGAGAGGCCCGGCTGTCAGGCCTTTTATTGAGTGCTTCTTTACTGCCAAAATGCCGATCAGTTTGGAGCAGAGAAATGCGTCATTTTTCCCTGATGCAACCATCTTCAGCCCTTCGGGTATAGTGTCTACAAGCACAACTTCCCCCTGGAATTTGTGCTCCAGAAGCGCGTGATGAGCAGCATCCGAACGCATAACAACAATCTTCTTTCCCTGCGCTGCCTTGATGTCCTGAATTTTAGGACTGCCGTCACGTACAAAAAAGGCATCAAACGTCTCTGTATGGGAAAGGCTGAAATCCACCAAACGCTGCCTCTCGGGCGATTTTGCCACAATCGGCAATACATCCAATTGGCCTGAAACAAGGCCGTTCCACATTGTGTCCCATGGCCCGGTCGTAATGACAATCGGCAGGTCCATGGCTTTTGCAACGGCTTTAATGAGCTCAACGGAAAAGCCGTCGGCCTGCCCCTTTTCATCAACAATAGCAAAGGGCGGAAATTCAACCTCGCTGCCGACCTTAATCGCAGGCTTACTGTTTGCCGCATAGCAGACGGTGATAGTAAGACTTACCGCGACAATCACGGATAAGATGTAAAACGATCGCATCATCAATTTTTTGTCCAATAAATTCATCTTTGCACTTTTATCCTGCCGCTATCCTTTCCTGTTTCACTCCGCAAACCGATGCTATGGTTTCAAAATCGCTGTCGAGGTGCAGCACTGCAGCGGCCTTTTCCTGTGCCGCCGCTGCTATTAACAAATCTGTTGTGGAAACATTCTTTCCTTTCCTATCGAGCTTAAATCCCCATTCCGATGTCCTTTGAATAACAGTTTCGTCTATCGGAATCTGAGACAGCGAAGAAAGCGTTTCTTTGAGCAGGTTAAATGTCTTTTCGTCCTTTGCTCCTCTCAATATCTCCACAATCACAATGCCGCAAGAAACAGCATTATCCTTTTCGAGAATTTCTCTGACCCTTTCCTTAACCTTCTTTGAACCGTTCGGCCTTAAATATTCGATCCACGCGGAGCTATCTATTAGGAACATCTTTCTTTCTCCTTTCGAGAAGCTCTTTGAGAGAATATGAAAGCTCAACCTTGCCTTCGAGGTCAAGGAGCTTTCTTGCCTTTCTTCTCTTTATAAACTCACCGAGGGCTTTTTCTACAGCCTCTTTCTTCGTCTTAGCGCCGGAAAGAACTTTTGCCTCTTTCAATAACTCCTCATCTATTACCAACGTTGTCCTCATTTATGCCTCCTTTATGCATATATAATAAGCATATTAGCATATGCCTTTGTTTATGTCAAAAGTTTCTTCGTCGTATGATTTAACTCATACACTCTTCCTTTCCCCTCATGTTATAAATAAATCATGAGAGGGACAAAATCATTACATATCGCAAGGCGCTTAACTCAGATAGGGTTTCTGCTCTTTATCTTCCTAATGCCTGTCTTCGACATACTGAGGTATGACACGGCCACGAAAGAACTATATTTATTCGGAGAGGTCTGGTCTCTCGGATTAAAGGACGGCATTCTGCTCGACCAATCAATCGGCGGCGCAGCGCACGTCGCGGTTCAGTTTTTCCTTAAGGCAATCCTGCCGTGGATTATATTGCTGTCGATATTTCCAGTACTCGGTCTCCTGCTCGGAAGGTTCTTTTGCGGGTGGATGTGCCCTGAAGGAGCGCTATTCGAACTGGCGGATTTTTTGACTCTTAAAACTTTAGGCCGCAGAGATATATTCGGAAAACACCTCCCAACCCCCGATGCTGCGCGGGGGAGAGACGATCTCCCCCGCGACCTTCTTCCCTCACGGAAGATGATGCTTTACGGCCTACTATCAGCGATGTTTCTGCTCATCGTGCCGCCGCTTACAGGAATAGCCCTTACAGGTTATTTTATAGCGCCGAAAACAATATGGCAGCAGATAACAACAGGCGATCTTACATTCGGGGTAAAGGCGGGGATAATAGGAGTATCCATATACATGTTCGTCACATCGATACTCGTGCGCCACACGTTCTGCAAATACGTATGCGCTGCCGGTCTGATGCAGATGCTGTTCGGGTGGATAAGCCCCGTATCTCTCAGGATAAAATTCGACAGGGAAAACCTCTCGAAGTGCACGGACTGCAAAGGATGCGAGAGGGTATGCTTTATGAACGTAAAACCGAGGCTGCCGAAAAAAGACATCAACTGCGTGAACTGCGGGGAATGCATAACCGCGTGTAAAAAAGAACTCGGCGACGCATGCCTCTTCAGCTACGGCTTTGGAGACGATATCACTAAAGATACCGCTGAAGATAGAAAGCGCATATTATTTGAAAAGCCAGCAGTTAACATGCCCTTAAAACGTCTAAACACATAGTGCGGGTCTGCTTTAATGACTTTATCGGCAGAACTCTTTAACTACATACTCTTATACCCGTCATCCGCATCGGCGGCATCTGTTTGATAAAACATATAACATCTTTGCTTTGCATAAAGAACAACACTTATAAAGGCGTTAAAGCAGATTTGCACTATGTGTCATTGCCATTTGTGCCTGCACGATAACGGTTATTACAAATACCTGTCGATTGTTATATTAACCTTTGTTCCCCTGCCCGGTTCGCTCTCTATCCACATGTTCCACTCATGAGCGTTCACGAGATGCTTGACTATCGCAAGACCGAGCCCTGTCCCGCCCAGTTCCCGTGACCTCGTCCTGTCAACCCTGTAAAACCTTTCTCCGAGCCTGTGAAGATGGCTCTTGGGGATGCCGACGCCCGTATCCTGAACATAAAGAACAAGCCTGCCCCCGGAGTAGTCCATGCCTACCGTTACGCCGCCTTTTTCTGTGAACTTAATGCCGTTGTCAACGAGATTGAGGATTATCTGAATAAGCCTGTCCTTGTCCGCGTGTATCTCCTGTATTCCCGCGGCTATGGACTTTTTCAGGTAAAGCCCTTTTTTGTCCGCCTTTTCCCTGAGAGTCATAAATACCGTATCTACTATCTGCTCTGGATTTACAGAGGCTTTTTTTATCGTAATATCTCCGAGTTCTATTCTCGAAAGAGTCAGCAGGTCGTCCACAAGGCTGTTGAGCCTTTCACTGTGGCCTTTTATTGTTCTTAGAAATCTCGTGGCGTTTTCTTTGTCTTCAAGCGCCCCGTCAAGAAGGGTCTCGGCGAAACCTTTAATCGCGGTTATAGGCGTCTTTATCTCATGAGACACGTTAGCCACAAAATCTTTTCTCATTTCTTCGAGCTGCCTCAGCCTCGTGATGTCGTGCAGGGTAAGCACTGCTCCGCTTATCATGTTTCTGGAATATACAGGCACCGCGGTGGCAATAAGATACATGTCCCTGTGGGGTTTCGATACGATAATCTCCTCGGAGATAATATCTCCAGAATCCATAGCCTTCCTGAAAACCTCCACAAGCTGCATGTTCCGCAGGACTTCCACCATCTGTTTTCCCTCTATGTCCTTTGCCGAGGACATAAGGTCCCTGAACGCCTGATTGACGAGGATTATCGTGCCTCGCTCATCCGCGATAAGCACTCCGTCGGACATCCCCCTCAATATAGCCTCCATCCTCCGCATTTCGGCCTCGGCAAAATCGAGGCGCGTCTTTGTCTCTTCCATTATAGAGGCTATATCCCGCACCACCCCCGCGAGATCGCCCTTACCTGTAGGGAATAATCTCGCGTTGAAATTCCCAGCAGACAATTCCTTCAAAAAATATGAAATCTCCTTTATCGACATTGAGATGCGGGTTAAGCGGGCGGCTAAAAATATTATCGCAATGGAAAGGATTATGATTAACAAATAGGTCATAGGCTATAGGCTATAGGCAATAGTTTCAGAAGTTGCTTATCATTGTTTTTACCCATAGCCTCTTGCCTATTGCCCATTGCCTGATTCAATAAGGTAGCCGATGCCGCGCATGGTCTTTATATACTTCGGGTTGTTGGGGTCTTTTTCTATCTTTGCCCTGAGCCTTCTTATGTGGACGTCCACTGTCCTCGGCTCCACATACACATCGCTGCCCCATACCGCATCGAGCAGTTGATCCCTATTGTAAATCTTATCGGACCTTTCGGCGAGGTATAGAAGCAGCTTAAACTCCGTAGCGCTCAGTTTTATCTGCCGTGTACCCACAATAACAGTATATTTCTCTTTATCTATAACCATATCTTTTACCTTTAAAATTCCCGTTGCCGCTGATTCAGCAGCAGGTTCCGCCTTCTCCGCCCTTCTCAATATCGCCTTTGTCCTTGCCGTCAATTCGCGTGTGCTGAACGGTTTGGTAATATAATCATCCGCCCCCATTTCGAGGCCCAGCACCTTATCGAATTCCTCACCCTTTGCGGTAAGCATTATAATGGGCAGATGCGACATATTAGGCGTGTTCCGGATCATCCGGCAGAGTTCGAGTCCCTGAATGCCCGGAAGCATGAGGTCCAATATCACAAGGGCGTACTTGTTTTTCTTTATCTTCTTTAACGCGTCCTCTCCGTTGTGCGACGCATCAACGGCAAAGCCTTCCTTTTTGAGGTTATACGATATAAGCTCTACTATGTCCGCTTCGTCGTCTATGACGAGTATCTTTTTCATTTCGCTATTGTCCTTTGCTCAGCGCCTTTGTTATGTCTTCAATATTAATGCCCTTCTGAATTCTTACCTTCCCTATTTTTTCAGGAAGGATAAATTTCATCTCCCCGGCCTCGGTCTTTTTGTCGAGTCTCATGTGAGAAATAAGATTATCAGCATTCATGCCTGCCGGAAGTTCCGAAGGAAGGCCGTAAGCGTCTATCAATGCCTTTATCTCCGATACCTGTTTCTTATCTATAAATCCCATTATTTCGGACAGCCTCGCTTCGATATGCATTCCTATCGCAACCGCCTCGCCGTGCAGAAATTTTGAATAGCCCGTTTCGGTCTCTACGGCATGCCCAACGGTATGACCGTAATTGAGGATTGCCCTTAATCCGGATTCCCTTTCGTCTTTGGAAACCACATAGGCCTTTATCTCGCATGAGCGTTTGATGATATGCGTCAAGCGTTCAGCGTCGAGCGTTAGAATGGAAGCCCTGTTATGCGCAAGGAATTCAAAAAGCTCTCCATCCCATATCACTCCGTATTTGATTATCTCGGCGATGCCGCACAAAAACTCTCTTTTGGGCAAAGTCTTAATGGTATCGATGTCTATCCAGACGAGCTTCGGCTGATAAAAAGTGCCTATCATATTTTTGCCGAGTTCGTGATTTACTCCTGTCTTTCCGCCTACCGAACTGTCCACCTGAGAAAGCAATGTTGTCGGAACCTGAATAAAATGAATGCCCCGCATGTATATCGACGCCGCAAAGCCGGTTATGTCACCTATCACGCCTCCTCCGAGGGCGATGACGCAAGAGTTCCTATCGAGCCTGTTTTTCAGGAGTTCGGTCAATATGTAATAAGTCTGCTCGTAATTCTTATATCCCTCTCCGTCCGGAATAATGACGCTAAAGCACTCGAAACCCGCATTCTTTAAAGATGCGGTTACAATATCCCCGTAAAGGCCGAATACCGTCGGGTTGCTTATAACCGCGGTCTTAGGGCTGAAGCGGAATTCCTTCATGCGCTCTCCAATGCCTGAGAGCGTTCCGCTGTCGATTACAATGTCGTAGCTTCTCTCGCCGAGTTCGACTCTTACCTTTTGCATTCAGTCTCCAATTTATAAATATATTACCACATGCCGTTTTTTAAAGCCGCACCGAATTTTTCATTACTTACCTATTACTCCGATGCCTGCTCAGAATCCATCTTTTAGAGCAACCGTCTTTTTAATATTTCGTAGAAATTTTCTCTCTTTCCTGCCATCAGAATATGCACAATCTTCTTGGTCTCTTCAATGGAATACGCAATCCTATAATCAACATTATTTTTCTTGAAATGGTAGGACAGAACTCCCTGAAGGTCGCCATGCAACTCTTCACCCCTCTGCGGTTCATTAAGGATTCTGTCTAAATGAAAATTATGGATTTCTTTGACGACTGCCCTGTCGAGTTTTTTCAGATCGGATTTAACTTTAGGGTGATATTCATCCCTGTAAGACATCCCTAAAAACCTCCTCTCTTGACAGGGTTTTAACTTTTTTGGATTTGATATCCTTCAGTCTTTTTGCAATCTCCCTGCCCTCGCCGGACAATAAAAGCAGCAACATCTCCTTGTCTGTTTTATTCAGCTTCTTTATTGAATTGGCAAGCTCTTCAACTTTTAATTCAACGGTTACCCCTATGCTCATCTTGCACCTCCTTTGTTATATTTTAGCAGATTGCCGTTCCCTTCTGTCCCGTCCAATGCGGGATTTGATGTCCGTCATTCTCCCTACACCCCGGCAATCTTTGCTTTTATAATATTTTTATGCTTTCCTTAATTCATCCAGAAGCGCCCAATTCCCCGGCCTGCGCTGAAATCTCCAGTAAACCCATCCATTAACGGCATGTCCTCTTAGATCCCTTGCCGCAATCGAGGATATGCCCATGATGAAAAATAGATCCGTCTTTTTTAACAACAGCCTTATATGTCTTGCCGTTAAAGATAAATGAATGCATCTGTCCATCTCCCCATTACTGACATACTAACAGATATTCCTCCAGTCCTTTTCTATATTGCTTTATTTTGTGTTTATTAGGCCATGGACATAAAAGGGAATTTTCTCATAATCCTCTGCTATTTCGGGAAAATCCGAAAGGTTAAGCTTAGGCATAATTTCGTCGGTCAGAGGGGCTTTTTGTCCTATTACCGCTCTTGTAAACCCTGCCCCTAATAAATAAACTTGTTTCATTGGATTTCAAAAATTATGTTACTCTCTCCTGCAATGCAGGCAGAAGTCTTTGCTCTATATTATCAAAATTCGGAACATAATTTTTTAATGCAGTTCCCTGTTTTTCACTTTTTCACTACTTCCCAATAACCGCCCCTATCGGGCCCGATGCGCTTGAGAACTCCTTTTTTTCTAAGTCTGGTTATGTGATATTTTACTCCGTCTTCAGTTATCCCTATAAATACTGCAAGCTCTTTTTGAGTGATATCAGATTTTTTAGTAATAGCTTTTATGATTTTCTGGGTAGTTTTCTGGGTAGTTTTCTGGGTAGTATCTTCAGTCTCCCTTGCACCCAACTTTTCACCCAATCTTTCACCCAACTTTTTCACAGAAGTTTTTCCTGCCTTCTTACCCTCATAATAGCTATGGCGTATGAATGTCGTAATAAATTTAGTCCCTATTTCACTGAACTTGGTATCCGGTTCTTTGGAGAGCATAAGCTTAATGCCTCTGCCCCATTTTTCTATGAAATGAACACGGTGAAACATATCAGCAATCAATTCGTTTCTCCTCTCCGATACCATCTTTGTCCTGATTGTCTCTATGGTCAAGCCGCCATAAAGCAAGCCGGGGCTTCTTATCTCAACCCTGTTTTTGAAAACGGCAATGTTGACGGAATCGTACTTGCGGTAATCCCTATGGCAGAAGGCATTTATTATGGCCTCCCTGAAAGCTGCCTTATCGATCTCAGGCACATCCACCCTTCTTAACCCTTCAAGTTCCATGCCGATATGAATATTTTTCAGGATATATTCTTCGGCCTTTGCTATCAGATAAAAAAGGTCGCCTTCAAAATCCTGCATGTCAATTGTAAATGTTGTGTCTGTTGTGCCGAAGACCGCGCATCTGAGCCTGGCATTTGGGAAGAATGCCTGCGGTTTTTTTGCGAACAGGATCACAGCCGCATTGAGAAGCCTTCCATCAACAAAGAGTTTAAGCTTTTTAAGGGCATTTTGAAGGACATCATATTTCAGCCCTGAATTTTTAAGGAACGCTTTTACTTTTTGAGCGCTTATATCAATAAGCTTTGCCTCTTTGCAGACCTCAATGTCCCATCTCAATTTATCTTTATTCTTTCGGAGAATCAGTTTTTCGAGTTCTTTAGCGCTTAATTGCCGGTCTTCATCAGCAACCCTGATATATGCCCTGCCAAAGGCAAAATAAGGAACATCGTTTCCTTTGAATCTGACTTTGATGCATGATTTTCTGTCCAGCTTAATATGGCTTATGTGAGGATAGATTTTAGGCTCGATATTATCGGCAATGGATTTCGATATATCACGCAGTGTCTTATCAGTAACGCTCTGACCGGTTACAAGGCCGCTGTTTTTGATTCCGAAGTATAACTCGCCACGCTGGTGCTTATTAAGTATTGCAACTATCGACACAATAGCCTCTTTAATCTCGGACGTAGATTTTTTAAATTCCAATGTTTCGGATTCAACAAATTTCATAATCTAACTATGCTGGTAGCCTCATTATATCCCCTTCACCTTCTCTATTATCTCATCCGCAACCTCAAGTGGTGTTTTATTTTCGGTATCTATCATTATATCCGCCTTTTCATAATACGGCATCCTGAATTCGAGGAGTTCCTTTATCTTTTTCAGCGGGTCTTCGACCTGAAGGAGCGGCCTGTCGTTGTTGTTGCTCGTTCTTTTAAGGATTGTTTCCGGAGACGCGCTGAGACAGATTATCACTCCCTTTTTTCTCAGGTTGTCCATATTTTCCTGCCTAAGCACCGCGCCTCCTCCGGTAGATATTACTGCTTTCCCCAATTCAGATAGCCGCTTTATAACATCGGATTCTATATCCCTGAACTTAGGTTCGCCGTATTGCTTGAATATCTCGGTTATGGTCGTCTTCTGTTCCTTTTCTATTTCGGTGTCAGCGTCAACAAGAGCATAGCTTAGCTTTTGGGCGAGTATCCTGCCCACCTCGGTCTTTCCGGTCCCCATAAAACCCGTAAGAACTATATTTTTCATCACGCATCTACTCCTGAACCCTTTATGTTAAAATACCTCCATGAAACAGTCTTATTATACAAGAATTCCGATAATTATTTGCCTCATTTTATTCATTCCATTCCTCCCTGACGCGGCGCACGCCGCTAAGTTCCGGGTCACCAAAGTTCATGACGGGGACACCGTAAGCATAAGAATAAGCGGCTTCGCAAAGATACCGGTTAAAACCGAGAAGGTAAGGCTTATAGGGATCGACGCGCCGGAATTGAAACAGGAACCGTGGGGAAGGCTGTCCAAGCGATACCTAAAAAAACTCATCAGCGAAAGCGACTGGGTAGTCGATCTGGAGTTCGACGTGGAACAGCGTGACAAATACGGGAGGCTCCTCGCCTATCTCATGGACAAGAATGGAAGGATGATAAACGAAAAGATGCTCGAAACAGGGTATGCGATTCTTTATACGATACCGCCGAACGTAAAATACACGGAAAGGTTTATAGAGGCTCAGAAGAAGGCACAGTTGCGCAAGGCCGGGATATGGCGCAAAGGCGGATTAAGAAAAAGTCCGGAACAATGGAGAATGGAGCATCCGAGGCAGGCATTTTAACTTTCAGGGCGTTCACGAGGCGCTTTTCACTACCGTCTCTGCTATATCGTCCAACGGCAGCACCTTCTCCGCCGCTCCCAGTTCTATCGCCCTCTTCGGCATTCCGAACACTATGGACGACGCCTCGTCCTGAGCAATGGTATATGCGCCTGCGTTTTTCATTTCCAGCAGGCCGCGCGCTCCGTCTTCACCCATTCCGGTCAAGACAACCCCTACGGCGTTTTTGCCCGCGTATTTCGCAACGGACCTGAAAAGCACGTCCACAGACGGTCTTACAAAATTGACCATCGGGCCGTCTGCGATGTCCACGTAATACATGGCGCCGTTTCTCTTCACAGTCATATGCTTATCTCCCGGCGCGATCAATACCGTACCCCTCAAAACCCTGTCGCCGGTTTGCGCCTCTTTTACATCGAGCCGGGACATGGTATTCAGCCTGTTCGCAAAAGAACGGGTAAACATGGGAGGCATGTGTTGAACGATAACGATGCCCTGCGTAGATTCCGGCAGTGCCGTAACTATTTCGGTAATGGCCTGCGTCCCTCCCGTGGATGCGCCTATGGCTATTATCCTGTCCGTGGTTGAGGTTAAGGCTGATGTCGAGGAAGAAATTGGAACCTTAACCTTAGCCTCGACCTTAACCTGTCTTGCTTTCGCCTTTGCGGCAATCCTTACTTTCCTGATAATTTCATCGGCAAGACCGACAATCCCGCTCGACATATCGATGCCGGGTTTGGATACGTAATCCACAGCGCCGAGTTCGAGGGCATTAAGCGTTGTTTCGCAGCCGCGCCGGGTAAGAGAGCTTACCATCAAGACAGGTATAGGGTCGGTTCTCATCAATTCTTCGAGGAAGGTGAGGCCGTCCATCCTCGGCATCTCTACATCGAGGGTAATAACATCAGGCCTGAGACTCCTTATTTTATTCAATGCAAAAATCGGGTCTTGAGCGGTTCCCACGACATCTATGTCCCCGGCGCTGCAGAGTATTTCGGTAAGGAGATGCCGTATAACCGCGGAGTCATCTATAATGAGGACTTTGATCTTATTATCTGCCATAATCCGTATACCGTTATCGCCCTTACAAACTCAAGATGTCTCTCTGCCTGTATGACTCGAATTCTTTTTTCCTGTCCTCATATCCCTTTTTACCCATCATGCCGTATGTGAGATTTTTGCCTTCCTCGACGCCGGGCTGGTTGAATGGATTGATGCCGTATAAAAGGCCGGTTACGGCGGTGCTTATCTCAAAGAAATGAAACAACTGCCCGAGATGACAGGCGTCTATTTTTGGAAGTTTTATGGTTATGCTCGGCCTCCCTCTCTTTGTAAGAGCTATCTCGGATGCCTCCTGCTCTATCTTTATCAATTCGCCGAGGGTATGGCCCGAAAGATAACTCAGTCCTTCCATATCCTGAAAAACCGCGGGTATTTCGATATCCGCTCCGTAATCCTCCACGGACAGGAAAACAACAATCTTGTCCTCCGGGCCTTCCATCCACAACTGCAACTGCGAATGCTGGTCTGTCGTGCCTACCGAGGGATAAGGCGTGAACCCCCTGCCTTCTTTGCCGAGGCTTTCCGCCCACAACTGGCAGAACCATTCGGAAAAAGATTTCAAACGGTCTGCGTAAGGCATAATAACAGTGATATTCCTGTTTTTAAGCTGCTGCGTAAGATAAAGTCCCGAAGCAAACATATATGCGGGATTTTGCCGCAAGTCCGGAGTCACGCATCTGTCATGAATATCCTTCGCGCCCTTCAACATCTCACCCGAATAGACACCTATCGCCTCCGCGAGCAGAAGCCCCACGGCGCTTAAAACAGAGTATCTCCCGCCTACGCCTTGGGGAACCGGCAACGACCTGAGACCGTACTCATTTACTATTTTTCTGAGATTGCCCTTTTCAGTATCTGTTGTGACGATGATATGATCCTCAGCCTTCAGAGACTGCTCCTTTAACTTCTGCCAGATTATCATAAAAGAGGCTATGGTCTCTGCCGTGCTGCCCGATTTTGTTATCACATTTATGACCGTATTTTTAAGGTCTGCAATGTCGAGTATGTTCTTCAATGTCACGGGGTCTACATTGTCATAAATAAAAACCCTCGGCTTGTTCTTGAAATTATGGAAAGGTCTTAGGGAATCCATGATAGACCTCGGTCCGAGCGCCGAACCGCCGATGCCGAGCAGAATAAAATTTTCGAACCCTCCCGCATGCCTGCCGAGTTCTTTTATCTGCGAGGTATCGGCTTTGTGCAGGTCGAAGAATTCGAGTTCGGGATATTTTCTCGACCTTATCGCGTCGTTGATTTTTTTGATATCGATACGGTCGAAATCATCGGATATAAGCCCGTTTTTGCCGATGGAATTTTGCATGAGATTGGAAAAATCTATCTTTATCATATCCGAACCTCCATGTGCGGCAACGGCACAGCTAATCTTTTCTGCGCGACCTTTTTATCTGGCTCTTTACCGTCATCAGCACAAGCAGCGCCACTATTACGGCAATGCCTAAAAACTTCGTGAGCTTAAGCACCATTAATACCAGAAGTATGGCTATTATAATAAGCCAGTTAAGCACTTAATTTTCCCTTTTGGCCGCAATCAGACTTTCTTTAATCATGATAATAAATACTATCGTAAAACCGGCGAGAAGTCCATACGCCTTTATAACGCCGAATACGGCGAGTATTATCAGCACCGAAAAAATCACCATAAGCCTGAACGCGCTTAAAATCATCATCTTCGCCCGCGCCTGTCCCGCTCCGAGCAATGCTGTCACGCTCCACACGATACCCCTTAGATTGCCTATGCCGACAAGGCCGCCGATCAATATGCTCAGGGAAAACCTCCATTCAGTTAAAAATATCGAGATAACCGCCGACGCAATCAGCACAACCGCCGACTGCTTATATATCCTGTTAACCATCAACTCCCATGATCCCTGTTCCATAATAACCTCAAAGAGATATTTTCAATATATAGCGCGGGTCTGCTTCAATGACTTTATCAACAGAACTTTTTAATCACATTCTCTTATATCCGTCATCAGCATCGGCGGCATATATTATGCCAAAGCATATGTTATCTTTGTTCTGCATAAAAACAACACTTATAAAGGCGTTGAAGCGGACTTGCGCTATATGTAATTACGGATGTCGCTCCAATACTTTGTCTTCTCGCACCGATAACGTATTATTCATTTTTCCTGCTTTCTCGCCACCCTTACCAACTCCATGAATCCGGCAATAATGCCGAGGATCAAAAATATCACCGTCAGATACGGCGAAGTTCCGAACAATTTATCAAGCCCGTATCCTATGGCGAGCCCCACAAAAGTAGAGACCACAAGATTTATCCCTACGCTGCTCGCCTCGATAAGCTGTCTGAATAAGGGTTTTTCAGGTTCCATTCTGCTCACCGCCTAATGCATCATGTTCGGATAATATAAATTCCTTCACAATATTTGCAACCTCTTTATAGAAAACGGTGCCGGCATGCCTCCTGACCTCATCGCAGTATTCGGGTATCCATTTGACAAGGTGTTCGTCGAGAAATCTCCACTGGAGCTCCGAAAGGCCGTTCTCTATCAGATAGCTCATGAACAGCATCTCCATAGATATGTGGTCGGGCATTAAACTCATTTCTTCGCCCATCACAAGACCGGCTGCTCCGTAAAACTCCTGCACCTCCTCCGCAGCCCTTCCCCAAAGCCCCGGCCTGTCGCCAAGCGGATAGTTGTAAAGCGACTCGCACGGCATAAGGCGGCCGTCCGGCCTGAGAAAAATATTCGCAAAATCGATACCTATATTCACAGGCGAATCTTCAAAACTCATCCGGAACATTTCTTTAACCTGAAGTATCAGTTCATCGGAAGGCTCTTTCATGAAAATGCCCGCAAAGAGCCTGTAAAGCTCAGCCCGTTCGATATCTTCTTCATTATAATAAAATGGCAAGACTTACCTCCTGTTTGCCTCATATCAAGAGCCCGTATTCCTCGCAGGTTCTTTATTATTATAACTTCTTTTCATATTGTGGAATCCTCCCTGAACTTATTGTTTGTAAATATTTTGTAAAAATTTTAAGATATTTAAAAATTGTTTTCAAGCAAAAACAGGAGGGAAGCAATGGGGAGGATTCGTAATGCTAAAAAAATTATCCTTGTTCTAAGCGCAGCAATTTTTATTGCCACATACGGTGTATCTCTCACATATCCTACTAAAACAGAGGCCCTGCTCCAGACAGGAGATAATGCCCCCGATTTCACCCTTAAGGACATCGAAGGCAGGGAGACAGGGCTATCCCGATTCTCACAGAAAAAGGCTGTCATAATCCTTTTCTGGTCGACATGGAGCGTCAATTCTTCCGTTGCGCTCAAGAGATTTGAAGAATATTACAAGAAGTACAAAGACAGAGGGATTCTGGTTGTCGGCATCAATGCGGATAATCAGACTATATCCGATGAAGACATGAAAGCGATAAAAAACTGGTTAAAGAGCTTAATATCTCCTTTCCTGTTTTAGTTGACAGTGGACTGAAAACATTTCATAGCTACAATGTCATAGCCCTGCCATCCACCATTGTTATAGCGGAAGGCAAAGTCTCTTACACCCTTCCAGGGCTTCCGCTGGTGGGAACAGAGGATATGTTTGATTACCTTCTGGTTTTAGCAGGTGAGACGCCTCTAAAAAAGGTTGAGCCTAAATACATGCCACCTTACAATGTGGTGGCAGATACAAATATTGCCCGTCAGTTCATAAAAAAAGGCATGAACGAGATGGCCCGCGCATTCCTCCAGAAGGCAATCAACAAGGATCCCAGATATATACCTCCATATATAGAACTGGCCAAAATCTATGAATCCCAGGATAAAGACAAAGAGGCAGAGGAAATCCTGAGAAAGGCACTGACTGCGGATACTGAAAATATAATCGCAATGAGCGGACTGGGCTATCTCCTTGCAAAAAAGGGAAGACCAAAGGAGGCAATAGAAATCCTCAGCAGGGCGATAAAAATGGATTCATACACGCCAGCCTATTATTACATGGCATATGCCCTTGCAAAAAACGGACAGATGAAAGAGGCTCTTAGTGCCTTTGATTCAGCCATTTCCCTTAATCCATATGATCCAGCAATATATTTACTGAGGGCTGAGGTTTATGAGGGCAGTAGAATGTTAAAAGAGGCTGCATCTGACTACAAGCGCTACCTTGAACTTCTCCTGAAAGTTGGCTATTAAGGTATGGATTTATTTTCTTTATTCTTGGATGTGGCAGGCGAACCCTGCCACATCCATCCAGTGCAGATATATACTAATGAGACTTCTCAAAACTGAAAACAGGAAATATCTTATTAAATATCCAGAACAGTACGAAAGGCATAATGAAAATACTCAATGCGCCGCCGAGTCCCTCCTTGAAGGTTTCCCAGTCATGTGGAATTATCGGCAGATGGTAGTGCATGTACCCTGCAAATGTCAGAGAGAATGCCTGCCCGCCGATAACAACATTCCAACGCATCATGAATACTCCAAATAAAACAAGGATTGTTCCGACCACGGCCCTTCTTATTGTCAATCCCGGCATCAAAAAAAGGATGAACGGCACAAGGTTTCCGAGGCCGTATTGCAGGATGAATATATCGACAAAGTCCCTTCCATAGATAACGCTCCTCAGGACATCCCACGACTTAACCGCAGTGTATCCCCTGAAGATAAGGTCTAAAAGCTCAAGGCTTATGGCAGCTATCAAGAAAAACAATAAGTATCTGGCTGTCATCTTTATTACATGCATCTCGACACCCTTTATTTCTTCCGTGGTCTGGGGCATATGAGATGGCTTCTTCTTTCTGGATACAAGTATTTTCCTTATCTCCATAGTTACTATGTATGTCAGCATGCAAAGAGCAATTCCTGACACTATAGCAGACATTATGAATATGACAGGCATAAGGGGCGTCATCCATAATGCGTTTGCCTTAACAGAGCCAAAGATAAACCCTGCATAACCATGAAGAAACATAGCCACCGGTATGCCGACCCCTGCAAGGATCTTAATAGCCTTCTCGTCTCTCTTTAGAGACTCCTCGCTTATATCATATACCCCGAGAGTCAGCGCACAAAAAACCAGGTATTTAAACCACTCAAACAGGGTTTTATCCTGCTTTTCCTTGAGAGGCAGGGCAATCTCAACAAAATGTTTCCTGTATATGAACCACAGCTCCGATGCGACTATCGCTCCATATGCGGAAAAGACGATGCCAAAGGCAGCTATTGCAGAGGTGAAGTGAGGGGTCATGAAGATATTAAAACCTCTGAACGGAAACTGGAGATGCAGAACTATCGGCATGGGCGCCACAAACAAAAGGGCAAAGGAGAACACCAGCGCAAACCGTGCCATGTCCTTTAACTGCTTAACCCCGAAGACATGATACAGTGATGACAGGACAAAGGCCCCTGCAACAAGTCCCGTCATAAAAGGATACATTACTATCTGTATGCTCCAGTAGATGAATTCATTGGGATAAACAAACAGCTCTTTTATAGTCCAGACTTCTCCGTGAACCATGTTATCTCACCTCCATGCTCAGATTTGTATAATACACCTGTGGTTTGGTTCCGTATTCTTCTTTCAAGACCCATACCCTTTCGGTCATTATTGTTTTTGTCACAGGGTCATTAGGGTCTTTGAGATTCCCCAGCTTCCTCGATCCAAAGACACATGCCTGGACACACGCAGTCTTTAATCCCTTTGATATCCTGTGGTAGCAGAAGTTGCATTTTTCAGCCGTACGATATTTTGGATGGAAGAATCTCACGCCGTAAGGGCATGCCATTATGCAATATCCGCAGCCTATGCACCATTTCCTGTCCACGAGAACAACACCGTCGGCAGCCTGATAGGTAGCTCCCACAGGGCATACCTGAACGCATGACGGGTTTTCGCACTGGTTGCAGAGCTTGGGGACGAAGAATGCCTTTTTTATATCCTCTTTTTTAATATCCTTATACTTCCCCATCCCGAGGTCTATTTTTGTGGAAGTAAAGCCGTCCTTTCCTGCATTTGTGGCGTCGGCATGAACCTTTCCATCCTTTGTGAGGACATACCTCTCAATCCATGTCCTCGATACGCTGGACTCATAGGGTATTTCATTTTCAAGCTTACATGCCTTAATGCAAAGACCGCAGCCGCAGCACTCCTGGGCATCGATGAGAAACACCCTCCTTATATTGCTTGTTGAAGCCAATATATGTTCCGGTTTTACGAGTTCAAAAAGTCCCTTTGCAAGTCCGGCCGTTATAACACCCTTTAAAGACAGCTTAAAAAAATCTCGCCTCTTCATACATCCTCCTATATCGGTTTAGACGCTTTGTGCGGGTTGTGGCACATGACGCATTCTATTCCCGGATTATGCTCATCCGGATTTATGCCCTTTATCTTTCCCCTTACAGTCGTTGGATAAGGCAGATAAGAATGGCATCTGATACATAGATCCCGTCTCCTGTCAATATTCAGTTTTGGGGGGTCTGAGGGATGGTCTATTGCCGGTCCGTGACAGTTCTCACACTGTATTCTGAAATGCGGAGTGCCGGATATCTGTGAATACTGCTGGGAATGGCAGTCCTTGCAGTACTCCCTTCCCTGAAATTTGACCTTTACGGCCTTCCACTCATCTTCATTGCCCTTTCGGTGCCAGCCGTACATGTACCCTCTTTCCCATACACCGAAATCCTTTGGAACAATAAAAAGACGTGCGATCAGGACAATAGCCACCAGACCGATTACAACAAGAAGCGGCCTGAACACATGGTTCTTCATATCTCCTCCCCAAAAAACCGATTATTTTTAGTAGCGCCGGGATAACATCGTTCCTGCATTATCCCCGGCAGGATCTGTTATCCGCTTATAAAATTCTTAGGGTTCCTATACTCATGGCACTTCACGCAATCCTTCTTTGCCTGTGCCTCTGTAACTATCCATGAATGAGGTTTATGGCAATCCACGCACTTCATATTCATACCCTTTATATGAAGCTCGTGTTTGCCTACTCTTAACTGGTCGCTGTGGCAGCCCATGCATGTACCGTAGTCCGGTCTCACCTTCTTATGCGGCTTATGGCATTCGTAACACTTAAACTGCATAGGAGCATCAGCAGGCACATTTATCTTTGTTGCCTTCTTTATAATCTGCTGCGACGGCTGGAAGTATTTCACATCTATTGTTCCATCAGCAATCAATTTCTTTCTTACAGACTCATCGCCGTGACAGAAGAGACACTTATTCCTTCCTGGTTTCAGATCCTCTGTACGATCTGTATGACAATTAATGCAGGCTAATTTTTCCATCCCTGTGCCATGCACCTCTTTATTTTTATGGCACTGCGTACAGAATCTCTCTTCAGGCAGGAACTTATGTGCAACATACCCGTGGCACTTGGTGCATTCTATCTTCTCCATAAATACATGTTTTGCATGGTATCTCGACTTGTTCACCTTTGCTGCTGCCGGATATTTCTCTTTTCCCTCCCAATGGCATTCCATGCACAATTTTGAGGGAACTATAATCTTGCCATGTCTCGGCTCGACCTGCTTCTGTCCGAGGAAGACAAATCTGTATAACTGCACCACCTGCTCTTTCTTTGTGGAATGGTGGCATTCATGGCAGGTAACTACATTATGCTTGCTCTGCGCCCACCTTTGATGGGCATAATCGTGAACATGACACAACTGACAGGCATTCGGGTCGTTCTCGAAATAATCGTTGATTTTGTAGCCGATAATACCTACCCCGACAAGAATGAATAAAACGGATACTGCAATGATGATTTTAGCCTTGCTGGAAACTTTTTCCGAATACCAGGCTGTCAGATTTTTAAACAGTTTAATCGGATTTAAACTCAAGGCAAACCTCCTTAATATTTTATAAACGTCTTAGGCTCTCTGTATTCATGACACTTTATACAATCCTTCTTTGCCTGCTCTTCGGTTACGGTCCATTTGTGAGGCTTATGGCAGTCGACACATTTCATGCCCACGGTTTTTATATGCATTTCGTGTTTGCCTACGGACGGAACCGTAGTATGGCATTTTGCAAGGCAGTCGCCCCAGTCAGGTTTCACCTTTGTGTGCGGCCTATGGCACTCATAGCAATGAAACTGCATCGGCGCATTGTCAGGCACATTTATCTTTGTTGCCTTATCGATAACTTCCCGTGAAGGCTTGAAATGTTTTACATCGATGGTTTTGGCAGCAAGCAGTTCTTTTCTTACTGCTTCATCCCCATGACAATACAGGCATTTTTTTCTTCCGGGCTTCAGATCAACAGTACGGTCAGTATGACAGTTGAGACATGCGAGTTTTTCCATGCCTATTCCATGAACTTCTCTGTTTTCATGGCAGGTAATGCAATATCTCTCTTCGACGGTAAATCTATGAACCCTATATCCGTGACACTTGGAGCACTCTACCTGTTCCATAAACACATGTATTGCATGGTATCTTGATTTGTTTACCATAGGCGCATCCGGATATCTCTCATCTTTCTCCCAATGGCATTTCATACAGTATTTCCAGGGCACGATTATCTTGCCGTGTCGGGTCGGGACAGACTCCGGCCTGTAAAGAACAAAATTAATAAGCAGCCTGTTCTGTTCGGGAATAGAAAGGCGGTGACAATCATGACAATTAATTCCTTTGTGTTCGCTTTGTTCCCATGCCGTAAAGGCAGGCTTCATCAAATGACAGCTTACGCAAAACTTCGGGTTGTGCTGGGTAAAATCATAAAATCTGAAGGCTACCATGCCGCCGCCGATTATAATGGCTAAAAGAAGGATTGCTATAATTATCTTGCCTTTAAGCGGCATTCCTTCTCTCAGCCAAAAAAACGGCTTAAACCATCTTTTAAAAAGGTTAGGTTTCCGTTCCGGCGCCTCAGACATCTGCATTCCTCAATATTTATTTAAAAAGAGAGCGATAGACCAAATAAAATAATCGAATCAGCACATGTTTGTCAATTTTTCAGCAATCTATACAACCGATTCAAGCCAGATAAAAAGAACATTTTCAACAAAAAACGTAATGCCGGCAAGAATCCAGAAGACCTTCTCGACGGTTTTCATAGATGCCTTTATCATGCATGCAAAGAGCATGAGAAACCATATAACAGAAATCCATTTCATGTTCCATGGCGAAACCATGAGTATAAGCAATGAAATAAATATGCCCAAAAGCAAGTATGGTATCCAGAGCATCCATTTTGAGCCGTTTTTCAGCCTGATACGCCTTGACCTTAGTGCGGCAAAGATATAGACCTGCCACCATGCGCCAAAAAAGAAAAACAGCACTCCGTATCTGTCGATCCTCGCTAATGTGTTGACCTGCAGAGGAAATGCCTTATATTCCACAGCCCATATCGTGAAGAAGAACATTGCAGGGATCAGCGCGACAAATATAAACCCGAAAATGTCCAAAAGATAAGAACCGACAGGGGCCGTCTCTTTGCCTTTCCTCTCGTCTTTTGCGCAGAGGAAAAACTCTATGCCGAGCAGTATAGGCACAATCAGGTATACAAGCTGCTGATACCGATAACTTTCCACAGCTTCCCCTCTAATATTTAAACAAAGAAGTCTTTGTGATTATATCTGCTTTAAGGCTTCGTATGCTGCCCGGACTGTGTTTTCGATATCGGCCTTTGTATGCGCAATGGATATAAAACCCGCCTCGAACTGCGACGGCGCAAGGTTTATCCCGCGATTCAACATGCCCCTGAAAAATCTCGAAAACTTCTCCACGTCGGCTGTCTTAGCGGTTTTATAATCGACCACATCGGTATCCGTAATATACGTGCAGAACATAGTTCCCGCCCTGTAAAACCTCGTCTTTACGCCCGCGCGTTTTGCGGCGTCTTTCATGCCTTTTTCGAGATGCCGCATTGTATTTTCGAGTTTCTTATATGCATCCTTCTTAGAAAGTATCTTCAATGTTTCTATGCCGGCCGTCATCGCGAGAGGATTTCCGGACAATGTACCTGCCTGATACACAGGGCCTTCGGGAGCGATCATGGACATGATTTCTTTTTTGCCGCCGTATGCGCCCACAGGCAGCCCGCCGCCTATCACCTTGCCGAGGCATGTCATGTCGGGCTTTATGCCGTAATATGCCTGAGCGCCTCCGTAAGATACCCTAAAGCCTGTCATCACCTCGTCGAATATAAGAACGATTCCGTATTTCTTTGTCTCTTTCCTTAATGTCTCCAGAAAACCTTCTCCCGGCAGAACGCATCCGATATTGCCCACCACAGGCTCGATTATCACGCAGGCTATCGTCTTCCATTCTTTCTGAATTAAATCCTTAAATGCCTTTATATCGTTTAAAGGAAGTGTCATGGTATTTTTTGCGTAGGATTTCGGCACTCCGGGGCTGTCAGGCACTCCGAATGTCGTTGCGCCGGAGCCTGCCCTTACAAGAAGGCCGTCGGCATGGCCGTGATAACATCCCTCGAATTTTATTATTTTATCCCTCTTCGTAAATCCCCTCGCCGCCCTTATGGCGCTCATCGCAGCCTCTGTGCCGGAATTTACCATGCGTATCTTTTCGATAGATGGATAGATGTTCATTACCATTTGAGCAAGTTCTATCTCCAACGGGGTGGGAGCGCCGAAGCTCGTTCCGTTATCAACCGCTTTTTTCAGCGCCTTGACGACGGATGGATGGGAATGTCCGGCTATCATAGGCCCCCATGAGAGCACATAGTCTATGTATTCGTTGCCGTCAACGTCATAGATTTTGGAGCCTTTTGCATTCCTTATAAATAAAGGAGAGCCGCCCACTGCTTTGAACGCCCGAACCGGACTGTTCACGCCGCCGGGCATCAATGCAACGGCTTTCTTGTAAAATATCTTTGATTTTCTCGTTTCCATCGCGATAGCCCTCAAAAAAACACGTTTTTCTTTAGAATTTCACCTTTCCCGTATAAATAGGAATGGTAGCTTTAAGCAAAAGGGTATACATAAGCGCGCCCGCAGCCCATATCCCGACTGTTACCACCATTTCTTGCATAGTCGGGATATATTCATATATCTCCCCGAGGGTGTCGGGAACAAACCCCGGTATTACAAGTCCCATGCCCTTTTCTATATACACGCCTATGATGAGAAAGGCACACCCCATATTGAGGGTCAGGAAGTTCTCGCGGGTCTTTGGCAGGAGCAACAGGATAAAGGCAATAATATTCAGTACCGTAGCCGCCCATATCCATGGGACGAGGTTTGCATGTCCATGAAGGCCGAAATAAAGATACTTAATGGGATACACGTGAATGGTGCCTGAATAAAACTCCTTGAACACCTCGGCGCCTAAAAGAAAGAGATTTATGGCCATGGCATAGGCTACGAGCTCTGCAATCTTAAAAATAGCGCGGTTTTCAATATCAAGTTTCCATATCTTCCTGATAATCTGGAAGATGATGAGCATTAAAGCAGGTCCGGAGCAGAACGCAGAGGCAATAAATCTGGGGGCTACGATAGAGGCGTTCCAGAACGGCCTTGCCGGCAGGCCATTGTAAAGGAATGCGGTTACGGTATGAATGCTGACCGCCATGGGAATGGAAAGTATTATTAAAGGCCATATGCTCGGCAAATAGTCCTTGCCGTGGGATATCCTGTACAGGACATAAAAGACGATTATGATATTGAGAGTAAGGTAACCGTTCAATACGAGCACATCCCATGCCAGAAGGGATGATGGAAAATTCATCGCACCCATAACAGGCAGGATATGCCATACCCTGAACGGCTGCCCCATGTCAACCATTATAAAGAGTATGCACATGGTGATGGCGGTTATGGCGAGGAGTTCGCCGAATAATGCCACCTCCTTAATGGGTTTAAATTTGTAGACATATGCGGGGATAATAAGATACACGGCAGCAGCAGCCACTCCCACAAGGAATGTAAAGTTTGAAATATACATACCCCATGAGACCTGATCCCTCATGGCGGTACTTATAAGGCCCCTGTTTAACTGGTCAATATATGCGCTCAGTCCCAGAAGAATTAAAAATGACAGGAATGCAAGCCATGCATAATATTTATTGCTTCCCCTTAGAGTTTCTCTAAATACAATAAAAAATTTTTTTACCGCCACTGCTTGAACCATCTATTCCTCCTATCTTCCGTAAGCAAAGAAGTAATAAAATTTGGGGTTTGTATTCAAATCCTCTTTGAGCCTGAAAACCCTTTTGTGTTCAATTGCGTATCTGATCTCGCTTTGGGGGTCAAGGAGATTGCCGAACTTCCTTGCTCCAACAGGACATATTTCAACACATGCAGGGTATCTGCCATTCCTTGTCCTCTGTACACAGAAGGTGCATTTTTCAACCACTCCTTTATAACGAGGGCGATTTCCAAGGTAGTGTGTATTCGGATTTATCTCCTCTGCGGGTCTCTTCGGCTCTCCCCAGTTGAATCTCCTTGCTCCATAAGGACATGCGGCCATACAGTATCTACAGCCTATGCACCAGTTGTAGTCTATAACTATGATGCCGTCGGGCTCCTTCCATGTTGCCTGTGTCGGGCATGCCCTCACACAAGGGGGATTTTCGCACTGCTGGCATTGAACAGGCATGTAGAAATACCCGGGTTCGGGGACATTCTGCGGATTGTAATATTTCTCGGACTCTTCGAGGTCGATCCATTTTTCTCCCTTTTTGAATCTGAGCACTGTTATCCAGTGCACCTGCGGGTCGATGGACTGGTTGTTCTCCTTTACACATGCATAAACACACCTTCTGCAGCCGATACATCTCGAAAGGTCGAGTCCGTAGCCGAATAATACACCTGGCATAGGCTTTTCGCTGCCTATATGTATCGCCTTTTTGTATTTCTGCTCGTATTCTTTTTCAAGGCGCTGTATGACCTTTTTCTTTTCATCGTCATTCATTTCCCTGAAATGCTTCTGGAAAAAAGCCTCCCAGAAAGATGCATCGGTTTTGTCGAGGGGCAGCGCTGTGCCTGCGAGGCCGAGGGCAGCGCCTTTTAAGAAAGTCCTTCTGTCAAGCTTCACTCCCGATGGATTACTGCGTATCTTAGACATATCGTTACCTCTACCCTGAGTTTGAATTTTTATTTCTAATCATTGCATTTTCATTTAATATTCGACGGCCTTGCAGGAGGCGGCATAGGCTGCAACTGCCTAAATGTCGGCTCATGCGGCCAGTGGCAGTGGACACAAAGGAGATACTGTTTTTCACCATTCCACATGCCTGTCCTCTTGCCGTGCAGCCCTGTCTTCCAGTCACGGAAGACCGTGCCGTGGCACTGGCCGCAAAGAAGATATGACTCTTCAAAGCTTATTAACTGGCCGTTGGCCAGTCTTAACTTATCCCTGTTATCGGGATTGTGACAGTTAAAACACCATCCCCCGGGCATGTGCTTCAGGACGATATCCTGGTGCATCATCTCCAGTTTCCTCGGCTTTGCGTTAGCAGGCATTCCGGCATGACATTGTGAGCATGGGTATATGCCTGGAGAAAACGGAGGCGGCGGAACAAAGAATTTTTTCGGTATATCCTGTTCAACAGCTTCAGCATTGGAAAATAAAAGAAGGAATAAAAACAGCCCAAAAGACAGTAAAAAGCTCTTTTTTTTACTACCCATCTCTCCTCGCCTCCCTAAAATTTCATTTACATTTTTTTATCTTATATTTTACAATCGTTCATTTTAGAATATTTGTTAATTGTTTTCAAGCGAAAATTTTATTACAAATGAGAGCGGGCAATGTGAGAAGAATCATCTTAACTATAAGGGCGGCAATTCTTATTGTAATATTTGCAGCGCCTTTTACAGGCATCGCAAAAGCAGAAGCCCTGCTGCCGACAGGAGATTATGCCCCTGATTTCTCTCTTAAGGACATCGAGGGCAAGGAAATAAAATTATCACAATTCTCACAAAAAGAAGCGGTCATAGTCCTTTTCTGGTCCACATGGAGCGTCAACTCTCCGAAGGCGCTCAAAAGGTTCGAAGGGTATCATAAAAAATATCAAGACAGGGGCATTCAGGTCATCGGTATAAATGTGGATAATCAGACCATATCTGCTGAAGATTTAGGGTCCATAAATAAACTCGTTAAAGAACTTAATATTTCTTTCCCAATTTTGGTTGATGCAGGACTGAAAACATTTCACAGTTACAATGTCATAGCCTTGCCGTCCACTATTGTTATAACAAAGGGCAAGATCTCCTATACGCTTCCGGGACTTCCACTTGTGGGGACGGAGGAAATGTTCGATTATCTCCTCGTTTTAGCTGGCGAGCAGCTTCCGAAAAAGTTTGAACCCAAATACATGCCGCCTTATAATGTAGTGGCAGATACGAACATCGCCCGCCAGTTCATAAAAAGGGGCATGTATAAGATGGCCCATACATTTCTCCAGAAGGCAATCAACAAGGACCCGAAATATATACCGCCATACATAGAGTTGGCCAAAATCCATGAACGGGAAAACAAGAATAAAGAGGCAGAAGAAATATTGAGAAAGGCAATCGCTATAGATGCTGAAAATATAACAGCAATGAGCGAACTCGGCTATCTTCTTGCAAAGAGTGGAATGACAAAAGAAGCGATAGAAATCCTCAACAGGGCAGTAAAGGTGGATTCATATACGCCGGCTTATTATTATCTGGCATATGTGCTTGCAAAGAACGGACAGATGAGAGATGCGCTCAATGCCTTTGACTCCGCGATTTCATTAAATCCGTATGACTCTATGATATACATGCTCAGGGCTGAGGCTTACGAGAATAATAAAATGCCGAAAGAAGCCGCATCTGACTATAAACGTGCCCTTGAGTTGCTTTTAAAGACCCGTTATTAAGCTATAACCATCCACTAATTTATTCCAATTTTTTACCAAAAATCTCAACTATAATCCGTAATCATAGATGGCAGGTATTCTTCAAAGCCTTTAATAATGTATGGATTACGGTCTCAAATTTTTGTCTTGACAAACTGCTGCAAGATATTTATAATGAGACTTATTCTCAATTAAGGAGGTGATGTAATTAAATGAAAAGGATAGGTTTATGCGCCGCGGCTGTTGTGCTTGCCTTCTCTTCCGCTGCCTATTCGGAAGATACAACCTACAGAAAGCATATCAAACCCTTGTTTGAGGCTAAATGCGTAAGCTGCCACGGAGAAAACGCGGCACCCGAATACCACGCGTTCAAGGAAGATAAAAACAAATGGGTTTCCAATGGTCAGGGCATGAGAATGGATACTTACAGCCATCTTGTGTTTTACACCGCGTGGCCCGATACCGGAGCGCTTATGAGAAGGCTCGATGACGGAAAGGCAACGGGCAAGCAGGGCAATATGTATCAGTATCTTGGCTCAACAGAAGAGGAAAGGCAGAGCAACCTCAATCTATTCAAGGGTTGGATCGGCAACTGGACATTGAAGAGGTGGAAGGATGTGACAAAAGAAGAGATGGACGGAGTAAAGGTTAAATATTAACAGAATAAAAACTATGTTTAAAAAGGCAGGGTATTGTATTGTAGCGGCTTTAGCAGCTCAAGGTTTTGCCGTGATGGCGAAACCGAGCTGGTACCTCGGAGTCCCGCAAGGATGTGGGACGAGAATGAGCGGAAATACTATGCCCTGCCTTTTAGGATTGCCTGAGTTTTAATTTTTTTAACCTTTAGTTGTGATTAAGTCTCTTTATTTGGAGGTTTTTATGTACGTAGCATTGATAGGCGGAATGGACAGGCTTGAGAAGGGGTGCGGTGTTTGCACGGTGAGGGATTGTCTGAGTTGTCTGAAAAATATGAAAGGAGGAGCTAAGAATGCTTAAAAGGATTTTGTTTGCTGTATTTATGACATTAATTATAACAGGAACAACAGGATTTGCCGAGGAAGCAAAAAAGATTCAGGACAATTCTTTCTTGCTGGAGGAGGCATATAACCAGGAAGACGGCGTGGTCCAGCACATCCAGGCATTCCAGTACATGAAAAATAAAACATGGGCGTATACCTTTATCCAGGAATGGCCGGTTCCAAAACAGACGCATCAGCTTTCATATACCATCCCTGTTTATCATTTGAACGAGGACGGGAATGAGACGGGTATCGGCGATGTGCTGCTGAACTACCGCTACCAGCTTATTCCTCCCAAAGGGCCTATAGCCCTTGCACCACGACTCTCTTTAGTCCTTCCCACAGGAGATTACAAGAAAGGCCTTGGAAAAGGTGTCCCTGGGCTGCAGATAAATATCCCGCTTAGTGTGGAGCTTTCTGATAAATTTGTGACCCACTGGAATGTTGGGGCGACATTCACCCCGAATGCCAAGGAGCCAGGCGGTGCAAAGGCACACACCCTTGATTTCAATTCCGGAGCGAGCATCATCTGGCTGGTGACAGAAAACTTCAACCTGATGTTTGAGACTGCGTGGAATTCCAGCCAGTCTGTAGAGGCGAATGGCACGAAGAAGGTAGATAACACCCTGTTCATTAACCCGGGCGCCCGCTTCGCAATAAACTTTAAATCGGGACTACAGGTTGTGCCTGGAATTGCGTTCCCTATTGGCGTAGGGCCTTCAAAAGGAGAACGCGGTGTATTTTTATATCTTTCTTTTGAACATCCTTTGTTCTGAAGGATAATAACGAAATTTTAAAAGGGGAGAATATGTTACCACTTGGACTTTTACAGCTTTTGTAGTTTTGTAGTGTAGTTTTGTAGGGTCAGGCTTGAATTTATGAATATAAGTTTTTCATCAATTCTTTCATTGCCCTTTGTCCCTCCTTGCTTTCAGCTACTCTTGCCGATTTTGACAGCGTAGAAAGATCACGTTTGAGAATCGGCTGCAAATCCTTCATTTTCAAGCCAGCCTCTCTCCACATGCCCGCCAGCAATCCACGCGCAAAAACAGCTTCGGCCATTCTGCCTCTTGAAATCATCTTATCCCGCCTTACGCCGGTTAGCCGTTCCACTGCATCGAAGATTGCCTCTGTAGACGGCTTTCTCAGCGGCTTTCCTATGCGATCTGTTGTCTTTTCCACTTTTTCCACAAATTTCTCATCTCCTAATATTTGCTGCTCTATGGCTTTGTAAAATGACTCATCCTTGCGGGTGCCGATAGCCTCATTTACAAAGCGAATGTAGAGCCGTCTTGCCTGAGATTTATTTTCAGAAAAAAGACGTAATACCCTGTCGGCATCTGCAAGTCCGTCTCCTTTGCCAATGTAATCGACGTGTCCGCTCCATCGGTAGCCATCCGGACCGGCTGCAAGACTTGCCCTAACCGGGTTAAGGTGAATGTACCTGACAAGCCCCAACAGATATTCGTCTCTGTCGCAGAGATACGACTTGTATCGCCCCTGAAAAAGGTGGCCAACTTTATCGTATTTTCTGTTGAAATATTGTGTATAGGTAAAATTGAGCATTTGCATGATTTTTGATATCGGGGCTTCAGGGGTTTCAATAAGCAGGTGAACGTGATTGGACATCAAAACATAAGCGTAGAGAATAAAACCGCACCTCTTTTTATAGCGATTCAAGAGATCAAGATAAGCCATCCTGTCGCTGTCATCGGAAAAAATTTCCTGTCTTCGATTACCCCGTACGATTACATGGTAAAAGGCATTTTGAAATTCTATGCGCGGAGGTCTTGCCACATACAAACTATATCATTTCTTTATTCATGTTTTCAAGCCTGACCCAAGCCTGACCCTTTTTGTTCAACTAAAAAAGGAGTGGATGAAAATATGGCGCCTCCCCTGTCCTAAATTTTTTGTTTTAAATCCGTCTGCTTTTTGTTATCCTTAAGTATGAAACCATTGCTGAGAATTGCTCCCTTAGCCACAATCGTTGTCGTAATCGCATCCCTGTCATTCATGCTTTCGGCGGCCTGTAAAAAGACAAAAAGCGTCCAGATTACAGACTTTGAAAAACACCCTATTTACAAAAACTATAAGTTCTCAAATGATGAAAAAGTCATAGAGATAGGCGTTCCTACGCCGTGGTCTACCGTCAACCATATAGTCGAAGTTATGAAAAGGGATGAGGCGTTTAAGAGAGAACTCAAGAAGATTGGATATGCGGTCAGGTTTTATCCTTTTATGAAGGGCCCCGATATAAATTATTTTATGAAAAAAGGGCTGCTTGAGGGCTCAATCATAGGAGATATGCCTACATTGGAAATAGCATCCGAGGGGCGCATAAACATCATGTCCGTATTCAACAAAGGCAGCGTATCTCTCGTATCGAGGGATATTTACAGGATAAAGGACTTAAAAGGCAAAAAGGTGGCGTATCCCTACGGCTCGATAGCCCATTATTACCTGTTGAAAATTCTAAGTGAAAACGGAATGTCCGAAAATGACATAAGGCATGTGCCCATGGACACAGGCGACATCCTGAATGCCATAAGAGACAAAAAGATCGACGCCTTTAACACATTTGAACCCACCGCGACCATATACACAAAAATAGACCCTACCCTTCACGCAATCCACCGCTCGTTTTCAAGCTACGCGTTCTTCAACATGCGGAAAGACTACGGCGAAAAAAACAGAGAGGCGGTAAAGGCTCTTATCTCGGCACAGATAAGGGCAATAATATGGCTCAAGGAGTCGGATAAAAATCTTAACACGGCAAGCAACTGGATGGCCGACGAATCGGCTAAAATCGTGCAGATTCCCCTCGGTAAATATATAAAGGAATTGAACTCCATTTCTGCCGAGGACATTTCAGGCAACACGGATATCCGGTCTATAGCTCCGGGACCGGAACTGCTCTTACAGGGCGGAGACATAAGCAAGGAATTCGAATTTCTCAAAACAATAGGGTTTATTCCGAAAGACAGAAAGTGGGAAGATATTATAAGGCATTTTGATGCACGCACTGCCCTCGATGTAATAAAAAACATCAAGACGGCAGAGCCTGCAAAGGTAGTTCAATGAATATCTTCAACAGCATAAAGTTCAAGCTTACATTAGGAGTATCCCTCCTTATAATAGCAATCACGGTTCTATTAAGCGTGCTGAGCTATGAGTATGAGAGAAAGGCAATCCAAAACCGCATATACGCCCAGTTGAATGCAACCGCAGACTTAAAAAAGGAACTTGTGGTCAATTATGTCGATGAAAGGATAAATGACCTGAGAACAATAGCCACATCAGAGTATCTCCGCAACAGCATCTTCTCATTATTGGATAAAAAAACAGACATACAAAAGACAGGGGAGTACAGATATATCAGTCAGCGCCTCCGATCATTAAAAAACATCTACCGCGATTACCTGAGCATAGAGATTGCCGACCTTAAAGGCAATATTATAGTCTCCACAAACAACAACCGTTCCGACTCTACTCACAGCCATAAACATGACCACAGAGAAGGAATCGGCAAATATATGGAAAGTATAAAAAGGGGCAGCACTGTCATAATGCAGGACTATCTGAATTCTGAAACAAGGCATCTGGACTTTGCCGTAGGGATAAGAGGCGACGATGGAAATCTCAGGGCTATAATTGTAAGCAGTATAGTTCTGAAGGACACCATTTTCGCCATATTCAGCGATTACGCCGGTCTCGGATACACAGGAGAGACACTGCTTGTAAGGCTGTTCGACCACGGCCTTATGCATATCAATCCCACAAGGCATTCAAATATTCTGAAGATGGAGACTCACGTCCCCTCCAAGGAACACTTCAAATTAGGAATATCTGCTGCATCGGGCAAAGAGGGAATGGATGAAGGGATCGACTATAGAGGCAAAAAAGTCATCGGCGCATACAGGTATATACCGGCTCTCGGATGGGGCATTGTAGCCAAGATCGACGCCGATGAGGCGTTCAAAGAGATTGCCGCATTGAGGAAAGAGATTATCATACTTGCCGCGCTGCTGCTCGGAATAACTCTTGCGGCCTCATACATTGTCCTGAATAAATTCACCGGTCCCATTATCCGGCTTACGCAGAGGACGAGGGAGATAATCTCCGAAAACTACTCTATCCGCATAAATTCAAAAAGAAAGGATGAGATCGGAGAACTCGAAAGGGACTTTGATGAGATGGTATCGGTCCTCGACTGCTCGCGGAAAGAGGTAGCCCAAAAACAACTTGAACTCGAACAGACTAACTTCCTGCTCGACAGAAAGGTGCAGGAGAGGACAAGGGAGTTGTCGGACTCCAATATCGCTCTAATGCATGCGCTTGAAGACGTAGAAAAAACAGCCGAAGAGAGGTGCAAGCTTGAAGAGATGCTCATGCATGCGCAAAAAATGGAGGCCATAGGCCAGCTTGCAGGAGGCGTAGCCCACGACTTCAACAATATACTTACCGCAATCATAGGATTCGGCGGCCTCATTCAGATGAATATTAAAGAAGACGACCCTAACCATCCCTATCTGAAAGAACTGCTCCATGCCGCGGAGCGGGCAACGCACCTCACGCACGGACTGCTGGCGTTCAGCAGGAAGCAGATAATCAACCCGCAACCCGTGAATATCAATGAGATCATAAGGGGCATGGAAAAACTCCTGAAACGGATTCTTAGGGAAGACATAGAACTGAAGACCATCCTCGCGGATAGGGATCTTAACGCAATGGCCGATGAGGGACAGATAGAGCAGGTGCTTATGAACCTTGCCACAAACGCGCGCGACGCGATGCCGGAGCATGGAACATTAACGATAAGCACGGAGCAGGTGACGATAGACGATGAATTTATAAAAACACACGGTTACGGCCGGGAAGGGGAGTATGTGCTTATAGCCGTGTCCGATACTGGCGCAGGGATGGATGAAAAAATAAGGGAAAGGATATTCGAGCCCTTTTTCACGACCAAGGAAGTCGGCAAAGGCACAGGACTCGGGCTCTCGATAGCCTATGGAATAATCAAGCAGCATGAAGGCTATATCAATTGCTACAGCGAGCCGGGAATGGGAACAACATTCAAAATATACCTCCCCGAGACCGCCATAGGGGAGAAGGAAGAAAAACGGTCATCCGAACCCTCTATTATAGGAGGCACAGAGACTATACTTTTAGCCGAAGACGACGCCGGCACCAGAAAATTGACAAAAGAAGTCCTCGTTAAATTCGGCTATAATGTTATAGAGGCCGTTGACGGGGATGAAGCGGTACGGAAATTCGCGCAAAACAAAGACAATATCCACCTGCTCCTCTTCGATGTAATAATGCCGAAAAAAAACGGCAGGGAGGCATTCAAGGAAATAGACAATATTAAACCCGGCGTCAAGACAATATTTATGAGCGGTTACACCGCCGACATCATTCACGAGAAGGGAGTCTTTGAAGAGGGGATAAACTTCATAACAAAACCGGTCTCTCCAAAGGAACTCCTGAAAAAGGTGCGCGAGGTTCTCGATGAACAAAAGGGATAAATACGCGGCAGCCGTCATCCTGCTGGTAGCCCTTATTGCAGCCTTCATTTTTTTGCCGCCCAAAAAGGATAAACGGGTCGTCGTCTTTTTCAGCGGCTCTGGCATGAAAATCCCGGTAGCGGAGATAGCAAGAGATTTCACCGCATCGACCGGAATAGCGGTGGATGTCCATCTGGAGGGGTCATCCATTCTGAGGCAGTATATAGAGACATACGGGGAGGCAGAACTCTTCCTTTCCGGCGACAAGGAAAATATAGACATCCTCGATAAAAAAGGGCTGGTAAAAAAGAGCGCTTTTATCGCCTGGCATATCCCTTCGATTTTAGTGCCGGAAGGGAACAGGAAAAATATAACCGGTCTGGACGACCTCGCGGAAAAAGGAATGAGAATCGTTATTGCAAACCCGAAACAGGCGGCAAGCGGCAAGCTGATCTCTGAAATGCTCCGGCGTCATCCCAAGGGCAAGGAGATTCTAAGCAACGTGGTAGTTTACGGCTCCTCAACCAACGACACCTTGCGCGTGTTCAAAGAACTGTATAAAAAAGGCGCGGCAGACGCGGTGCTGGAGTGGGATATAATGGTCCATGTGCCGGAAGGCAGAGGACTTACGGTGATCCCTTTCGATAAGAAATACGAGATAAAAGACCCTCTGATGCAGGCCATGCTGAAAAACTCGCACGTCACCGAAGATGCGCAGAGATTTTACGACTATTTCAGGACTGAAGGCGTCAAGGCATTCGAAAAACACGGCTATAATACAAAGGCGAAACAATGACCCTGAAGTCAAAATCCATCATAGTCGCCATTTTGGTGCTCGCCATAGTCCTTTTCTCTTTCGGACTGTTCACAGAATACAATGCCCTGAACAATTCAATATTGGCTAATCATTCGGCGACCCAGAAAATACTCAGGGCTGAAGACCTCATATATAAAGCCCTGACGGAGAGCAAACCCGATATCGAGACTGCCATGAAGACCATAGAAGGCATACCAAAAGCCGCCGGCAACATAGATATTAAAAAACTGACGCAGGACGAAATGTCGGACATGATCAACGTCAAAATGTCGTTTATAAGGATCGAGCGTCTCTTGAAAGGCATGTCAGGAGACAGAAAGACGGATGAACCGTCCATCAGGCAGATAAACAACGAGCTATTGAAGATAGAGAATTTTACGGAAAAATTTATGGAATCATTCAGGCATAGGAGGGAAAAAGAAGTCGCATCGAAGGTCAAAATCCAGACCGCCCTCCTTCCGCTCGTGGGGATAGGCATGATCGTGATATTCATGGGATTTTACCGTTCCTTCCTGAAGCCGATCACATATCTCACATCGCAGGTGCAGGCGGTAAAGGACGGAACAATCTCTAACATAAGCGTTTATAAAGGGAAAGACGAGATCGGAAGGCTCTCGGATTTCACATACCGGACTCTCGACGATCTCCGCAAAAGCCACGAAAGCGAACATCTCATAACGCAGGCAGTTGAGGAGTCCGGAGACGGCGTCGTCATCGCGAACAAAAGGGGCGTTATAGAATACGTAAACCCGGCCTTTGAGCGGATCACCGGATATGCCGAAACGGAATTCATAGGCAAAAACCTCATATCACGGATCGGGCAGGAAGAATTCAAGGACAATATCCTGAAAAATATCAACCTCGGCAATGTGTGGTCGGACACGATACTCACCAAAAAGAAGGACGGAAAAGAGTATCTGGAGCATGTATCGATCATTCCCGTAAAAAACGCCAAAGGAGAAACGATAAAATTCGTTTCGATCAGCAGGGACGTTACTAAAGAAAAATCCCTCGAAGAGCAGTTGAGGCAGTCTCAAAAAATGGAAGTCGTAGGGAGACTGGCAGGCGGCATAGCCCACGACTTCAACAATCTCCTTACCACTATAATAGGCTTCGCAAATCTCATGAGCAATGAGATCAAGGCCGACGACCTGTTGAAACAGTATGCCGGGCATATACTTTCAGCGTCCGAAAAAGCGGCGAACCTGACTCAAAGCCTCTTAGCGTTCAGCCGTAAGCAGATAATCAACCCGGCCCCGGCGGATATAAACGACATTATCAGGAGGCTCGAAAAACTCCTGCTGCGGCTCATAGGCGAAGATATAGAACTGAAAACCTCGCTCTCGGACGGCGCTATGACGGTAATGGCCGACACCGTGCAGGTGGAACAGGTCTTAATGAACCTTGCCACTAACGCGCGGGACGCCATGCCGAAGGGAGGACTCCTGACCATAGAGACAAAACCCGTTATCATAGACAGCGAATACGCCGGAACCCATCTCTTTGCTAAACCCGGAATATACGCCTGCATCTCGGTAACAGATACCGGCGTCGGCATGGATGAAAAGACAAGGAAGAATATATTCGAGCCTTTTTTCACGACCAAGGAATTAGGAAAGGGGACCGGACTCGGTCTTTCCATCATATACGGGATAGTAAAACAACATGACGGCGATATTAACGTATACAGCGAGCCGGGCAAGGGCACCACATTCAAGATATATTTCCCTCTTATCATGGCTGCATCTGCGGAAAAAAAAGGCGGCGATATTGCGATACCCCCTCCCAAAGGCGGGACAGAGACGGTGCTTGTCGCCGAAGACAACCATGAGGTAAGGTACATCGTAAAGGCGGTACTCGAAGGCGGGGGCTATACGGTAATAGAGGCGTTCGACGGAGAAGACGCGGTTAAGAAGTTCATCGAAAACAAAGACAGGGTTCAACTGCTTCTTCTCGATGTGATAATGCCGAAGAAAAACGGAAAAGAGGCATACGACGAAATAAAATCGATGAGACCGGGCATCAAGACCGTCTTTATGAGCGGCTATACCGCCGAGATAATCGACAGGAAGGGAATGATGGAAGCGGGCGCGGAGCTTGTCTCCAAACCCATAAGCCCGAACGGGCTTTTGAGGAAGATACGCGAGGTGCTGGACAGATGAGTGATAAATATTACGGTTCTATTCTCGTGGTCGATGACGATCCCGATGTGCTCGATTTTACCGCCCTGCTCCTGAAAAAACACGGCTTTTCTCCCGTGCCGTGCGGCACATCCGAAGACGCAATGAACGCGATGAGGGAAGAAAAGATCGACGCGGTATTGACCGATATTGTAATGCCGGGGATGTCCGGCATCGAACTGCTCGAAAAGGTGCATGCGGAAGATCCGGAGATACCCGTAATACTGATGACCGGATACGCGGATATGGACAAAGCCCTCGATGCCGTAAAAAAAGGAGCCTTCGATTTTATAACAAAGCCTTACAATGTTGACTATCTCGTCCATTCCGCACTAAAAGCCGTCAATTATCATCGGCTCATAAAAATGGAAAGGGATTACAAGCGCACCCTCGAGGAACTGAATCAGGAACTTGAGACCCTGATATCCGAACGGGCGATGAACGTAATGGCACTGGCCGTAGCCGACAGGGTGAGAAATCCGGCAACAACCATCGGATGGATATGCAGGCGCATGCTCGAAAAAGAGGATGTGCCCGAAAGATTAAAGGAAGGTCTCGGCATTATTCTGGGCGAAGCTGAGAAATTGGAGGCTATCGTAAAAGACTTCCACTCCTTTCTGAAAGACAAGGAATCCATGTTTAGATATGAAGACATAAACGGCATGCTGAAAGACCTCATACCCTTGATTGAAAAGGAGGCTTCCGGCAAAAGCGTGGCAATAGCCGCAGAAATACCGGAGCAGCCGCTTAGAATAAACATGGAGAAAAACCTTTTAAAGACGGCGTTTCTTCACCTGATGCGAAACGCCGTGGAGGCAACGCCGTCAGGGGGCTCGATAACTATCAGAACGTCTCAGCAGCCGGGCGGCGCCGTATTCGAGATATCCGATACCGGCCACGGCATTCCCAAAGAGGATATCGAACGCATATTCGATCCGTTTTTCAGCACAAAGAAACACAGGTTCGGCATGGGGTTGTCTCTCGTAAAACAGATAGTATCCGCGCATATGGGAGAGATAGACGTGGAAAGCGAAATAGACAGAGGAACTGCCTTCAGGCTTACATTCCCCCTTAGATGGACCGAAAAACCTTCGGCAGAACACGACGCGCTCGCAAGTTAATCTGCAGTGAAACTCAACATCATAGAGAGGCTTATAACTAACAACCCTATACGGGCATTAATCCAGAGGCATGTTGAAGGGCCTATGCTCAGGAAAATGGGAAGTCGTAAGGAGTATCCGCTATGTCTTGAAATCGGCTGCGGACGAGGCATAGGCGCGGAAGTGATAGTCAGGCAATTCGGCGCGGAGAAAGTTATCGCAACAGATGTAGACCCCGACCAGATAGAACGGGCAAAGATAGTATTAAAACCGGAATATAGAGAAAAAATTGAATTTAAAGCGGCAGATGTAATGTCATTGGACGAACCGGATGAAAAATTCGACGCGGTTTTTTCGTTCGGCGTCATCCACCACACAGAGGATTGGCGAAAGGCTGTGAAAGAAATCTCCCGCGTATTGAAACACGGAGGAGAGCTCTTTTTTGAAGAGCCTCTCAGGGTATTTATGGACAATCTTCTCGTCCGGGCGTTTACAAGGCATCCGAAAGGTGGTAGATTTGATTATGAGGAGTTAGAGGGCGAGCTTTTGAAAAACAATATCAGGATAACGGGAGTAAAACGCCTCGGCAATATCGCAATATTCGGAACCGGCAAAAAGCTGAAGGCTTCACATTAACTTCACATTTATAATGTTAAATTTATCCGGAAAGGAGATTCCATGAAGGTTACTGACCCTGTCTGCAAGATGACTATAGAAGATAAGGATGCCGCAGCGACATCCGTTTATAAAAGCGTAACCTATCATTTCTGCTCGAAGCCGTGCAAGGAAGATTTCGATAAAGACCCGGAATCGTTCATCTCGGAAAAGCCCGCAATACAAATGCGGGAAATGGTCGCCGCAACATCCAAGGCAATCGGCGAGATGGCGAAAGACCCGATATGCGGCATGGTAATACCGAAAGACCGTTCCATTAAAAGGGAGGTCGGAGGCAGGGCATATTATTTCTGCAGCGAAAACTGCGTAAGGACATTCGAGGCTCCGGAAGCGGAATTAAAGATCATGAAGAGGCGGGTTGCTATTGCCCTCACAGGCGTCCTTGCCCTCGCCATTTTCAGGGCGGCGGTATTTCTCGGTCTTGCGGCAGGAGCGACAGTCCTAACATGGGTTCCTGTTCCGTGGCTTCCGTGGTTCACCTGGGGAGTATGGCTTTTTATCATAACGACGCCGATTATGATATTCGGCGGAAAGGGATTTTTCATAGGCGCATGGCATGCCGTTAAAAACCGTGTTGCGAATATGGACTTACTTATCGCCCTCGGCACATCAACCGCCTATCTTTACAGCGCATTTGTAGTTTTCTTTCCGGGAGTCCTTCCAGTCGAAGAGAAAAATGTTTATTTCGAAGTCTCGGCAATAATAATCGCCTTTGTCCTCCTCGGAAAATATATGGAAGAAATAATAAAAAAGCGTAGTTCCGCTGCCATAAGGAAGCTGCTTGACCTTAGACCTCAAACTGCGAAGGTTATAAGAGACGGCGCAGAGATCGAAATCCCTGCCGAGTCGGTTATGGTCGATGAGATAGTGATTGTAAGGCCGGGCGAAAAAATTCCCACAGACGGCATTGTCGTAGATGGGCATTCATCAGTTGATGAAAAAATGCTGACAGGCGAGAGCGTTCCGGTTGAAAAGAAAACCGGCGATCAGGTTATAGGAGGGACATTAAACAAGGTCGGCTCCTTTAAGTTCAGAGCCACGAGGGTCGGCGCAGACACGACATTGAGCCAGATAATAAAGATGGTGGAAGAGGCGCAGGCATCGTCCTCTCAAATACAGCGGCTTGCCGATAAGGTTGCTTCGTATTTCGTTCCTGCGGTGATAGGCGTTGCGTTTTTATCCGCCGCAGTCTGGATAATCATCGGTAATCCGACTTTCGCGCTTCTGTCTTTTGTTGCGGTATTAATAATAGCCTGCCCCTGCGCCCTCGGCATCGCGACACCGGCGGCATTGATGGTGGGAGTAGGCAAAGGCGCGGAACTCGGAATACTGATAAGAGGGGCTGAATACCTTGAAAGGGCGGAGAAGTTAAAAGCGGTAGTATTCGACAAAACAGGCACGCTAACAAAGGGAGAGCCTGAAGTTACGGAAATAGTGCCGGTGAACGGTTCTGATGAAAGCGAAATAATTCAGCTTGCTGCAATCGCCGAGAAAGGCTCGGAACATCCCTTAGCAGAGGCGATAATAAAAAGGGCTGGCATGATGGGATTAAATATTCCCGATGCAGAAACATTCGAGGCTGTTCCGGGGCACGGCGTTAAGGTAACGGCTATCGGCAAGGAAATCGTTATCGGCAACAGAAGGCTGATGCAGAATACGGGCATCGATATAAAGGATAAAGAGACAGTGATCTCAGCGCTTGAAGAAAAAGGCAATACGGTCATGATCGTCGCGGCTGAAGGCAGGCTCCATGGGTTTATCGCAGTCGCGGACACATTGAAGGAAAACGCATCAGAGGTTATAAAAGGACTTAAGGACGAGGGAGTTCAGGTAGTCATGCTTACGGGCGACAACGAAAGGACGGCAAAAGCCATAGGCGCCAAGGTCGGAATAGAAAGGATCATATCCAACGTGCTTCCGGGCGATAAGGCAAAAGTAATTAAGGGACTGCAAAGTGAGGGCAAGGTCGTGGCAATGGTCGGAGACGGAATAAACGACTCCCCTGCCCTCGCGCAGGCAGATATAGGCATAGCCATAGGAAGCGGCTCTGATGTCGCAAAAGAGACAGGAGGCATTATACTTGTAAGAGATGATCTGAGAGACGTTATAAAGGGAATTAAACTCAGCAGGGCGACCATGCGTAAAATAAAGCAGAACCTCTTCTGGGCGTTTATTTATAACTCGGTCGGCATCCCTATCGCTGCCTTCGGGCTTCTCAATCCAATAATAGCGGCTGCGGCAATGGCCTTGAGTTCATTGTCAGTTGTCACCAATTCCGCGCTGCTCAAAGGAGTGAAGATATGAAGACAATCGGAAAGGAGGTGAAGAGCATGAAAAAGATATTGTTAGCAGCAGTAATTTTATTGGCGTTTTCAATCTCGGCATTCGCAGAAACGCCGCCACAGAAAAAAGGCCCTATGCCCGGACAGATGCAGAAAATGCCGCCGGGACAGAAACCGGGGCAAATGCCCGGCATGATGGGGCAGATGATGCAGAACTGCCCTATGATGGCAAATCAGATGATGGGTCACGGCATGATGATGCAGGAGATGATGCACAGCATGAAGGACATGATGAAGATGCAGGAGCGCATGGTTACGGGCATGACCGAGGAAGACAAAAAGGCGATGAAACAGGAACTCGCCCGCATGACCGAGAAAATGGACAAGATGATGTCCGACATGCAGGGCATGATGATGAAATGCATGATGATGCAGCAGCAACAGCAACCGGAACCACCGAAAGGGGAAGCTCCAAAAAAGCCGCAGGAGCATAAACACTAAGAACCTATAGCAAAATAACCCTCAAGGCTGGCAGGGTGCTGTATTGTAGCGGCTTTAGCAGCTCAAGGTTTTGCCGTGATGGCGAAACCGAGCTGGTACCTCGGAGGCGGACATGGATGTCCGGCGAGAATGAGCGAAAATACTGTACCCTGTCAGCCTATCAAAGATGGGAGACGAAGCATTTCCGCTTCATTCTCGGAAGGCATCCGGCCTTTCAACGACAGGTTAAGGCTAAGGTTGAGGCTGAGTTTTTCTTTCTTAACCTTAACCTTAACCTCAACCTTAACCTGCGTTACGCTTGGGCTGTCGAAGTCGCTCCAATACTTCGTCTCCCATCTGTTCCCGGCGCCTATTTATAGATACATTATTACTTTTACTTTATTATTGTTTTTGTCTCCTGCCCCGTAATCTGCTAAACTTATAAGGTATGTCCTCTTACGAAGAACTGATCAATGAATTGTCGGAATTGTGTGGGATAATCCCCGAATACTGGGACATCTTCGGCAACAAACATACTGTTTCCATTGAAACTCAAAAGGCAATCCTCAGGGTTATGAGGCTGAATATCGATTCTGAGGAGAATATACAAGAAGAGATAGCCGAACTCAAAGTTCGCCCTTGGAACGGATTAATCGAACCCGTAAAGGTTGTATCCGCAAATGACCAATCGCTGACGATTCCTATTTATATTCCGGTCGAAGAAGGCAGAGAAAATGAATTATCAATTTCATGGTCTGTCTGGAATGAAAGCGGACAAAAGGATGAATTTATCAGTGAAGGAAGTTCCATAACGGTTTCGGATCAAAAATGGATAAACGGCAGGAGATATATCAGGATAGACTTGAAAGACAGGGGCGGCAGGGATATCGGTTACTATACAGTGTCGGTTTTATGCAAGACGCCGGAGATGGAAATATCCGGAACATCGAGAATCATCATAACACCGGATGCATGCTACATGCCTCCGGAACTGGAAAATAGAAAGACATGGGGACTCTCAACCAACCTCTATTCCATACGCTCAAATAGAAATTGGGGCGTAGGAGATTTTGCGGATTTAAAAAGAACTGTTGAATGGACCGCCGGGCTGAAAGGCGGTTTTGTAGGAATCAACCCGCTTCATGCCATCCCGAATAAAAAACCTTTCGGCATAAGCCCTTATTCTCCGATCAGCAGACTTTACAAAAATTTAATTTACCTTGACATGGAAAATATTCATGAAGTCAAAGAATTAAAAGGGCAATCGGCGATAGACAATAGGCAATGGGAAGAGACGTTTAAACGACTGAGGGCGGAAGACCTGATTGATTATGAAAAAGTAGCGGCAATAAAAGAAAAGCTCCTCAGACACGCCTTTGAGGTCTTTTATGAAACCTTTAGTAATCCCCCCGTCCCCCCTTTAGAAAAGGGGGGCAAGGGAGGATTTTATTTTAATTCAAAAAACAGGATTGAGGAGTTCAAACGATACATAACAGAAGAAGGTGAAAATCTCGAACACTTTTCAACGTATATGGCGCTCTCTAAAGAGTTCGGAGAGGGGTGGCAGGAATGGCCTGAAGAATACCGCAATCCATCTTCAAATGAAGTTCAGGAATTCAGAAAAACGTATAAAAAAGAAATAATATTTCATGCCTATATACAATGGCTCATTGACGGCCAATTCAGGGAAATCTCCGAACACGCGAAAAACCTCGGCATGTCCATAGGCATATATCACGACCTCGCCATAGGCTCCATCGGCGGAGGAAGCGACGCATGGATGGCGCAGGATGTCATCGCAGACGGAATAAGCCTTGGAGCCCCTCCCGACGACTTTAATCCCAGCGGCCAGAACTGGGGGTTTCCTCCGCTTATTCCTGAGAAGCTTAAAGAGTCCGGATACGAGTATTTCATTCAGACAATAAGGAAAAACATGAAACACTGCGGGGCATTGCGAATAGACCACGCGCTCGGAATGTTCAGGCAGTTCTGGATACCCAAGGACATGCCTGCCTCTCAAGGCGCATATGTAAGACTCCATGCTGAAGATCTTTTGAGGATCATAGCCCTCGAAAGCGTGAGAAATAAAACAATGGTCATCGCAGAAGACCTCGGGACGGTAGGAGAAAACGCCCGTGAAAATCTGTTGCGATTCGGAATGCTTTCTTACCGCCTCCTCTATTTCGAAAGGAACTATCCCGAGCCGTCTTTCATAACTCCTGAAAAATACCCTGATACCGCATTGTGCTCCGTTACAACCCATGACCTTCCCACTATATATGGCTGGTGGAGCGGACGCGATATAGAAGAAAAAAAGAGGCTTGGAATGTATCCAGACGAAGAGGCATGGTTGCGTAATGCATGCGACAGGGAAAGGGACAAGGAGCTTCTCATAAATGCCCTGAGATCGGAAGGCATTCTTCCTCACGGTTCCGAACTTTTCACGTCAAAACCAATGTCTCCGGAGCTATGTCTCGCAATATACGAATTCCTCGCCCGCACTCCGTGCAAACTTACGGCAGTAAGCCTCGATGATATCATCGGAACGCCGGATCAGCAGAACATGCCGGGCATAACAAACTCGTATCCGAGCTGGATGCAAAAAACTCCTGTGTCGCTCGAACAAATAACTCAGGATATCCGGTTTTTGAATCTTTCCGAAATGTTCAAAAAAAGCGGCAGATAGCCGCCAACCGTCTTCACATAAACTTATCGTTGCATAAAAATACAATTTAAGGTTGGCAAATATGCTGAAAAGCTTTTAGTAGCGATACCTTAAAGGCGATCCCTCGCGCCATTTAAAGGCAATTTCAGTATCACCAATACATTCAACAAAATAAACAGCCATTTAATAAATGTTATCGCATTACTAAAGGCTTTGAGGCATGTTTGCCAACCAGATGTAAGGTAATCTTAACCACCCTGTCATAGCCGTGTAACATTCATTCGTTAAGATATATCTAAAAATTAAATGAAAATCTCACAAGGAGGATTTTTATGAAGTGCGAATATTTAAACCAGTTCCGCTTATCCGAGTTCGGGTGGACGGTAGAATCATGCACGGCAAACGACAGGCTGTATGCCCCCAGCATTTCCGAACTGCATAATTATTGCAAGGGCGGAGAAATCACGAAATGTCCCGTGCTCTTAAGTAAACAATCGGCATTTAAAGGCAGTATCCGTTTATCGGAGAGCTTTACAGCGGCATAGCCTTACCGGAGGTTTATTATGACTGTAAGATCAAAATGGGATATAACCTTAGACGATGATGACCGCGTCTTTGAAAAAAAAATCAATCAAAGCGGGATAGACAGGCAGACGATACTCGAACTTCTCGACAACGATTCGTTCACAACCCATTTTCAGCCCGTCTTCTCCGCAAAGGACGGCTCGGTTTACGGTTACGAGGCGCTGACAAGGTTAAAAGATAAGCATAACAACAAAATAAATGTAAATAGTGGAGAGCTTTTTAAAAAGGCGATTAATACAGACACCATATTTCCCCTGGACTATGCAGCCCGTAAGACCGCCGTGAGAGAGGCTGCAGCCCTCGGCATAAAAGAGAACGGAAGCCTTTTGTTCATAAATATCTGCCCAGAAACTCTAACAGACCCCTCATGCCGATGCGGCATAACGGACGACATTGCCGAAAGTTTTGGAATGCCAAAGGAGAGGATTGTCCTGAAAATAACAGAAGGGGCATCAATTATAAATTATGACCTCTTTGAGAAGGCCGTTTCGCACTCCAAACAAAGTGGCTATAAAATAGCCATAGACGACTTCGGGGCAGGCTACGGAGGATTGAAAATGCTCTCGGTAATAGAGCCGGACTTCGTAAAAATAGACCGGCATTTCGTATCCAGCATAGACAAGGCGACCATAAAATTCAACCTCGTTGATTCCATAGCCTCCGCATGCCACAGGCTCGGAATAAAGGTTATTACAGACGGCATAGAGCGGGAAGAAGAACTTAAAGTCGTGATCAACATGGGAATTGACCTGCTGCAGGGTTGTTATCTCTGCAGACCCCAGCTACTTTTAAGAACCACTCCCATCGAGATTTCAGCGTTGAATTACAAAAAAGTAAACATCTACCAATATAACAAAGAGCCATCTCTTATAGGCGATATTGTAGATAGAATCGAACCAATATCGCCGGATGCCCATATTACAGATGCATTTAATAGATTTATAAACAACTATAAAATCCGAAACTTGCCTGTTGTCGCTGACGACAGGATTGTTGGGATTCTGCAAAGAAACAGATTCTTAGAAAACAATGTACTCGGCAAATACGGCTATGGCATGTATCTCAACGCAGCAAAACGCATAAAAGACCTTATGGAACAGCCATCTATGATAGCCGAGTCAAACACTACAATAGAAGATGCAGCACAAAGGCTTCAGATGCGCCAGTTCGAATTCATATACGATGACATCTGTGTCACAAAAACAGGCAAATTTTACGGCATGGTGCCGGTTAACACACTCCTGGAAGCAATAACCGAAAAAAGCCTTATCCTCGCAAAGGGGGCTAATCCCCTTACAGGACTGCCCGGGAACGAATTCATACAGAGGGAAATAGAAAAAAAGCTTTCCATGACCATGCACTTTGATGTCTGCTATATTGACCTGGATAATTTCAAACCCTATAACGACTATTACGGCTTTAGCAGGGGAGATGTTGTGATAAAAACACTTGCAGAAATACTGGTGGACAACATTGCCCCATATAATGACGAGTTCAATTTTGTGGGACATATCGGCGGCGATGACTTTATAATGTTACTCCGCCCTCGGATTTCCATGCCCGTATGCGAGAAGGTGATTGCGGACTTTGAATCGAGACTCTTAGAGTTCCATGAAAGGGATGATTATGAAAGGGGACACTATATATCAAAAAACAGGAGGGGTGAGGAGGAGCGATGCAATCTCCTCAGCATATCCATCGGAATTGTCAACATGGAGACTCACAAATTTGCATCTTACGCGGAACTGGCATCCATAGCCACAGAGGTGAAAAAGGGCGCAAAGATGCAGTCATGCTCTTTTGGGAGATCATCCATCCTGATGGATAGGCGGGTGAACGGACATTGAGGTTTACAAAATTCTCATGAGAATTGAAAAGAGGCTATCCTTGCTCGAAAATACAGTGGAGGATCATGCGAGGATATGGGAAGGAATAAAGGAAATGGTTATCCGCCTGAGCGAACATAACAGCATCCTTGAAAAACGCACAACCGGCCTCGAACAGCAATTCCAGCAGTTCATGGTCGAGAACAATCAACAATGGGGCAGGCTTCTCCCCATTGTCTCTGCTGCACGGGCAGCTTCTACCGGGTCATTTATATCTGCTGTTGCCTGTCTGACAGCAGTGCTTGTTCTCATATTTATAAAAACTTAATTATGCTGTCATAATTCTGTAACATCAGGGCATTATGATAAAAATTATCCTCGATCAGGGAAAATCTGCAATCGTCAGATACAGAGGCAATTCAGGCTCGTAATTAATGAAACGGAAGTGTTATCAGCAATGCTGGATTTTGAATTTAAAAGATATGGCAACATAGGACAGCTAATCTTTGACGGCGAACTCACAAAAGAACGGGCATGCGAGCTTAAAGTGGCGATTATGGTCTCTCTGAGCAATACCGATCATTTAGTGGTCAGCCTCGAAAAGGTCTCGCTGATAGACGACATATGCGCGTGTATCTTTGATATCGCACAGGAAAAAGCGGAAAAACTAAAAAAACGCATTATATTTACAGGGCTTAAGCAGGCAATAACATATGGATTATCGGGGGATGCCGTCAGTTCATAATTCGGAGGGGAAATGCTTGAAGAAATAGACAACAAACTGCACTATGCAATGAAAGACTCCCTTGAGGCACTTCAGGACAGCAAGGATCACTACAAGAGGATCGTGCAGGCAATGACGGACTATATATATGTAGTTCATATGGACAGCGGAGTGCCTGCTGCAACAGAGCATGGCCCCGGCTGCATGAGCATAACAGGATATACATCCGAAGAATATGCAGCCGACCCGCTTTTATGGCACAGTATGATTTGTGAAGAAGACAAAGAGGCTGTTATCAATCAGGCAAAGAAAGCTATTAACGGCGAGATGCCGCCGCCTCTGGAGCATCGTTTAATACATAAAGACGGCTCTGTCCACTGTGTGAAAAACACCACTATCCCGCGTTTTAACAAACAGGGCAATGTTATCGCCTACTACGGTCTTATCTCGGACATCACGGAGCGGAAACAGGCGGAAGGAAAATTAAGGCAGTACCACGAACATCTCGAAGACCTCGTAAAAGAGCGGACAAGAGAGCTTATGAGCGCAAAGGAGGAGGCAGAGGCTGCAAACCTTGCAAAATCCACCTTCCTTGCCAATATATCACATGAGCTGAGAACGCCCCTTACGGGAATTATAGGCATGGCTGAACTCCTTGCAGAACTCGGAGAAGAAGAGGCCGAGATGATAGAAAGCATAAATACAGAGGCGAACACACTGCTGGGATTGATAACCGACATTCTCGACTTCTCAAAAATAGAAACAGGAAAGTTAGAGCTTGAGGAGATAACCTTCAATATCCACAAGCTCATAGATTCCATAACAATGACCGCTGCTCTTAAGGCAAAACAGGCCGGACTGCATTTTAATGTATTTAAGACTCACGATATGCCGGATCATCTAATAGGAGACCCCATAAGGCTCAGGCAGATATTGATAAATCTCCTCGATAATGCGGTTAAATTTACGCAAAGGGGAAAGGTTTCGCTCAAGGTTGACATCATAGATGAGTCTGATGAGTCAATAAAGCTCTGTTTCGAGGTGTGCGACACAGGCATAGGCATACCCAAAGAAAAGCAGGCTCATATATTTGATGTCTTCACACAGGTGGATGCCTCAACAACGAGGTTTTATGGAGGATCGGGTCTCGGACTGGCGATATGCAGGCAGATCGCAGAGATCATGAACGGCGAGATAGGTGTTGAGAGCGAGCCGGGCAAGGGCAGCACCTTTTATTTCTCCGCTCTCTTTAAAAAAGGCATGGATTCCGTGAGCGTGTGTGATGTAGTTAAAGATGCAAAAATAGAGAGCAGAGTATGCATAACAGACAGGAACTCGAGAATACTCCTTGTTGAGGATTATCCTACGAATCAACAGGTTGTTTTGCGGCACCTCATCAGGGCGGGCTATGAGGTTGACCTCGCTGAAAACGGACAGGAGGCGGTGGAAAAATTCAGGGAGCATGACTACGACCTTATACTCATGGATATACAGATGCCCATTATGGACGGATTTGAAGCCACAAAAAAGATAAGAGAGAGCGAAAACACAGAAGGTAAACAGAGAACGCCCATAATAGCCATGACCGCCCATGCAATAGCAGGCTATGCAGACAGATGCATTGAAGGAGGGATGGATGATTACATCTCAAAGCCTGTCAGAAAAAGCGGTCTTCTGGCAATGGCAGCGAAATGGACAGGACAGGAGCATCATCACCACAAACAGGCATTTCAGTTGGAATATAAAGAAGCACGCAACGCAGATGAGCCTATAAATTTCGATGAACTCCTTCAGGACTTTGGCGGCAACAGGAACGTGCTTTTGAAGATTATAAACGGATTTATAGAGATAGTCGAAAAACAGATGCCTCTTATCGAAAAGGCGATGAATGGGTCGGATTTCGAGACATTAAAAAAGCAGGTGCACAGCATCAAGGGAGGAGCGCTGAACTTGAATGCAAATGCCCTCGCAGAGGCTGCAAAAGAAATCGAGATGATAGATGAATCATTCACGCAGAGGAAAAGGCTTAACAGGCTCAATAAGCTGAAAGAGGAACTAAAGATGTTTAAGGAGCAATGCCGGACAATTTTAAGTTCTGGTCCGGAGCTTAAATCAGAAGGAGGGAACAATGAGGATACTGATAGTCGAGGATGAATTTGTAAGCAGGGAAAAGATTCATTCCATAATGAAGAACTACGGCGACTGCACGGTTGTCGAGGGCGGGAGGGCTGCGGTTATATCTTTTAAAAATGCCCTTCGGAACAATTCTCCTTTTCATGTTGTAACCCTCGACATCTCCATGCCGGATATGGACGGAAAGGATGTGTTGAGGCAGATAAGGGATGCGGAAAAGGCTAACGGCATCAGACATGAAGACCGCGTGAAGGTTCTTATGCTCACCGCCCATGCGGACAGGGGAAACATACAGGGCTGTCTGAAGACAGGCTGCGATGACTATCTTTTAAAGCCCTTCAATAAAGAGATTGTGGAAGAAAAGCTCAAAAACCTAAAACTGACTGATAGGTAAATATCATGAGTCACGAAAAGAATCTGATCTTTTTATATTTGCCTGAATACAGGCGCACCTTCCGCATCTATGCCTTTATTCTGATATTTGTCCTTTGTCTTTTTGACATCGCCTTCGGCGGCATTATCAACGATGCTGTTGCCGCTCTCGGGATTCCTTTCAGCCGCGCCTTTCATGTCGCCTTTTATGCGCTCACGGCAGCAGGGGTTTTTCTCTTCATAACAATAAAATTATCCGGGAAGCCGTTGTCGAAGATAGCGGAAAATGAACGGGAGATACTGGATGAGTATTATGAACAGGTCGCGGAGATCAGAAAAAGATTCTCGAAAATATCCGCGTCGCTGAGGCTTCAGCACGAGGCGAACAATATCACAAAGGCTCAGCTCGAAAGCATAGTCAGAGAGACCGACGCGGCGGCCTTTCAAATTATGGACAGACTTCAGGAGATAGATAGGCTTATGGGGGACCTCCTGAACACCATCCTGTCCAGGACGAAGGAAAGCGAATACCTGAAGCAGTCGGCGCAGGAAAAGCTGAAGGAAAACAAGATAATTATGGATGACCTTCATATATATGTAAACAGGAGACTGAGCGAGATAGTGAAGGACTACAAGACCATTAAAGAGCTTACAGAGAGCGCAAAGGCAATGACGAAACTTGTTCAACTCCTTAAAGATATAGCCGACCAGACAAACCTGTTAGCGCTCAATGCGGCAATAGAGGCAGCGAGAGCCGGCGAGCAGGGCAGGGGGTTTGCGGTTGTAGCTGATGAGGTAAGAAAGCTCTCCATGCAGTCAGAGTCAGCAGCATCACAGATAGGCAAGGCTATCATTCAGATGGCAAAAGACATAGAAACACAGTTTGCCGAAAAACTCGACAAGCAGACCCAGAGCGAGGAGGCGGAAAGGCTTAAAAGGCTTAATGCCCAATTGCTCGCAATGGAAGAGGAATATACCGCAATGCAGGCGCTCAACATGCAGATGCTCGAGCAGATATACGCAGGCAATACGTCAGTTTCTCAAAAGGTGCTCGAGGCGTTAAGCAACATACAATTTCAGGACATTACGAGGCAGCAGATAGATCACATTATAAAGGCTGTCCTTCACGCCGGAAACTATCTTAAAAAGGTGGAGGAAAGCTGTCTCGCAATGGACAGGCCTGTTGATGAGAGCTGCGTGGAAAAAACGGACATTAATGACATCTATCTGCACAGGTCATATGTTATGGAAAAGCAGAGGGACATTCATTCGGCTGCGGCTGCAGGTCACGGCGATAATCTTGAGCCTGCTTTATCAGGCGATGGGAAAAGGAAAGAAAATGGAGAGGTCACATTTTTTTAACGGGGAAGAACGATGGCAAAGACAATAATGATAATCGATGATTCGGCATCCATTAGGCAGGTGGTAAATATTACGCTCGGCAAAAGCGGTTATGTTGTCATAGAGGCAGTTGACGGAAAAGACGCAATAAATAAACTCAACGGGCAGAAGATACATCTCATCATATGTGATGTGAACATGCCGAACATGGACGGCATTACATTTCTCAAGGAATTAAAGCAAAATGCAGGCTACAAATTCACTCCTGTGATAATGCTTACAACAGAATCTCAAGAAGCCAAAATGCAGGAAGGAAAGGCTGCAGGGGCAAAGGCATGGGTTGTTAAGCCGTTCAAGCCCGAGACCATGCTCACAGCAATTGAAAAACTGATACTGCCATGAAAAGGAGAAGACCATGCCTGTAAGCGTTGCAATGACAAACGGAGTTTGCAGGGTAATGATAGAAGGGGAAATGAATATCTATAACGCCTCTGCAATTAAAGATCATTTATTAAATGCGATTTCAGAGTGCCCCAGAATAGAACTTGACCTCTTCAATGTAAATGAAATAGACACATCAGGGATTCAGCTCCTTATTATGCTGAACAATGAGGCACAACGCCGCCATCGAGAGTTGAACATTACAATGAACAATGCAGTCAGAAATGTAATGAAACTATTAAATATAGAAATTGGGGAAATGGCGCAGGGATTATGCAGATAGATCTCGATGCAGCAAAACAGACATTTATAATCGAGGCATCGGAACTCCTTCAAGACATGGAGCAGGCGCTGCTTGCGATTGAAGAATCGCCTGATGATGAGGATACAATCAATGCCATTTTCCGCGCCGCACATACAATCAAGGGCTCGGCAGGGATTGTAGGATTTGAAAATATCGAGCAGTTCACCCATAAGGTGGAAAACCTGCTGGAGAAGGCAAGGCTCGGAGAGATTCCGATAAATAGTGAGCTAATAGAGCTGCTGCTTAAATGCAGGGACCATATAGCAGGACTCCTTCAGTCAGCTTCTGAAGGCCAAAAAACAGGAATAACACCTGAGCAGGATGCCTTAGATACAGAGAAATCCCTCACAAATAAACTAAACGCATATCTTAAACCTGCATGGCTCAAACCTGAAGGAGACGCTGAAAAGACCGACACGCATGAAAAATCATGTTCGGCAGTCAAATCAGACAACTATCATATATCCCTGAGATTAGCTCCCAATGTATTAAGGGACGGGATGGATCCCATCTCCTTTATAAACTATCTTACGAGATTGGGCGAGATAGTAAGCATCACAACCATAACAGACGCCATGCCGCCTGCTTCTGAAATGAATCCTGAGGAGTGCTATTTAGGATTCGAGATAAATTTTAAAAGCGATTTTGACAAAAAGACCATAGAGGATGTATTCGAATTTGTGAGGGAGGATGCACAGATTCACATACTGCCTCCAAAAAGTTCAATAGAGTCTTTCATCAAACTTCTAAACAACCTGCCTGAAGAGCCTGCGCGCATAGGAGAGTTGCTGGTTAAGGGCGGAGCCTTGACAGAAACCGAGCTTGAAGATGCGCTGCGGCTTCAGAGTGCAGGGACAGAGCCTCAGCCCCGGATCGGAGATATACTGGTCAATGAAGGAATGGTGCATAAAAAGGTTGTTGACGCTGCCATTGAAAAACAGAAATCCGCAAAAGATACAAAGGCAAAAGAGGCAAAGACTATCAGGGTAGATGCAGAAAAACTCGATTATCTCATCACTATGGTGGGAGAGCTTGTGATCTCAGGCGCAACCCTTGAACAGCATGCACGCCGTGTTAATGACAGCGGACTTCAGGAGTCCGCCTCGCAGATGTCCCGTCTTGTGGAGGATATAAGAGGGGTTGCAATGAAGGTTCGTATGGTTCCTGTAGGTGAGACATTCAGCAGGTTTAACAGGCTGGTGCGTGATTTAGGACGGGAAGCAGGCAAGGAAATAGACCTCATAATCAGCGGCGCAGAGACAGAGCTCGACAAGGCGGTTACAGAAAAGATAAACGACCCGCTTATGCATCTCATACGCAATGCCATAGACCACGGCATCGAACTCCCCGATGAACGGCTGCTCTCTAAAAAACCCGCTAAAGGCGCCATAACCCTCAATGCCTATCAGGATGCCGGAAGTATAGTCATCGAGGTATCGGATAACGGAAAGGGAATCAACAGCGAAAAGGTGCTGAAAAAGGCGGTTGAAAGAGGATTGATCGGCCATGGACAGAATCTTTCCGACAGGGAGATATACAACCTCATCTTTGAACCCGGTTTTTCCACCGCAGAACAGGTCACAAAACTCTCGGGCCGGGGCGTTGGGATGGATGTGGTTAAAAGAAATGTAGAGGCGCTCCGCGGTATGGTTGAGATTGAAAGCTCTGAAGGCATCGGCGCTACCGTCAGAATCCGCCTGCCCCTGACACTGGCCATTATCGATGGATTCATGGTCAAGGTCGGGAAACACTTCTATGTAATCCCCCTGGACATGGTTGTGGAGTGCGTAGAACTGACCGAGACAGATCGAGTAGAGGCAAAGAGGAGGCATTATATAAACCTCCGCGGGGAGGTTCTTCCCTATGTGAGGCTGAAGGAGCTATTCGATGAAAATGGAGTAAGACCCCCTTATGAAAACATCGTGGTGGTTCGGTATGCGGGTCGGAAGACAGGGCTTGTTGTAGATGAACTCCACGGAGAAGTGCAGGCAGTAATTAAGTCCCTCGGAAGGATGTACAGGAATGTGGAAGGGATTTCAGGGGCGACTATTTTAGGAGACGGCACAGTGGCCTTGATTATAGATGTGCCTCATCTGGTGCAGTCAGCAGAGGGGATAAGGCAGACATCATGAGAAAAATAAAAGCTTTACAAGGCTTCCGAGTGTGCCGATGAGGGTTACAATGACAAGGAGATATAGCCTATCAAACCTTTTGTTGACACTATCGTTTAAAGAATCAAATCGCTTGTTGACACTATCGTTTAAAGAATCAAATCGCTTGTTGACATCATCAAATCGCTTGTTGACACTATCGTTTAAAGAATCAAATCGCTTGTTGACATCATCGAGTCGCTTGTTGATTTCCCGTATCTCAGCCTTTAACTCGGTAATCTCCCTGTGGATTATATCGAGTTCCCTGAATACAAAGCTGAACGGGTCTGTCTTATATTCTTTCTCTACAGCTTCCTGCATGCTCTGAGTTTATATAAAAGGGAGGATAATGTCAAGGTGAACCCAAATCCCGATATATAGGAATTCTAAAACTGTTCCCTCTCCAGCAAGGGGAGGGGGATTTACTGGGAGAACAATTTTCTATCTCTGTTTTAGGGGTGAAGGCAGTGGAAAAGAGACCGTTTAACACAAGCTTCATAGCCATGTCATAAGGCTGTAACATCATTTGTTTATCCTTAATTACTAAGGCGGTCATTAATAAGGACACATGCAACTTATTTTATTGAAAGAGATATAAGTAATGTCCTATTTCGTCATTGCCCGACCCATCTGAACAAGTCGGAGGGCATGCTTGATCGGGCAATCCAGAGAGAGGCATAAAGACTGGATTCCGCATCAAGTGCGGAATGACAGACAAAGCAAGCATAGAAGATTAATATTACAGGAGTCAATAGCTCATCCGGGTTTTGTGTAGAACCTTGAAGTGATAAAAATAGTTCCCTCCCCTCAAGGGAGGGGAAATAGAGGAAAGAGTTCTACAAAGAGGTGAGTAGAGTAGTGAAATTGACACACTCAATTACGCGAAGACCCAAAAAAATTAATATGCCTGTGAAGCCTTGATTTTCAAGGGATTGCAAATTTTTTCATTCAGAGGAGGCAGAGATGTTAAAGAACATGAAGGTAGGTTTAAGGCTGGGGCTTGGCTTTGGACTGGTGGCGATTCTGATAGTTGCCATAATTATTGTAGCCATAAACAACATGGTAACCATCGAGGACAAGTTACAACGCATTGTAAAAGTTAATGGTGTCCGCCAACAATCAGCCAGTGATATGCAGGGTGTGGGGAAAGAGGGCGCCATAGAGCTTCGCAATTTGTTGCTAACACCGGACATCGGGAAAAAGCAGGAGTATAAGAAAAAGATTGAAGAAAACAGAGCAGTGTATGACGGGTTATTTAAAAAGGTGGAGGAGCTTACACCTAAGGATGACAGAGAGGGGCATGAAATAATTGCAAAGGTCAAGGCTGCCCAGGAAGCTGCAAGTTCGTCACAGAACAAAGTAATTGAGTTAGCCCTCGATAACAAGAGCGCCGAGACCCTCGATTTTATGAATAAAGAGGCGAGGCCCTCACTTAGAAAATGGATAAATGAGATAGATGGATTAATCAAATTGCAGGAAAAACGCAGTGAGATGAGATACAATCAGGCTGTAGAGGCATATAACAGGGCCCGCACCTTCATGTTTACCCTCGGCGGCATAGCGATTCTCCTCGCTATAGGAACGGCATTCTTCATAGCAACCAGCATAACCAAACCACTCGGAGAAGGTGTCGGCGTTATGAACAGCCTCTCCAAGGGTGATTTGACCGTTGACATCGAGGCAAAGAGCAAGGACGAGACAGGTCAATTGCTTGCCTCAATGAAGGCTATGGTAGATAACTTGAAAAATGTCGTTTCCAATGTTGCAGGCGCATCATCCAATGTAGCCTCAGGCAGCGAGCAGTTGAGCGCCACCACACAGCAGCTCTCACAGGGCGCAGCAGAACAAGCGGCATCCATTGAAGAAACATCGTCATCTATGGAGCAGATGACCTCCACCATAGAGCAGAATGCGGACAATGCACAGCAGACAGAAAAGATAGCCCTCAAGTCAGCAGATGATGCAAGGGAATCAGGCAAGGCAGTATCAGACGCTGTAGAGGCAATGAAGGATATTGCCACGAAGATATCCATCATAGAGGAGATAGCAAGACAGACAAACCTGCTTGCATTGAATGCAGCAATAGAGGCTGCAAGGGCAGGAGAACACGGCAAGGGCTTTGCAGTAGTAGCCTCCGAGGTAAGAAAGCTTGCTGAAAGGAGCCAGATAGCGGCAGGGGAGATAACCCAGCTTTCAACAAACAGCCTCAGGATATCTGAACAGGCAGGTGAGATGCTCAAGAAATTAGTCCCTGACATTCAGAGGACAGCGGAACTCGTTCAGGAGATAGCAGCAGGGAGCAGGGAGCAGAAGACAGGGGTAAACCAGATAAATCAGGCGATACAGCAGCTAAACAATGTGACACAGCAGAATGCCTCTGCATCGGAGGAGATAGCGTCAACATCAGAGGAACTGGCGAAAATGGCAGAGCAGATGCAGAATGCAATAGCCTTCTTTAAGATGGATGGAGCAGGAATGAATCAAACAGAGGTCAGAGAGACCATCGCCATTAAGGGGGCACACAGGGCAAAGGTGGCTCATATACCACATGGAATCAGAAGGCCAGAGGCGCATAAAGAGCCGGCCCTGACAGCGCCGGCAGGTGTGGCCCTTGCTATAGGAAACGGCAACAGTGATGATGGTTTTGAGAAATACTAAAAGGAGGAGGAAGACATGACAGTGGCAAACATAATAGAGACAACACAGTACCTTACCTTTAAACTCGATGATGAGGTGTTTGCAGTAGACATATCGCAGGTGAGGGAGGTCCTGGACTTTACCACGGTAACAAAGGTGCCGAGGACGCCTGACTTTATGAGGGGCGTGATAAACCTCAGGGGCAATGTGGTGCCTGTGGTGGATTTGAAACTGAAATTCGACATGCCGAAAACAGAAAAGACGGTTAACACCTGCATCATAATAACAGAGGTAAATGTAGAAGGCGAAAAGACAGTGATAGGAGCGCTATCCGATTCTGTGCAGGAGGTTGTGGATCTCGACCCTGAAAATATAGAGCCTGCGCCGAAGATAGGCGCAACATTGAAAACAGAATTTATTAAAGGCATGGGCAAAAGGAATGACCGGTTCGTAATCATCCTCGACATAGACAGTGTATTTTCAGAGGAAGAACTTGCCATTGTGGAGAAGGCAGCAGGACAGAGGCTATCTGGGGAACTATGACAGTAAAGACAAAGCTTACATTGAATGTTGTTGTAATTGTCCTGATAGCCGGCGCAGTTGTTGCCACAAGCATCACGGGGATGGGCTCTGTTAAGTCCAAACTCTTCCATCTCACTGAACGAAGCACCCCTTTTCAGGTAAGGACGCTCGAATTTCAGAGGGCAATACAGGGCGCCACCGCCGACCTAATCGAGGTGAGCGCTTCAAGAAATATGGAAGAATACAGAGCCAATCGCGCTGATTCTGAAAAGTCACTGTCGGAGGTTAAAAAAATACAGGATGCGCTGCAATCCCTCTCCGGCAGCGCCAAAATGGAAACCTATGATGAATTGAACAAAATATCAAAGGAGCTTTTTGAAATAACAGAAGGCAGATTAAAGGCCGAAGAAGATGCAGTTACAGCAAACAAAACCATTACACAGAAGCTAAAGGATGCCTTTGTGAAACTGGATGATATGGATACAAAAATGATGTCTCTCCAGTTTAGCAGTTCTGCAGCCTTTAATGCATCGATGGAAGATGCAAAGGTGATTACATCGAAAATGAGAAACATCGAGAATCTAAAAGTGGTATTAAAGGATTTACAGGTCTCTATTTTTGAGATCCAACGAGCGCCCGACAAGAAATCCCTTATCATAGCCCGCGGCAAGGCCAATTCAGCAATAAATAAGGCATTGCAGAATGAGCATGTGAAAGAATCCAAGCATCTTCATGATGATATAAAGCTCATCGCTGAAAGGATAAGTAATCTTGTAGAGCGCCAGATGGAAATACTCGAAAAGACCGGCGCTGATAAAACAAAATTCGAAGAGATATTGAAGGGAATAACAGAGAAACTCTTAGTTATTTTACTGAACACAGAGCAGGAGATAGCATCTGTCAATGAGAAATCTGCGGCTGCTGCAGCAAAACAGAGAAGTCTGGTGGAAGATGTAAACACAGCTAATAACGCCCTCTTGAGAAATTCGAAGCTCGCTGTACTAAGTTCTAATGTAGAGGGCTTGATGACACAGCTTTTCGCCGGTATATCGAGCACAAAGGAAGTTGACCTTATAGAGTCCGTGATCAAAAAGACCTTTGAAAAAATAGATAATGCAATTAAACCCATTAAGACGGCGCTTACAAGATTAAGGGCCGGGGAGGAGGGTAAGACACTCGATGACGTTAAAGGGGCATTGCATTCCATTAAAGGATTGCTGCTTGCAAGGGACGGCATAATTGCAAAGATAAGACATCAGCTTACCATGAAGGAAAAGGCGCTGCAGGCCACCGAAAGATTAAGGGAGATAGTTTTGAAGCAGGCCGAAAGGGGCAAAAAGACCGTTATAACCGCACAGGGCGAACAGGAACAGGCCATTGTCACTGTAAACAGGACGGTTCGCCTGAGCACAATGGTAGTTACAGGCATAGGGATTGGAGCAATAGTATCCGGAATAGTTATCGGCACATGGATTTACCGGTCAATTAAAAAACAACTGGGAGGCGAACCAGCAGAGATTGCCCGTATCGCCGGGTGTATTGCCGGCGGCGATTTAACCATAAAATTTGGGACAACTGGCAAAAATGCCAACAAGAATGAAGGTGTATATGGTGGTATGGAAAGAATGGCAATGAAATTAACCGAAGTCGTTTCCAATGTTGCAGGCGCATCATCCAATGTAGCCTCAGGCAGCGAGCAGTTGAGCGCCACCACACAGCAGCTCTCACAGGGCGCAGCAGAACAAGCGGCATCCATTGAAGAAACATCGTCATCTATGGAGCAGATGACCTCCACCATAGAGCAGAATGCGGACAATGCACAGCAGACAGAAAAGATAGCCCTCAAGTCAGCAGATGATGCAAGGGAATCAGGCAAGGCAGTATCAGACGCTGTAGAGGCAATGAAGGATATTGCCACGAAGATATCCATCATAGAGGAGATAGCAAGACAGACAAACCTGCTTGCATTGAATGCAGCAATAGAGGCTGCAAGGGCAGGAGAACACGGCAAGGGCTTTGCAGTAGTAGCCTCCGAGGTAAGAAAGCTTGCTGAAAGGAGCCAGATAGCGGCAGGGGAGATAACCCAGCTTTCAACAAACAGCCTCAGGATATCTGAACAGGCAGGTGAGATGCTCAAGAAATTAGTCCCTGACATTCAGAGGACAGCGGAACTCGTTCAGGAGATAGCAGCAGGGAGCAGGGAGCAGAAGACAGGGGTAAACCAGATAAATCAGGCGATACAGCAGCTAAACAATGTGACACAGCAGAATGCCTCTGCATCGGAGGAGATAGCGTCAACATCAGAGGAACTGGCGAAAATGGCAGAGCAGATGCAGAATGCAATAGCCTTCTTTAAGATGGATGGAGCAGGAATGAATCAAACAGAGGTCAGAGAGACCATCGCCATTAAGGGGGCACACAGGGCAAAGGCAGTGCATACAGCTCATGAACCGTTTATCCATGCCGACTATATTTGAAGAGATAGGCCATTCGGCAGCAATGACAGAGAAGGACTTCAGGCGATTGAGCGATTTTATTCAATCGACACTCGGAATAAAGTTGCCTCCGTCGAAAAAGGTCATTCTTCAGACAAGGCTGCAAAGGAGGCTTCATCGCCTGGGGATAAAGTCCTTTGAAAAATACTGCGAATATATTTTCAGTCCGGAAGGCAGGGACAGGGAGCTCGTGTACATGCTCAATGCCGTGACCACAAACAAGACCGAATTCTTCAGAGAGGCGCAGCACTTCGATTATCTGATGCATACAGCCCTCCCGGAGCTAATGAAATCGAGATGCGGCAGGATTATAATCTGGTCTGCCGGATGCTCTTCGGGGGAGGAGCCTTACACAATAGCAATGGCAATAAAGGCATTCGGTGACAATCATCCTGATTTCAGCTTTCTCATACTCGCCACTGACATCTCCACAGAGATGCTTGCTGTAGCAGAGAATGGCGTTTACAGGGAAGAAAGAATAGAGCCTGTACCTATTGAATTGAGGAAGAAGTATCTTTTAAAAGGCATCGACAGAAATGAAGGGCTCGTTAAGATCGCTCCCGAGATAAGGTCTCTTGTCAGATTTCGCAGGCTTAATTTCATGGAAGGAGACTTCGGTTTTCGAGAGCCGATAGACATAATCTTTTGCAGAAATGTGCTTATTTACTTTGAAAGGGATACGCAAGAAGCTGTGGTAAAGAAGTTTTGCCGTCATCTTGCACGGGATGGGTATCTTTTCATCGGGCATTCAGAGAGCCTTTACGGAATGGATGTTCCGCTTCAGCAGGTTGCGCCTGCTGTTTACAGGAGATTATAAAATGAAAGGCATAAAGGTTCTTATAGTTGACGACTCCGCAGTGGTCAGACAGACCTTAAGCAGCATCCTTTCTTCAGATCCGCAGATAGAGGTTATGGGAGCAGCGGCTGACCCCTTTCAGGCTGCAGAGAAGATGAAAAAAGAGGCGCCTGATGTCATAACCCTCGACATAGAGATGCCGAAGATGGATGGACTTACATTTCTGCAAAAAATTATGACCCAACATCCCATGCCTGTGGTTATAGTCTCGAGCCTTGCAGAGAAAGGTTCTGAAACTGCCCTTAAGGCTCTGGAATACGGAGCTGTCGATGTTATCCGGAAACCCCGAATGGGCACAAAACAATTCATCGAGGAATCAAAGACGCTCATATGCGATGCTGTGAAGGCAGCAGCGTCCGCCAGATTGGACCGCATGGCAAAGCATGTGAAGGCAGAGCCAAAGCTCTCTGCAGATGCTATGCTGCCAAAGCCTTCATCAAAGGCAATGATACAGACCACAGAAAAGGTGTTGGCAATAGGCTCATCCACAGGTGGAACCGAGGCATTAAGGGTCGTCCTTGAGTCCATGCCTGTGGACTGTCCTGGTATTGTTATTGTGCAGCACATGCCTGAAGGCTTTACCTCCGCCTTTGCAAAGCGCCTCGACGGCCTTTGCAGGATAGATGTGAAAGAGGCCCAGGACAATGATACAGTGATAAGAGGACGTGCGCTTATTGCGCCGGGCAACAGACATATGCTCTTGAAAAGGAGCGGCGCAAGATATTATGTGGAGATAAAAGACGGCCCTCTTGTGAGCAGACACAGGCCGTCCGTTGATGTGCTTTTCCGCTCTGCAGCTCAACATGCAGGTAAAAATGCAGTAGGCGTGATAATGACCGGCATGGGAGACGATGGAGCGAGGGGGATGAGCGAAATGAAACAGGCAGGGGCGTTCAATATCGCACAGGATGAAGACTCATGCGTGGTATTCGGAATGCCGAAAGAGGCAATTAAAAAAAATGCGGTCGATGTTGTCGTCCCATTAGAAAGGATTGCCGGGGAAGCGATAAAGGTATGTTTACATTAAAAGAGCAACCAGAAAGGAAAGAACATTATCTTTATGCGGGTTCTCTTTTAGTTGAAGAAGCGCCTCATATCGTTACGACGGTTTTAGGCTCATGCGTATCCGTATGTCTGTGGGATCCTGTTACAAAGACAGGAGGAATCAATCACTATATGCTTCCCTCATGGAACGGTGACGGATCGCCGTCGTTTAAATATGGAGACATCGCCATAGGAGAATTGATCGAAAGAATGTTCAAAAAAGGGAGTAAAAGAAACCTGATGGCAAAGGTATTCGGCGGAGCCGGAGTGTTTCAGCAGGGGTCCCCAAAAGGTCGAAGACTTTTGGGAGTAGAGCAGTCAAACGGTTCTTTGGAAATAGGCAACAAAAACATCGAGATTGCAAAAAAGATATTAAAAGACAAGGGAATACCGATAATAAGGTCGGATGTGGGTGGAAACGTGGGACGGGAGATAATGTTTCATACGGACACCGGAGATGTGTTTGTAAAAAAAATCAAGGCGAAACTTCTAAATGGATCTGACCATGGAGGTTTATTATGAAAAAGATAGTTATACTCGGAAGCGGCAATTTGTCGGAAGATATTTTTATCTCTCGAGGATGTGCCGTTGAGATTGTTAAAGACTGGACAGACGTGCTGACAGCAGCAGACAGAGATAACCCCGACCTTATTATCTGCGTTGTCTGCAATGATAATATCAGCTCGCCTGATGAAAATTATGAATTCTACCTCAGAATAAAAAATGACGACAGATTAAAAAATATCCCTGTATTATTTCTGAAAAACCACAGACTCATTCAACAAGAACTGTACCATAAAATAAAAGAAACGGCCTCTATAATGATGCTCGAGATAGATGAAAGGAAAAAGATCGAAAAACAGTTCTATCAGGCGCAAAAGATGGAGGCAATAGGCAGATTGGCAGGGCGGATAGCGCATGACTTTAATAATTACCTGGGCGCTATAATGGGTTTTTCCGAACTGGCAATGCAGGATATAGGTGTAGAACACCCTGCCTATAAAAACCTCGACAAAATACTTGATACAGCCTGCAGGGCTTCAAATATCGCCAAACAGTTGCTTATATTCAGCCGAAAGCAACCGATGGAACCAAAGATTATCAATCTCCATAATATTATCATCGAGATGGAGCCAATACTTAAGCAGCTTGCCGGAAAGGATATGGAGCTTATCGTAAAACTTTCGAGCGGCCTTAAAAATATAAAGGCTGACCCATGTCTGATCGAGCAGGTGATTATCAACATGGTTGTCAATGCGAGGGATGCCATGCCAAAGGGCGGCACTCTTATTATAGAGACATCAGAACATGCAGAGAGCATACTTGCTGAAAGTTTTGATATGATGCCCTGTCACTATGTAGTTCTCTCTTTCAGGGATACAGGAATAGGCATGTCAAAAGATGTAAAGGCTCACATCTTTGAGCCGTTTTTCACAACAAAGGAGAGCGGTTCAGGCATCGGACTTTCTACAGTTCACGGAATCGTTCAACAAAGCGGAGGTTATATTAAAGTTGACACTAAAATAGACATGGGGACAACTTTCGATATCTATTTCCCTGCAGTGACAGAGAAGACAATAGAGGAGAACAAAACTAATAATAATTCCAGCCATGTCGAGACAGACAAAAATAAGGTTAACTGTTGAAAGCGAGCTGTAGGAGGTTAATGCATGCGGGAAACAACAGAAGCAGGCTCTGAGAGGTTGCAGAAGGGGGAATTCCTATGGGGAGTTGCTACGTCGGCATTCCAGCTTGAGGGCTCGCCATATGCGGACTGGACCTCATGGGATTTGATTTTGAGCGAGAGACCCAATGTCACCAATCACTATACACTCTACAGGGAAGATTTGCATTTGCTTAAAGAGCTTGGAGTTAATGCCTACAGGTTTTCTGTTGAATGGAGCAGGATACAGCCCATGGAAAATGTCTGGGATGATGAGGCTGTCGCGCATTATCAGGAGGTCATAAATATTCTTATTGAAAACAATATTGAACCGATGGTCACAATTCATCACTTCACCCATCCGCTCTGGTTCATAAAGAAATATCCGTGGCATGAGGATGCATCCATTGAGAAGTTTCTGATCTTCGCAGAAAAGATAGTCTCAAGGTTAAAGGGAGTACGGTACTGGATAACCTTTAACGAACCCTATGTGCTTATTCTCGCCGGTTATTTTGAAGGGTGTACGCCGCCGGGGATCAGGAATGTCCCGCTAGGTGTGAAGGCATTAAAAAATATTCTGGCCTGCCATGGGAAGGCATATGACATTATTCACTCGAAAATACCCGATGCCATGGTAAGCATTGCCCATAATATGGCCGCCCTTGCGCCGTGGAAAAGATGGAACCCGATGGACAGGCTGCTCTCCAAGATTGCAAAGTACTTTTATAATCACTCCCTTCTCGATGCATTTATCACCGGCACTCTCAGTGTAAAATTTCCATTTAAGAAAGCAGTGGAAATTCCTGTTCCCATAAAGGGCAAGCTGGATTTCTTCGGCGTAAATTATTACACGAGAATACATATGAGATTCAATCCTTTTAAAAAGATGGGGATTGAAATGAGACACAGGGATATTGACGGCTACGGACTTACGGATATGGGATGGGAGGTGCATCCCCGCGGTCTTGAAAAGGTGCTGCGATACGCATCAAAGCTAAACGTTCCTATGATAATAACAGAGAACGGCATCGCCACGCATGACTGCCAGAAAAAAATAAAATACATGAAAAGGCATGTGGATGTGCTTGAAAAGTGCATCAAGGATGGTCTCGATGTCAGGGGATATTTCTACTGGTCGCTTATCGACAATTACGAATGGCTTCAGGGACTCGACGCAAGGTTCGGGCTTTACAAAGTCGATTTCGATACCCTGAAACGCAAGCCCACCAATGCAGCGGCGTATTATTCATACCTCATAAGAAGCAGAAGTTTTTAACCTTGGAATAAATCTCTCAGGCCTGCTTGTTTAAGAATTGATAATAACGTCCCTTTAGGCAGGTCTCTTTTATGATAAGGGACAGTAACGCGTCTTTTTGTTTGACAATTGTAATAGACTCTATGGCTGCCTCTCTGGTGGTCAAACTCAAAGCCATTCTGCAGCAGTATTCTGATGAGATTATCTGGTGTTAGTGCAGGCAGTTTAGGCATAGTCTACATTTAATACACTTTCCAATGTTCTGGAATCATCCACGATTTCCTCACCATGTTTTTTCATGCTTTCTAAATATGCCGCAATTGCATCCTCAGCCATTTTGACAGCGTCTTCTACAGTATCGCCATAAGTTATACATCCCGGCAAAGACGGCACTAAAACAGTATATCCACCTTCCGGTTCAGGTCTTAAAACAATCCTGAAAGAGAGTTTTGAATCCATTGCTGCACCTCCTCTTTGACATTTGTTTTATTCTACCACCTTTTTATCCAAATGGATATATTTTAACCTGATTTTAATCCGACTTTAATAATCCTGTAACCGAAAATGGTGATAATTCTTTAAATCTTAAATGGTAATGTCAAAAGTTTCATGAAAAAAGAGACGGATTTATGAAAACAGAATGTGATAGGATTCCGTCGGCGTAAGAGAGGGCGGTTAAGAAGTCAGAAGTGGTGGACGCCGACGGCTCTGAGAGA
>JAJYVD010000007.1 GCA_021792185.1 Nitrospirota bacterium | reverse complement strand
TCCTTGTTGGTGGGTCGCACTACTAACTTAACCCTAAACAAATAGGGGGAGGCAAGCTTATTTGAAGCAATGTATTACTGGACAAGGGTTTTAAAGCTTTTAGCTTAAAAACTTTTGACAATACGTCCCTGCCCCCAGGGAGGGCTTATGTTTTTATATCGGCGGGATCATTCCTTAATCGTTATCGCTTCTACCGGACAGTTCTCGGCAGCGGCCTCGCAGCAGCCTACGAACTCGCACGCCTCTTCATCTATCACTTCCGACTTGCCTACGGCCTCATTCACATGAAAGACTGCCGGGCATATCTCCTCGCACGTGCCGCAGCCTATGCATTTTTCTTCGTCTACTATTACGTTCATCTATAGTTCCTCAATTATCATTGCCGCAAGAAGCGGGAACATTATCTCATGATGCCCCGTAAGCGCAAAACACCGGCCTTTTGTCATCGTCGGCCTGCGGAGCACATTCACCGTAGGCCTGTAATGCTGGATAAAATCCATATTCACCGTAGTGAATTCCTCGACCTTATGCCCTAAATTCCGCGCGACTGTCAGTGCCTTTAAAAAAACCTCTGGAAGCACAACAGCGGAGCCAAGATTTATATACACGCCTCCTTCGAGGTCCGCGACCACGGAGGTCAGCAGCCTGAAATCCCTAAGGCTTCCCTCGCCTATGGATGCTCCGTCGGCCTCGGGATGCATGTGTATGATGTCCGACCCTATCGCCACGTGAACAGTAGCGGGCAAGTCGAGGGCATATGCCGTTCTGAATATGCTTTTGTCCTTGAATTCAAAACCGGAGGAATCGATAAACCCTCCGATGGAGCGTCCTATGCCGTAGCCTTCTTTCACGCCGTCGATAACGGCATTATTGAGCATCTGTCCCGTCTCTTTAGCCATTCCGAACGTCCCTGTGCACAACTCCCTTGCCACGTCTTCGGAGGTCTGTCCTATATACGCAATCTCAAAATCGTGGACTATGCATGCCCCGTTGGTCGCGATTGCGGTTATCATGTCCCTTTTCATCAGGTCGATAATTAACGGCGACAGACCGACCTTAATGGGGTGAGCGCCCATGCCGAGGATAACCGGCCTTTTATTCCTGCGCGCATTTACAACAGCCCCGGCAACAGCCTTTAAATCTCCTGCGGCAAGGAAGTCCGGAAGCCTGCCGATGAATTCTGAAAAGGATATACCCTTTTCATGGGGCCTTGCGGACTTTTCTATCGAGACCTTGCTGTTCCTTTCCTTAATGGAATAGGTCTTAATCCCTTTCACGTCTATATGCCGGTATTTCATATGCAACAATTTTAGCACAAATATTGATTTTCTGTTAAGGTTTATGCTATTTTTAAAAGCTGTCAGCTTATAGGCTGCCGGCTTTAAAAGCTATTCTCAGGAGGATACAATTGGCAGGTAAAGCAGCACCGAAAAAAGATCTCTCAACCCTCAAAAGGGCGCGTCAGGCTGAAAAACTCAGTCTCCGTAATCAGTCTATGCAGACGAAGATAAAGACATACATTGCGAAATTAGAAGCGGCATTGCCCGAAAAGAACAAGGAAAATATCGACAATCTGTTAAAGGCGGCCGTCAAGGTTGTAAGCAGCGCTGCCTCAAAGGGCATTATCCACAAAAACACCGCGTCGAGAAAAATTTCGCGGATCACCAAAAAGGCAAACGCGTCTCTCTCAAGTTAAAGTTTTTTAGGGATTAAGCGGAAAGCGGATAACGCTTTCCGCTTTTTTAATTTTTAAGAAGCTGTATTAGCAGGTCTTCCATTACATGACTTTTTGATGTCTTGATTCCGGCATCAGCCTCGTGCAACAGCCTGAAAATGCGGTTGAACGATCTTTCCTCCCTGCCCTGAGATCTGGACCGGAGATTTGCGTACTGCCAGTTAAGCGCTCCAAGCAGCATCTGCGGCTCGGTGTTTTTGTTTACGTTTTCGAATATTCTGAACACTTCCTTTTTATCTTTATTCCTGAGGGCGTTGACGAGGTCAAAGGCGCTGTATTCCGCGCCCGCGTAAACCATCCCCTTGATATCATCCATATCGACCCGGGATGTATTCCATGATGAAAATTTCTCTATTTCCGCGGAAAGCATCCCCAAATCCGTGCCCACGCAATTTATCAGGTATTCTACTGCTTTGTCCGCAAGTTCCACTCCCTTGCCCTTAGCCCTGCCCTTTATCCACAACGGGATATCTTTTTCAGGCACGCTCATGCCTATTGTCTTCATATTTTTAGAAGCGGACGCGTCAAAAAGCTTTGGAGACGTCCCTTCAAACAGCATTACTAAAAGGGATGTGTTAGAAGGGGCTGAAATGTAATCCTCGATTTTTTTGGCGTCTTTTTTTGGCATTTTTTGAATATTTTGAATAACGACAACCCTCCTCTCCGACAGGAAGGGCAGGGTATTAAGCACATCCACGATCTGCTCCACGGGTTTGGCGTCATCCGGAGATTTAATGTCAAAGACATCGAAATTAAACGCATCCGCACCTTGATACCTGTCTCTTATGACCGATAACGCTTCATGAAGCAAAAAATCCTCTGACGAATAAAAAAGGTATACGGGAGACGGCAGTTCCTTTGAAAGCTCCTGCTGAAACTGCTTGATGCTCATTTTTTTATTTCTTCTTTGGAAACGTTCTGATGCTTCAATATTTCGCCGGGATAGGCGGCTTCCAGCAAAAGCCTGTTAAGGCGGAGGCGTTCGATTCCGGCCGGGTTTTGCTTGGTGAGTTCTTTTGCCTCCCGCGAAAGCGCGATATGCGCGAAGCGGTTTTCATCGTAGATGCCGATACCCTGCAATATTTCGTTAAGGTCGTTGATCAAGGCGTTTTTGGCCTTATCGGCCGATTCCTTCGAGACGCTGTCTCTGCTTAACAACTGCCGGGTATCCGGCGATAAACGTTCCCTGATGTATAAAGATACGGGGTCTTTTGCATCTCTCATCTTTGACTTTAGGGAATCCATGTCTTTAATGTCCTGTGCAGCGAGCATCAGATAAGCGAAATTTTTGGGCGTGTTATAACTTATTGTCCTCGCGACCTCCTGCGCGATATTCTTTAATGCGCTGTTTGTCGAAAGCTCTTTCTGTGCGAGCACATCTTCAAGCCTTGCGGAAGTGCTGAAATATGTAATAAAAGGGTTATCGGCCACAAGCGGAACGGATCTGCCGGTTGACGTATCCACAAGATTGAAGCTCGCTTTAACAATGACTTGATATTGCGTTGCCACCAGATTCTGTTCGTTTAAAGGCAGCAGCTCGAATTTCGTTATTTTCCCTTCAAGTTTATATCTCGCTGACCGGCTGACGGAAAAACCGTATTCCGCAAAGGTCTCCGCAAGGGATCTGATGAACCTGTCCTGCAGCTTAGGTTCGAGCGTCTTATTCTCTATCCTTCCGACCGCTATTGTATCGAACGGCAGATTGGCTTTTGTCTGAATAGTGTAGCCGCTGCAGCCGTAAACAGCGAACAGCGAACAACAAACCGTGAACAGCAATAAAAAGCGCCTTGATTTTAAATTTTTCATTATCGCCTCTCGCCTATTATCCTAACACAATATTGACCAGTTTGCCCTTAACAACGATAACTTTTTTTATCTCCCTGCCGTCAAGCATCTCTTTTACGCGCTCCTCCTGCAATGCCCTTTGCCTCGCGTCTTCGTCCGTCAAACCGGCAGGGGCGAGCATCCTCGCCCTCAACTTACCGTTTATCTGCACCACAAGTTCTATCTCTTCGTCCTTTGCAAGGGTTTCATCCCATTCCGGCCACGGCTGCTCGAGTACGCTCGGATTTCCGCCGGCTGCCTCCCATAATTCCTCTGCGAAATGAGGCGCGAATGGAGCTAACATCATTAAAGTGTTTCTGACGGCAAAGTCGAGCGCGGCTCGGTCTTCTTCTCTCTCCGGATTAAAGGACGAAATCTCGTTCACCAGTTCCATAAGAGCCGCTATAGCCGTATTGAAATGGTAGTCCTTTTCTATGTCATCGGTCACCTTTCTTATTGTCTGATGGGTCTTTCTTAACAAGGACGAGGCGATAGGCGATAGGCTATGGGCAATAAGAGAGCTTAATTCTTGCCCCTTGCCCTTGTTTTTATAGACGATTCCCCACACCTTATTCAAAAACCTGTATGCCCCTTCCACGCCCTTATCCGACCATTCGAGGTCCCTCTCTGGAGGCGCTGCGAAAAGCGAGAAAAGCCTCATGGTATCTGCGCCGTATTTTTTTATAAGGGCATCGGGGTCTATTACATTCTTTTTTGATTTGGACATTTTTTCTATGCGGCCTTTTTCGACCTGCTTGCCGCAATGGACGCACTTGCCGTCTTTGACCTCCTCCGGAAAAAGCCAGTCGTGATCGGGACACTTCCATGTCTCCTTGCAGACCATCCCCTGCGTCAGCAGGTTGCGAAAGGGTTCTCCGGCGGAAACAACACCGAAGTCTCTCACGCACCTCGTAAAAAACCTCGAATAAAGCAGATGCAGAACAGCGTGTTCGATGCCGCCTATGTATTGGTCCACAGGCATCCAGTAATCTATAAGTGATTTGAAATTTGAAATTTGAAATTTCAAATCGATATCATCTTTCAGGCAATAAGCGATAAAATACCACGAAGAATCGACAAACGTATCCATTGTGTCCGTCTCTCTTTTCGCATTGCCGCCGCATGAGGGACATTTAACATTCAGGAACCTGTCCGACTCTAAAAGAGGAGAGCCTCCCTTGCCCGTAAAACTTACATCTTCGGGCAATACAACGGGAAGGTCCTTTTCAGGGACAGGAACTATGCCGCACTTATCGCAATAGATTATCGGGATGGGGGTCCCCCAATACCTCTGTCTCGAAATGCCCCAATCCCTGATTTTATAGTTGACCATCCGTTTGCCGAACGCCTTTTCTTCGATAAATCCGGCAATCTCTCTCTTTGCTTCCTCGCTCTTAAGCCCGTTAAATTTTCCTGAATTGATGAGAACGCCCTCTCCTTCAAATGCCTCATTCATTTCCTTTTCTTCTGCTCTTCCGCTCTTCTGCTCTTCTGCTCTGTCTTCTGGAATTATTACGGTCTTTATAGGAAGTCCGTATTTTTTTGCGAACTCAAAGTCCCTCTGGTCATGAGCCGGCACGGACATGATAGCGCCTGTCCCGTATTCCATAAGGACAAAATTAGCGACATACACCGGTATCTTTTCGCCTGTCAGCGGGTTAACGGAGTGATGCCCCGTAAAGAGTCCTTCTTTTTCTTCCTGGTTTCCGTATTTATTTTTTATGGTTTCGAGACTATCTTTATCGGTTACAAGCCTTTCAGTCAGAGGATGTCCGGGCGCAATGCACATATATGTAACGCCGAAAATTGTATCCGGTCTTGTTGTATATATCCTCAGTTTTTCATCGGTAATACCGCCGGCATCGGCCAATGGGAAATCCACTTCAACGCCTTCGCTCTTTCCTATCCAGTTCTTCTGCATAGCGACAACGCGCTCAGGCCAGCCTTTGAGTTCGTCGCATCCTTGAAGAAGCTCCTCCGCGTAAGCGGTAATTTTGAAAAACCACTGCTCGAGCTCTTTCTGGACGACAGCGCTGTCGCATCTCCAGCACGCGCCGTCTATGACCTGCTCGTTAGCTAAAACGGTAGCGCACGACGGGCACCAGTTCACAAACGACGCCTTCTTATAGGCTAAACCTTTTTCGTAAAGCTTAAGGAAGAACCATTGGTTCCATTTGTAATAGTCCGGGCTGCAGGTCGTTACTTCCCTGCCCCAGTCATAGCTCAGGCCCATGCGGTCGAGCTGTTTTTTCATGTAGCCGATATTTTCGTATGTCCACTTGGCCGGATGAACTCCGTGCTTGATGGCCGCGTTCTCGGCAGGCAGGCCGAATGCGTCCCATCCCATAGGGTGAAGCACATTGAAGCCGCGCATCCTCTTATATCTCGCAATGACGTCTCCGATGGCGTAATTGCGGACATGCCCCATGTGTATTTTTCCGGAGGGATAGGGGAACATTTCGAGACAGTAGAATTTCTTTTTGGAGGCGTCGGTTTCGGCTTTGTGCAGCCCTCGTTCAGACCAGTATTTCTGCCACTTTATCTCTATTTCGTCGAAGTCGTAACGTTCTTTCATGATTACATGTGCATGATCGTTCAGAATTTAACCCCCAGGTCGGGGAACAATGCCGAAAACTGCCCCATCCTGTTGGTCAAAAGCATAATGCCGAAGGCTATTAAAACAAAACCGCTGACGACCATTATGCCCTTCATGAATTTATTGAGCTTCCTCGTATAGGTAAAAAATACGTTTATGGCAAGCGTAGATAGTATGAACGGGATTGCGAGTCCGAGCGAGTAAACCGAGAGGAGTTTGAATCCGTAAGATGCGGACGCCTGAGAACTTGCATAGATAAGAATCGTTCCGAGTATCGGGCCTATGCAAGGCGTCCATCCGGCCGCAAAACTCATCCCTATGAAAAACGAGCCTACATAGCCGGCAGGGCCTTTATTGATATGGAACCTCTTTTCCCTCATGAGAAAATCCAATTTTATAAAGCCCGCTATGAATAAGCCGAATATTATCGTAATAATTCCCCCGGCAATCCTCAGATAATCCTGATATTTGATAAGAAGGTTGCCGAGCAAAGAAGATGACGCTCCGAGAGATACGAATACCGTCGAAAAACCGAGGACAAAGGCAAAAGTGTTCCCCAGAGCCTTTGTTATGCGGGGCGAGGATTTAAGTTCTTCCAGAGACAATCCTGTTATGAATGAAACATAGGCAGGGACAAGAGGCAAAACACATGGAGAGAGGAAGGACAAAATACCTGCCATAAACGCCAACGGGAAAGATACATCCTTCATCTCGCGCACTCTCCTGTATCGCCTTTAATTTTCTCTATAGCATGAGGTATCACATTCAGAATTACTTCCATATGCTCCTTTACAGCCTTCGGGCTTCCGGGCATGTTTATTATCAATGTCTGCCCCTTCACTCCGGCGACAGCCCTTGAAAGCATCGCCCTGTCGGTCTTTTTCAATCCTTCCATCCTCATGGCCTCCGTTATGCCCGGTATTTCCCTGTCTATCACATCAATCGTAGCCTCCGGCGTAACGTCCCTCGGAGAAAGCCCGGTGCCTCCTGTAGTCAAAATCAGGTCTACCTTATTCACATATTCGAGCAGTTTATTTTTTATCAAATCCTTTTCGTCAGGCAAAATGTCGTAATATTTAACTTCTCCGATGCCTTTAAGCATTTCGGAGATAGCAGGCCCGCTCTTGTCTTCCCTCTCGCCTCTCGAACCTTTATCGCTCAATGTCAAGACAGCAACGGTAATCATATTGGGGTCAGGAGTATTCCTCGATCGGCTTTCTCAGCATTACGGAGACCTCGTCTCCGATCTTTATTTTGCCGCCCTTCAGGACTTTTATGAAGATTCCTTCTTTAGGCATGACGCAGTCTCCGGCCTGATAATATATGGCGCACCTCGTGTGGCATTCCTTTCCTATCTGGCTTACCTCTCCTATTACATCTTTGCCCATCTTCATTCTTGTGCCGATAGGGAGCGAAAGAAGATCAAGCCCTTCTGTTGTTATGTTTTCCGCAAAGTCTCCGGCCTTCACATCGAGACCCATCGCCTGCATCTTTTTTATGCTCTCGAGGGCAAGGAGACTTACCTGCCTGTGCCATTGAGACGAGGCATGGGCGTCCCCCTCAATGCCTGAATTTTCGTTTATAACAGCCTCATCGACAGGTTTTTTTCTCATGCCCTTCTTCTCGCTGATATTTATCGAAACAATCTTTCCCGCCATTTCAAACCTCTCCTGAGTTTTATCTTTTAAAATAACATAAATAATTGAGAAATATCACTGTATAATCCCGCCGCCGATTACGGCTTCGCCGTCATAAAAAACCGCGCTCTGTCCCGGCGCAGGCGCCCACTGGGGCTCGTCATAAACGACGTTAACTTTATTATCGTCAAGGACTCTAATAGACGCCGGCTCGTCATTCATCATAGAGCGCACCTTTACCGTAGCCCTGAATTCCGGGCCTACGCTCATCAGCCAGTTAATATCAAAAACATCGAACTCCCTTATCATTGCCGCCTCTTTTGGGCCCGCATAAACCGCATTCTTTGAAGGGTCTATTTTTGCTACAAATAAAGGCTTCCCGGCCGCAATGCCGAGCCTTTTCCTCTGCCCGACAGTATACAGATATATTCCCTTGTGAGTGCCGAGCGTTTCTCCTGTCTCAACATCGATGATCGGCCCCTCTTTAGATCCGGTCAGATTTTCCAAAAACCTGAAATAATTCCTGTCCTCAATAAAGCAAATCTCCTGACTCTCCGGCCTCTTCGCGGCAGGCAGGTTCAATGTCCTTGCTATTTCCCTGACCTCATCCTTTCTTTTATCTCCAAGAGGAAGCAAGAGCCTGTTCAATTCTTCCTTTCTCAAAACATAAAGGACATAGGATTGGTCTTTTTTATTGTCTATTCCTTTTTTAAGTACGGAAGCTCGGAAACTCGGAAACTCGGAAGTTTTACGTCTTGTAGCTTCTGCGCTTCCGTACTTCTGCGCTTCTGCACTAACGACCCTTGCGTAATGCCCTGTGGCTATGAAATCAGCGCCCTTTTCGCCGGCTATTTTCAAAAGGTATGGGAACTTTATATGCCTGTTGCAGAGAATGCAGGGATTAGGCGTCATTCCCTTCGAATACGCCTCGATAAAGGGTTCTATCACCTTTTCCATGAATTCATTACGCAGATCAACGGCTGTGTGTTTTACGCCCATGTGTTCGGCAGTGCGCCGCGCGTCGTTTATGACCTCAATCGAACAGCATCCTGTAAACGTATTCTTCATCCTCGCCTCGTAAAGGATAAAGCTCACGCCTTCGACCTCATAACCCTGCTCCTTAAGCAGATACGCGGTTACGGACGAATCCACGCCCCCGCTCATGCCGACAATTACTTTTTTCATATTCGTAGCATACCATACTATGTAATCACGGATGACACGCATACCTCAAAGCCTTTAATAATGCGATAGAATCATTCGATAGCCTGTTTATTTGCTTAATGGATAAGTGGTGCTGAAATTGCCCTTAAACGGCTGGAGGGTTCGGCATTAAGGTATCGCTATTAAAGGCTTTTCGGCATACCCGCCATCCGTGTTAGAAATATTTGCATGCGGATTAAGGATTATGAATGGACGTATCGCTTTTTACTTTTGTTTTTCAAATATGTTAGATTGATGAAACTCAAAAACCATGATAAGGAGCAATACGATGAAAAAAATTTTAGTGGCGTTTATCGCCGTTGTTTTTGTGATTTCCTGTTCGAAGGACGGAGGCCTCAAAGGCAGCTATGTGGCTAAAGTAGGCGGCAAGACCCTGACAAAAGAAGACGTTCAGGCGGAAATGAACACTGTCCCTGATATGGCAAAGGCATTCTTCCAGGGGACTGAAGGCATGGGCCGCTTTATGGACGAACTTGTGAAAAAGGAGATGCTGTATCTCGAGGCCCAGAAGAGGGGACTGGACAAAAACAAGGATTTTCAGAAAAAAGTTGAAGAGTTTAAAAAGATCACCCTCATCAATCAGCTTCTTGAAAAGGAAATAGAAGCCGCGTCGAAATTTACCGACAAGGACGTAAAAGATTATTACGACAAGCACAAAGAAGATTTTATGGTAAACAGCCAGATGAGGTTGAGCCATATATTGGTTAAAACCGAAGAAGATGCTAAAAAGGTATACGAAAGACTTCAGAAGGGAGAGGATTTTGCAAAGATAGCTTCCGATGCGTCTATAGATAAGGCTACCGCGAAATCGGGCGGAGACATCGGAATTTTCAAAAAAGGCGATATGAGACCGGAACTCGAAGATGCTGCGTTCAGGCTTAAAAAGGGCCAGGTAAGCATGCCTATAAAACTGAAAGACGGGATACATATAATCAAGGTAATAGACGCAAAGGGCTCGGTCATGGAATTTGAGAAGGTAAAGGGCTTTGTCCGGCAGAAGATGATCGCCGAGAAACAGAGGGAAACCTTTGATAAGTTCATCGAGAACCTCAAAAAGAGTTACAAGATAGATATAAACAAGGACGCGCTTTCAAAGCTGACCTTCGAGCCGGCGCAAGCGCCTCCGGCAACGCAGCAGAAATAGCACCTTTCGACGAGGCGAATATCTTAAAATATTCGCCTCGTCTTCATTACCATAATTTTGCTGCTGCATTTCCCTTCTCAAATATCGTTAAATATGCTATATTCTCGTCATATGGGGAGAAAATACCAAGTTGGTATATTATACTGTGGAGTTGCTATATGGCTCTATTAGTCCGAGTAGGTAAAATAGCGATATATATAATTGCAGCCGTGGCACTTTATCGCCAGTCATCTTCTAATTATCTATTCCTTTGGTGGATGCTGATGGTATCGACGATTATAAGTTTATTGACGGCTGCAACAGTCCGCCAAGCCGTTCGTGATACACAATTTCCCTCTTCTCTAACAGCTTTTGATATTAGAGCCTGCGAAATTACGCATAATGACAATTGGAAGGTAATCAAGTTTTGGTTAAAAGCTAATATGGTGATGACCGTGATTACCCTTGGGCTTGCGATTTGGTTATTGCTTGTGGATTAAGGATATTAAGCGGAGTGGAGAGTGACTTGAATTTAAGAAGAAAGGAAGGCAGCGGTCTTGACTCAAATTTCAAGACCTGACACTTCTTGCTACTTCATGCAGAACTTTTGAGAAGAAAGCCTTATTAATTTGTTAAACTATATACAGGCATAAAGGGGGTACGCTATGGCTATTGCAAAAGAGGTAATGACAAAAGTTATTCAAGAACAACCTGAAGATGCGTCATATGACGAAATAATGCGCGAACTCGCATTTGAGCGAATGATTGAGCGGGGATTGGAAGATTTACGGAAAGGCAGAATTATCAGCAACGAGGAAGTAGAGCAGCGCATCCATTCATGGCAAAAATAAGATGGACATTAGAAGCAGAAAAGTGGCTTAGAGATATTTATGACTATATCGCCCAAGACAATACGAACGCAGCACAGCAGGTTGTAACTGCAGTTTATAAAAAGGCACAGATTCTGAAAGATTTTCCTGAAATTGGATATAAGTACAGGTCGGAACCGGAGGGAGATATAAGAATACTGCTATTTGGGCACTATCGTATTGCCTATCTCATAAGAAACAAGGAATCAATTGATATTCTGGGTGTTTTTCATGGGGCAATGGAGATTGAAAGATACTTAAAAATTATTAAATAACAAATCCTCGCACCGCACGCTTCAGACATTCTTACTTTCCGATGCAGAACTCGCTGAATATCCTGTTCAGAATGTCTTCTGTGGTAACAACTCCGACTATTTCTCCAAGACTGTCGAGCGATTCGCGGAGAAATAGCGCCGCAACCTCAAGCGGTTGACCGCCCCTTAATGCCTCTGCCGCCTCTTTGATGGACTTCAAGGCATTGTCTATGGACTGCTTATGCCTTATTTTAGTTATTATCACATCCTCCACTCCGGCTGCGCTTCCTGACGATATGCAGAGAGAATAGACCGCATCCTTTAAAGCATCTACGCCCATGCCTGTTAATGAGGAAACATTGATAATGGGCTGAATGAGAGCCGAAGACTGAAATGCAGGATTAGCGATATCCGATTTGTTTATTACAAATACCGTTTTCTTATCCTTTACTTTTTCGACAACTTCGGCATCGGCCTCATCAAGCGGTCTGCTTCCGTCAAAAACAGCAATAACAATATCCGCGCCTTCTATCGCGCACAGGCTCCGTCTCACCCCCTCCATTTCTGCCAAGTCGTGAGTTTCCCTTATTCCCGCTGTATCCATTATCTTTAAAGGCAGGCCTTTAATATTCAGATAATCCTCTATCACATCCCTCGTGGTTCCCGGCATCTCGGTGACTATCGCCCTGTCCTTTTGCAAAAGAGCGTTTAAAAGAGACGACTTGCCGACATTCGGTTTGCCAACGATAGCCGTGGAAACGCCTTCCCTGAAAAATCTTCCCTCGTCATAGCCTCTTGAAAGGGCCGCCAAATCTCCAATTATGCCCCTCATTGAACCGATTATTTCATCTTTCGCTGGAGTCTCTATCTCCTCTTCAGGGAAATCTATATACGCCTCCACATGAGCGCAGACATTCGCGATTCTTTCCTTTATACCCGCTATCCTTGAGGACAATCTTCCCTCAAGCTGTTGGAGCGCCAGCCTCTCTGCCTGCTCTGTCTTAGCCCTTATCACGTCGATAACGGCCTCTGCCTGAGAAAGGTCGATCCTTCCGTTCAGGAACGCCCTTTTCGTAAATTCGCCGGGCTCCGCAAGCCGCGCGCCTTCCTTCAAAAGCATCTCAAGAGTTTTACGCAGCGGAAGCATCCCTCCGTGGCAGTTGATCTCTACCACGTCCTCTTTTGTGTAAGTCATGGGCGCTCTCATGACGGTAACAAGAACCTCGTCTATTCTTTCATTGCCGGAAGGGTCGATTATGAAACCGTAAACAACTGTATGTGATTTAGCATCCTTAAGCCTCTTGTTTTTGGGAGATGAAAATATTTTATCGACTACAGCAATCGCATCTTTGCCGCTGAGACGGACTATGCCTATTCCTCCCTCGCCGGTGGCAGTGGATATGGCAGCAATAGTGTCGTCGAGATAATTCATTTAACGATTATAACAAAGCTGGGCGGAAAGACAAAGTATTGGGGATGCTTTGCAAAAAAAATGAACTCTAACTTAATATAATGACAGTTCGGCTTCCAAGGAGATGCTATGGAATTCTCTAATCGAATACGTTACTATCGCTACATTGCCGGAGTGTTCGCGAATCAGCAGTCAGATCCGATGTGCGGCATATGCAAGGCATTTACGAACAGCGTTAGAAATGTGCGAGAAGACCTCGCGGAATTCGAGCGGCAATACGATGCCGATATGAAATCGCTCCCACCGGAGTTATCGGACATTCTCTCCGAATCAAAAAAGATTCTGGCCGGATTGAAGACTATAGAAGACGCCGTTGGACAGAAAAAGGCAGGAAACTGCAAAATGCCCGAAGGCGTCTGTTATGTGAAATTATCGAAGTCGATCCTCGAAAAGATTTCGTAATATAATCCGATATGGACAAGCTTTCCAAAGAATACGTTATCTCTTTTTTCGACAAAAGCCTGATGCTTCACGGTGACACGCCGGAGGCTGTGAGGTGGTCGCCAGCAGGGCAGATATCACGTTACCTGGCAATGCTCGATATCGGAGACATCAATGGCAGTAAAATCCTCGACTTCGGCTGCGGCAAGGGGGATTTTTATCAATTCCTAAAAGACAAAAATATTAAGGTGGAGTATCACGGATATGATATAAACGAAAAGCTCATCGCACTTGCAAAACAAAAGTTTCCGGATATTGATTTCAGGGTCTTCGATATTGATATTGCCGCGCTTGCAGAAGACTTCGATTATGTCTTTTTATGCGGCGTGTTCAATCTGCAAGTCCATGGCATTGATGAGGATATCAAAAGCACACTGATAAAACTTTTTCAGCGCTGCCGTGCCGGCCTTGCCTTCAATGCCCTTTCATCCCATAACCCCAAAAAGAGTTTTGAACTGCACTACACCTCTCCGGAAGATATTTTCGGTTTCGCGGTAAAAAACCTTTCACCCTATGTTTCGCTCAGGCACGACCGGATGAATTACGATTTCACGATGTTTGTGTATAAGGAATCGAATAAGTTAATAAAATGATAAGACATTGTATTGTAGCGGCTTTAGCAGCTCGAAGTTTCGCCGTGATGGCGAAACTGAAATACGATTTTAAGGTTAGGCGAATATGCTGAAAAGCCTTTAGTAGCGATACCTAAGCGGCGAACCCTCCAGCCATTTAAAGGCAATTTCAGTATCACAAATACATTCAACGAAATAGACAGCCATTTAATAAATGTTATCGCATTAGTAAAGGCTTTGAGGTGTGTTTGCCTAACCTATCTATGCAACTTTTCAGTCTCCGAAACATATCCCGATTTCACGCGCTGTCTTCACGGTATCGCCGTCAATCGGAACCTTTTTCATCTTATCGATAACCTTTTCGAGCGGAACCGCCTTTACGTCAGGCGGATCGAGGGCGATCATCACCCCGAAGCTTTTCTTTTCGATCATGCGGACAGCAGCCGCGCCGAAACGAAGGGCGAGAAGCCTGTCGAATGTAGTCGGAGAACCACCGCGCTGCAAATGCCCCAAGACCAATGAACGAGTATCTTTCCCTGTCTTTTTTGCTATTTCTTTTGCGACATACTCGCCGATGCCGCCCAGCACAACATCCTGACGGCCAGCTTCTCCCTTGCCTTTGTCGATCTGCCGCCCTCCGGCAGGCGCAGATCCTTCTGCCGCGACTACTATGGCATAATGCTGTCCATGCAGGTCGAGTCCCATGATGTAGTCGCAGACTTTTTCGATATCGAAGGGAATTTCCGGAATAAGAATGACATCGGCACTTCCTGAGATGCCGCTGTTAAGGGCGATCCAACCCGCGTGCCTTCCCATGACTTCCACAACCATTACCCTGTCATGGGATTTTGCCGTTGAATGGAGACGGTCTATGGCCTCTGTCGCAATGCTGACTGCGGTGTCGAAGCCGAATGTGATTACTGTTGCGGCGAGGTCATTGTCTATGGTCTTCGGAACGCCGATAATAGGAATTCCTTTTTTGTAAAAATCGTGGGCTATCTTAAGGCTTCCGTCGCCTCCTACTGCTATCAGGCAGTCGAGACGGAGACGTTTGAAGTTCTCGACAACCTTGTCCGAAACATCTCGCACTTCGACCTCTCCCGCCGCGTTTTTTAAGGGCATCTGAAAAGGATTGCCTTTATTTGTCGTTCCGAGAATCGTCCCGCCGATGCTCGAAATGCGGCGCACATTCTCGGGTGTCAAACGGATAATCTCGTCCGTGTTTAAAAGTCCTGCATAGCCGTTTTTGATTCCGTACACCTCCCAATTCCTGTTGTAAGCGGAAAGCACGACCGCCTCGATAACCGCATTAAGCCCCGGTGCGTCTCCCCCGCCGGTATTAATAGCTATCCTCATCACCTTTTCCATAAAGTTCCCCCTATGTATGTTATATTTCATATTGTAGCTCATTATAATAAACTTTAGGAGGACAAGGCATATTTGAACACATATCCCTTTATTATTCTCTGCCTTTACATCCTCAAAGAGACATTCGAATACATCGTCCAATATCTCAACCTAAAACACATGCAGAAGGCGGGCGCGAAAATACCGCCTGAATTCGAGGGGCTGATTGATGAAGCCTTGCTGAAAAAGGCTCAAGCATACGAAGCGGATAAGACAAAATTCAGTTTTATATCTTCGGTATTCGGCAATATCGTTACTATCGCGTTTGTATTCGGAGGATTGCTGAATATTTATAATTCGTGGGCTGCGTCTCTTAATCTTTCCTTTATCGTTTCGGGCTGGCTCTTTTTTCTGCTTTTAATCTATGCCGGAGAATTTATTTCAATACCGTTCAGTCTCTATAGCACTTTTAAGATCGAGAACAAATACGGCTTCAATACTATGACCATAAAGCTGTGGATATCCGATTTCGTAAAATCTATTATCATCTCTACAATCCTGATGTCCCTGATGATAATTTCAGGCCTTTGGCTTATAAAATGGAGTCCGGAATACTGGTGGTTCTGGGTTTGGGGCTTTCTTTTCATGTTCAGTATCTTCATGATGTACATATCGCCGTATGTTATTGAACCCCTTTTCAACAAATTCACTCCCATAGAGGACGAATCCTTGAAAGAAAAGATCGTCAGGCTGGCGGAAAAAGCCGGCATCCATGCGAGCAGGATATTGAGAATAGACGCGTCAAAGAGGAGCAAACATACAAACGCTTATTTTACCGGCATCGGCAGGACAAAGAGGATCGTGCTTTATGATACCCTGCTTGAAGGAATGAGCCATGACGAAATCCTTGCCGTGCTCGCGCATGAGATAGGCCACTGGAAAAAGAAACATTTATTGAAAACGCTTATCGTATTTGAAGCGCTCTCGCTCATAGCCCTTTACATTTCATTCAAGCTCATCCAAAGCGATTTTCTTTTAAGTATCTTCGCAATCGATACAAATACCATCTTCGCAAAATTCATAATCCTCGGATTCATCGCAGGCATTCTTTCTCTGGCATTAGAGCCTATTGCGAATTTCTTCAGCAGGAGGCATGAAAGGCAGGCCGACAGGGTTTCGTATGAGTTGACGAATGACGCAGAGAGCATGGTGAGCGCGCTTGTAAAACTCTCAAAGGAGAACCTCTCAAATCTCTATCCACATCCGCTATATGTTGCTTTATACTATTCCCATCCACCGGTGGTGGAGAGGATAAAAAATATTAAATCTTTGGCGCGTTAAGCTATGGGCAATAAGTCCTCAGCATTTCAATCCGCCCCGACCGCAATCTTTAAAGCCTCATCGAGTTCCTGCATCTTTTCAAATGAAAGAGAGCCGACATAGTGCGTAAGCATGGCCTTCGGAATGCTTACGAGTTCGTCGCAATGGATGCTGCTCTCGTGTTTCAGCCCCTCGTCAACTCCGATTTTTACCTGAGTGGAAAGCCCGTCGTAGCTCGAATACACAGGGGCGCATATAACCGTTGAAAAACGGGAATCGATAAGCACCTGCCGGCTGATCACTACAAAGACCCGAAACCGTTTTGGGTCATGAACAGAGCCTTTATAAACCCTGTACAGGTCGCCGCGGTTCATAGCTCTACTTGATAGGAAAGTACGTCTTCGGCTTCTTTGTTAAGCTTCTCGGCTCTTCGGTTGATAATGGAGAGGTCTTTAAGGTCGCGCTCTTTCTGCTGCTGCTTTGCAATGAAGTCCCTCAACGCATTTTCGATAAACTCCGACCTTGTTTGAGCGCTGCCTGCAGTCACATCGATATACTTTACTATATCTTCCGATAGTGTTATAGATGTCTTCACTTTCATACTACCAATATACCACCATCAGCCGGATATGTCAACATGCCTATATTAAAAACCTAAGCGGTTTTCAATATCCTGAAAAACTCGTCGAGCATATCTTTTCTGAGGTCTACGATTTCATCGAGTTGTTTTATGAATGCGCGGTACGGTTTTGCGGGGCCGTTTTCTATATGTTTCAGAAGCGCGTCACAGAAATACCAGTTGCACCTGAACGGCCTTATCGATCTTTCTATGTTGCATCCGGATTCGGATAAAAACTGGCAAGGTTCCGTGTCTTTCATGCCCTCTTTATAAGAAGGAGGCGTGAGGCCGAGGGCATAGACGTATATGAGGTCTTCGTAATCATAAAATCCGTGCTTGTTCACGCAGCAGACATTTTTGCAGGACGGACAGACCTCGGCGGTGTTTTTCTGGATAAAGGAGTCTATTCCGTCGATCCTGTATTTTATTATCCTTGCCGTGTCTTTAACATGGGAAAGCTCGCTGTTGCGCTCTCCGGAAAATTCTTTTAGCAGTCGTATGGTGTTATCCCACTTCTCCCTGTCATGCCATGAGAGTTCGTAATTCAGCAAATTCAATAGAGTCATGTTTGTATGGTATATTAAAAATACCATGAACTGCAAAAACTGCAAGGGCGAACTCAAGCTCATTATCGGCTGAAAGACCGTGTATTTCCGCTGCATGGAATGCGGCAAGGAATTCAAAGTTTCGGAATATGTCAATGAGATAGACGCCGAGACATGGGATAAAATAGCGCTGAGGCCGTGCAACCGGGCATAGGGAGGTATGCTATTTCTCATATAATTATCGACGGATACAATGTCATAGGTATTTTTCATAAAGACATGGAAAAGGCAAGGGATTCGTTTATCGATCTTTTGATGCGCTATAAAAAAATAAAGTCGCATGATATAACGGTTGTTTTTGACGGGCATAAAAGCGGCGGGGGCACAGAAAATATGTCAGTAAGCGGCGGAGTTAAGGTTATTTATTCCAGGCTCGGAGAGAGGGCTGACGATGTAATTAAACGAATCGTTTCAAATGAGCGTAAAGAGTGGATCGTTGTAAGCAACGACAGGGACATTGTTAATCACGCGTGGTCTGCCGATTCCATCCCCGTCCCGTCCGAAAAATTCTTTGAAATCGTATCGAAGCGCTCAGGACAGGCGGTTTCCTGGACAAGGGAATACCACGATGCCGATCTTTCGTATAAAGACTCCGAATACGATGATTATCCAAATGCTCAAAAAGGAAACCCCTATAGGCTTTCAAAAAAAGAAAAAACGATTAGAAGGGCATTGGGCAAATTATGATATAATTACTTGAAATAATCAGACAGGGAGGTTCTTATGCCTATAAAGACGCAAAAAGCAAATATTACAAATAATGTTATTAATTTTAATAAATTGCCTGCCGAGGCTAAAGAGGAGCTTCAGCATTTTTATGATTTTTTGGTTTATAAGTATCGCGGCAAAAGAAAAAAAATACAGAGAGTTAGTCTTGGTCGGACTGTTGAAAAACTGAGCTGGAAAATGGGAGAGAGACTTTTCACGAGCAGAGATGAATTGTATGAGAGATAAGGTCTTCTTAGATACTAATGTTATTGTTTATCTGTTTGACAAATCAGAAGATAAAAAACATAAGACGGCTTAGGAAGATCGTCAAAAACTAAACATGAAACTCCGCCCCGCTGATTCCGTCACCGCTTTGTTCAGCTTTCTCCTTTTAGTTCTGACCGCATTTTTTTACAACAAAATTCCCTCCGCTCCTTATCTCATTCTCATTTACGCATCGTTGATATTTTTTCAGCTTATCCTCATTCATCTTAGCAGGCTCAACTCCTTTCTCAACTTGACGAAGGACATAATATTCCCCGTAATAAGTGTGCTCATAATCTTCGACAGCCTTGGGCCTGTCGTCCATAATATCAATCCTCAGGATTTGGATTATCTTCTCATAAGGCTCGATTATCTCATTTTCGGAACATATCCGACCGTCGAATTCGAAAAGATAATGAATCCGCTTATTACCGATATTCTGCAGGTCGCGTATTCAACATACTATTTTCTGCCCATAGCCTTGGGTATTGCTCTGAAAATAAAAAAACAAAACGAAGACTTCGAAAAATCGCTTTTCTTCATACTGCTCTGTTTTTATCTTTCTTATGCGGGCTACATTCTCTTTCCTGCGCTCGGGCCGAGGTATGCGATGGATCACCTGCATGAAACCACACTCGGCGGGTTTCTCGTATCAAAGCCGATTCAGGATATCCTGAACATGCTTGAAGGCGTTAAAAGGGATGCATTCCCGAGCGGGCATACAGGCATAGCCCTCACCGTGCTTTTTCTTGCCTATAGATATGCAAGGGGTCTCTTTTGGGCAATGCTGACGCCGGTAATGCTTCTGATTGTCGCAACCGTCTATTGCAGGTATCATTATGTCGTGGATGTCATAGGCGGCGTATTGCTTACTGTTGTCACGATAGCCGTTGGTGAAGTATACTATAAACTTCATTCAAGGCATGATAGACTTACCATACAGCAGGATTAAGGACGGCATACTGATAGAGGTTAAGGTCGTTCCGCGCTCCTCGAAAAAGGAAATCGCGGGCGCTGCGGACAATATCGTAAAGGTAAAACTTACTGCGCCTCCTGTTGACGGAGCGGCCAACGAACAGCTTATAGAGCTTTTGTCAGAGAAGTTGAAGATAAGAAAGAGCAGCATAACGATCATAAAGGGCGAGTCGTCTAAAAGGAAAACAGTGAAGATAACCGGGGTGGGACTTTGATTCAAAGCATGACAGGTTTCGGGGCATCGGAGAAGGACGGGTTTAAGGTCGAAATCCGCTCACTGAACCACAAGCATATCGATATCAACATAAAAATGCCGTCAGCCCTGATGGAGCATGACATGGCGATAAGAAATATTATCAAAGATTGTTTCGCGAGGGGCAAATTTGATGTCGGCATATCCATATCTGACAGGCAGCAGACTAAGGTAGGCGTCAATCTGGAGCTTGCCGAAAAGATCCACCGAGCATTTTCGGAACTCCAAAAAAATCTGTCGCTGCCGGGAAGCATCGGCATTGATTTCTTTTCCGGCTACAGGGAGCTTATAATAACCGAAGAGCCGGAATACAGCAGCGAAGCCCTGTATCAGGCTGTTTCGGATGCATTGTCAAAACTTCAAGACATGAGAAATACGGAAGGGGAAAGTCTCAAAAGCGAATTGTCGGCACGGATAAAAGGGTTGCAAAAACTCCCGGATGAGATAGAGACTGAGGCAAAAGAAGCCTCTTTGCGCCGTAAGGAAAGCCTTCAGAAAAAGATAAGGGACCTTATTCCGGACATACCCGTTGACGAAAGCAGGCTGGCGCAGGAGATAGCGTTTTTAGCGCAGAAAAGCGACATCACCGAAGAACTTGCAAGGCTAAGGAGCCATATTCAGCAATTTGCGTCCCTCCTGTCCGAAGGAGGCAATGCTGGCAGAAAATTCGATTTCATCATTCAGGAGATGCACCGTGAGGTCAATACCATCGCGTCGAAAAGCGACGATATTAAAATAATAAACCGGACTATCGAAATGAAGACGGAGATTGAAAAGCTCAGAGAACAGGCCCAAAACATACAATAAACCATACGATGAAAAATTCACTTATAAATATAGGGTTCGGGAATGTGGTATCCGCGGGCAGAGTTGTGGCTGTCGTGAACCCCGGATCTTCTCCGATAAAAAAATTAAGAGACGAGGCGAGAGAGCAAGGCAAACTCATAGACGCCACGGAAGGGAAGAAAACGCGCTCGATAATAGTGACCGACAGCGATCACATCATCCTCTCCGCCATTCAGGTTGAGACGATAGCACAGAGGGTCTCCGGCCAAAAAACCGCCGAACTAAAAGGAAACGAGGAAACGGATGAAACAAAGAAAAGGTAGCCTGTTCGTGGTATCCGCTCCTTCAGGAGCCGGAAAGACCACGCTTTGTTGGAAGCTCTGCGATTCCCTTGCCGGGATAAAGCATTCAATATCTTATACTACCCGCAGTCCGAGGCATGGAGAGATAAACGGAGTTCACTATACCTTTGTGGACGAAGACGAGTTTCGCTCCATGATAACCGAAGGAGAGTTCGTAGAATGGGCTGAGGTGCACGGCAATTTTTACGGAACGTCTAAAAAAAGGATAGAGGACATGACCAATGAGGGCTGCGATGTCATACTCGATATCGATGTCCACGGCGCCAGACAGATAAAAGAGCATTCCCCGGACAGTGTATTGATTTTTGTCCTGCCCCCTTCAATGGAAGCGCTTAAAGAGAGGCTTGCGGGCAGGAAGACCGATTCTGAAGATGTTATTAAGACGAGGCTCCGGAACGCAATAGGCGAAATAGGGGAGTATAAAAATTACGATTATGTTATAGTAAATGACTCCCTCGATACCGCCTTAAAAGAGCTATCCTCTATTGTCATAGCCGAAAGGGTGAGGATATCGAAGATGGAACGGGACTGGATAAAAGAAAACTTTTTGATAATATAGAATACAAGGAGGAACTTCATGGATATCATATCGCTTCCCGTAGAATACGACAAAAAGAAGATAGAGAGCAGATACAGGCTTGTCGTAATCGCGTCTCAGAGGGCCCGGGAACTTTCCCTGGGCGCGGCGCAGAAGGTTCAGACAAAGGCCAAGAAGGTAACCACAACCTCGGTTCTCGAGGCCATTTCCGGCAACATCGAATACATAACCGGAGAAGATGCTGTTGCCGCGAGAGAGAAGGCGGATAAAATAGATTACAAAAAGCTCATAGAAGAGAAAAGAAAACCCATAGAAGATCTGTCTGAGCTTGAAAAAGACCTAAAGGTATATCTCCACGAAAAAGGAGCCACGGAAAAGGCGCTCGAAGAACTTTTCGCCGAATCTGAAGGGGAAGAAGAGACCGGGGAGTAATTATATACTCTGTAACCTTTTCAAAGGGGGTGGCCCAAAAAATTCGTGACCTTTTTGGGCTGTAACGGTGTTGAAAGACAGGTCCATACTGCTGGGAATTACCGGAAGCGTAGCTGCCTATAAATCCCTCGAACTCATTAAAGGATTTGTTAAGGATGGCGCTTCTGTTAAGGTTATCATGACCGAGGCCGCGAAGCGTTTTATCACCCCCATGTCCGTAGAGATTGCGTCGGGCGGAAACGTTTACTGCGATATGTTTGAATCTCCACTCTCCCATGTGAGCCTTCCTGCCGACGCCGACCTTTTTGTTATAGCACCCGCAACCGCGAATATCATAAGCAAATACGCCAACGGGATAGCGGATAATCTCCTCAGCACTTCGCTGCTCGCCTTCAACGGCCGGGTAATTATAGCGCCTGCCATGAACTGGAGGATGTACGAAAACGCGGTATTCCAGAAAAACCTCCATTATCTTCTTTCTCTCGGCGTAAAGACCGTAGGGCCCGAACGTGGAAGCCTCGCCTGCGGCGAAGAAGGCATGGGAAGAATGGCCGACGTCGAAAAAATAATCGAGGCCGTAAGGACTTCCCTCTCAAAGCAGGATCTGGCCGGAGAGCAGGTGCTTGTTACGGCCGGTCCGACAAGGGAATATATAGATCCTGTTAGATATATTTCGAACCGGTCTTCGGGCAAAATGGGCTACGCTATCGCGAAGATTGCAAAAAGACGGGGCGCCGACGTAACTCTCATAAGCGGGCCGACCGCCATAAAACCGCCGGACGGCGTTGAGGTTATCAATGTCGAGACAGCCGACGAGATGCACGCCTCGGTAATGGACAATGTCCCCATGTCTTCGATATTCATCATGTCCGCTGCCGTTGCCGATTTCGTTCCGGCTGAAACGAAAAACAGCAAGATCGAAAAGAAAGAGAAGTTTTCGCTCAATCTCGTAAAAACCTCCGATATCCTCGAAGAGGCAGGAAGGTTTAAAAACAAGCCCTTTATCGCCGGTTTTTCCGCGGAAACGGGGAACAGGCTCGACAGGGCGCGGAAGAAACTCGTCAACAAAAATATAGACATGATCGTATTTAACGACGTGTCAAAGGCGGGTTCCGGCTTCGATGCCGACACCAATGAAGTTGTGATCATTCACAGGGACAAAGAAGGGGAAATCCATGAACAGCCTTTGCAGCTTATGTCCAAAGAAGATGTCGCGTCGGCTCTGTTCGACATGATAGTCTCGTTGAAGAACGAAGGATTGAGTGAATGATGGAAGACAGCGCATATCTAAAGAGGCTTAAGGAGAGGCTGCGTCGGAAGCCTGATTCAAAACTGTCCCTGTCTTTCGCGGAAGAGTTAAGGAGAAGGGATATGATCGACGAGGCCATAGCCGCTCTTCTGGAGGGGATCAAAAAAAATCCTGGATTCATCACCGCCCATCTTACTCTCGGACGGTGGTACCTTTCGAGCGACATGCTGCCGGAGGCTAAAAAGGAGTTTTTAGAAGCGGCGGAGAAATCGCCTGATAACCTTTTTGCCCGCAAAGGGCTCGCGGAAGTATATAAAAGGATGGGCGTGGAACCTCCTGAAGAGGCGGAAGTTTCAGAGTTCCCGGCGACTGTCGCGACAGATTCAAAAAAGGATGTCGTAGACCGGTTGAATCTGTTTTTAGAGATGGTCAAGGGCAGGTTTGCCGTCAGCAGAAAGGACGCGGTCAAAGACCGTTTAGGCAGGATGTTGAAGGCGATAAATATCCGTTTTGCTGCCCCTCCGCCTGCCGCTCCGTCATATAAAGACTGATAATCAGGCATCTCCTGTGACAAACGAAAGAACAATAAATATCCGGCGAATTATCGGTTTTAGAAAACTGGACGGCCTTCTGATAACCAACATTAAAAACATACGCTATCTGACCGGCTTTACCGGCTCTTCAGGGTTTTTAATCATCACTAAAAACAAGAATCTCTTTTTTACCGACTTCCGCTACAAGGAACAGGCCGAGGCAGAGGTAACCGGATGGGAAATAACCATAGAAAACGGCAGGAGGACAAAACTTATCACCGGCCTTATAAGGAAGCTGGCGATTAAGCGCTTGGGGTTCGAGCAGTCCATTACTTACGAGTTCTACGATCTTTTAAGGGCTAAACTCTCCGCTGTTTTAGCGCCTCAGAAAAACATTGTCGAGAACCTTCGAAAGATAAAGGACAAAGAAGAGATCGAGAGCATTAAGAAGGCGATCGAGAGGGCTGAAGGGGCGTTTTTAGCCGTAAAGCCGGGAATAAGGCCGGGAGCAAGAGAGAGATATATAGCCCTGAAGATTGAAGAGCAGCTTAAAAAAAGAGGATGCAAGTGCCCGGCTTTTGATATAATAACAGCCTCCGGAAAGAACTCCTCGATGCCCCATGCGAGACCGAGCGAAAAAAAGATAGAAAGAGGCGATTTTGTTATAATCGACTGGGGCGGGGAGGCTGACGGATATTATTCGGATATGACGCGCACGCTCCTTATGAACGGCAAAGGGCTTTCGGACAAGATAAGGATTTACGAAACAGTTAATAATGCCCGTAAGAAGGCCGTGGTATCCGTAAAAGAAGGGATTAAAACACAGGACATAGACGCCGCAGCCAGAGATGCAATAAGGAAGGCCGGCTATGGCGAGTTTTTCGGACACGGGACAGGGCACGGGGTAGGGCTTGATGTTCATGAGCATCCCCGTGTATCATGGACGGGGAGCGAAAGGGTGCGCAACGGCATGGTCTTTACCGTAGAGCCTGGAATATATGTCCCTGAACTGGGCGGCGTGAGAATAGAGGATATGATACTGGTTAAAAACGGAAAGGCGGAACTCTTAACAGGTTTAAGCAGGGATTTGGAGATAATTAATTAGGAGGTGCGGTATTGATTACCACCGGAGACTTCAGGAAAGGTAAAAAAATAGAATACAAAGGAGATCCTTGCGAGATTGTCGACTTTCAGCATGTAAAGATGGGACGCGGCGGCGCCGTGGTGCGGACAAAGCTGAAAAGTCTCAGGACAGGCAGTGTCCTCGAAGATACTTTCAGGTCGGGCGAGAAATTCGAAGCGCCGAGCCTTGAAGAAAAAAACATGCAATATCTTTACGAGCAGGATGACATGCACTATTTCATGGACATGGAATCATACGAGCAGATTCCACTGACTTCCGCACAGCTCGACGATACGAAAAAGTTTATCAAGGAAAATATGACAGTTAAAATCCTTTATTACAAGGGCGCGCCTATGAGCGTAGAGCCGCCGATGTTTGTGGAGCTTGCCGTGGCCGAAACAGAGCCTGCGTTTAAGGGCGATACCGCTTCGGGCGGAAGCAAGCCGGCAACCCTCGAAACAGGGGCTGTGGTCAAGGTGCCTTTCCATATTCAGGTAGGTGACGTATTGAAGATAGATACAAGGACATCGGAATATATAGAGAAGGTGAAGTAGGGAGGCCATTATGGAACTTGAAAATTTAAAGGAATTGATGGGGCTTTTGAAGGATACCGATATAACCGAACTGCAGGTGGAGAAAGACGGGGTTAAGGTAAGGATAAAGCGCGAGAAGTTCTTCGGTCATCTGGAGATTCAGAAATCCGTTGTCCACGAAAAAAAGGAGATAAAGGAAGAGCCCGCAGAGACGGAAGCCGAGGGGAGGCTGATTACCGTAACCTCTCCGATAGTAGGAACGTTTTACAGGGCGGCTTCTCCTGAGGTGGAACCTTTTGTTAATGTGGGCACCAGAGTTAAGAAAGGGCAGGTAATCTGCATTATAGAGGCAATGAAACTGATGAACGAAATAGAAAGCGAGGCCGACGGTGTTGTTGCGAGGATTCTCGTGGAAAACGGACACCCGGTGGAGTACGGCGAGCCCCTTTTCTTAGTGGAACCTATAGGTTAGGTGAAGGCATGAATCTTTTCAAAAAAATACTTATAGCCAATCGCGGTGAAATAGCCGTAAGGATTATCCGCGCGTGCAGGGAACTCGGCATTAAGACTGTAGCCGTATTTTCCGACATAGAAAAGGATGCCCTCCATGTACGGCTCGCTGACGAGTCGATTTGCATAGGTCCCGCAAGTTCAAAGCACAGCTATCTGAATATACCGGCTATATTAAGCGCCGCGGAAGTCACCGACTCAGAGGCGATCCATCCCGGATACGGGTTTTTATCCGAGAATCCGCAGTTTGCAGAGGCATGCGCCACATCGGGCATTACGTTCATAGGCCCGACCCCGGAAAACATAAGGATCGGAGGCGATAAGGCAAAGGCGCGCCAGGTGCTTAAGCGGCGCGGCATTCCTGTTGTTCCGGGCAGCGACGGCCCGGTTGCGTCGGAAGATGCGGTATTGAAGACGGCAAAAAAAATAGGATTTCCGGTCATTATAAAGGCGTCTGCCGGAGGAGGCGGCCGCGGCATGAGAATTGTGAGGGAGGACGGCGAGCTTTCTCAGGCATTTCACATGGCGCAGCGTGAATCCCTCGCCGCATTCGGCAACAGCGAGGTATACGTTGAAAAATATCTTCCTTCGATACGGCATATCGAAGTCCAGATAATCTCGGACGGCAAAGGCAATATCGTTCACCTTGGAGAGCGCGACTGCTCCGTTCAAAGAAGACATCAAAAACTGATAGAAGAGGCGCCTTCGCCTATCTCCACCGAAAAATTCCGCAAAAGGATAGGCGAACTTGCCGTTAAGGCCGCAAAGGCAATGAAATACCAAAACGTAGGAACCATTGAATTCATCGTGGATCAAGACCAAAATATCTATTTCATGGAAGTAAACACGAGGGTTCAGGTGGAACATGCCATTACCGAGGAACTTACCGGCATCGACATCATAAAGGAACAGATACGCATAGCAGCCGGCTTCCCGTTGTCATACAGGCAGAATCAGATTAAACCCTCCGGGCATGTCATAGAATGCAGGATAAATGCGGAAGATCCGGAGCGCTTTATTCCCTCCCCCGGAAAACTGACGTTTTTCTCGCCTTCCGGCGGCCCCGGAGTGAGGGTAGATACCGCCGCCTACGCCGGATGGGTTGTTCCGTCCCAATATGATTCGATGATCGCGAAACTGATAGTCCGCGGCAGGAACAGGGAAGAGGCCATCGTGAAAATGAAAAGGGCGCTGGATGAATTCATCATCGAGGGAATAAAGACCACAATCCCTTTCCATAAAAAAGTGCTCAACCACCCCGATTTCATAAAAGGGAATTTCAATACCGACTTCATAGAGAAAATGAACGGCCGGACAAACGGCAATAACAACGGTAACGGCAACGGCCATAAGAACGGTAATAAACTGTCGGAAGCGGCCGCCGGCATTGATGAGGCTTAACCGTATTTGTTTCATATCGGATTCCGGCGGCATTGAAAATGCGGTTCCCGTACTTCTAAAAGCAGGCGTAAAATGGATTCAGTACCGCGAAAAAAACAGGACAAGAAGAGAGATGTTCCATGACGCGCGGAAACTGAGAGAGATTACGAAAGAGTTTGACGCCTGTTTTATCGTGAATGATTATGCGGACATAGCCCTTGCCGTCGGTGCGGACGGCGTGCATCTGGGGCAGGACGACCTTCCAATAAAAGAAGCAAGAAAAATAATGGGCAGTAAGATTATCGGCGTATCGACGCATAACATAGCTGAAGCAGCGGAGGCCGAAAAGGAAGGCGCGGATTATATCGGGTTCGGCTCTATCTTTCCTACGGCAACGAAAGAGGATGTGATATTGCAGGGGATCGATGCCCTCAGAGAAGTAAAACAATCCGTTAAAATTCCTGTGATAGCGATAGGCGGTATAAATGCGGATAACGTAAAGCCGGTGTTTGAAACGGGGTGCTATGGAGTTGCAGTTTCGTCGGGGCTCATGAAAGGGAATAAAGGGAATATAAAAGAGAATGCTGAAAAATTTTTATCCCGGATTGCAAAGGGTTTATGAACAGCAAATATGCCTCAAAGCCTTTTGTAAACGATGGGATTAATTATAGTCGATTGCAGTTAAGTTTAATGGAGAGGTAATACTGAAATTGCCTTTAAATAGCGGGAGGGTTCTTAATAAGGTATCGTAGACAAAAGGCTTTTCAGCACATCTGCTATCACTTATATAGGAGGTTAGGGAATGAGGCGATTTATCATTTTTTTGGCAGTGGTTTTATCGTTGGTAGTTTTATTTGCAGGCTGTAAAAAGAAAGAGGATGTAATTAAGGTCGGAATAGCCGGGCCCATGACAGGCGCTCAGGCAAAGATGGGCACAGACTTCAAAAACGGCGTGACCATCGCGATGGAGGAATGGAACGCTAAGGGCGGCGTCCTCGGCAAAAAAATAGAAATAATAGTCGGAGACGACGCGGCTGATCCCAAACAAGCGGTGTCTGTGGCTAACAAGGTCGTCAATGAAGGAGCGGTCGGTATAATCGGCCATTTTAATTCAAGCTGTTCGATCCCGGCCTCGGATGTTTATAACAGGGCGGGCATTCCGATGATAACCCCGGCTTCCACAAACCCGCAGCTTACAGAGAGGGGATACAGGGGCGTTTTCAGGGTCTGCGGCAGGGACGACCAGCAGGGCAAGGTAGGCGCGGATTTTGCAAAAGATAAACTCAAGATAAAAAAGGTGGCTATAATCCACGACAAGACCACATACGGACAGGGACTTGCTGATGAGTTCAAAAAGCATCTCGGAAGCGCGGCAGAGATCGTTTATTACGGGGGCATAACGCAGGGAGACAAGGATTTCAAGACAGTGCTTACATCTATTAAAGAAAAAAAGCCCGACCTCATATATTTCGGAGGCATTTATCCTGAGACCGGACTCCTTGTAAAACAGTCCCGCGAGATAAACATGATTGTGCCCTTCATGAGCGGGGACGGCAGCATCGACCCGAAGTTTGTTGAAATAGCAGGAGACAAGGCTGCCGAAGGCACATATCTAACATTCAGTCCGGATCCGAAGAATATTCCAGCGGCAAAGGGTTTTATAGAAAAATATAACGGTAAATTCGGAGAACTCGGTCCGTATTCAATATACGCGTATGAGGCGATGAATATTCTCCTTGCCGCCATAAAAGAATCGGGCACTACGGACGGGAAGGTTGTTATAGAAAAGCTTCATTCCATGGAGTTTTCCGGGGCGCTCGGAAAAGTTAAGTTTACCGAAAAGGGAGACGTGGCAGGCTCTCCATATGTCATCTGGACCACTAAGAACGGCAAATTCGAGGAATACTGGAAGCCGTAACTAATATACAACACGGCAGCGTGTCTCAGGCCCTTAAAAATTTATTGATTTTAAAACTCATTTCGAGGATAATTAAAAACAGGTCAAGGTTGAGGTTAAGGTTTAGAAAAAAACTAATCATTCCTTAACCTGTTTTAAAGGCGGAGGTTGTATGGATATAAAGCAGTTTGTTCTTGCAAAGGCAAAGGAAGCGAAGGAAGGCGCAAGAAGCCTTGCAAGGGCATCATCGGCACAGAAGAACGCAGCCCTTATAAAAATGGCAGCGGCGCTTAAGGACAGGGCCGGAGAACTCGTCTCGGAGAATAAGAAGGATATAGAATACGCTGAAAAGAAAGGGCTCTCCAAGGCGATGATAGACAGGCTGACCCTTAATGAAAAGCGCATTGATGAGATGGCGCAGGGGCTTGTAGAGGTAGCCCAACTGCCCGACCCCGCGGGCGAAATAACAAAGATGTGGCGGCGTCCAAACGGCATGACTGTAGGCAGGATGAGGGTTCCGATAGGAGTTATCGGGATAATCTATGAGGCGCGTCCGAATGTCACGGCGGACGCGACAAGCCTGTGCCTTAAGGCCGGGAATGCGGTCATACTGCGCGGCGGCTCGGAGGCGATCAATTCCAACAGGGCGGTTGTCGGCATCCTCAGGGATGTCGCTAAGGCCGAAGGCATTCATGAAGGCGCTGTTACTTTTATAGACATCCCTGACAGGGAAGCGGTCATGGAGATGTTGAAGCTCGAGGGTATAGTAGATCTTATAATTCCGCGCGGCGGAGAGGGGCTTATAAGGACGGTTACCGAGAATTCGAGGATTCCCGTGCTTAAACATTACAAAGGTGTCTGCCATGTTTTTGTGGACAGGGATGCGGATCTTGGCATGGCCGAAGATATATGCTTTAATGCAAAGGTGCAGAGGCCCGGAACCTGCAACGCGATGGAGACAATGCTCGTTGACGAAGCCGTTGCCGGGTTTTTTTTACCAAAGATGCTTAAGAGGTTTAAAGACGCCGGGGTCGCATTAAAGGGCTGTCCGAAGACTATGGCCATATATCCGGATATTGAGGGGGTAAAGGAAGAAGACTTTCATAACGAATATCTCGACCTTGTATTAAATGTGAAGGTCGTAAAGAATATGGACGACGCGATGGATCACATCGCGAAATACGGCTCCGCGCATTCCGATTCCATAGTCACCATGAATTACGACAGGGCCATGAGGTTTTTGAGGGAGGTCGATTCCTCTGCGGTGTTGGTTAATGCATCGACCAGACTGAATGACGGATTCCAGTTCGGGCTCGGCGCTGAAATAGGAATATCGACCGATAAGATACACGCGCGGGGGCCGATGGGACTCGAAGAATTGACCTGCACGAAGTTCATAGTATTGGGGAGCGGCCAACTTAGAGAATAATTATAGATACAAATCAAGGGGACAAAGGAGGGAGTTATGTCCGAAAAATTGAGTTCCGAAGAGTTTGTAAAAAAGGCGATAGTGAGCCTGAGGAAAGACGGGTATAAGGGTATACACACGGTATATTCCGGTTTTAACGACGCGTTTAAGAAATATTTCGAGGGGGAAGACCCTATAAAGACAACCAACCAGCTTGCAGCGGAAGGCAAGATAGTGATAAGGCCGGTGAAGGGAGGGGTAATGCTTTATCTCCCGGAAGAAGCCCCTGCATCGAGGACGCGGGGAGAAGACGCATTGGAGAAAATGGGGCTATAAAGGAAAGGTTAAGGCTAAGGCTAAGAATTAAACAGGCTTTGCTTTTTATCCTTAACCTCAACCTCGACCTTAGCCTGTAGTTATTATGAAACTTGGAATCCTTGGCGGCACATTCAATCCCATTCATTTCGGACATTTGCGGGCTGCCGAAGAGACGAGGGATAAAGCGGGTCTCGATAAGGTTGTTTTTGTGCCGTCGGGCAATCCTCCCCTTAAGACCGCGGATACGATAGACGCCTCGCACCGGTATATAATGACAAAGCTCGCCACGGATTCGAATGTGGATTTTGTCGTTTCGGATGTCGAATTAAGGCAGGAAGAAAAATCATATACGGTAAACACCATTCAGAGGCTGCGCGAGATTTATCCGGAGGACGAACTTTTCTTTATACTCGGTGTAGATGCCTTTATGGATATGCCTAATTGGTGGCTGCCGGATGTGCTCATGAGTATGGTGGATTTTATACTGGTGACAAGGCCCGGCTTCGATATGGCGGATGTCGCGAAGTCGCCGTATATAGAAGATGGTCAAAGGGCAGGCGAAGATTTTTTGAGGTTAGTGAGCGGCAAGAAGGTCATTCCCGTTCAGGTTACGCCAATGGATATATCGTCAACAGAGATAAGGAGGCTTTTGAGGGAAGGGCTGAGCATAAAATACCTTTTGCCGGAACCGGTTGAAAGGTATATATACGGCCATGATCTATACAGGCAATAACTTGCCTATTGCCTGCGGCCTGTTTTATGCTGTATTTCATGGTGTCTCTTGAGGCTGTAGTCAATAATCTCGATGAAGGTGTTTTCCTGTTCGACGAAAAAGGCAGGCTTGTCTTCACGAATAAGGCCGGCGAGGAGTTTATAGGCAGGAGTTACAAAGAGATAAAACACATCCGGTTCAAGGATTTGTTTCCGGATGCGGAAGATATCGTAATGCTCGTAAAGAAAACGATAGACGAAGGTCGTTCGTTTAATTATAAGGAAATGGAAGTGGATATCGGCCGGGCGGCAAACATAGATCTCAACCTCTCGCCGTTTTATATCGACAACAGGCTCGAAGGCGCGCTGCTCTGCATAAGGGAAAACCTTTCTCTGACCGAGCGCGAGGATTACCATTTCGATTCGCTTCTTTATCTGCTCGGCTCGGTCGCCCATGAGATAAAGAACCCCTTGAGCGGCATAAAGGGGGCCGCCCAGATATTGAATTCAGGCGCCGTGAACGCCGAGGCTGCCGAGTGCGTGGGACTGATATTGAAAGAGGCTGACAGGCTCAATGCCGTTTTGCACAGTTATCTCACAATGACGAGAAGGCCTGTTCTCAATCAGTTGAACGTCCATGAGGTGATAGAACATGCGCTGAAGGTGATGAGGGCCGACATTGAAAAGAAAAAGATCATGATCACCAAATTATACGATCCGAGCCTTCCGAGCATCGCGGGCGACGAAAGCAAGCTGCTGCAGGTCTTTATTAACCTGCTCAAGAATGCTGTTGAGGCGATGAAATCGTCGCGGAATAGGCTTTTGCATATATCCACGAGACCTTCTGAAGAATATATGGTAATCTATGAGAGCAGGGGAGCGGGCAGAAAGAATGCCGGGAGAAAAAAACAGAGATGGCTGGTAATAAACATAGAGGACAGCGGCTCCGGCATGCCGAGGGATGAGCTTAACAGGATATTTCTTCCGTTTTATACAAAAAAGGACGGGGGCAGCGGCCTCGGCCTTTCATTATCGAAAAAGATAATAAAAGACCACGGGGGCATTATAAAGGTCAAAAGCAGGGAAGGAGAAGGTTCGACGTTCAGCGTATATCTTCCCCTTCAGGTTTTAAACAACAGACAAGCGCAATGAATAAAAAAATATTGATAATAGACGATGATGACGGCGTAATATGGGTCGTCAAAAAGGCGCTCGAACCGCTCGGTTACGACATAGAAGCAAAGACCAACATCAAGTCGGGAATCAAGGCTGTCGATAAGGTCAAACTGATACTCCTTGACCTCATGCTTCCGGACGGCAGCGGCCTGGATGCCCTGAAAGAGATACGGGTATTCAATCCTGACGCCCTTGTAGTTATGGTTACGGCTCACGGAAGGATGGAGAGCGCCATAGACGCGATGAAAGAAGGCGCGTACGACTACCTCGAAAAACCCTTTGACATCGAGGAGCTCAAAATAACCGTCGAAAGGGCATTCAGGGATATAGCCATGAGGGAAGAACTCCTCAAACTGAGACAGGGCAAGGAAGAATCCATGCCGTTCCGGATAATCGGGAAATCCAAGGGAATGATTAAGGTGTTTAAGAATATAGGGCGGGTTGCGCCTAAGGACGTGACCGTCCTCATCTCCGGCGAGAGCGGAACCGGCAAAGAGCTTGTCGCGCTGGCTATGCACAATAACAGCAGGAGGAAGTTCGGGCCGTTTATTGCAATAAATTCCGCATCGATTCCCAAGGAACTTATGGAGGCGGAGTTGTTCGGCTGGGAAAGGGGCGCTTTTACCGGCGCGGTCGGCAAGACTGCCGGAAAGATCCAGGCTGCCGACGGCGGAACTCTTTTTTTCGATGAAATATCGGAACTCGATATAGACCTGCAGGCGAAACTGCTTCGCTTTCTTCAGGAGCAAGAATACAGTCCCCTCGGAAGCGGCAAGGTCATAAAGGCCGATGTCAGGATAATAGGAGCCACAAATAAAGATCTTAAAGAATGCGTGAAAAACGGTCTTTTCAGGGAAGACCTGTATTACCGGTTCAATGTCATAGAAATAAAGCTCCCACCGCTCAGGGAAAGGAATGACGATGTGTTGCCGCTTGCCCGCCATTTTCTCGATGAATCCGTCAGGACATTCGAGCTTCCGCCGAAGGATTTTTCCAAGGATGCTGCGAAAGCACTCACGGGCTATAATTGGCCCGGCAATGTGCGGGAACTCGAAAACACCGTCAAAAGGGCATCTATTCTCTCCAAGGGAAGCCTTATAGAAAGAAGGGACATGTTCCCGAACGATTACAACTCGTGTTCTATAAAAGAATTTCTCGAAGGCAAGCTCAACGGGTTTCTCGATAAGATGAAGAAGATCGAAAACTCCGACCTCTACGAGACCGTCGTATCAGAAGTCGAAAAGGCGCTTTTCAGCATTGTCATGAAGGAGACCAACGGCAATCAGGTGCGTGCCGCAAAGGTTCTGGGGATCAACAGAAATACTCTTTATAAAAAACTCAAGGAGTACAGGCTTATTTGATTTTATAACAACCCGTATGGTATAAAATAAGACCGTTTTTACGGCAGAGATTTTCTCCATGCCCTTCCCTTAGTGAAAGGGCTTAAATCCAGATGGAGGTGTTTGATGAACATCTATGAAAATGTAGTTATCCTGAACCCGTCCCTCAGCGAAGACGAACTGAAGTCAGCCGTAGACAAGATATCCGACCTTATCAAGAACGCAGGCGGGGAAATATTAAAAACAGACAACTGGGGCAAGAGAAAGCTTGCATACGAGCTCAACAAGCAGAAAATGGGCGTGTATATGCTGTTTTTGTTCAAGGCACCTGCATCCGTTATAAAGAAGATAGAGGGGTATTTTAAGGTCTTCGATCCGGTTATTAAATTCATGGTCATAAAGCTGGATAAAAAACAGATTGCCGCGCTTCCTAAAGAGGCCGCAGGAACCGCTGCTTCTCAGGAAGGGAAAGCGGCTGAGTAGGGAACGGATGTGTTTAATAAAATAATACTGATAGGCAATCTCACCAAAGATCCGGACGTCCGGTATACTCCGGGAGGAACGCCGGTTACGACCATGAGGCTTGCCGTGACATCTAAGTACAAGCAGGGCGACGAGATGAAGGACGATACGCTTTTCATAGATGCCGTTGTTTTCGGGAGGCAGGCCGAAAGCTGCGGCCAGTATCTGAGCAAAGGCAATCCCGTGCTCGTGGAAGGCAGGCTCCGGGAGAGGAAATGGGAATCCGAGGGAACTCAGAAGAGCAAGGTCGAAGTAATAGCGAGCAGCGTGAGGTTTTTACCCAAGAGGGAACCACGGCAGGCAGCGGCGGGCGATCAGGGGATTTCCGACACGGCGCCGCCCGATGAAATTACGGATTTAGAGCCGTTTTAAATAAAGACAGGTTAAGGTTTAGGTTTAGGTTAAGGAAAATTTACTTTCTGAACCTTAACCTTAGCCTTAACCTTAAAAGAAAGGAGACAAGATGCGGCAGAAGAGATTTCAGAGGAGAAAGTTCTGCAGGTTTTGCGCGGACAAGGCAGCGTTTATAGATTACAAGGACATTAAGACCCTGAGGAATTACATAACGGAGCGCGGCAAGATACTTTCGCGTAAAATGACCGGAGCATGTTCCGCGCACCAGAGAGAGCTGACAGTCGCAATACAGAGGGCGAGGAATATAGCCCTGCTTCCGTTTATGGAAAGGTAGAATGAGGATACCTAAAAGCTGGGTGCCGTCAATGGCGAAACACATAGTGGAAAACCTCATCAAAAAAGAATTGATAGAGCCGAATATTCCTGCAAACACGCTAATCGAAGAAACCGAAAAACTGCTCCTCGAAGAACTTATGGCTGAAGACAGGCTGAACGATGAAGTCCGCCAGCTTCTAAGAAAATACGAAACCGACATCGAAAGAGGAAGGCTCGATTACCGCAAGCTGTTCGACATGACGAAGCAGAAACTGGTAAGGGAACGGAATATCGTGCTATGATGCTCTCCGACGATAAGATTACCCATACCACCCATATCGTCCTTAAAGGATTGATGGAAAAAGGTCTTATAACCCTTAAGGAAGACGACGGCCTTCTGAGAAGGGAGATAAAGAGGACGATAACAAACGAATTAAAGATAGGCGAAGACATTGACGCGGCCGTGCGCAGAAAACTCGAGTCATTTTCAAAGAAACTCGTCGAAGGAAGCCCGGAATGGGAAGTGCTTTACAGGAAGTATTTTGAAGAAGAGGAAGGAAAAAGGGTAAGACGATAGGCACTGGAGTAATGAAGTACTACTGGAGTATTGTCATAAAAAATTATTGTCGTAGAATATGATGCGGTTTGTCCCGGAAGTTACGGAAGAGGATATAAAAAGAGAGCGCAGCATTGCCCGCGAGCTTCGCAAAAGCGCATGGTGGAAAAAAAAGTGTTCGCAAGGCAGATGTTATTATTGCCATGCCAAAGTCCATCCCAAAGAGCTTACCATGGATCATATAGTGCCCCTCATCAGGGGCGGCAGATCGACTAAAATCAATACTGTTACAGCCTGCAAGGAATGCAATAACAAGAAAAAGCACATGCTCCCTATGGAGTGGGAGGAATACCTTAACAGCCTGAGTTAACAGCCCTGCCTCCGGCTCAAGGCAGGGCATCCTTGAATTTCAAATCTCAAATTTCAGTTTATCTCCTCCATCCGGACCATGCCGGAATATCGGACGCGTCTCTAAGAATAAGCACGTTGTCTCCTTTTTTAACCTCTGACGCGATGATAGCCGGTTTTCCCGCAACAGTCGCCCGCGAACCTTTAACTTCTATCTTGTCGCCTTTCTCGATTTTGGTATCCAGCCTTTCGATATACCATCCGGGACCGAGATGAACGGATATTGTTTCTTTGTCGGTTTTCAATGAAAGATGGACGCCGTACATCATTCCTTTCATCGGCGTGATTTTATCGACGGATTCGACTGTGCCCGATATTGTTTCTACTGCCGCAGGATTGTACATCCTCTGATACTGCGTTCCCATGCCCCATCCGCCGCTTCCGCGATACCCATGCCACGCGGCAAGGGCTGCCGATGCGGTCAATAGGAATATCACCGTTACTGCCAACCCTATGATTCTTTTTGCTCTCATACGTACCTCCTTAGAGCCGGAATAAATCTTTTACCTGATATATAGCACCAAAAATAGTGCCTGTCAACTGCTGCGGTTTAAGCAATTGCTATGCCAGTTAATAATAATTTTTTATATGTTCTTTGGAATTCTGAATTTATATAAGAAAAATAAAAGATAATCAAACATAAGGCAGGTTAATGAATCAAAAATATTTTATATTTTTGAAATAAACAAGGAAAAGCGAGTGCAAAATTTGCGCACGGTTGTGCATAAATTGCATTTGAATTTTCAATATGTTGCATCTGATGCTATAATGCTTTTATGACAAAAGATAATCTGATTCCCATAAAGATCGTACTTATTTACGCGATCGTAGGCGCTCTCTGGATTTTTCTCTCTGACTCGCTGCTGGCTAAGGCGATAAAAGATCACGAAACCCTTACGTGGTTCCAGACATACAAGGAATGGCTTTACGTTGCTGTTACCGCTGTAGTGCTCCACAGGCTTATCTCCGGCTATACGGAAAAACTATATCGTTCAAGCGAAGAAGCAAAAAGCAGCGAGGGAAAAATCTGCGTACTTAACGAGGAGCTTGAGCATCGGGTTTTAGAGCTTGAAAAATCTCAGGCCGAACTGAAGCGCCATGAAGAAGATCAGCGCAGATTAGAGGAACAATTACGCCACGCGCAAAAGATGGAGGCAGTCGGCACTCTGGCGGGCGGCGTCGCACATGATTTCAATAACATATTGACGACCATAATAGGCTATGCCAATCTATTGCAGATGAAGATGCGGGAAGACGACCCCGGCAACCCGTATATAAAAGAGGTGCTTGTTTCCGCGGAGAAGGCGGCCCATCTTGTGAACAGCCTTTTAGCCTTCAGCAGAAAGCAGATAATGAGCCTGAAGCCGGTTAACGTCAATGACATAATAATCGGGATGAAGAAGATGCTTGCAAGGCTGATAAGCGAGGACATAGAGTTTAGGGTTGACGCTGCGGACAAAGAACTTACGGTGATGGCTGACAGGGGGCAGATAGAGCAGGTATTGATGAATCTCGTTACTAACGCGCGGGACGCCATGCCGGACGGCGGTATTCTGACCATAGAGACCGGCCTTGCCGAGTTGGATGAAAACTATATGAAGGCGCATGAATACGGGAAGCCGGGCATGTATGCCTTTGTGTCGGTTTCCGATACAGGAGCCGGCATGGACGAAAAGACAAAAGAAAAGATATTCGAACCGTTCTTCACCACAAAAGAGGTCGGAAAAGGAACGGGGTTGGGACTGGCTACCACATACGGCAGCATCAGGCAGCATAACGGTTATATATCCGTTTACAGCGAGCCCGGAAAAGGCACTACATTCATGATATACCTGCCTCTGATAGGAAGGAATGCAGAAATGCAATCCGAAGAAAGGATTAAAACAGCGGAGATAAAAGGCGGCTCAGAGACGATACTTGCAGCAGAGGATGATGTCGAGGTAAGAAAACTCGCTAAAAAAGTGCTGGAGAAGTTCGGATATAAGATTATAGAGGCCGTTGACGGGGAAGACGCGGTAAGCAAATTCATGGATAATAAGGATACCGTGCGTCTTCTCCTTTTCGATGTAATAATGCCGAAAAAGGACGGCAAAGCCGCCTATGAAGAGATAAAGAAAATAAACCCCGGCATAAAGACCATTTTCATGAGCGGATATACCGCCGATATTATCCACAAGAAGGGAGTCTTTGAAGGAGGAATAGAATTTATCTCCAAGCCGGTCCCTCCCGATGTGCTTTTAAAAAAGGTAAGAGAGTCTCTCGATAAGGAATAGTCAGGGGCGTCGGGCTGTTAAGCCGTTCAATATATTTTTCAGGACTCCGTTTATCGAAGCAAGTCCTTTTATCTCATCCTGAGTTAAAGGAATTTGAAGCACCGGAAGGTTAAATCTGTCATTAATCTCGGTCAAGTAGCGCATTTGCATAGCGCGCCGGTTTTTGAAGAAATCGTTCGTGCAGACCTCTTCCGGCAGTATCATATTGGCGACGACGAGTTGTGTTTCGATACCGGCATCTCTTAAATCGAGCATGGCGCGGTAGGACTCCATTATAGGCGTCGATTCGGGATAGAGCACAAGGCTGAAGATAGTGCGGCTTTTGTCTCTCAATATATCTATGATCTGTCCGAACCTGCTCTTGGCGGTCTCTTTAACTTCCGAGCTTTCCGCGGCAGATACCATCATCTCCACCTGCTTTGCGTAATCAAAAGGAAGGTCGAGTAACCTGAGCGTATGGCCGGTAGGCGCCGTGTCGAATACCACCACGCTGTAATCTTTGCTCTCTATGAATTGAATGAATTTATCGAATGCAGCCATTTCTTCGGTGCAGGGAGAGTTCAATTCCTCCCCCATAGCTGCAATCATATCCTCGGAATATTTGCCGCGTGCGTCGTTCAACACTTTCTCTTTATATTCCCTGAATGCTTCTTCCTGATCTACCATAACAGCGTAGAGGTTTTCGGTTATCTTTACGGGTTTGCTGCCGACTTCAACATCCAGCACTTCTCCTATATGCGCTGCGGGGTCTGTTGTTACAAGAAGCGTCTTAAGTCCTTTTTGCGCCGTATAAAGCGCGGCTATGCACGATACGGTCGTTTTGCCCACGCCGCCCTTGCCTGAGAAGAATATATATTTTGTCATGTTATAACCTCTGAATTAATTAAAGTTTGTATGGGAGTGAGACTATAAGGCACAGTATTTCCGCTCATTCTCGCCGGACATCCTTGTCCGTCTCCGAGGCACCAACTCGGTTTCGCCATCACGGCGAAACTTCGAGTTGCTGAAACCGCTACAATACAATGCCCTATAGTCTTTGACGGTCATTCCCTATCCCATTTGCAATGAAATCGGTTTTGCCTTCAGAGGCTCGATTCCGAGCGCCCCGCACAATTCTTCATAAGACGGATAAGAGCCTGTCTTTAACACTTCGCCGTTGACGATTGTAACCGGCAGCGCCTTCTTGCCGTTCTTATGAAGCATATCCGCCACTTTCTTGTTATCCATAAACGCCTTAGTCTGCTGCGCAAGGCTGAACCGTTCAACTTCCACTCCCTGTTTCTTTAAGGCCAACACGGCATCGTTTATTTTGACCAGCGCCGGGTCTATAGCAGGCCCGCAAAGCCCGCTGGGGCAGCACATGGCAGGATCGTAAATTTCGACTTTCATTTCTGCAGCCTTCTTTTTGCAATTAACTTTATTTTTTGCAGCTTACAAGCAGGACAGGCCTGTCGCTGTATTCCGCCACATTCTTTGAGACGGAACCCCATAGGACGCCTTCAATATAGCTTTTCCCGTGAGAGCCCATTACGATAAGGGAAATGTTTTCTTCTCTGGCGATCCTTATCAGATCCGTATTGGGCTTGCCGATGCGGATATGCATCTTTACTTTAAAACCATTTTTTTCAAGTTCATGCTTAACGGACTCCATCTTTTCTTTGTCCGCATTCCAGAATTCTTTCAGTTTTTTAGGAGTCTGCATTCTCATGGCCTTTTCGTCCATTATGTGTGCGATAACCACTTCTTCGATGCCTGTGTTTTTAAGTCCCTTGACTTGCGCCAATGCGGTTTCCGCGCAGTCCGACCAGTCCGTCGGATACAGCACCCTGCGGAAAGGTATTTCACAATATTTAGCGCATGTCTCTTTGCCGCCGCCGAACACCGCCGGATGTTTTGCTATATAAACAGGAATATTGCCGTAGCGGATAATCTTATCCGTGGTGGAGCCGATGAATATCTCTCCGATAATTCCCTTTTTCTGTTTGCCGGAGGCGATAAGCGAGACTTTTTCCTTTAATGCGGCTTTTAGTATCTCCCTGTAAGGCACTCCGGTTTCTATCTTTTTTTTCGCCCTAAGTCCTGCATCTTTGACCATCCTGACCGCCTCGTCCATTTTTAAAGATGCGATTTCCGTTAACCGCTTCACGTCATCGGAGTTGTATCCCTCATATTTGTCCATCGGCAGCCTTGCCACATCTATCACATGGAGCAATATGATCTCTTTGACGCCGACTTTCTTAAAGTGCAGGACGCAGGAGAGCACATCGAGGGAAAACTCTTCGAATTTGATAGGATAAAGTATTTTTTTATACATGATTATTCCCTCCCCTTAAAGAGTTTATATTCCGTTTTTTTTGCAAACCATACAAGGGCGAGCATTACCGGCACTTCTATGAGTGGTCCGATAACAGTTGCAAGGGCCACAGTAGGGTTGAATGCAGTGATCGCAATCGCTATTGCTATCTCAAAGTCCCTCCCTGTTGCGTTGAATCCTACAGCCACGGCATCTTTATAATTCAGCCTCAACTTCCATCCGACGAGATAAACGACTACAAACATTGTCCAGAAAAACAGCGTCATGGGTATCGCGAGCTGAACGATAAACATCGGCTTTTTGAGTATCAAATCGCCTTTAAGGGCAAACATTACGATAAGGGTAAAAAGCAGTCCTACTATCGAAAGTGTGTCCAGATAAAATTTCAGCTTATGAAACCATTCCTCTCCGAACCTTTTCACGCCGAGGAACCTCGTGAGCATTCCTGCGACAAGGGGAATGCCGAGGTAGAGAAGAACGCTTTCACCCACCACCCATACATCAAAATGAACCCCTCCAAGAAGCAGTTTTGCATATACAGGTATGAGTATCATCTGGATTATTGAGTTTAAGGCAACAAGGATTATCGCGAGAGGGCCGCTGCCTGCAGAAAGATATGTAAAGACTATAACCATTGCGATGCAGGGCGCAAGGCCGTAAAGGACGAGCCCTGTGTAAAGGTCGGGCTCACCGCTTAAGAATATCTTTGCGAGAAGGAGCATGAAGAACGGGGCGATGGCATAGTTGAAAAATGCCACAATAAGAAGCTGTTTCGGCGAGCGCGTGGCCTTTCCCAAATCTTCGAACCTGATGTTTGCCATTGCAGGGTACATCATCATGAATAGCCCGACGACAACGCCGAGCACAATGGTATTGGGGACATTGAATTCATATGTGCCGTGAAAGATGGATTTGATCGCATCAATAGGCGGCGTGAGCGCAAAATCGGAAATCCCATACCATTTTCCTATTGCAACACCTATGACCATGCTGATGATTACAAAAACCGGCAGCAGCCTGAAGTCGTGCAGTTTTCCAAGAAGTCTTTTGAGCATTACCCGCCTGTCTGCCTTTCACAGAGGCATGCGGCTGCCGCAGTTTTCTGCCTCATCTCCTGCCTTCCATTTTTATCCGTTAAAAATTTTTTGAGCCTTTTTCTGTTTTCCGCCACCACAGTGTCGGGAATCCGTTCCAGAACCGAGAGGAGGATGAGTCGTTTGAACATATCGGAATCATCGATGCGGTAATGTATCCATCTGCCCTGTTTGCGGTCTTTTATCAATCCGGCGTCTTTCATTACCCCTAAATGGAATGAAACCTTGGGCTGAATCATGCCGAGGGCTGCCACGATGTCGCAGACGCAAAGCTCGCCGTGTTCGAGGAGTTTCAATATCCTGAGCCTCGTCTCGTCAGACAGCGCCTTAAAGAGATTTGATAAGGTTTGCATGGCTATCTCTCCTGCCGTGTTTTTCAAGCTGTAGGAATATATAAACAAAATTTGATATGTTTGTCAAGAATCCTTAAGGTTGCATGGACAGCATGACTGACATGCTTCAAAGCCTTTACAAGAGACAAGAAACTCTATTCATCTATATATAAGTGATGGGTTTATTGTAATATTAAGAAAAGGGGGAAGATGCGGTGTCCGACAACCTTTCTCAAATTTTTTTCCTTAACCTTGCGTTGGGCGCAATATTGGGCTTTGCCTTCCATAGGTCAGATCTTTGTATGGCAGGGATGTTCAGGGATATTTTTCTGCTCAAACGCACGTTCCTATTAAGGATCCTTTTTTTGCAGGTAGTTGTTACGATGGCATTCTTTTTTATCGCAAAGAAGTTAGGAGTTATCGGCCTGTATCCCCCTCCTAACCTCGGCCTCGCATCATTAGGAACCATTGCGGGCGGCGTAGTATTCGGAGCGGGGATGGTATTGGCAGGCGGATGCGTAATGGGGACTCTCTATAAAATGGGGTCGGGAAGCATTATCAGCATCATCGCCTTTGCGGGTCTCATAATAGGGAGCGCGATTTTCGCGGAGTTTTATCCGGCGTGGTTACAGATCACCAGAAAAACCGCCGTATCGGACGCCGTGCTCTTATCCCAGCTTGCCGGCGAGAATCTTCTCATAATACCCGTCCTGATCGTTTCATCGTTCATTATTTTCAGATGGATAAACCTCAAAAGACTATCTCAAAAGGCTTATGCGGAGGGATACATCCATCCGTGGAAGGTTGCGGTCATCATTGCCGTTTTGAATCTTATCATCTATATAGGCTCCGACATGCCGATGGCTGTCAGCACGGGATATGCAAAGATCGCCGCATACATCGAAAAGATCCTGATCCCCGAACATTTTGATACGGTAGCCTTTTTTAAAAGGGAATCATACTCGGTTCTGCATCCGGTCAGCAAGGCCGCGATTGTCGGCGGCCCCGGCGCCGTGTTTGACCACATGTTCGCCACCGAAATCTCACTTATAATAGGGGTCGTCCTCGGCTCTTTTATATCGGCAATCCTGCTCCGGGAGTTTAAACTGACCTTAAGTACATTCCCCCCTCCAAAGCAGAATGTATCCGCCCTGATGGGTGGCATACTACTTGCTATAGGTTCGAGGATGGCAGGAGGATGCAATGTAAAGTTTCTCATGAGCGGGCTTCCCCTGCTTTCCATTCAGGCGTTCCTGTTTGTTTTCGGGATGCTGCCCGGGGCATGGGTAGGAACGTATCTGTTCAAGAAATTTGTTATAAACTATGACACGGAGGGGCAGTGATGGCGGACAAAACAGAGATCAGTCTCGATACGATTAACCTGGATATTCGCGGGCAGATATGTCCCGCATGCCTGCTCATTTCCTTAAAGGAGATAAACAGACACAAAGAGACCCTTAGATGCGGAGGGGCTAATCTCATTGTAAAGACCGACCACAGGGACGCCACAAGGACTATCCCCGATGCGGCTACAGCAATGGGATATACGGTCTCCGTAGAAAAGAAAAAAGGATATTATGAGATTACGGTAGGACGGGAACATGAAGACCGGCAGGCGTAACAACCGCACATACCCGTCGGCGGGAATGGAAGATGTAGAAAGAAAGAACACGGTTCTGCTCCGGTACATAAGGGACAAGGTAAACCAGTTGCTGCAGATTATGGGGACAAAGCCCCTGAGGGAAGAGGAGCTTAACGATGAAAGTCTTATTGCTGTCGATCCCATCGGCATCATCGCAGAATCGTTTGAACAGGTGCTGGAGCATTTACAGGAGAGCAACCGGCAATTGCAGATTGCGAGGGACTATCTTCAGGCGGTCTTTGATACCGCAGGCGTCGGCATATCCATTATCGACCGGGATCTGAGAATAATCAAATGCAATGAAAAGCAAAAAGAGCTTCTTGCAAACGGCATTGCCCGGATAGAAGGAGAACACTGTTATGAGGTCTATTGCGGCATAGACTCTCCGTCGCTCATGTGCCCGGCCATAGAAACGCTCGAAACCGGACGGGCGGGCATGTTAAAGGAGGTAATCAAAAAGGGCAGGGTCTTTCAGATCGCCACGTCTCCCCTGAAGGATAAAAAAGGAGATATTATCGGCGTGGTGGAAGTAAATATGGATATAACCGAAAAGAAAAGGGCGGAAGATGCAATGTGCCAGTCCGAAAAACTTGCCGCTGTCGGACAGCTTGCTGCTGGTATCGCCCACGAATTGAACAATCCCCTCGGCAATATTCTCGGTTACGCAAAGCTTCTCCTTATGGATAAAAATACCGCGGAGTCCCAGAGGGAGAGGGTGAAGGTAATTGTAGAGCAGGCGAAAATGGGAAGCGGGATCATAAAAGGTCTCCTCGAATTCTCGCACCAAAAGATGCCTGTCTTTGAGAGGATTTCCATAAATACTTGCATAGAGCGGGCACTTCAATCCCTGAACGGAGAGATTGAAGGCAATAATATAGAGGTCTTAAAGAGACTCGGTAAGGTTCCGCATGTAATGGCCGATCCGAAACAGATGGAACAGGTTGTCTACAACATACTCCTCAATGCGGTGCAGTCTATGGAAGGAACGGGCGGCACCGCGGAGGTAAGGAGCGAGGCCGTGAACGGCGCGGTGGAGGTCACCATAAAGGACGACGGCCCCGGCATACACAGGGAGCATTTGTGCAGGATTTTCGAGCCGTTCTTTACTACAAAGCCAGTAGGTAAAGGCACCGGGCTCGGTCTGAGCATATGTTCCGAGATATTGAAGAAACACGGCAGTAATATCCGTGTCGAGAGCGAAAAGGGCAAAGGCGCCAAGTTTTATTTCAGACTAAATGACGGGGGCGTCGATGTTTGATATCCTGGCGATAGAAGATGACCTTAGGATGAGGGAACTCCTGAAGGAGATACTGAGCGGCGACGGCCGTTCCGTGTTTACGGCAAAGAACGGTGAGGAAGGTCTCGACCTCCTTGAGAGAAGGACATTCGACCTTGTAATCACGGACCTTAAGATGCCGGACATAGACGGTATTACCATCCTCTCAAGGGCGCGGGAGCTTAATCCCGAGAGTCTGGTCATAGTAATCACCGCATACGGGACTGTGGAATCAGCCATCGAGGCCATGAAACTCGGCGCATACGACTATATACAGAAACCCTTTGAACCCGAGGAACTCATGCTGGTTATAAAAAAAGCGCTGGACTATAAAAGGCTTGCCGATGAAAATTTAAGGCTTTCGAGCCAGCTTGAGTCATGCAAGGCAGAGGAGATGATAGGCACAAGCCCCCGGATTATGGAAGTAAAAAGGCTTGTCGAGAGGATCGGGCCGCTCGACACTACCGTAGTCATAGAAGGAGAGACCGGTACAGGGAAAAATCTTGTGGCCAAGACGATTCACAGGATAAGCAAAAGGGCGTCAGGGAAATTCCTGAGTATAAACTGCGGTGCGCTTACAGAGACACTTCTTGAATCGGAACTCTTCGGGCATGAAAAGGGAGCCTTCACCGGAGCCATAAAAGAGAAGCACGGTCTTTTCGAGGCAGCGCATGGAGGGACGTTGTTTCTCGATGAGATAAACAGCGCGAGCCCGGGCATGCAGATAAAACTCCTAAAAGTGCTGGAAGATGGAAGGATCATGAGGATCGGCTCTACGGAAACGGTTCCTGTGGATGTCCGCATTATTGCCGCAAGTAATATACTGCTCAAAAAAGAGATTGATGAAAGCAGGTTCAGGCAGGACCTGTACTACCGCCTTAAGGTAGTGACCATTACCATGCCTTCGCTTAGGGAAAGGCGCGATGATATACCGCTCCTGTCGCACCATTTCCTCGACAGGTATCGCGGGAAATTCGGTAAAGACATTATAGGTTTCACAACAGAGGCGATGGATGCCCTTCTCACATACGATTGGCCCGGCAATGTCAGGGAACTGGAACATGTTATCGAGAGGGCCGTAATCTTAGAATATGGAAAGAAGATAGGTATTTCTTCCCTTCCGGCGGAAGTCATATCCCGTCCGAGAGAGATGTTATCGCCGAAGGGCATCGTAAGACTCGAAGACATGGAAAGGCAGTTAATCCAATCCGCATTGAGGTTCTTTAACGGTAAGAGGGACTCTGCTGCCCGCGCATTGGGCATTAGTCACGCTACACTCTGGAGAAAACTTAAGAAGTATAATCTCGATTAATCGTTTGCTTCGCCGCCGCAAATTCCTTTCATTTTGAAATGATTTTTTAATTACACTTTAAACCACCCTGCCATGGAATTTAGTTCGGTGGCAAGCTTTGAAAGGTCTCCTGCTGCACGCTTTATTTCAACGAGAGAGTTGCCCAACTCCCTCGTTATTACTGCAATGTTTTCCATATTGTGGGAAACCTCCTCGGAGGCGGAAGACTGCTCCTCGGTAGCTACTGCGATACGCTGCACCATGTCGGCAACCTGTTCAACGTATGCGACTATATCGTCTATGGACTTCAATGTACTGTTTACATGCTCAAGCACCTTTCCGACAGATTCCCTCTCTTCCTTCATGAACTTCACAGAGTCGGAAACCTCAGTCTGCATTGCCCTAACAGTGTTTCCAATATCGCCGGTTGCAACAGTTGTCCTTTCCGCAAGCTGTCTGACATTGTCCGCTACGACAGCAAACCCTCTCCCCTGCTCACCTGCGCGTGCAGCTTCTATTGCGGCATTCAATGCGAGGAGGTTTGTCTGGTCTGCTATATCTTTTATCAATGTTATGACATTGTTTATCTCCTCCGATTTCTGTCCGAGGGATTCCACCTTTTCTGCGGATTCCTTGACCGTTTCAGCAAACTTTTGCAGTTCCTGCATGGTGATGCGCATTGCGTCTTTGCCCTGAAGCGCTATTTTCTTCATCTTCTGAGCAGTATCCGCCGTGTGGGATGCATTCTTTGCCACATCCAGTGTTGTCTGCGACATCTCTGTCATTGCCGTTGCAGACTGCTCTATCTGCATGCCCTGTTCATGCGAGCCCTTCTCTATTGTAGTTGCGGTAGCCGACAACTCCTCCGAGCTGCTTGCAAGACTCCCAGTAGATGTCCGTATCTTTCCGACTATATCTTTAAGGTTTGATACCATTGTGCACATGGATGACTGAACTGTGCCGATCTCGTCTACAGGACGCGCACATATCTCTGTTGTCAAATCCCCGTTTGCCACATCGTTTGATATTTCTATAAGTTCGTTTAAAGGTTTTGCTATTGATCTGTAGACCCAGGTGCCGAATGAGATGCCGAACACAACTGCTCCTATGCCTATCGCTATTACAAGTATGGTGCTGAATCTCACCATCTTGTTCACTGTTCCGATAGATTTTTCCTGCTCTCCCTGGGCAGCGGTAACGGTCTCTTTGCCCTTTTGGGCCTGCTTCAGGACTATTTCCCTCAATCTCTCGGTAGCCTGCAGCGCCTTTTCCTTCATGGTAAGCTGATGTCTTATCTTTGCAATTATGCCGTCCCTTGCGAGCAGCATTCCTTTAATGGAATTCAATGCCCCTTTAACGCCCTCGAGGGTCTTGGCCTCCTCTTTGACCTCTAATTTTTTAAGCGCAGTCTCAATGGGTTTAATTACATTGTCTATTTTTTCAAATGTCTTTCTGATCTCCGACTCTATAACATCAACTTCCTTTATGCTTGATATTCCGGTGAAAAGCCTCGTCGTCAAACCCTCTACATTAAAGCTGAGCGCAACAAGCTTTGAACTCCTTATGAGGGCGTTGTTGGCTGTATTTGCCTCCACCACCAGACTTCCCTGTTTTGCCGCCTCAGCCGTAAACTTATCGGCGGCTGCTATTATCTCCTGTTCTATATTCAATAAAATAGCCGAGAGTTTCTCGGTTACTCCCTTTAAAGTCTCTTCGAATTTGCTTCTATCGGCGCCGGCCTTTTCCATCAGTTCCATCTGGCGTTCCGCAAGATTAGCTGTCATATTTCCGATGAGTTTTATATCGTCATGAATGTGTTTGGACTCTTTCAAATATTCGTTCTGTAATGTTTTGTTCAGCGCTGAATTAGCTTTGCCGCGGGCTATTAGAAGGGTTTTTTTATCGGAAGCCCGTTGTATCTCAAAAATAGAGACCTGCACATCCTTTAATGATACCTTTAGGTTTTCTATGCTCCTCGTTTTCGTTGTAACTGCTTTTGTGTCTTCCATCGATGTGTTAAAAGCTGCGGAACGGTTAAACTGGACAGATCTCATTTTTGTATCCATATCGTCCAGTTTTACCGAGGCATCTTTCAACCTCTGAGTAATGGTTTTGTTTGCGGTAACTGCATCTTCTTCAGCCTTTAATCTGCCTTCTGTTATCTCGAAAACCTCTTTTGCTATACGGCTCAATTCATTGTAGGTCTCCATCTTTGTGCCTCCTGACAGAGACTCCAATGCGTCTTGCGTATTCTTAACCTCTGACAGAGATTTTTCGGCTTCGGAGTGATGGGTCTTATATTCTTCCATGCCCTTTGAGGCATTTACCTTGACGAGGTCGGCAGTGGTTCCCTGTATTGCCCGTTGGAGTTCGAGCGTCCTTACCTGATAAGGTGTGCTCCGTTCCGTAAGGTAAAAGAGTTTGCTTTTAACAAACCCCATGCCTATAATGCTCGTTGTAGCAACGGCGCCGACAATCACGATTACAATAATGACATTCCATGTCAGTTTCGTCTTTATTTTCATGAATCTCTCCCCCTACTGCCTTATATACTTCTGACCCTCACCTTTGATGAACTCTATCAACTTTTGGACATTTGGAGAAGGCTTGCCCTTTGTAAGCAGAATTATCGGTCTTGCTACTTCAGGTGTCTCGGGGGATTTTACGGCGGCATTTACTACCGCTGCCGGGCCGATGCCTACAGCTTCCTGATTCGATACCACATTCTGCCTTATATCCTCGGCAGTGGTCGCTTCAAGGACATCCTTTGTCTGTGGTTCCCCGTCGAGGATATGTTTTATAAACAAACTGTTCGTGCTGGGAATAAGCTTGCCCCATACAACTATAATCGGCATGTCTTTCCCGCCCACATCTTTCCAGTTAGTCGTTTTCCCGGTAAATATGCCCTTCAACTGCTCCTTTGAAAGCTTTGATATCGGATTGTCTTTGTGCATGAGCACAATAATCTTGTCTTTTCCTATGGTCACCTGCTGAAGGGATGACGGATCTTTTACCTCTGCGCCTTCTTTCTTCATAAGACCCATCCAATCATCAAAGGAAAGACCGGCTGCCGCTGCATCCACAGCGCCCTTCTCCAGATCTATCAATGCGATCTTCGGTCCGGAAGCAATAATGGTGAGCTTTATTCCCGTTGCCTTTTCAAAGGGTTCTTTTACCGGCTTTAAGACATTCTCTACAGGAGCAGCGCCCGCCCCCAGTTTGATCTCCTGTGCGAAGACATAAACATTCAGTGTTAGTATAAAAGTCATTGCGATTATTAGGATCAATCCATACCGTTCCATAACTCTCCCTCCATATCTTTCTTTATTAGTAATACCTTAATAACACAATCTGCTATTGCTGTCAATCTTTATATTTTTATGTGTAAATTTTATATTTTTATGTGCAAACTAAATGCCAGACCCTTTCAAAAGCCTCGATTCGAAGCGCTGACTATAACATTCGGAGAAAAAGCCGGAAATATCGCTTGGGATTTCTTTCACTTTGAAATAATCTTTCATTTTGAAATATCCCATTTATTTAACTTCATGGGAATATCACCATTTTCCCTCTGGCACGCCTATTGCAAATCCCAAGGTTGGAAACTTTATTTATTGAGGAGGTAAAGAGATGAGAGGGAAGACATTAGTATTGGTAATGGTAGCTGTCTTTATGGCTGTTTCCGCAAATGCCTATGGATGGGCAAATCCGGATCTCTTAATGAATCCCGATGATTTGGAGAAGGTTGCTGCAAAACCTGACTGGGTAATCCTTGACTGCCGGGGCAAAGAGGCATACGAGAAAGGGCATATCCCCGGAGCTATAGTTCTTGATTGCAGGAAGGATTTGAGGGATGGAACAGAAAGGATATTGAAGCCTGCACAGTTGGAAAAGATACTCGGAAATGCAGGCATTGGTAATGACAAGCATGTTGTTGTATATGGAGATGCAAAGGATATAGTCCATGCAAGTGTTGGATTCTGGATACTTGAATACATGGGTCATGATAAGACTCATTTTCTTGACGGAGGCCTCACTGAATGGAAAGCGGCTGGAAAGTCTGTAACAACAGAGCCGAAGACACTGCCTCAGGCAACATTCAAGGCCAATGTTGTTCCATCCAGGTATGCTTCAACAGAGGAGATCGTTAAGATTGCAAAGGGCGAGACAAAAGGCATTCAGGTTATAGATGCAAGGACTGAAAAGGAATACAACGGCAAAGAATCCCGTTCCTTAAGGGGAGGCCGCATTCCCAATACAACCATAAATGCATCCCACGACATCACGTATGACAAACGCACGGGAAAAATACTTCCGGATAAGTTCTTAGCAGGAAAATTCTACGGCAATCTGGATAAGAACAAGAGGACAATAGGCTTGTGTCAGACAGGTTCTCGGTCAACGCTCACATACCTTCAGTTGAGGCTGCTGGGCTTTAAAGATCCTGCGAACTATGACGATTCATGGATAGTATACGGCAACAGCGTATATCCGCCATACCCTGTGGAAAACGAGCAGTGGATTAATATGGAAGGCCTTGTGAAGATGTCGGCAGACATCAAGAAACTGAAAAAAGAGATCGCAGACCTCAGGAAAGAGTTAAATCTGCCGCCGAAAGAAGAGAAGTAAGGAGATTATCAGAGGTCGATATGGGTGAAAGGATAAAGATAGTTCCGCTCGGTGATATTGACGGCGGTCTTATTATGGAAGTTGCAACTCAGGTGAGCATGAGTTTCGGAACAACTGCAATAGTTAATGAGATGCAGCAATACCATGAATCCGCCTATAATCGCCAGAGGAACCAATATTCTGCCGAAGCCTTCCTGAGATTCATGGAAGGGGTTCGAGGGGAAACTCCTCACAGGCTGCTCGGCATCACCGATGTCGACCTCTATATCCCTGACTTGAATTATGTATTCGGCCTTGCTGATGAAGCCGGTTCTGTTGCCCTTGTCTCCATCGCGCGGTTCAAAAAGGGAAGCGGCCGGTCGGTTGAAAGGGCCGTTAAAACCGCAATTCACGAACTCGGACACACATACGGGCTTGCCCATTGCAATAATAACAGGTGCGTAATGTATTTCTCATATAACCTTTCGGATACCGATTACAAAGGTAAAGAATTCTGCATCAAATGCCGAAAGGCATTGGATACAAGGATCCCGTCCGATAGAGACAAAGTGAAAATACGGGATGAACATATTAAAGAGGTGATGTGCGCATGAAACTGGGCATTTTAGTGAATACAGATAAGAACCTCGGACATATATTGGGCATTACAAAGGCGGCTGTAGAAAAAGGGCATGAGGTCATGATATTTAATATGGACGAAGGCGTCAGGCTTCTCGGCGAGCCTGCCTTCAGAGATCTCTGTAATGCAAAGGGCGTGTCTATGAGTTTTTGCGACCACAGCACCCATGTCTTCAACGTCTCGAAAGAAGGCGTTCCAGAAGATATAATCTGCGGCAGCCAGTACAACAACGCAGCCATGAACCACGATGCGGACAGGGTTATTGTTTTATAGGAAGGAGGAAATAAGTGGGTGCGAAGATAATAGCGGTAGTCGTTAGGGACAGACAGGCAGAGGCGTTCAGAATGAGCGTCGGTCTCACTGTCCTCGATGACACAATAGACGTATTCATAACTCAACCTGTTAAGAATGACGATGAGACAGTTGTTCAGCTTGAGGGGATGAAAGAAATGGCGGAACTGGGCGTTATAAAAGTTTTCACAATGCGGCAGGGGACGGATTTTCAATATATAACCATGGAAGATATGGCAAGAAAACTTCTTGAATATGACAATATCCTGCCGTATTGAGCCGTATCGAGGAGGATTATGAAGGTCTTGCATTTGCTTAAATCCGAGCCGGATGAAACCGCAAACGGAGTAATAGATGTTCATAAAGCGAAATATGATGTGAAGGTCATCGACCTTGCAAATGGTGATTTTTCTTATGAGAGTCTCGTGGAAGACATATTTAATTATGACAGGGTTATATCCTGGTGAAAGGCTCTTTGCGGCCTTTATTAAAGACTTCGTTAAAGGATAGGGGGTAAAAATGGGTGAGGTAAAAGGTGGTCTTACATTACCGTGGCTGTGGGTGTCGGTTATTATTGCCCTTTTGTCTCTGGGTTTTATACTGCCGCCGCTTGACAAACCGTTAAGGGACCTTGCTAAGCAGGCAGAGCAGATGAAGGCGGCACAGGAACCTGTTTCTCAATAAGACTTTTTAGGCAAAACATTAATTCAATATGGAGGTGTAAGAGGTGAAAACTAAAAAGAGAACGGTGTTGGCGGTTATGGTGGCGTTGGCATTTTTAACAATGCCTTTATTAAGCGGATTTAAAAATGCACAGACTACGGTTTCATTGGTATCCGAAGCACATGCCGAGGATGTCAAGGGTTTTAAATGGATTCCGAGAAGGCCCGGGATTACAAGGGCGCAGATAGCCCTCGGAAGGGCTGTTACATTGCCTTTCGAATTTACTGTTACAGGAAATGTGAAAAAGGTGAAGTTTGAGATACCGAAGAAATTTGCGGATCTCGGTATCGATGTAATGGAAGATGAGGTTGCCGTTAAGGGCGGTAAGGCTTCGTCATCCGTATTGTTCACGGTGCCGCCGGGGAAACCGCTCGGCAAGTTCGACATGGCAGTTACGGCAAAGGATGCCGCAACAGGTAAAGAGATAGGTAAAGGCACAATACAGTTTATGCTTTTGCCGCCGGGTGTCGGAGGTTGTTAATTTAAGTCTGAAAAGGGAGGAGAGATAAAATGGGCGATTTCGATTTCGGTATAAAAGGCTGGTGGGACTCGTGGTATAAAAAATTTTTCAGAGAAAAATGGCCACTCTGGATAGCGGCTATATTTATGGCGCTTTCGGGGATAATAGCATACGGAGTAGCCGTATGGTCACTGTCGAGGACAGTGACGGGCGAGAATCCCTATGATCAGGCAAAACCTCTGGGAACATTCCTCGGACTCAAAGAACTCGGCGGCATTATCAACAGCTTCCTCGGCAAGATAGGGCTGCCCCACTATCCTTTCAACGGTTATATATGGCCCGACGGTCAGACCATAAATTATTTTGTCCAGTATCCAAATCCGTTCCTTGAGCCGACGGCAGGGACGATGCTCGGCATACTATTCGGGGGGCTTATTGCAGCGCTTTTAGCAAAGGAGTTCTCGCTCAAGGTGCCGCTTGACAAGACAGAGTATGGACTTGCGCTTTCCGGCGGCGTAATGATGGGAATAGGCGCGGTCTTTATGTTCGGTTGTCCCCTTGTGAGCACTACCAATATAGGCGCTATGGGTGTTCAGGCTATCGAAATGGTTATAGGCATGACCATAGGTTCATTCTTTGGGGCAAAGATAATCGTCTGGCTTGAGAAGCGAAGGCTTGCATCCCTGTCATGCGCTGCCGACGGAGCAGGCTATGTGCCGTTAATGCATTTTGAAAAGACAAAGACCATATGGCCTAAAATGCCGGCTAATGCGGACGGAGGAGAGCCTTTCGGTATAAGATTTCAGCCGGTAACGGCAGTAATCCTTACGCTTATCATGTTCATTGTTTTGGCACGGTTTACCAAAATCGGCTACCCTGCCCTCTCCATGTCATTTCTGGCAGCAACACTTACAGGGTTTGCCATGCAGAGGGGAGGCATGTGCTTTGCTTATGCATACAGGGAGCCCTTTTTAACAGGCTTCAGCGATATGTCGAGGGCAATGGCGCTTCTCTACGCACTGTTGGTAATAGGTTTTCTTCCATTCAAGCTCCTTGGCTCCGTGTCCCCTGATATTGCCTATGCCGAGATATTCGCCATAAGCCCTGCAGGTATAGGGATACTCATCGGTTCAGCCTTGTTCGGGCTCGGCATGGCGCTCAACGGCGCATGCGTCAGCGACAGCCTCTGGAGAACTGCCGAAGGGCAGGTGAAAATATGGGTAGGGCTCTTAACGCTCATATGTGTTTCCTCATGGCTCTTCCCGATGAGGGAGGAGGCATGGTTTAAGACCATATTCGCACCGTACGGTTCAAAGAATATAACGGATGTATATCTGCCTCAAATATTCGGGAGCTATCCCATAGCTGTCGTTTTTACCATAAGTGTCGTGCTTATATGGGCACTTGTGATGACATGGTTTGCAGGCAGAACATTCAAAAAATATATGGAAGAATAGGAGGGTAAAATGACAACGGAAATCAAAATCGATAAAGTCCTTGATGTTAAAGGTCTGGTATGCCCGAGGCCGATGGTGATGACCATGAGTACGTTAAAGAGCATGGAAAAGGGTCAGGTTCTACATGTTATGGCGAATGACAGCAGCACCAAGCACAGTATTCCAGCCCTCTGCGAGAGGAGCGGCTATAAACTTCTGGAAACGAAAGACGAAAGCGGCAGCATCAGCTTTGTAATCCAGAAGTAATCGGAGGATATATGTATAGGAATATTCTATTGTCTACGGACGGCTCAAAGCTGTCTGAAGAAGCTGTAAAGAGAGGGGTAGAACTCGCTAAATCCATTAATGCAAAGATAACCGGGCTTTATGTAATACCGAAGCCCACCCCCGGCGATATATGGGACGTATGGGCGCCTGAAAACACGGAGGAAGGCAAGATGTTCAGGACTAAATTCGAGGCATCCTTTGAGTGCGCGGCAGCGAGGTATATTTCGGTGATCGAGAATACCGCAAAGGAAGCAGGGGTGCCCTGTGAGTGTTTTTATGTAAGAGGCGAATCACCCTCCGATGAGATAATAAAGGCAGCGCAAGATAAGGGCTGTGACCTTATTATTATGGCATCCCACGGCAGGGGAGGCATAGGCGCTTTCCTGGGCAGCGTAACGACAAAGGTTTTAGCCGGTTCAAAGATTTCTGTGTTGGTGCATCGATAAGAGATAGGCGGGGCCTCCCCACCCTCCATCCCCGCCTCTTTGGGCGAACCTCCCACGGTTCGCCCTTTTTGTTCAGCGGTCTTCGATTAATTCATCTATCTTTTTTCCTATGTCTTCCGCTTCCATCAATGAAGTGCCGATGAGCATCGCGTCGATGCCAGCGTCCAGAAGCCTGATAACATCATCTCTATTTTTTATTCCGCTTTCGCTTACAACTATTTTATCCTTTGGTATTTCTTTTTTGAGCGTAAAGGTTGTGGAGAGATCTATCTTTAATGTCCTGAGATTGCGGTTGTTTATTCCTATTATATCCGCATCTATTGAAAGCGCCTTTTCGAGGTCGTCTTCATCGTGAACCTCGAACAATACATGAAGCCCTATCTCTTTTGCGAGATGCAGGTATTCTTGAGCCTGATTTTTTTCAAGCGCAGCCGCGATCAGCAATATAGCGTCCGCATGATTCATCCTCGACTCGTATATCTGGTATTCGTCGAAGACGAAGTCCTTTCTCAATACCGGCTTTGAGGTTATCTCTTTTACCGTCTTGATATAAGAGAGATGTCCATGGAAAAAGTCTTCTTCCGTCAGAACGGATACGGCACTGACCGGTTTTTCTTCATAGACGGCCGCTATCCTTACAGGGTCGAAATCTTTTCTGATAATGCCTTTTGAGGGCGACGCCTTTTTTATCTCCGCTATGAGCCTTATCTTCCCGCCGCCTGTTACCGCTTTTTTGAAATTCCTCGCGCCTTCCATGTCCGTCATGTGTTTTTTGAGTTCGTGAATCGGGACAGCGCTTTTAGCGTATGATAAACGTTCGGCCTTTTTGTCGATTATTTTTGTCAATATATTCATAACGATTTGTTTTTCCGGCTTCGGAGCGTGCTTTCGATCGCCCTTTTTATGTCTTCCTTTAATTCGGTATCGGCTACGGCGGAGACTGTTTCATCGATCCATTGGAGGTCGGAAGGGGCTATATGTTTAGACTTTTGTTCGAAATCGTTCTGTCTCTTGCCCTTAGTCCCTTGCCCGCTTTTATGATAGACCGTTCCGTGTTTAAATCTTATCTCTTTAATGCCGTAGGCGGCAAGTTTTTTTGTCATTTCCTGCTTGAAAAATTTAAGCTGCGCGAGCCATGCAGGAGAGTCCACATTGACGGACAATTCGCCGTTTTTCATGTCCGTCGGATAGGTGTGGAGGGAGAGAGGTTCGTTGAACAGGCTGCGCCACTCCTTTTGCAAGGAACTCAACGCAATTTTATCCTCGATGCCGAGGTTCTTGAGAAGAGATGAGAGCAGAGAGCCGACTGATTTCATAAAGCGTTATTGTGTTATAGCGTGAAGGGTTATTGCGAATTTTCTTTTTTTACGCTATAACGCTATAACCCTCGGCGCTTTACGCGATTAGGCCGCTTTTACTACTTTCTTGGAGCGGATGCAGCGAGTGCATACATATGCCCTTTTTGTGCCTCCGGGCGTTGCGATCCTGATTTGCTGTATATTCGGCATCATGACTCGCTTTGTCCTATTGTTCGCATGGCTTACGTTGTTGCCGACTGTTTTTTTCTTTCCGCATACGGAACAGCTTGCCATAATCAAGTCCTCCTTTGTTTCATTGCATAAAAAAAGTCTTTTATGATAACATTTTAGGAATAATGTTACAAGCCCGCATGAAAGTGATCGAAAAAACGGAGGTTGAATGCCCGATAAGGAAATAAAAAGCACTGAACTGGCGAAGGAATTAAAAGAAGCTAAGATAGATGTGAAAGCCACCGATATCGTTAAGGAACTTGCGCGGCTCAGAAGCGTGGAGTTTAAAAGGGGCACGACTCTCGTCAAGCTTACCGTCGAAGAAGCGGACAGGATAAGGCAGATATTCAAGCAGAAGAAGGCCGCAAAACCCAAGGCGAAGGCCGTTCCCGCAAAAGAGGCGAAAAAACCTGAAAGAGTCGAAAAGGTTAAGAAGATAGAGAAGATAGAAGAGCCTAAGAAGGCGGAAAAGCCGATAGAAAAACCTGCCGAAAAGCCTGAAAAGATAGAAAAAGAGGAAAGACCGGAGAAGGCAGAGAGACCGCCTCAACCGGCAGTACCCGCAGCGGCTGAAGCAGCGGTTGAGATAAAGGAACCGGAGATAGAACTTGCGCCTGAAGAAGCGCCCGCAGTAGAAGAAAAGGCGCCTGCTGTTGCGCTTCCTGAAGAGGAAGAGATAAAGATACCCGATAGGTTCAAAAAGGAAATAGAGGTCGAGAAGGTAGAGAAGTTCAAGGTTAAGCCGGGGATGCAGAAGGCGTTTCAGGCAATCAAAAAGATCGAGCCCAAGAAGTGGGTCGAACAGAGGTCCGGAAGGAAAATAAAAGATAAATTCAGGAAGGCCGAACCGGCGGCTCCCCCTCCGATAACAGCGCCGAGAAAGAAGTCCATAAAACTGGAAGAAGGTACGACGGTTAAGGAATTTGCCGAGTTGATAGGCCAGAAGATTCCGGATGTCATTAAGAAGTTTATGGAACTCGGATACATGGCTACCCTTAACCAGCCCGTTGATATGGATGCGGCCATGATCGTCGCCGAAGGCTTTGGTGTGAAGGTTGATGCTGTAACGGCCGAGCATCTCGATATTATTGAAGAGGTCACGGAGGATGCGTCAAATCTTGGGCCAAGGCCGCCTGTAGTTACGATAATGGGGCATGTAGACCACGGAAAGACTTCGCTGCTCGATGCGATACGCCGGACCAAGGTTACCGAGACCGAGGCAGGCGGCATTACGCAGCATATAGGCGCGTATAAAGTATCCCTTCAGGGAAAGGACATAACATTTCTCGATACCCCCGGTCACGAGGCTTTTACTGCGCTCAGGGCAAGAGGGGCAAAGATTACCGATATTGTAGTCCTCGTCGTAGCTGCCGATGACGGCGTTATGCCGCAGACGGTTGAGGCCATAGACCATTCAAAGGCCGCTAACGTGCCTATCGTTGTGGCGGTCAATAAAATAGACAAGCCGGAAGCGAATCTTACAAGGGTCAGGAACGAACTGTCCGAACGCGGGATCATATCGGAAGAATGGGGAGGCCAGAATATTTTTGTCGAGGTTTCCGCAAAACAGAAGATCGGCATTGAGCACCTGCTTGAGATGATACTGCTTCAGGCGGAGGTTATGGAATTAAAGGCAAATCCGAACAGGCCCGCCCTTGGAACTATTGTCGAGGCAAAGCTCGATAGGGGAAGGGGACCGGTGGCGACGGTGCTTGTTCACTCAGGGACATTAAAGATAGGAGATGCCTTTGTCGCCGGAACCACGTCAGGCAAGGTAAGGGCATTGATCGATGATACGGGTAAGAGGATAAGCCATGCAGGGCCTTCGACCCCCGTGGAGATAATCGGTTTTTCGGAAGTCCCTACTGCCGGAGATGCGTTTACCTGTGTCGAGGACGAGAAGAGAGCCCGACAGGTAGCCCTTGCGCGGCTCCAGAAACAGAGGCTTGCGGAGGCTGCGCGGCATAAGAAATTAACGCTCGACGAGTTGTACGCGAAGATACAGGAAGGACAGGTAAAAGAGCTCGGTATTGTGATAAAAGGCGATGTGCAGGGATCGGTCGAGGCTATGAGGGGTTCTCTTGAAGGCATAATTCATCCTGAAGTGAAAGTAAGGGTTATTCATGCCGCTGTCGGAGGCATAAACGAATCGGACGTGATGCTGGCCGCGGCTTCAAACGGGATAATAATAGGTTTTAATGTCCGTCCTGAGCTTAAGGCGTCGCAGCTTGCGGAGAAAGAGGGCGTCGATATCCGGTTGTATAACATCATTTATAACGCCATAGAAGACGTAAAGAAGGCCCTTGAGGGAATGCTTGAGCCTACGCTTAAGGAAAAGGTTTTGGGCAGGGCGGAGGTAAGAAATACATTTCAGGTGTCAAGGCTCGGCACGATCGCAGGATGTTACGTTATAGACGGCTCAATAAGCCGCGCAAGCGACGGGATTAGGATTATCAGGGATAATATAGTTGTTTATGAGGGCAAGATAGGGTCATTGAAGCGTTTTAAAGAAGATGTCAGGGATGTGCAGACAGGCTACGAGTGCGGGATCATGATAGAGAATTTCAATGACATCAAAGTCGGGGATATAATCGAGAATTACGTCATAGAGAAAATAGCGACGAAGCTGTAAGTTAGGCAATAGGCAAGAGGCTATAGGCGAAAGGCAATGAAAACGGACATCTATAGTCTTTAATCTATAGCCTATTACCTATAACCTATAGCCTAAAAAACCATGCATCCATACAAAAGATCACAGAGATTAAGCATCCTCCTGAGAGAAGAGGTTGCCGATATCATAATGAGAAAGGTCAAAGACCCCCGTCTCGGTTTTGTTACGGTTACCGACGTGGGGATGTCGGAAGACCTGAAGACCGCATGGATATACGTCAGCGTTTATGAAGGCGATAAGGATTTAACGATGGAAATCCTGAATTCGGCAAGGGGACTTATCAGGAGCGAGGTGTCAAAGAGGATAAAGGTGAAGTTCATTCCGGCAATCGAGTTCAGGATCGACAAATCCGTAGAGCACGGCGACAGAATAGACAGGCTGCTCAAGGAGATAAAAGAAACAAAGGAGTGATGGAGTTGCTGTTCCAATAAGTGATTATGCTGCCACCGACTGAATTGCTAAATTTTCTAAAAAAAGAAGAAAAGTTTGTTATCGCTACCCATATGAGTCCTGACGGCGACGGCCTCGGCTCCGCGATCGCCCTTTCAACGGCCCTTCAGAAGATCGGAAAAGAGACAATTCTTTTATGCAGAGACTCCGTGCCGCAGCAGTGCAAATTTATGCCGGGGCATGAAAGGTTTCATAATTTTGACACCCTTCAGTTGTCAGCCGTCAGCCATCAGTCTTTTAAAAATTTAATCCTTGTTGATTGCAATGATATCGACCGTATTTCTACAGAGGTATCTCAGATCTCAAATCTTAAATTTCAAATCTCGGCGGTTATAGACCATCATGAGTCCGAAAAACCGTTCGGCGACATAAGGTGGGTGACGCCGGAAGCGGCGGCTACCGGATTGATGGTTTTTCATATCATAAAAGAACTCGGCGTAGAAATGACCGAAGAAATGGCGATAAACCTTTACGCAGCCATATCGGTCGATACGGGCAACTTCAGGTATGAAAACACGACGCACGAGGTCTTCAGCGTTGCAGCAGAATTGAAAAAGGCGGGCGCAAGAACGCACGCAATTTATAGGGAACTGTTTGAGTCATGGTCGGAAGGTCGTTTTAATCTTTTTATGAAGGTGCTTAATACATTAGAAATGAAAGACGGTATTGCCTTTGTCAGGGTCACAAAGAAGATGTTCGAGGAGACGGCAACTTTTCCCGACGACACGGAACACTTTGTGGATTTTCCGAGGATTATGAAAGATATAAAGGTCTCGATCCTTTTCAGGGAGATAGAGAACGATTATTATAAACTCAGCCTGAGGTCAAAGGACGATATCAATGTGGCGCATGTAGCGGAGGAGTTCGGCGGGGGCGGGCATAAAAACGCGGCAGGCTGCAGGATACGGGCTGATTTTGAAACGGCTAAGAGAGAAGTCCTGAAAGCTTTTCATACAATTCCTCGGGCGTTATGATTCCGCCGCCCGGTCTGCCGTAAAAAAGCACTTCCGATTTTCCGTTCACCGCGAGTTTTACATCCTCCACCATCTGGCCTGCGTTCAATTCAACGGCAATGAATTTTCTGCCGGAACCGGCTAAATCATTCAGTTGTTCTTCGGGAAATGGAAACAATGTTACCGGTCTGAAGAGTCCGGCTTTACGTCCTTCGCTTCTTAGTTTTCTGACGGCAGCCGTCGCGATCCGCGCGGCGATGCCGAACGCGACTACAATTAATTCCGCGTCCTCTATATCGTAAACCTGAAACCTTATTTCTTTGTTTTTCATCTTTTGATATTTGGCCTGCAGCATATAATTTCTCTGTTCCAGTTCGCCTTCGCCCATAAAAAGGGATTTTATTACGTTCGGCTTCCCGTCCTTGCATGTATTGAGAGCCCATGTTTTTTCAGGGAGGTCGGGTTTTACGTACGGCGTAGGGGTAAAGGGTTCCATCATCTGTCCGAGTATGCCGTCGCCCAGTATCATGGCCGGATTCCTGTATTCGTCCGCCTTGTCGAACGCGAGCATGGTTAAATCCCAGAGTTCTTGAAGGTTATAGGGCGCGTAAACCAAAAGACGGTAATCGCCGTGTCCTCCTCCCTTGACGGCCTGAAAATAATCGGCCTGGCTCGCGGAGATATTACCGAGGCCGGGGCCGCCCCTCTGCATGTTCACGATAACCGCAGGTAATTCCGCACCTGCAAGGAAAGATATGCCTTCCTGTTTCAGGCTTATTCCAGGACTGCTCGATGATGTCATAGCCCGCGCGCCGCATGCAGAAGCGCCGTAGACCATATTTATTGCGGAAAGCTCGCTTTCGGCCTGAATGAATGTGCCGCCTGCTTCAGGCAGACGCCATGACATGTATTCGGGGATCTCGTTTTGTGGGGTTATAGGATAACCGGCATAGAAAGCGCATCCGGCTTGAACCGCAGCCTCGGCGATCGCCTCATTGCCTCTCATGAGGATTTTTTTCATAAAAATAATTATAACAGGGCTGTGTTAAAATAATCCATGCCGCGTATAAGCATCCTTCCATTAAATCTTCGAAATAAGATCGCTGCTGGCGAGGTAGTAGAACGCCCTTCGTCCGTAGTCAAAGAACTCATAGAAAACTCCATTGATGCCGGCGCTTTGAAGATAGAGATCGACGTTGCAAAGGCCGGCAGGAGGCTTATCAAGGTCTCCGATAACGGCGGCGGCATGGACAGGGAAGATGCCCTGCTCGCTTTCGAGAGATATGCAACAAGCAAGATCAGGGATGATAATGACCTTTTCCATATAAAGACTATGGGCTTTCGGGGAGAGGCGCTTTCGTCCATTGCATCGGTTTCAAAGGTTCGCTTATTTACTTCCATTCAAAATGAAACAGGGACATGCATCGAAATAGCAGGAGGAGATACAAAGGAAGTAAAGGACTGCATGACCGTCGGGACTGCTATCGAGATAAAAGACCTGTTTTTCAACACCCCTGCAAGGCGCAAATTCCTTAAGTCGGACGGCACCGAGAATTATCACATCGTCGATACGGTGACAAGGGCAGCACTGTCTCACCCGATGATAGGATTTGTTTTAAGGATGGACGGAGATTATGCGCTTGATCTGCCTGCGGCAGTGTCATACAGGGAAAGGATTGTCCAGATATTCGGCAAGGAGTTTGCCGAAGAACTCACTGAAACCTGGACGGAAGACGGCGTGATGGGCATTAAGGCGTTTTTAGGTAATGTTTCACATTTAAGGAATAATAGGAATAACCAATTCCTCTTTATCAATAGAAGGCCGGTCAAAGACCAATCCATAACCTATGCCGTTTATAAGGCATATGAAGGATTGATACCGAAGGATAAGCATCCCGTATTTTTGCTTTTTATGGAGATAGATCCCTCCGATGTCGATTTCAATGTCCATCCCGCAAAAAGAGAGGTGAGGTTTAAGGACAAAACCGGCGTGTTCAATTTTATATATCAAGCGGCGAAAGAATCGTTAAACAGTAGTATGGGAGTAACGGAGTATCGGAGTGTCGGAGAAATTATGCCTGCGTATAAGTCATACGCCGACACTCCAACACCCCGACACGCCGATACGGTTTCCGAGCCTGCTTCGCTCTATGACGCTATTTCGCATATTGACAGCATCCCGTTTCTCTACCTCGGCGATACGCTTGTCGCGATCCCGGATAAAAACGGCCTTGCAATAATCGATTATCATGCCGCCCATGAGAGGATAAATTACGAAAGGCTCTTAAAGCAATCGGAAGTCAACGGTCAGGAGTCAGCAGTCAGGCTTCTTTTCCCCCGGCAGGTAAAATTGCAGAGCAGCGAATACAGGATAATACTTAATAACCGAAAGGTGTTAAGCGATTTGGGAATCGAGGCAGAAGATTTCGGTCACGGAACAATAGTAGTGAGAAGCCTTCCTGATTTCCTCAAAGACGCCGATGTTAATTCATTGATGAGCGATACGGCAAATTTTTTGATTTCAGACCTCAGATATCATATTTCCGATGCCTCAGAAAGTATAGAGACCATAGATTCTATAAAAAAAGCGCTTGCGGCAAGACTGGCGTGCCATTCATCCATCAGGGGCAAGGAAGTCCCCGACGGTATGAGGATAGCGCAACTGCTTAAAGACCTCGATACGATGGAAGACCCGGAACACTGTCCTCATGGAAGACCTACAAGGATATTTATGCCGATGAATGAATTGAGGAAGATGTTTAAAAAGTAGATGGAGGTTCTCTATTGCCGTGGTTTTTCCGGCCGCTGGAATCCCTGAAAGAGCGCCTTGAATGCCTGTCCGACTATTTTGGGTTTCAATTCCTTCAAATATTCGGCATCCGGATAAAGCAAAAGCCCTTCTTCTACAGTCCTCATGGCCTCATCGAAATATTCGTATCGCCCGTCATGGATACCTAAATTCAGTAAAACAAGGGCGTCGTATTGGAAGGCCGGCAATACAGGCAGGCGCCGCTTCTCGGCGCCGCTCCATTTTGCAAAATCTCCTAAGAAGTCTTTGTTTTTCTCGATGTCTTTAACGGCTTCTTCGGTCTTTACGAACATATACATGGGCTTAGCCCAGTTTCTAAGGTAGAGATTTTTGACGGCCGGCATTATGTTTTCCATGCCGCCTTTTCTGCCCTCTGTATTGTCTATATACCATATTACGAGTTGATTATAGGCTACAAATGTCTTTATCGTATACGCTGCGAAGGTTATATACGCGCAAGATAACAATATTACAAGGACTTTGGAAGCTGTTTGAGACAGTTTCAGTTCGGATGCCTTTAAGAAATGCGAAGTTGATAGATAGAGCAATATTATAAATGCAAGATAATGAGCGGTTGAAAGGTGCAGCGGATATTCCACAAGCATGTGGACAAGGAGAGGTATTAGAAGCGCTATATACAAGCCGGCGCGTTCTTTGCCGTATTTCATGATCAGCCTGATAAAGCCGTATAAAAGGATTAAAACTCCTATAATACCCGCAATGCCGCTCTCCGACAGCATGAGGAACAATTCATTATGCGGATGTGACGTATAACTGTGCCCGACGTCTTTATATTGGGGATCGGCTTTTTTAACTTTTCCCTGATAATACATATAAAGGCTGCCGAAATTAGAGAATCCCTGACCGACCAATGGTTTTTCCTTAAACATTTCAATGGAAGTCTTATACATAAGTATTCGCTCGGCATATGATGTCTGCCCTGTATCGGAAAACCACTCTATTTGTTTAACGGTCAGCTTTTCTATGCCGAGTCTATCTTTTATTGCGAGCAGATAAAACCCGCCTGCCGTGCCGATAAGGAATACCATAAGCCAGATTGTCAGATTTTTTCTGACAGCCGAATACTGCCGCCTCCTTGCAGGAAAGATTATCATCATTGCAATTGTGGCGCCGAGAAGCCCTGCCCGCGAGCTTGCGATAATAAGGCTCAAAGACAGCAAAGCTACACATACCCAAAATAATGTTTTTTCCTTTGAATAATAGCGCTTAAACCTATTTGTGGTTATTAAATAAAGGCTGAGAATAAGCCCTGTAGCAGTCCACGAGGCAAAAAGGTTTTTCTGCTGGAATGCCCCTCCTGCCATTCCTACATCAGGCGCCGGAGTAATCGGGATATATCTGTAAAGGCCGAAAAACTGCATTATTCCTATGACTGATTCTATGACGGCGGAAACGAATATTAGAAACAGAATGGAAATTTTTTCTTTAGGGGTTAAATCAAATTGAAGGAGGGCAAGCCATAAAAGGATCCCGGCAACAAGCCTCGCCGAACTGACAATAAAAAGATCCATGTTTTTAACGGGATTGAATATAATGCTTGAAAGCAGCAGCGCCGCGAATAAGAATACGTATATTCTAAGCGGGGATTCTATCAGCCGTCTTTTAATGAGGGCGTTTAATATTCCGATAAGGATAATCGTGCCTATGGCAAGCCATATGATGTATTCCCGTTGCTGCGCGAGCACCCCTCCGATATTGGGGAGGAATATATGCATGATAAAAAGAAAGGTTACTGATAGAATAGCTAAGAGATAGCGGTTAAAAGTCATCCATTTTTAACGGCTGTGCTTCTGTTTATAGTATGTCCATGCAGCGCCTGCAAACCCGATTATTGCAAGTATTATAAAAAGAATTGTAAGCTCACTCATTTTGCCCACGGAATCATTTAACCACACCAATAATTTTGCCGAAAAATTCCAATGCGCCTGGATTGGTTATAACAATCAAGACAGCAAGCAGTATAAAGTAAAGCTTTAGCTTCCATTCTAAATCTGAGATTCTTTTATCAAGCCGGTGTATTTCCTCTTTAAGCCCATGTATATCTTCTTTTGTGGCAACCTCGCCTTTAACTCTCTCGTCAATAAAATCAATCAGCAGGGTAGCTTCTTCGCTGCCAAGCTTTTCTTTCAGTCGTTCATAAAGTTTTATCGCTACTGTCTGCATGGTTAAAATGTATCATATTAAGGATATAGTTGTCAAAAAAAAGGAGGCGTTTGCCTCCCTTTTCTGTCATTACTCATACACTCATTCGCTGCTATAGCTTCCTGTCGAAGAAATAAGCGAAAGCCTTCATAGCGGAGGTGTAGCCTGTAGTGCTTGTAGCGGTTAGCGTTGCTGTCCATTTAGCAGATGAGGGAGTTCCTGTAAAACCATTGAATGCTCTCACCCTTCCATCCGATGCGCTTACAGTATCGTCGATAGCTCCGTCAAAGAACTTAGCATAACCAGTTTCTTCAGGCTCTGAAAATGTTGCATCACACAGTTCGGAAGTACAAACTATAATAGCGTTCTTTTTCGTGCCCGCATTTCCAAAATAGATGTAGAATGTCGAAGATCCGAGGGTAAGCGTATTTGTAGAAGGCTGGCTCGCAAAAGCTGCGGTCGTAAAATCGCTTTTAGCATTGTCGTTGGCCTCACCGTTCTCCCCAATTGTGCCGTCACCTTTGCCACTATTATCACCATCTCCGGGAAATCTCCTCTCCCTGTCAAAATATGTCCATATAAGGACTTCCCACTGCTTTATTTCCGCGCCGAGCCTTTTATGCCTTCCGTTTTCTACAAGGTCTTGCCCTTTAAGCACAGCGCCGATTATGATACCGATAATAACCAGGACTATCGCCAGTTCAATGAGAGTAAAACCGGCCTGACCCCTGAACCATGAATTTTGCCTATTCGCGTTTTTCATTTTTGCTGTTTACAAGATTATAGTTTCAGCGGCGTGGTGCGTATAACGTAGATTGCGAACAGTCCGAAGATAAGCAGAACTATCCCTGCAATTATGCGGTATGCGAACATATACTGCTCGGTTCCCACAATGAGCTTGCTCGTCACTTCATTTATTTTTGCCAATGTCTTCGGGAAAAAAAGAAGCAAAGCGCCTAATAAAAAGGCTGAAACTGCCGCCGCGTATAGAAAATACATGGCAAATAAATTCATTTTTATCCCCCCTGAACTATTCGTTTCGCAAGGGTTTTTACATGAAGCCGCTATAAAAAAGGGGGGATAGCTATCCCCCCTTTTTTATAGCATCGCTATTTAAGGTTTTCTGTCAAAGTAATAAACCAAAGCTTTTACATTTGCTGTGTCCCATGTAGCCGAAGCTGGTGTGCCTGTCACAAGCCATGAACCGCTAGTGTCCTGTCCGTAACACTTCTTTACACTTTTTGACCTTTGATAAAATCGTCTTTGCATCCTTTGTCCATGTAAATATTTTCGGATTCTCATTGTGTATCCTTAAGAAATCCATAATGGTCTTC
>JAJYVD010000060.1 GCA_021792185.1 Nitrospirota bacterium | reverse complement strand
TCTTTTTGCGTTACAATGTCCTTGTGTCATGGTGTTCCTCCTCTGGTTTTTTGTTTTCAGCGAAACTACATTACCAGATTCGAGGCCACCATGACTCAATTGTGCGAAAAATATTTTACGTTATCTCCTCCTCTGGTTTTTTGTTTTCAGCGAAACTACATTACCAGATTCGAGGCCACCATGACTCAATTGTGCGAAAAATATTTTACGTTATCGAAAGCGGAAAAATAACCGTGGATTTCGATAGCGCGAAAATACTTGAGACGGATATTTTGAAAATAACTAAGGAGAGTATAGACAAGCTCGGATATAACGTGCTGGATTAAATAAATGTACCTGTTCCAATTTTTATTTTCATACAACTAAAAAAGCTCTAGCTGCTTGTATTCAGTAAATATAGATAATTCAATTTCGTATTTTGCCCCTATTCGCTTACCAGACAAACCGGCTACAATATTATTCCCAGAGCCAATCCCAATTTCAAATTTTGGAGTATTTGTTGACCAACTATCTCTGACCATCGGGACTCGGACTTTTAAAACCATCTCTGTAGCTGCTTCATGCTCTCGTTTATCACTCCATTTTGTTAACTTATGACCACGTTCAATAATTTCCTCACTATCTATAGGGGTATCTATTTTATCATCTAAACTACATTCATATGTGAATAGAGCAGCATTAGCATCTGTTTCTTTTTTGGTTGGCAATGGATTTTTTGTTTCTAAAAGTATAGAGCCAGTTTCAAAGCCGCCTGCCTTATCACGCTTTTCTGCTTGTCGTTTGGATATTTCTGTTACTTCAATTTTTAATAAACTAATAATTCCATCAATAACCTCTCTAACATCCGCAAGCTCTCCTATAATTGAGTCTTGCTCTGCAGCATCTAAAACTTCAGTGGCTTCTTCAACTAATTTTTCACGTAAAGCTCTAAGTAAGTACTCACCCTCTAATCTCGATATACTTACAATCTCTCCACCATGTTCAATATTTGCCGGAACTTTATCCCTAACAAGTTTATTAAATTCTTGCTTCTCTTCCACATCGTCAAATGGATGTAATATCTCTACTGTTGCTCCAGTTTGCTGTAGTTGATAATACGCATGTGACAAAACACCTCCTTCAAGCAGGATTACTGCATTAATTTTTTTAGATAGCTCTCCGATAACTTTAAGAGTTTCTTTATCTCTCAAAAGCTTATCTTCTTTTGGCCGAATTCGTATCCGCCGAACACGTGATTCCGATGTCTCAGACTCGCTTCTTAATTTATCAATATCCGCACTTGTTGAAATATCAAGAGACTTATCAAATGGAGTTTTTTTGCGACGAGACTTTTCTCTGCTGCTAAGACTAGAGTCAAAAAATTCGTGATACCATGGGATAACAGGCCAAGCACAAACTCTCTTTTGGATCCCAATAAACCACATAATACTGAGTGGGTTTCCTTCCTCTTCGGCAATTCTGCGAGATTCCAAAGCAATTTTTCGTATCCATTCTTGCTTCCAAATTGATTCTGACCAATCGTGTGGGGGTTTTATTTGCTCAGTAATCCATTGTCCCTTTTTATCAGGAGTAATAAAGTATTTTTTATAATTTGGCTTTGAATGAATAACATACTTTTGAGGATCATTTGATATTTCAGAAAAATTAGATCTTAAAGTATCAACAACATATTTGTCATGTGAATTATAATAAAGTCCCTCTGGCAATCCCCAGAGCGATTCAATTTGAACTTTTCGCTTATTAGGTGCAGCATATGCAAACGCTGAAGACACCGCTGGAATAAAGTTATGAAAAATAAATGCTACTTCACCTTCAAGACGATCAATTAGCTTACTCTGCTCCTTTAGCCATTTTAATGCATCGTTGATGTTTCGAACTTCATTTGTTCGAGGTAAAAGTTGCCTTTTACTCTGGTTAGTACTATCTATATCCATTCTGATTACAAGAGAGTATTTAACTAACTCCGTAATATCATTCCTAAGACTATATGAAACTTGTCCCTCTGCAAGTTCTCTTATAATTTTTTGATCATCCAGCACATACAAGTTAATTCTTGGCATTCCCAATTTCATATATGTGAACACATTACGGATCTTATTAAAGCGTTGTGCATGATCTTTGGTTATTTCAACAAGAGACTGTGGTTTAAAATTCGATGGATAACTTATCTCGCTTACAATGTTGGTAGGATCAACCCCTTGAGATTTACTCTCTTGGTCTGCTTGAACAACATAAATTTCACTTCCATCCCAGACCCACTCAAAATGTACCCTTAGCTTTTGACTAGTAGCCCAAGCAGCAGGAATTTTCAAAATTTCCGAGATATGCGGACTTAGATTACATGATAAAGGAGAGTCTATTTTTTTAGCTATATTAACCTTCTTGCGCCAGTTTCTTAATGCTGTTTTAAATGTGGTGCTGGTTTGTTCTATCTCTCCCATCCAGTCTCTTATTTCCTTCGAGCATCTTCTCTCATTAGAAAGGTGTCCTTTAAGAGAGATAGGATTAGCATATTTTTGAACTACAAGCGGCATACGGACCGAAGCTAAATCAATCTCACCCTTAATATTATCCATGCATTTTACAAGAGGAGTATAGATATCCTTAAGCAGACTCTGCTCAGAATAATATTTGCCTCTTTCCTTCAGTCCCTCTGACAAAGCAGAGGAACGTACGATAATGGAATTATTGTCTTCTATACCGACGGACTTGGCAGCATTTATGATGTTATGACCCCATAGCCTCAACAACTTGTCTTTAGTTTCCCCATCGCTCTCTTTATACTTCTCTATTAGTTCATTTGAAATTACAATAAAAGGGAGAGTCCATTTTTTTGGCAAGCAAGACAATCCTAATGCTTTCTCTCCAACAGTGCTGATCATCAATGACTCAGGGGGAAGGCTCTCTACTCCTTTACTTGACACATAGGTAATCGAATTTATTGGCTTTAGGAAGGATTGTTTCTTACTTACCATCGCTTGCCTTGGTTGCTGCACTCTTACCAAAAACAACCTCAGCTACCTCATACATTTTCGCAACGGCTGAGTCAGCAAAATAACCAGAAAGAAAACCAATAGCCAAGATAGCGGATCCAGAAGATGGAGGAGTTGAAGTAATCATAGAAGCGTCAAGCATAAGGCCAACAACAAAGGCTATTGTCATTGAAAGGAAAGGAGACATCAGTCGCCATATTCTACGATCTTGATGCCAATACCCTCTTGCAACAACACGATAAAAATATTTTATACCGAAAGTAACACCGCCTAGCATACCAGCAGCGGCATAGAATGCAAATCTCTGAAAAGTGGTTGCTTGTTCTGGAGTAAGAGAAAGCCAGCTATACCCCCATCCTATCCAGATTGCAAATATAGTAAAGTTTGAAAGTAAAAAAATAACAAAAAGGTATATTGACTCTAATCTGATTTCTATCTTTGCAGGTTTGGGATATTTTGTCTCCCATTCATACTCATTTCTCCCATCAGTCGGGTCACCAGTACCAGCATTTGGTTCTGAGTGCTGAGTATCTTTACGTGTTTGCACATGCGAAAGTACTGACTCGTTTATCCCGTGGGGCTGTCCTGTTTGATTTAAATTTTTATCAGGCATCCGAAAGTACCTTATTATGGGGTTGGGGTATACATACTAACTAATGCCCTTCGGGTCTTCCTGGAGACTTCTATATTGGGATTGCTTTTATAGTCGAACATATTATCTCCTATGGTCTTCTTTGCTATGAGACGGCGAAAGAATTGGGAAAAAGGACGTTCCAAGATATGTAAATGTCCTGCCGGATCGATCCATTTACAATCTGTGCCTAATTCGCTATAGAATAGATATTCACTCTCTCCTGTTAGGGATGCTATTTCTGAAGAGCGGCATCGGATCCAATTCAAGCCTGAACCGTACATATCCAGCAATAATGACTCACCAAAAGGGACTAAGTGCAAGTGAGCGTGATCCGTTCCACATGAGGTAATAGACCCTTCAGTATTTGCACCATGCTCAAAAACCATTACGGGACCATACTGTTGAACCAAGATAGGCAATAACGATTCTATTAAATTGCCAAGCAAAGGAGTTGAATAATAGTTCCTCATGGATAGTTGATGTTTTCGAGGCATAATAAGTGACCAGCCTTCGACTAAAGCACCAATTGATGCCACCGCTATAAAATCATCGTTGCCAGCAATAGGTTCATCTATATCTAAATATTTATAACTTCCGCTATTAATTTGGCAGAAACGGCAAGTTCCTTGAGGTATCATATTGCTCCCTCCTTTATGCGTCAAAAATATCTCCTAATATTAACAAATATATATGAAAAATGATATTCCTATAGTCTGCCGAAACAGCAAGACACTGATTTATTTTATTAATTGGATAAGGATTTGAATAAAATGCTGTTGCCTCCAATGCATATCGACTTTGGGACTTTTAGATGACGAGGTGTAATCAATAACTCAAAGCCTTTTCCCTTTTTCTGAAGTGAATACCGAAGTGAAAACAGTAATTGCCTGTACTGACTGTATAACCCTCTAATAAATTCTGTATTATCGTATGAAATTACACATTTCAAGAACCTCTGCTGTAATAAGTAATTTGCTAAAAGCTCATGGTCCGCCCTCTTATATGAATTATAATATAACCGCTTTCCAGCCTCCACATATGGAGGATCCGCATATACAAGTACATTTTTCCTTCCTGAACCGCGAGGAAGTGTCTTTTTTAAAAAATCAATAGCATCATAGTTAGAAATGTATATCGCATCCTTATGTTCTCCAATAATCTGTATCCGTTTAATTAATGTTTCACGGTTAAACCGCGCACTAAGTTTCCAGTCGCCTTCTTGTTTAGAGCCCCCTATTGGTCCTGCCCCCTTCAATATTCCAGATCGATTACACCGGTTTAAGTAGAATGATGAAAACCCTATCGCAAAGGTAGAGTATGAAGAAGGATTGTGGTGGACTTCCTGTTGCTTATGCCATTCATTTATCGTTAATGGGACGGTACGAATTCTGTCAACAAATCGTTCTGTTTCAGTAAGGACAGAAACCCAAAAAGCATATATACATGGGTCTGCATCATTCAGGATTATCTTCTGAACGCATCCGTCCGCTATCAATCGGAGAGCGGCCCCAGCCCCACCAGCAAATGGTTCATAGTAGTCGCATCCACTTAGACCGTTTAACCTAATCATATCCTGAAGAAAGTGCGAAAGCCCCGCCTTACCACCTGGATAGCGAAGTGGACTCATTAACGAGTGTTCAACCACTTTGGAGTCGTTCTTCTTCGCATTATTAATTACCATGAACTGACACTCTCTACAAAATATATTAGTATTTTGGATTTAGGAAGAATATATTCCAATTCTTCTTCCTCTGCCTAATATCCCATGTACAACTATATCATGCATTTTTAACCGCAGCCTCGTTTATTCTCGGCATTTATTATTTCTTTTCAGCAATTCCAAGCTGTTTCATTATCAATTTACAAAGGCTGTCTTTGATTTCAGGATGTCGCGGAACAGGCGCTTTCCTGCCGTTCTGGGAATTTACAAAAATATCGTGATTTGAACCATGCCTTTTCAGATAGCATCCATTATTTGCCAGCACTCTGATAAATTCTTGCCGCTTCAAACCATAACCTCTATATCTTTCTCCTGAGGTTTAACCCATAAAGGCTCCTCTTCCTCCATCATCAGCTTGTACGCCTCCCTGATATTCTTTTCAAGCTCTTCCAGCGTTTCTCCCTGACTAAACACTCCGGGAATCTCTTTTAGTCTTCCTACATACCAAGCGTCGTCAAGCCAATATTCAAGCGTGAAATGTCTCAACATTTTTTAACACCTCCTCTCATGCTGTATATAAGGATTGCTATAATTATAGATTATTTTTCAGCGGAAATGTTGAAACAGTAAACTGGCGGAGGGGGAGGGATTCGAACCCCCGGTAGAGTCGCCCCCACAACGGTTTTCAAGACCGCCGCTTTAAACCGCTCAGCCACCCCTCCATACAGAGATTTATTATAGTATCAAATGCAAAGAAGAAAATTCTACTTCCGACGGCACGGCAGGCACAGCTTCAAAGCTTTAGCAATGCGATGAAATTATTAAATTGCCTGTTTATATTGCTTAATATAAAAGTGATACTGAAATTGCCCTTAAACTGCGGGAGGGTTCGGCTCTGAGGTATCGCTGCTAAATGCTTTTCATCTATGCCTACCATGCTTGCGAAAATAGATGAAAGGGCATTGTATTGAAGCGGTTTCAGCAGCTCGAAGTTTTGCCGTGATGGCAAAACCGAGCGAATCGGAGACGGACACGGATGTCCGGCGAGAATGAGCGGAAATACTGTGCCCTTTCAGCTTAAAAATCATTTTATTACAATTTCAGCAGCACCATATTCGACGCAGGATCGAGTTCTCTTTTCGCGTTCACTCCCTTTATTTCCATTATTATCGCCTCAAGCACGAGAAACGCCTCCGCATTCTCCCTCATGCATCCCACCTTCACGTCATCCCTCTTTCCGTACGCGCCGTGAAAATGAATCTTCGGCTCATCCCCTTGCCAGAATATCGTTCCAAGCCCTACAATCTCATGACTTTCTTTTAATTCGCACCATATCGGTATCGGAGGAATCTCTTCCTTTTCAGGGCCTACCACAAACCTGCCTGCCTGCATTCCTCCCACAAGATAAAAAACCCCTGCCCTGATATTCTCATTTTTCGCGATCTCTCCGAGCCCCTGCAATATATTGTCCTTATGCTCGAACCTTGCTACAACAATCCTTCCTGTCTCGCCTACCTGATATTTCATCGGAACAAACCTCCCATTTAAATTTCTTAACGACAGGCAAAAAAAGTTACGTAAGGGCCTGTCTTTGCGATACCCGCAAACCTTATCTTGTCGTTCAGCATATTCGCGTTATGCGTGCCGGATTCTTTCCACAACCTGAATTGCTCCTCGGGTGTTGCGGCATTCCACCCCAGATTTTCCACGCACAATTGCCTGTCTGCCCTGCCGAACCTCTCGTCAAAATTGTCATGATTAAACATGTTTCTCGAATGCATATAGCCGCAGTGGCCTTTGGCTATTTCGCTCAATTCCGCATCGAACTTCAAAGGGCTTAATCCGCTTTGCGTCCTGTAGCTGTTTATGATGATCAAAAGTTTCTCCTCATACGAGGACGGCACAGCGTCATCGCATAAACCGCCCTGCAAAAAAGAAGCCGATAAAACTATTACGACGAGCAATATCCGCATATTTCCTTATATACCTGCTCCACGGATATATCTTCCATGCACCGCATGGTCTTGCACTTTTTCTTATAGCACGGAGCGCAGGGAATGTCCGAACTTATTATGATATGTTTTTTTCCGTAAGGGCCTGTCCTTTCAGGATTGGTCGGGCCGAATATCGCTATAACAGGTATCCCTAAGGCGGCTGCGATATGCATAGGCCCGGAATCGTTTGTGACCACGTATCTCGCTCCCCTGATTATTGATATGAGTTCCTTTATATCAGTATATCCGGCTGTTGACAATGCCTTGCCTTTCGACGCGGCCTCGATGCGCTTGGATATTTCCATGTCGGACTTACTTCCTATTATCATGGTCTTTATATCGAGCATTGAGGCAAGCCTGCCGAATTTTTCAGGACTCCACTTTTTCGTCTCCCATCTCGCGCCCGGAACGATCACGGCATAATCGCCCGCATTTTCTTTAAGCCTTTTAACCTTATCCGATTCTTTAATAAGAGGCATAGGGAAGCCCGCGTCCGCTGTTTCGCATCCGAGCGCAGAGGCTATCTTCAAATATCTGTCCACCGCATGAATATCCCGGCCGCCTGTGATCTTGTGAGTATAAAACACAGCGCTTCCCTCCCGCGCCTCTCTAAAACCGATCCTTACAGGGGCATGGGTTGCGTAAGCGAGCAGCCCGCTCCTCAAAAGCCCCTGAAGGTCTATCGCCATATCATACGACTCACGCTTCAGTTCTTTCGAGATGCCCGCGAGTTCGGAAGCGGTGTCTTTTATTTTTTTCAGATCCTTCCATCTGTCCTTCTCTATTACCAGCAGCTTCTTCACCATAGGATGGTTCTCAAGCAGTCCTTCGAGTCCCTTTGCTACTATCCAATGTATTTCGGCATCGTGAAACCCGTCTTTCAGCGCCTGAAGAAAGGGCAGGCTGTGAACGATGTCACCGAGAGAGCTCGGCTTGACTATCAATATTTTTTTAGGACTCTTTTTTAGATTAATCTTATCCATGACTCATTATCAAATCAGCGGCCTCTTTCAGATTCGATGCCGTAAAATCGGCATATTCCGATTCCTGCTGTTTGCCTGTCCTGACAAGTATTCCCTTTGCCCCGACCGCCTTTGCGAGAAGCATATCGGCATCCTTATCTCCGACAACAAAAGACTCCTTCAGGTCTATCTTATGTTTCCCGCGGGCACTAAAAAGCATTCCCGGCTCCGGCTTTCTGCACGAACAATGTTCATCAGGGCCGTGAGGGCAATAATAGAAATCGTCTAATCCGTATTTATCGATAAAAAGATTATTGATCTCTTTTACGAAAGGCTCATCGACAATACCCCTTGCGATCCCCGATTGGTTGCTTACGCCTATAAGCATGAAATCTTTTTCTTTAAGCGCAGCGAGGCTTTTTAGATCAGGGAATACTTCAAAATCTTTCCAGTTGTTCAGATAATCGGCGTCTTTGCACAATGTGCCGTCCCTGTCGAAAAACACCGCCTTTGTCGATGGAAGCATATCCTTTATAGCAAAGTATACGTCTTCGGATGACACCGAATACATGCATCTCGTATCCCGGTTTTTGCACTCCCGCTCAAAACAGGGGCCGCATGCGAGGTCAGCCTTTATTACCATATTATTATTTCCCGAAGGACCCGTCAGTCCATGATCGGTCGAACCGAATATGGCTATCAAAGGCGTCCCCACCGCATAAGCGACATGCATGGGGCCCGAATCGTTGGTCAGGAATATATCGCATTCCGAAATGAGCGAAACAAGCTCCCTGAGGGACGTCTTCCCGGCGAGAAACAATTTATTTTCAGGGATGCGTTTATCTATCTCGTAGGCTATATGCTCCTCATCCCTGCCGCCAAAAATCACAACGCTGCCTCCGGTGTCTTTTATAAACCATCCGGCAACCTCCGCGAATCTCTCCGGGAGCCACCGCTTTGCCGGGCCGTATGCGGCGCCGGGGTTTATACCCAATACCGGCCTTTTCAATTGAGACAAGACATTGCGCGCCGACAGCCGCTCGTCTATTGAAAGATGTATCCAAGGGTCGGAACAATCTGCCGCTATCCCCGATGCCTTAAGGATGTTGAGATAATAATCCATATGATGCAGCTTCCTGTCGTCATTATTAAACGCAATGGGTTTTGTAAGCAGAAATTTCCTGCAGTCCCTGTCATACCCTATCCTTTCGGGAATGCCTGAGAGAAAAGCGATGAGGGCGGCATCAAACGCATTCTGAAAGAGAAATGCCTTTGAAAAGCCTTTTTTTCTCAAGGCATAGGCAAGCTTCAGCCTGCCAAAAACGCCTTTAAACCTATCCTCATACGATATGATCTCATCTATATCTTGATCTTTCTCGAAGATAGGAGCGACGGAAGGCTTAACGAGGAGATTTAGTTTTGATTCGGGATATGCCTTTTTCAATGCCTTTATAGCCGGCATCGTCATCACCGCATCGCCTATCCAGTTTACTCCGCGTATTAAAATCTTATCGGTCATGAATATTAGTTTAACATTTCAAGCCTCATCCCTTCAGCAGTCCGACTTAAAAAAAATTAAAAAACACTTGACAATAATAATTCTAATCTGATAATATTTACTTAACAAGAACAATTCTAAAGTGGTATGGAATGGAAAAATATAAAGACATAGGACTTAAGCTTACGCCGCAGAGGCTTGCGATACTCGATTACCTTGACGGCAACAAAGAACATCCGTCGGCGGAGGACATTTATAAGGCGGTCTCAAAGAGGTTTCCTACCATGTCTTTCGCTACTGTCTATAACACTCTTGAGACATTAAGGCAAAAGGGCGGCGTGCTTGAGCTTACGATCGATCCGGCCAAGAAGAGGTTCGATCCTAATACAGAGCCGCATCATCATCTGATATGTGTCGGGTGCAAAAAAATTCTGGATATTCACGGCAGCTATAGGCTTCCACTGCCTGATGAAAAAAGAGAGGGCTTTGAGCTTATCGGCAACCATATAGAGTTTTACGGTTTATGCCCGAAGTGTAAAAAAGGGAGGTGACATAAATGGCTTAAATTTTTTTTAGCATTAAAGCGAAGGCAATAGCATAGTATAATTTAATCAAGAAAACTTTTAAGGAGGTATCATATGACAGAGACATGTTGCTGCGGTATTCAGGTGGGACAGACAGTCCCTGATTTCAAACTCGAAACATTTGAGCCGACAAAAGGCGATTTCGGGGAGATAAGCCTTGAGGCATTAAAGAAAAACAAGAAATGGACAATACTGTTCTTCTACCCTGCCGCGTTTACTTTTGTCTGAGCAACCGAATTCGCTGCTCTGGCAGAGCAGTACGACAGGTTCAAAAAGATGGGCGCGGAGGTCATTACCGTAAGCGCCGATACGAAATTCGTCCAGCTTGCATGGAAACTTGATGAAAAAATGCTTAAAGATGTGAAGTATCCGATGGGCTCCGACCCTACGGGGAAAATTGCAAGGATGTTCGGCGTCTATGACGAAAACTCAGGGCTTTCGCTGAGAGGAACATTTATTATAAACCCTCAGGGACAACTCCTCAATGCTGAAGTCAACTTCTATAACATGGGAAGAAATATCGACGAACTGATGAGGAAGTTCAAGGCTAACCTTCACCTTTCAAAACATACAGCCGAAGGCTGTCCGGCGAAATGGAAAGAGGAAGGTGACAAGACATTGAAGCCTTCCCCTAAAATGGTCGGAAAGGTGTTCGAGGCATACGAAGGCAAATAAGAACAAACCGGGCAGGGTTTCCCTGCCCGTATAAAATCACGTGGAGGTGTAACATGGCACTATTTGTATGGAGTGATAAGTACAGCGTTAACATTAAAGAGATCGACAGCCAGCATCAGAAGCTTGTCGGCATGCTCAACGAACTGCATGATGCAATGAAGGAAGGCAAAGGCAACGAGGTTTTAGGGAGGACGCTTGCGGAGTTAATCCAATATGTAGGCGTACACTTCGCCGCCGAAGAAAAACTCATGAATACACATGCTTATCCCGAATATAATGCGCATAAAGCAGCACATGTAAAGCTCACTCAAAAGGCAGTAGAACTTCAAAAAAATTTCCAACAAGGAGAGCATGTGCTTACAGTAGAAGTATTAGGCTTTTTAAAAGACTGGCTCCAGACTCATATTCTGGGAACCGATAAAAAATACAGTCCTTTTCTAATAGGTAAAGGAGTGGTATAATGCCTTCCCTATGACTGACATTGCCCGCTGCGCGGTGCGCAGCGGGCAATGTCATAATGCTTGTTGACAAGGGACTAAATATTGCATACGATATGGATATAGAAAATTCGTCGGGCAAAAGAAAAAACTCCGGGGTTTAAAAAATGAAGAATAGAGAAAGGCAAAAAATAGAGACGAAGAATAAAACCCGTCGTTCCATTGTAAATATATCGTTTCCTACGGAGATAACATGCCCTGTGTGCGGATACGAAGTGGAACTCTGGACGGGTGAGGATGAGACAAGATGCTATATCTGCGGATATAAAATATTTCAAAAAGAAACAACAATACACTGACAGGGAGGATTTATGGCGAGCAAAAAATTATTGGAACAATTGAACGAAGCGATAGCCCGCGAAATGCAGGTGAGCATCCAGTACATGTGGCAGCATATTATGATCAAAGGGATCAACGCGCAGGCCATCGGGCCTGTTTTCAGACTGACGGCGATCGCCGAGATGATGCATGCGGAACTTATCGCGGAAAGGCTCGACTACCTCGGAGGAGTTCCTACCACAAAACCGGCTCCCATTAATGTCGGCAAGACAGCCAAAGATATGCTGACCATCGACAAGAAGGCCGAAGAGGAAGCAATCGCAATGTATAAAGGCATCATAAAACTTGCCGAAAAGGAAGACGATTACACCACAAAAAAACTTTTCGAACAGATACTCGCAGACGAAGAAAATCATCATAATACATTCAGCACCCTTTTAGAAGGCTGAAACGGAAATGGAGGCCGCATGAAGGCTATCGAGCTTAAAAACGGCGTTTACTGGGTCGGCGTCATCGATTGGGCTGTAAGGGATTTTCACGGATACGTAACGCCACGCGGAACGACATACAACAACTACCTCATCATGGATGACGAAGTAACGCTGCTGGACACCGTCAAGTACGATTTTGCGGACATTACGATCAAGAACATCCGGTCGGTCGTGGAGCCGTCAAAAATAAAGCATGTCGTGATCAATCATATCGAAAACGACCATGTGACGAGTATCGACAAGATAATGGCTTTAACGCCCGATGCAACGATCTATATAACCGAAAAGGGCAGGAAGGGACTCGATAGGTTTTTCGACATCTCGAAATGGAACATAAAGATCGTAAAGACCGGGGATACCCTCAAGATAGGCAAAAGAACCCTCTTATTCATAGAGACCCCGATGCTCCACTGGCCCGATTCCATGATGACGTATATAAAGGAAGAAAAAATCCTTATCAGTCAGGATGCGTTCGGTCAGCATATTGCGTCAGCAGTGAGATTCGATGATGAATTCGCAACCTGCGAATCGATGTCGGAGCTTGAGGATGCGATTATAGATTATTACGCAAACATTTTGATGCCGTTCGGTCAGATCATAAAGACAAAGACCGCAGAGATACAAAAAATGGGACTCGAAATGGACATGATAGCGCCTGACCACGGCATAATCTGGAGATCGAATCCTCAAAAGGTATTGCAAATGTATATGGACATGGCAGGCGGCAAAGCCAACCTGAGCGTTTCGATAATATATGACACCATGTGGCGCAGTACCGAGCAAATGACGTCTCCCATTATGCAAGGCATAAAGGATGAAGGCGTCGAATGCAAAGTGATAAGGTTAAGAGCCACGCCTATGAGCATGGCCATCAAGGAATTCTGGAAATCGAGGGGCGTGTTGATAGGAACTCCGACCTTAAATAATGTCATGTATCCGACTATAGCCGAGTTCCTCACTCATCTCAGGGGACTGAGACCGAAAAACAGGATTGCAGCCGCCTTCGGCAGCTATGGATGGGGAGGCGGGGCGGTAAAAGAGGCGTATGAAGAGATCAAAAAAATGGGGCTGGAGACCGTTGAACCCGGATTGCAGATACTTTACAGGCCATCTCTCGAAGACGAGACAAAATGCTATGAATTCGGAATGGAATTCGCAAAAAAAGTAAAGGAATATCATCAGAAATTTTAATATGAAGATACTGGCGTTTCAGGGCAGTCCGAGAATAGAGGGCAATACGGACATACTGCTTAAAGAGACTTTAAAACCGATTGAAAATGCAGGTCATGAAATAAGGCTCTTTAATCTCAATACCATGAACATAAAGCCGTGTCAGGACTGCGGAGGGTGCGACAATAAAGGCAAGTGCATATTCAAGGATGATATGGATGAGATATACAATGCGATACGGAAGGCGGACAGGATAATCTTGGCCTCACCTATTTTCTTTTTCGGCCTGAGCGCGCAGGCAAAAATAATGATCGACAGGTGCCAGGCATTCTGGTGCGAGAAGTATCTTTTGAAAAAACCTATTCCCGAAGGACGGTTCGGAAGAAAGGGTCTTTTGTTGTTGGTCGGAGGGATGAAAAAGGAAATAGGAGTTCAGTGCTCGGAGGCTACGGCAAAGGCATTTTTCAGAACAATAAGCATACCTGAACACGGGACGCTGAGTTTTATGGGGGTTGATGCAAAGGGCGCGATACTCGAGCATCCGACAGCGTTAAAAGACGCTTACAGGGCTGGAGAAAAATTAGTAACTATTAAACATTAAGGAGGGAGTTATGGCAAAGTTACCGGAACAATATCTGAGCATCAAAAAGAGGTTTAAAAAGTATTTCACCGCAGTGGACAATCTCGGCAAGGCAGCAAAAGCAGCAGGGCCTCTCAATACCAAGACCGCACACTTTATACAATTAGCCGCAGCCGCGGCAGTAAAATCAGAGGGGGCGGTTCATTCTCACACACGGAGGGCGCTGAAGGCTGGGGCAAAGCCCGAAGAGATACAGCACGCGATAATCCTGCTCACGAGCACAATCGGATTTCCCAATGTGTCGGCGGCTTTAAGCTGGGCAGACGACGTAATAAACGGCAAATAAAAACATCTAATAAGGCAAGGCTGACGATAATCGTCAGCCTTTCTTTTCATATCAGTCAAAATTTAACCTCGCAAATTGAAAGCTTGCCTTTCAAAATACAAGCTTGATTAAAATAAAAGCAACGTTTTTGATTGATTGCTTTAGCGCAAGCCCCTTTACAAAACAGCCCGGAAGTTCAAAGGGCAATACTTATAGAAAGGTTCTCTGCTTAACAAGCTGAATTATTTCTTGCAAAGGTCATTAAGTCGAAATACATAGACCTGGTATCTTCCTTCCCATCATGGGAGGTGAGGAAATCAAACCCGTTCTTTTTGTAGAAATTGATTGTCCTGGGATAATTGTAAGCGTCTACAGTTATAAAGCGGCAGCCGGTCTTGTTCCTTATGGTGAAGAATGCCTTTATGAAATCCATGACCTCTGTCCCGATACGCTGGCTATGGAATTGCTGATCAACACCGAACCGGCCTACTTTAACTGCAGGGAAACTTCTGAAATGTTTTTTGTGAGGTATTTTGCTTCTTATCTTTCTGAAAATGCTTTTTTCGCTGTCTTCGCCGCTTATTCTGTCGTTCAGGACACTAAAAAAGGCGACAGTCGCCAGCTTATTCTCAAAGACATACGTCACCGCAAGGAACTGACGAAGATAGTTAAGGGCATCTTTATAGAAAAACTCGTTAAGGTCGGAATCACCGCAATCAAAAGGTTTTATTTCAGAGTCGAAGCCAAGACGACGGAAAGTGAATTGCTCGATCATTCAGGGCTTAGAAGTTCCCCTTATTCTTTGACTTTACTTTCTCAAAAATAGAGATAGCCCTTTTGTATTCCTTGTCAGAAACCTTCTTGCTCTCATTTTTATGAACCTTGACAAAGAAATGCTCTGCTTCTTTCCCTCTCAAAATAGGTGTCTCTTTGATTGGCTTTGCCATAGCGCTCTCCTTTTCATTGCCTTGTTTAAGGAAATTATAACAGAAAGGCATATTGAATGGCTATTTGATATTGAAACTTATCGATTCCCTTGCAGGTCAGTCCGCCCCCGAAAAGCATAAATCCCCTCACATCGAAAGATTAACGAGTTCCCTATCCGCTTTTGCAAGCCTTTCCGAAAGGGCTTCGGCGAACTTCTTATAAAACTTTACGAGGATATGCGCGTATTTACTCTCATCTTTCAGCACATCTTCTGCGTTGAATCTAAGCACATAGGTCTCTTCCTCGGCTATGATATCGGCAGTTCTCGGCTTGCCTGTTATAAATGCCATTTCCCCGAATATCTGACCTGCCGAGATCATGTCTATAGCCTTCTTTAGCGATCCGAGCCACGTCCTCTTCTTAATTGATACCTTGCCCTTAATGATAAGAAAAAATGTCTTCTCTGTTGCTCCCTCTTTAATAATAATATCCCCAGACTCAAATTTTATCCACTGCATAAAGCCGGATATCAGTTTCAGTTCTTCATCTGTGAATTCTTTGAAAAATGCAACCTTCTTTAATATCTCTATCATATTTTCCTGCGTGATGTGTTCCATATGTCTTGCCACCTCCGTTTTCAGATAATAATCTTTTTCAGAGAAGAATGCAACACAGAATAAAAAAGGAGACATTTGCCATGCCTCCTTCGAGTAATAATTCAGAAACGCTGTTTACTTAAAAAAGTATCGCTACCCTATAACCACCGACGGCATTATCCCGATGAGGAAAACCATGACTACGGTAATCAGTATTGCAATGCCTAATGACGGGGACAGGTTTATGGCGGCCTCTTGCTTCATCTCCTTCATATACATGTTCATTACCACCCTTA
>JAJYVD010000059.1 GCA_021792185.1 Nitrospirota bacterium | reverse complement strand
GCGGACTTCAAGCCGCATTGTTTGAGGTTATTATGTGCTGTAGTTGCTGTTTGCATTGCCTTATTGTCTGATCTGCTCAGTCTATTAACTCCTTGTCAAAATCTATTCGCTGTTATTGAACAGCCTCGCTCTATATAATCTTTCATCCTTTTTTCTGCAAGTTCTATCTCCCTCTCGGGAGTCTTAGCAGTTTTCTTTAAAAAGCCGTGCAACAGGATAAACCGGCGGCCCGTAAATGTAAAATAGAGAATCCGGATATTTCCAAGATGATCCTTTATTCTCAATTCCCTAAGCTTACCTCTTATCTGTTTTGTATATGGTTCCTTTAAGAGAACGCCTTGTTCAGATAAAATATCTATCAGCTTCGCAACCTTTGCCCGCTGGCCTGATGGTAGACTATCAAGAAATTCAGTTACGGGTTCTCTGCCGATGTTATCTGTGTAGAACTCGACATCCCAACTCATAAACCATTATAGCATATAAGTGATTATAATTGCCGGTTGTATTTTCGGCTGGAATGAACAAAGCTTGGTGTATTATTACGTTTTTATGACGGTGAGGCGAAAAAGAGGCGGGCGGCGTGAGTAAGTCCTTGAAAAAAATTGGTAGTCCCAACGGGAATCGAACCCGTGTTTTGGCCTTGAGAGGGCCACGTCCTGACCGCTAGACGATGGGACCATATGGCTGGGGAGAGAGGATTCGAACCCCTATAAGCAGATCCAGAGTCTACCGTCCTGCCGTTGGACGACTCCCCAATAGTTTCGTTATAGCGCGTAGCGTTGAGCGTTATAGCGTTTAATATTATGTCATACCGGTTTCAAATAGTTCAATAAGTGTTACAGTGTGAAGCGTTGAGCGTTATAGCGCAAAAGAAAATTATTTTAACGCAATAAACGCTATTTCTTTTTTTTCGGCTCGAATAATCCCTTTACTTCTTCCATTAACTCGCTTATGTCCTTGAACTGCCTGTATACAGAGGCGAATCTCACATAGGCGACCTTGTCGAGTTCTTTGAGGGCGGACATTATCTCTTCGCCTATCCATGTGCTCTGTATCTCCTTGACGTTGAGCCCCATGAGTTTCTTCTCGATATTTTTTTCTACTTCCTCAAGCGTTGTGGTGGGAATGGGACGCTTCTCGCACGCCTTTTTGAGCCCTGTAAGTATTTTGTGTCCGTTGAAGAATTCACGACTTCCGTCTTTTTTTATCACCATGGGGAAGGGGTCTTCGACCCTTTCATAAGAGGTAAAGCGCTGCCCGCATTTCAGGCATTCCCTTCTTCTGCGGACTACATCGCCTTCTTTGCTCGCTCTCGAGTCTATAACCTTGTCTTCGATGCTTCCGCAGAATGGGCACTTCATGGCTGATAAATGGGATGCTTGCTACAGAGGGTTTTTACCCTTCCATTCATGCCGGCAATTACCGATGGGTTATGTATATTTTTAATTACGTTCGATATTATGTCGGCGATGTCGTCCATTTCGGAATTGCCCATCCCGCGCGTGGTTACTGACGGCGTCCCGAGCCTTATGCCGCTTGTTATCGTCGGAGGCTTGTCGTCATAAGGTATGGAGTTTTTATTTACCGTTATGCCTGCCTTATCCAGCGCCTCTTCAGCCTCTTTGCCTGTAACGTTTACGGTTCTTAGATCCACGAGCATAAGATGATTGTCCGTGCCTCCGGAAATTATTTTGAAACCGCGCTTTATCAGTCCATCGGCAAGCCTTTTTGCGTTTGCTATAACGTTTTTCTGGTATTCCTTGAATTCACGGCTTAATGCTTCTTTCAATGCCACTGCCTTTGCTGCGATGACATGGACAAGGGGGCCTCCCTGAATTCCGGGGAAAATCATCTTGTCGATCGCCTTTGCGTATTCGGCCCTGCACATTATCATTCCGCCTCTCGGACCGCGAAGCGTTTTGTGGGTGGTAGATGTAACGAAATCCGCGTAAGGGACGGGCGAAGGGTGCTCTCCCGCTGCGATAAGACCTGCGATGTGAGCTATGTCCGCAACGAGGTAGGCTCCCGTCTCTTTCGCTATTTCCGAGAATGCCTTGAAATCGAGCCATCGGGAATACGCGCTCGCTCCTGTAATTATCATTTTGGGTTTGTGCTTTATCGCAAGTTCTCTCACCTCATTCATGTCTATGCGGCCCGCATCTTTATCGACCCCGTAAGATACTGTTTTATACAGCATGCCGGTGAAGTTGACCGATGCGCCGTGCGACAGATGCCCTCCGTGCGCTAAGTTCATTCCCAATATAGTATCGCCGGGCTTTAAAAATGAGAAATATACTGCCATGTTCGCCTGACTTCCCGAATGCGGCTGGACATTCACATGCTCCGCGCCGAAGAGTTTTTTTGCCCTCTCTATCGCGTGCTGCTCTACGATATCGGCATATTCGCAGCCTCCGTAGTACCGTTTGTGGGGATAACCTTCGGCGTATTTGTTGGTGAATACGGATCCCTGCGCCTCAAGCACCGCGCGGCTCGCATAATTCTCCGATGCTATTAAAAGTATTTTGCCCTGCTCCCGCTCGGTCTCTTTAATGATCGCTTCGTATATTTCGGGGTCTGTGGATTTTACGCTTTCGAGATTCATTTTCTTGCCGTCTTCTCCTCGATGAGTGTGATTTTTTTGAGCCTGTTGACATGCCTTCCGGCCTCAAAAGGCGTGGTAATCCATGTGCGTACTATCTCTTTCGCGAGGTCTTTGCCTATAATCCTGCCTCCGAGCACGAGGACATTGGCGTCGTTGTGGAGCCTGCTCATCTTCGCCGAAAAAAGTTCGTTGCAAAGTGCGGCGCGGATATTCGGGAATTTATTCGCGACAATGGACATGCCGATGCCGGTGCCGCATATCAGTATCCCCCGTTCCACCTTTCCGGTCGAGACTTCGCCGGCGACTTTCTCTCCGAAGTCAGGATAGTCAACGGATTGAGGGGTATCGGTGCCGTAATCGATGTATTCGTGGCACAATTCCTTTAAGACGGAAATTATTTCCATTTTCATCTCGAGACCGGCATGATCCGAGCCGATTGCGATATGCATGCATCCTCCAAGAACTCTGAACTTGAAATGTGTATCTTATAAAAGAGATATAATCGAAGTCAAGGAAGGGCTTGAACGAAGGTCTTGAACGACTAAATCCTGTTTATTTCGAGCCCTGACCGTCCAGCAGCCATGCCTCGAATTCGGGGAAATTCCGTCTGAAGTGCGTTTCGAACCAGCACCGTTCTTTTTCCGTCCATGCCGGCCATGAAATCTTCAAAAAGTCTATTATATTTTCCACGGCATTCTCATCGTCACAGAATATTTCGTCTTTATAAATCCGTCCCCTTCCGGTGATGATCCATTCCGGATTGACATTCAGTTTTTCATGCGCCTTTTTAACGAAACTTACCGACGGCTCGCGGCCGTTGAGGTAGGTGTGAAGGGTTGTTATCGGAATATCCAGCAGTTTTGAAAATTCTTTTATTGTACGGCTGCCCTTGATTATTTTTATCCTTGTTTTGTAGTCCATATTAGTTATTATCCCCCTGCATTTTTTTCATAATTGTAAATTTTATTTTACAATCATGAAATTTTTATGAATTTTTGTTATACTTGAATGCTTGTAACGTATCATAAGACCGTTTAAAAATCAATAAACACGTAAACCGAGAGAGTGAAATGAGAAGGACATTTTTAATGATTTTGAGCTTTTTTATAATAATAACCACAACGGGAATTCTTTTCATGGGGGCCCGGCTCTTTGCAGCAAAGGAAAAAGTAGAGTCCCTCACCGTGGCGCAGAAAAGTCTTGCCAAACGCCTTGAACTCAGGGATGCGATACACGAGTTGAGGGATGCCGTTATCGACGGAGGCTCCGATGCTCCTATAACGATATTTAAATCACGGATCCAAGCTATTGTCATCGAATGCTACGGGTGTCATCATTCCCGCGAGATAACAACTCAGATAGGCGATATGGAAAAGAGAGTGGATAAATTTATAAACAAAACAAGACAAAACGGCTCTTATTACAACCGTGAAAAGGTCTTTGTTGCCGTTAAACAGCTTATCCCGTTTGCGGAAAACTCATATATAAAGGCCAAAATTTTGGCTGATACGCGAATGGAGTATTTGACGCAGGAACTCGTCACTGTCAAGAATGCCGGAGTTTTTATAACCGTCTCCGGATTTTTCCTTTTTTTAGGTTTCTCATTTGTCGCTATGAAGCGGGTATCGAAGCTCGAATCCGATGTGAGGGAAAGGGAGCGTATTCTCAACGATTGGGCATTGCAGTGGCAGCACACATTCGACTCCATTCAGGATATGGTTTTTATTGTGAATAAAGACTGCAGGATTTCCATGATGAACGCTGCAGCAAAGGAGAGATACGGAGAAGGCATTCTCGGCAGGGGAACTGTTGAGGCCCTCGGTGATATATTTACGACTGCTTGTAAATCCGTATGCAGACAGGGAGTGAGCAAAGAGGTTCCCCTGGCAGATAAGGTGTTTACTTTGAGGTCATTCCCGATGCATCCGGATGGCAATAACGGCGGCTGTGTTCTGGTTATAAGGGATATAACTGCCGAGAAGGAAATGGAATCGCGGGTTGCTCAGGCAGAAAAGCTGGCTGCACTGGGACAGGTTATAGCAGGGGTTGCCCATGAACTGAACAATCCTCTGTCTTCCATAGGCGGTTTCAGCGAGCTTCTGCTGAGCACTGCCGCTGATGATAATGTAAAGAATATGGCGGATAAGATCAGCAAGTCTGCTGAACGTGCAAGCAGCATTGTACATGACCTGCTTGTCTTTTCGAGGGCTCCGAAGCTCGAGAAGGCCACGGTGAATATAAAGGGTATGATTTATGAGGTCGTAGACCTTGTTTCAGAGGCATTGCATGCAAGTAAGATAGATGGTTCAGTGGATGTTTCTGATGATATCGTGGCATCTCTGGATAAATCCCAGATGGAGCGCGTACTGCTGAATCTACTTACAAACGCCATCCATGCCATAAGTGATTCGGGAAAGGGTGACAGGATACTCTTAAAGGCAGAAAGGTTAGACGACAGGTTGATTATCGAGGTCTCGGACAACGGCCCCGGCATTTCTCAGCAGGTAATCCACAGGATATTCGAGCCGTTCTTTACAACAAAGAAAGTGGGCAAGGGCACAGGTCTCGGCCTCAGCATTTGCTATAACATTGTTAAGGCTCACGGCGGGGATATGAGGGTAAAGAGTGTCGAAGGAGAAGGAACTACTTTTATAATAGAATTACCGTATAAGGAATTCTAAAAGCGCCTTTTCCGTATGAAGCCTGTTTTCCGCCTGATCGAATACCGCGCTGTTCGGGCCGTCCATTACCTCATCGGTTATTTCTTCACCCCTGTGCGCGGGAAGGCAGTGAAGCACTATCGCGTCGTTTTTGGCGCAATGCAGCAATTGCCCGTTTATCTGGTAATCCCTTAGTTTTGCCTTTTTCTTCTCAGCCTTATCTTCCTGCCCCATGCTTACCCATACGTCCGTATAAATCACGTCCGCTCTTCCTGCAGCCTCTTTCGGATTTCTTAGTACGATTATCTCTGACGCGGCTTTGCTCCGGGCGTTTTCGAGCACATCCGGGTCGGGTTCATAGCCTTCGGGACACGCGATAGTGAGATTCATCCCTGTCAGCGCCGAGGCCTCGATCAAGGAGTTGGCTACATTATTGCCGTCCCCTATGTACGCGAGGCGTATACCGTTCAGTTTCCCTTTTTTTTCGAGGATGGTCATGAGGTCTGCGAGGGCCTGACACGGATGATGGAGATCGGAAAGCCCGTTTATCACAGGCACCGTCGCGTGCGAGGCGAACTCCTCCGCAGATGCGTGAGAATAAGTCCTCAGAACTATGCCGTTTAGATATCTGGATAAGACCCGTGCCGTATCGGCTATGGTCTCTCCCCGTCCTAACTGTATCTCTCTCGGATTGAGATAGATGGACTGCCCCCCGAGCTGGTATATTCCGACCTCGAAAGACACCCTTGTCCTCGTGGACGGCTTTTCGAAAAAAATACCTATGCTCTTTCCAATAAGCGGACATTTGTTTTTATCCGCGCCGGATTTCAATTCTATCGCCCTTTTCAACAGGCATTCTATTTCGTCAGCGGTCAAATCCCATATGGTAAGAAAGTCCCTTTTAGAACTCATCTGCCGAGCACCTCCTCAAGCACATCAGTCATATGGTCTATTTCTTTTTCCTCTACGATCAAAGGCGGAGCGAACCTGAGCACATTGCCCGCGGTGCAGTTTATAAGCAAGCCTTTCTCAAGGCACGCCTTGACCATAGAAGCTCCGTCTTTGTTGATCTCCAAACCGACAAGCAACCCCTTGCCGCGGATGTCGGCAATAGTATCGTGATAATCTTCCCTCAACTGCTCCATGCGGCTTATGAGATATTTCCCCATTCTGGCGCAGTGCTCTATAAGCAATCCGTCCTCAAGGATCGTTTCCAGTGTCGCTATTGCCGCCGCGCAAACGAGGGGATTCCCTCCGAAGGTGGACGCATGGCTTCCGGGCTGAAATGACGCCGCGACTTTTTCAGTTGCGAGCGCAGCGCCTATGGGCACGCCGCCGCCGAGTCCTTTTGCGAGCGTCATTATATCGGGTGTTATGCCGTAATGCTCATGCGCAAAGAGCTTTCCTGTCCGTCCCATTCCTGTCTGGACTTCGTCAAGTATCAATAGAAGTCCGTTTTCGTCGCATAGCTTTCTGACCTCTTTAAAATAATCTTCCGAGGGTATCATTACGCCGCCTTCCGCCTGAATGGGTTCGAGCATAACCGCGCAGGTGTTCCGGCTTATTGCGGATTGCAGGGCATTGATGTCATCGAAAGGCACATGCTTGAATCCCGGCATAAGCGGCTCGAATCCCTTTTGAAATTTCTCCTGTCCTGTTGCGGTAACGGTCGCGAGGGTCCTTCCGTGAAATGAGTTCAGAGCCGTGATGACCTCGAACTTGTCCTGCCCGTAATGCTCCTTTGCGTATTTCCTGGCGAGCTTTATCGCGGCCTCATTTGCTTCGGCTCCGGAATTGCAGAAAAATGCCTTGTCCGCAAAGGAATGGGCGCACAGGAGCTTCGCGAGCTTTATTTGAGGTTCTATGTGATAAAGGTTCGATACATGGAGCAGCCGTTGCGCCTGTTTTTGTATGGCTATAACGACCTTGGGATGACAATGTCCGAGAACATTTACCGCAATGCCGCCTACAAAGTCGAGATATTCCTTGCCGTCGGTTCCCCACACCTTCATGCCCCGCCCTTTTCTGAGTATTACGGGCTGGCGGCTGTAGGTATGCATCAGATAACGGTCGGCGTCTTCAAGTTCCTTTGAAGTATTTTCCTTAGTAAGGATTTTCTTGAGTTCCATAAGAGATGATAACATAAAAGGCGAATTAGGTAAAACTATAATCCGCAGCCAAGGCTTGGAAGACACGGCTTCAAAGCCTTTACAAGTGCCGGTTTATATTCAGGGTATGAATGTTAAGCGAATTGCCCAATAAGTAAGCACCGATGCTGATGACGGGAAGGTGTATGCGTGTTGGAAGTTTCGCTGGCAAAGTCTTTTTCGCCGTACCTTCCAAGCCGCAAAACGGCGGATATGTTATAATTTCAGACCATGAAAATAGCGGTTACAGGCAAAGGAGGGGTAGGAAAAACGACCCTTTCGGCAATATTGTCTCACCTTTTCGCTGGCGAGGGGAAAAGGGTTATAGCAGTTGACGCGGATCCGGACGCAAACCTTGCCCAGGCGCTCGGAATTAAACTGTCCGACATCGGAAAAATGAGGCCGATTGCCGACATGCCTGAACTTATAGAGGAGAGAATGGGCGCGAAGCCGGGGACAATGGGCGGCATATTCAAACTGAATCCGAGAGTGGACGACCTTCCGGAGGAGATAGGATATAGACTCGACGGCATTACCCTCCTCGTAACAGGCAAGTCAAAGGCAGCGGCATCGGGATGTTACTGCCCTGAAAACGTGCTTTTAAGGAGACTGCTGAAACACCTCGTTGTGGAAAGGGACGAGGTCGTTATCGTGGATATGGAGGCTGGAATAGAGCATCTTACAAGGGGCACCGCAGAAGCGGTGGATGCCTTTATAGTCGTGGTGGAGCCGGGACAGCGGAGCATTCAGACGGCAAACACGGTGAAGGAGATGGCGCAGGGGCTCGGCGTAAGGCACGTATTTGTAGTCGCGAATAAAGTCAGGAACGACGGCGATATATCCTTTTTAAAAGAGCATATAAAAGGAATGGAACTGCTCGGCGCGATAAGATTCGACCAGTCTGTGATGGATGCCGATGTGAGAGGCGATTCTCCGTTTCATGCGGCAGAAGAAATCGTAAGAGAGATAAGCGGAATAAAGCGAAAACTCGAAGGCTTGATTAAAGAGCCGTGAGGTGACTGATTGCCCGCAGATAAGGCTTCCATAAGAAAGATTGTCCTTTCCCGGCGCAATGCCCTAAGCGTCGAAATCAGAAAGGTCAAAGACCTGAAGATCAAAGAAAAAATCCTCGCGCTCCCGGAGTTCAGGGCGGCCCATAAAATTCTTTTATACGCATCTTTTAGGAGCGAAGTCGATACGCTCGATTTGTTAAAATATTGCGTTGATTACGGCAAAATTATTGTTCTTCCGAAGGTTGACAGGGATAACGATGAATTAGCGCTTTATCGCATAGAAGATATGAATGAAGTTGTTGCCGGATATATGGGGATACCTGAACCTCAAGTGCATGAGGGCAGAAGGATGCCTGTGGAAGAAATGGATTTGATAATCGTTCCGGGAGTCGCCTTTGACGGGCATTGCAACAGGCTGGGATACGGGAAAGGCTTTTATGATAAACTACTAACTCGGGGGGCGAAGGCCAAGATTGCGATAGCTTATGAGGAGCAGATAGTAGAATATATCCCTTCTGAGCCCTACGATATAAAAATGGATAAGATTATAACTGACAAAAGGATTATAGAGTGCTCGGAGATTACGGAGCGACTATAGTGCAAGTCTGTTTCAACGCCTTTATAAGTGTTGTTTTTTATATAAAGCAGAGATAATATACGCGTTATCACGTGGATACCGCCGATGCGGAGGACGAGCATAAGAGTATGTGGTTGAAGAGTTTCGCTGATAAAGTCATTGAAACAGACCAACACTATATCTTTTAAGTGAATGTATATGGACAAAAAAAAGATAGAAGAGGGCGTAAGGCTTATCCTCGACGGAATAGGCGAGGATAAACAGCGTCCCGGACTTAAAGATACTCCGAAGCGTGTGGCGGCCATGTTTGCCGAAATATTCGCCGGGCTCGAAACGCCGAAAGAAGACCTGCTTAAGCCTATAGAAGGCGAAAGCCACGATGAGATGGTGTTATTAAAAGATATTCCTTTTTATTCGGTATGCGAGCATCATCTTTTGCCCTTTATAGGAAAGGCGCATATAGCTTATATACCATCGGGCAGTATAGTCGGGTTGAGCGAGCTTGCCAAGGCGCTGGAGCATCTTGCCAAGAGGCCGCAGGTTCAGGAAAGGTTGACGGCACAACTTGCGGATATGATAATGGACAGGCTTAAACCGAAGGGCTGCATGGTGGTTATAGATGCGGAGCATCTCTGCATGAGCATGAGGGGCATAAAGAAACCGGGTTCGAGGACTACCACATCCGCGGTGCGCGGCATATTCAGGAGCAAGCAGAGCACGAGAGAGGAAATGCTTTCTTTGATAAAATAAATAAAAAGCAGGAGGATTTATGGCTGCAAAGATCATCAGCGGTACCGAAATAGCCGCGCAGATACGGGAAGAGCTTAAAAAGGAAGTGGCTGAGCTAAAGGAGAAGTCCGGGGTTGTTCCGGGGCTCATAACAATATTGGTCGGCAAAAACCCGGCATCGGTAAGTTACGTTACAGCCAAGCAGAAAACGGCGCACGAACTCGGTTTTTATTCTGTTCAGGACGATCAGCCGGATGACTTGTCAGAGGCAGACCTTCTCAAACTTATCGACAAATACAACAATGACCCGAAGATACACGGCATCCTTGTCCAGCTTCCCCTGCCGAAGCACATAGATGAAAAGAAGGTTCTCAATGCCATAGACCCTGACAAGGACGTGGACGGATTCCATCCGGTCAATGTCGGACGCCTTATGATCGGCGGCGACGAGGCGAAGTTCCTTCCCTGCACGCCTGCAGGGATACAGGAGATGATCGTGCGCTCCGGTTTCGAGACCTCCGGCGCTGAGGTCGTGGTGGTCGGCCGTTCCAATATCGTCGGCAAACCCATCGCAAATATAATGCTCCAGAAGGGCAAAGGCGCTAACGCTACGGTTACAATTGTGCATACCGGAACAAAGAATTTAGAAGCCCACTGCAAGCGTGCTGATATTCTCATTGTCGCGGCAGGCGTTCCCGGTCTGGTTAAGCCTGAATGGATAAAGCCGGGGGCATGCGTTATCGACGTAGGCGTCAACCGCGTAGGCGAGAAGATAAGCGAAAAGACAGGCAAGCCGGTGCCGATCCTTAAGGGAGATGTGGATTTCGATGCGGCTAAAGAGATAGCAGGAGCGATTACGCCGGTTCCGGGAGGGGTAGGGCCTATGACAATTACGATGCTTATGAAGAATACGGTGAAGTCGGCAAGACTTCATGCTGGGATCAAATGATAAGAAACCAAATGACTATTGAAGATGGCATGGCATTGTATTGTAGCGGTTTCAGCAGCTCGGAGTTTCGCCGTGATGGCGAAACTCCGAGTTGGTGCCTCGGAGACGGACATGGATGTTCGTCGAGAATGAGCGGAAATACTGTGACATGACATCGTATCTTGATAGAAGCTCTAAAAAGTAGGAGGAGAGATGATTATCACAAAGAAGCGAGAATTGCAGGAATTGATGGAGAACCTGAAAAACTACAAAAGTTTTTTTCTCATAGGATGCTCGGAGTGCGCGAGTCTTTGCGGTACGGGCAATCAGGAGGCGATTGATTCGCTGACAGAGTCGTTAAAGGCCGAAGGCAAAGAAGTCACGGGCGGTTTTGTTCCAAAGACAGGCTGCCAGGTTCTCGGCACAAAGGTCGAGTTGAAGCCGTTCAAGGAAGCCCTTGATAAGTCCGACTGCATACTCGTTATGTCATGCGGCGCCGGGACGCAGGCCGCTGTCGAGATATTCGAGGACAAGCCCGTTTATCCGACGAACGACAGCTTATTCCTCGGCAATATGACAAGGTTTCAGATGTTCGACGAGCGGTGCTCGCTGTGCGGCAAGTGTATTTTGGACAAGACAGGCGGCATATGCCCTGTTACCGCATGCCCGAAGGGAATACTGAACGGGCCGTGCGGAGGATGCAAGGACGGAAAATGCGAGGTCAGCCCTGATATCAAATGCGCCTGGGTGAGGATATACGAAAGGATGAAAAGGCTCGACAAGCTTCAGGAACTTTGCGATACGGTTCTGGAGGCCAAGGACTGGTCCCAGAATATAAAGCCGAGAACTCTTGCGACAAGACCTGAGAAGAAGGAGGAAAAGAAAAAATGAGCTTTAAGGATATATTGAATTCCGGAAAATTCGTCGTTACAGCGGAGGTAGGCCCTCCTAAAGGCACAGACATTAAGGAGATGATCCACCATATCGAGCTTTTAAAGGGAAAAGTTGACGCATTGAACGTTACCGACAATCAATCCGCAGTTATGCGTATATGCTCCATGGCGGTATGCAGGATATGCCTCGATCACGGAGTCGAACCGATACTCCAGATGACATGCAGGGATAGAAACAGGATCGGGCTCCAATCGGACCTTCTCGGCGCAAGCGTTTTAAACATAAAGAATGTCCTCTGCATGACAGGAGACCACGTGCTTGCCGGAGACCATAAACAGGCAAAGCCGGTGTATGATTTGGAGTCTGTCCAGCTTCTCGGCGTAGTCAACTCTCTGAATAACGGAAAGGATATGTCGGGCAATGATCTGAGGGGGGCGACCGATTTTTTTCAGGGCGCTGTCGTAACGCCGGAGGCAAATCCGCTGGAGCCGCAGCTCATAAAATTCGAGAAAAAGGTGAAGGCTGGAGCAAAGTTCTTCCAATCTCAGGCAATATATGATATAAATAGATTTAAAGAGTTTATGAAATATGCAAGGAGGTTTCCAGTGAAGATGTTGGCGGGCATCGTTGTTTTAAAGAGCGCGGGCATGGCCAACTTCATAAACAACAATGTTCCCGGCATCAGGGTGCCGCAGGAGCTTATAGATGAATTGAAGGCTGCAGGCAAGGAAAAGGCGCTGGATACGGGATTGAACATAGCTGCCCGGCATATAAAACAGTTGAAAGACGAAAATATATGCGACGGCGTTCATATAATGGCCATCGGCATGGAAGACAAGGTGCCGATAATTATGGAAAGGGCAGGACTGTTATAAGGAGTTAATATGCCTAACTTTAAATGGGCAGGCAAGACAGCTAAGGGAGAACCAAAAAGCGGCGAAATGTCCGCCGCTAATAAGGATGAGGTCATAGCCGCGCTGAGGAGACAGGGCATACTCCCTTCGGTCGTTACAGAGACCGGAGCCAAGAAAGTTAAGAAGAAAAAGGTTACCGATAAGGATGTCGTTGTCTTTACGCGGCAGTTTGCAACCATGTTTATAGCCGGGATTCCTATCGTCCAGGGGCTGGACATTATGTCAAAACAGTCCGAAAACAAAACCCTCGGCGCAATAATAGCCCAGATAAAGGCCGATGTCGAGACAGGCACAACCCTCGCTGATGCCATGAGAAAGCATCCGAGGGTTTTCGACGACCTGTTTGTTAATCTTGTGGCTGCCGGAGAGGCAGGCGGTGTTCTCGACGGGGTGCTCTTAAGGCTCGCGAATTACATCGAAAAGACGATGAAACTCAAGAAGAAGGTCAAGGGCGCGATGATATACCCCTCCATCGTCGTAACGGTAGCCGTGCTCGTTATAGCTATAATCATGGTATTCGTTATTCCCATATTCGCAAAGATATTCGGGGAGATGGGTTCCCAGCTTCCGGCTCCTACAAGAAGCGTTATATGGCTGAGCAACTTTTTAAGCGGTATCGGCGGCCTTATGATACTGGCAAGTATTGTAGGGTCGATCATCGGCATAAAACAGTACAGGAGGACCGAAATCGGCAGGAAAAAGACAGATGCTATTCTACTGAAGTTGCCTATAATAGGAGACCTTGTAAGAAAGGTTGCCGTAGCGAGATTTACCCGTACCCTCGGCACTCTTTTAAACAGCGGCGTTCCGATACTGGACGGCCTCGAGATATGCGCCCGTTCTTCCGGCAATAAGGTCGTTGAGGAAGTGGTTTTTGAAGTAAGGAAAGAGGTTTCGGCCGGAAAGACCGTTGCAGAGCCTATGTCGAAGACGGACGTCTTCCCTCCTATGGTTACGCAGATGATCAACGTAGGAGAATCCACCGGCGCGCTGGATCAGATGCTTGTCAAGATAGCCGATTTTTATGACGATGAAGTGGACGACTCGGTCGGTAATCTTACCACAATGCTGGAACCATTGCTTATGGTATTCCTCGGAACAACGGTGGGATATATAGTTATTGCCCTTTATTTGCCGATATTCAAGATGGGAGAAGCGGTAAAGTAAGTAGGCAATAGGCTATAGGCGATAGACTATAGGATAAACAATCAGCCTATGGCCCATAGCCTATTGCCTGTTATATTTTGAAATCTTATACCGGAATTCCCTGAATGTTAATCCTAAAAGCTCCGCTGCCTTTGTCTTTACGCCGTTCGTCTTTTGCAGGGCTTTATGCAGCATTTCTTTTTCTATCGACGCGATATATTCGTTTAAATCCATTCCTTTCTCAGGGACATCCCCAACTATCCGGTCGTGGTTCGGCGATGCCGGACACGGCGTGCATTTTATCTCTCCGTTTTCCGATAATATAACTTCACGCTCCACTATGTTTTTAAGTTCCCTGACATTTCCCTTGAGATCGAGCTTCCTGACGTAATCGATAAAAGACGGCTCGATCCTGAAAATATTTTTTTGGAATTTTTTAGAAAAAAACTTTGTAAAGTGCTCTATGAGTAATGGAATATCTTCAGACCTTTCTTTAAGAGTAGGAAGTTTTATCTCAAAAGCTACAAGCCGGTAGTAAAGGTCTTTTCTGAATGCGTTTGAATCGAAAAGAGTATTCAGGTCCTTGTTGGTTGCAGCAATAACTCTTATGTCAATGCCTATTTCTTTGCTGCTGCCTATAGGCCTTATTTTACGCTCTTCCAGAAATCTCAGGAACTTGGCCTGAAGCGATTGGGGCATTTCGCCTATTTCGTCCAGGAATAATATTCCCTTATTTGCCTCTTCTATCAACCCCCTTTTTGAGGTGTACGCGCCTGTAAAAGCGCCCCTTACATAACCGAACAGTTCGCTTTCGAGCAGTTCCGCAGGAAGGCTCGCGCAATTTATTGCTACGAACGGTTTATCAGCCCTGTCGCTTCTTTTATGGATCGCCTTTGAGACAAGTTCTTTTCCTGTCCCGCTTTCGCCTGTTATCAAAACATTCGTATCGAAGGGAGCTATTTTTTCTATGAGATTGAAGACATTTTTTATAGCCTCTGACTGTCCTACAATGCCTTCAAAAGTATCCTCAAACCTTTGCAGTTCGTGAAGTCTTTTTTGCAGTGTTATTTTTTCTTTTATGTTATTTATAATTATTCTTATCTCGTCGATATTAAACGGTTTCATTATGTAATCATACGCCCCTGCCTTCATTGTCTCTATTGCGGTTTCGGCTGACGCGAATGCGGTGATTACAAGGACAATCGCTTCAGGGGTGGTATCTTTAATTTCCCTCAATACATCGATGCCTAAGCCGTCGGGCAGCCTGAGGTCTATTAACGCCGTATCAAAAACATAATCTTTTATAAGAACCCGCGCTTCTTCTATATCGGATGCCTCATGAACTTCGAAATCACCTTCAGAGAGAAGCAGTTTTAATGCCTTTCTTATATTCTGTTCATCGTCTACAATCAATGCGCGCATAATTACTCCGTTTTTTTTGCGGGAAACACAATAGTAAACCTTGCCCCGCCGAGGGACGATTTGTCCACCATAATATTCCCTCCGAAACTCGTTATTATCCTGTATGCAATCGCCAGCCCCAATCCCGTGCCGTCGGCCTTTGTGGTGACAAAGGGTTCGAATATTTTATCCTTCAAATCTTCGTCTATGCCTTCGCCGTCGTCATCTATTTCTATTGCCGCATATCCATGATGCGCCTTAAGAGAGACCTTTACCGTCGATCTTGCGGCTTCAGCGGCATTTTTTATTATATTGTTTACGGCAACGTCCATGAATGTCCTATTGGCTATAACTACGGCGTCTTCTTCTGCGTGGAGCAATATTCTTTTATCGGTGGTCTGATGTTTTACCAGTATCCGAAGCATTTCGGATAATTCTACATCTTCTCTGGCGGCATCCGAAGGGCGCGAGAAAAGCAAGAAATCATTTACGAGGGTGGTGAGCCTTTTTGTCTCTGTGTCGAGCATGTCTGTGAATTCGTCCGGATTTCTGCCTTCTTTTAAAAACTGAACAGCAGCCGATATGGATGCGAGGGGGTTCCTAAGCTCATGGGCAAGGTCGGCACTCACCCTGTAGAGCCTCTCATAACCCTGCATCTTTATCCGTTCCTCTTCGAGCCTCTTTATGTATCTTGCCTGACCTTCCATTTTTACCTTGAGGTTATCGCCTGCAAGGGCTATGAGCGAGAAGGAAAGAAAGTGCAGGGACAGGTTTAGGATGCTCTCTTTTTCCGCAAGCAGCCCGCTTATATAGTAAGCCGAGCCGTAAAGAATCAGGGCAATAACAGGAAACAGGAATATGCCCTTTGTTCTTATCAGCACTGACGAGAAGAATATGGGGAAGAGATATATGAGCGTAAGATATGAATAGACATTAAGGCTTATGTATACCATAACGGATATGAAGACTATGTCGAACAGGAAATCGAAATAATGCGCCCTCTCCGATGCTATAAAAAGCCGTATGAACGCTACAAAACAATAAATAAGCATTATAAACATCAGCCGGGGAATAGCGTAAGGCAGTCCTGCTATCTGGAATGAGATAAGAAGGGTAATCGCAAATACAAAGCGCCCGATCTTGTAATAATTAAAAATAGATGAGAGATACATAAATTAGTTCATAGTTTATAGCTCATGGCTTTTATGAAGTCGCAAATAGTCTAAAACCTGTGACAATTTTTGTCAATTAGGATGACCATAACTGTCAAGCCAATTTAGAAATGTCCTATTTTTACCAAAATAGAAATGTCCGGTTTTATGCTGCTGCCTCCAAAGGAGGATTATTTATCATTGCCGCCGTTTTTCTATATGTCTTTCTCCACGGATGA
>JAJYVD010000058.1 GCA_021792185.1 Nitrospirota bacterium | reverse complement strand
TTCTGCCTTACCATGATGATGTCCTCTCCTGCCATCCTGTCCTCCCCTTAAATCAGACAGTTTAGCAGTCTCTTTATAGGACATTTCTATTTTGGCTATATAGGACATTATCATTTTGGCGTTACATCTTCTCCGTCTTAATGTGTCGAGGCAAAATAGAAAAATGGAAAGCCGTGCGCATTATGCTAAAATACTTCATGGGCGTAAAAAAATTCAGCCTCGGACTAAGGTTCAGCCTGACTGTCGGAGTAATACTGTTTCTTTTCTGCGCGCTTTTTTCCACTATCTTGTATCACTACCTGAAGGCGCAGGTTATAAAAGATGCAGAAGATAAAACAATGATAATCATGACGCAGGTAAAAGCCTTGGGAGGCTATGTCAAGGATTCGTTGAGGCCGAGGATGTTTGATATCCTGAAAACGATAAAATCTGAAAACGAGTTCATTATCGAGGCAATGTCCACCACCCATGTAAATCTTCAAGTTATGGAACGGTTTAATAAAGACCTGCCCGAATATGTTTACAAAAGGGTCTCGGACAAGCCGCTCAACACTGAAAATACGGCCGACACGTTCCATTTGGGAATGATCGGATATTTTACGGAAAACAGGAACAAGCAGTCATGGCAGGGCATAGTAAAAATCGACGAGCAGGAATCCCTTGTCTATACGCGCTCTATAATTTCGGATCACAGTTGCTTGAGATGTCACGGCAGCCCGGGCAAGGTTCCGAAGGCTATCTTTGTTAAATACGGCAAATCGGGTAATTTCGGATGGAAGGAGAATATGGTCGTAGGCGTTGAATCAGTGTCTATCCCCATGAATGTAGCTTTCGCCCATGTAAGAAAAGTCGCAATCGATACATTCATGTTCGGTATTTCTACCCTCGGACTTCTTTTCCTCGTTCTTTATGGAACATTCAGGCATATTGTTACAAGACCGTTGAATAATCTTTCAGGCATCTTCAGGGGCATTGCGCGCGGAACCGAACCGCTCGGCAGGGAAATACCGAGCAACAGAAAAGATGAAATCGGTGATTTGACGGAATCGTTTAATATCCTTGCGAGACACCTTTTAGAAGCGCAGGAAAAACTGAAAAAGGCAGCCGAGATAGAAAAACAGATGATGGAGACGGAAAAGCTTGCGGCCCTCGGACAGTTATCGGCAGGCGTTGCCCACGAAATAAACAACCCGCTCGGAGGAATAAGGCTCTGCTTCAATAACTTAATGAACACCGGGATGGACGTGGATACGAAAAGGCGGCATATCGAGGTTATTAATTCGGGGCTGGACAGGATACAGAATATAGTAAAGCATCTTTTGGACGTTTCCAAGAATTCGCCTTTGAATATCGCATCGTCGTCTATTGATAGGATTATAGAAAATGTTTTAGCGCTCACCGAATATATTATTTCGAAAAAAGGCATAAAAATCGTCAAAAACCTCTCATGCGATGTCCCTGAGTTAATGGTGGATTCCAACAAGCTTGAACAGGTCTTCCTTAATCTTATAATAAATGCCGCTCAGGCAATGGACGGAGAAGGCGTGTTGACCATCGGATCTTTTTATGAGGCAGGCATGTGTAATGTTTCCGTCACAGATACGGGTAAGGGAATACCCTATGAAATAGTCGGGAAAATATTCGACCCGTTTTTTACTACAAAGGGAGTCGGCGAAGGCACCGGCCTCGGGCTTACGATGAGCAAGGCGATAGTTGAGCAGCATGGAGGAGAAATAGCGGTGGAGACATCAGATAAAGGCACGACATTCACGGTGATATTGCCGTTAACGCAATGAAAAGACGTATTCTTATAGCAGAAGACGATCCTATAATGGGATTGGGAATGAACCACTTTCTGAGTTCCGAAGGGTATGCGGTTTCTTTATGCACAAACGGCACCGATGGAATTAAATCCGTAGAGAAAGGTAATTTTGATTTGATTATTACGGACCTTAAGCTTCCGCATCAGGACGGTTTCCAGATTCTTAAAAAGGCGAAATCCGTTTCTCCGGAGATAGGCGTAATAATAATCACCGGGCATGCCGACATAAAAGACGCTGTGCAGGCCATAAAAGAGGGCGCCTTCGACTATATTGCAAAACCCTTCTCAAATGAAGAGCTGTTGATAGGAGTGGAGAGGTTTTTTAAATTCCAGAAACTTGAAGACGAAGTCACATATCTGAAAGAAACCCTGCGCGAGAAGACCGAATTCGAGAACATAGTCGGGGTCAGCGCCGTAATGAAGGATGTCTTTGACCGGATCTCAGCGGTAGCGGGCACAGAGGTGCCGGTACTTATACATGGCGAAAGCGGGACAGGCAAAGAGCTCGTTGCCAATGCCATCCACAGTTTGAGTCAAAGGAACAGCAAGCCGTTTATAAAGATGAATTGCGCCGCAATCCCGGATAATCTTTTCGAATCGGAACTGTTCGGACATGAAAGAGGCGCTTTTACAGGGGCCGCACAGATGAGAAAGGGGAAATTCGAGTTTGCGGACGGCGGTACTATATTCTTCGATGAAATCGGCGATATACCTCTGCCTCTTCAGTCTAAACTTCTGAGGGTTTTAGAGGATAATACAATAACGAGACTGGGAGGGAACGCTTCTTTAAGGGTCGATGTGCGGGGCATCTATGCGACAAGCAAGAATTTAAAGGAATCGATAGCATCCGGAACATTCAGGGAAGATCTCTTTTACAGGATAAATGTGGTGCCGATAGCCTTGCCGCTATTAAGGGAAAGAAAGGAGGACATACCTTATCTCATAGATCACTTTCTCAAAGGCTTCAAAGAGAAATTCGTCAAAAAGGATCTGAACATCTCACAGTTTGCATACGATTCGCTTCTTGCCTACAATTATCCTGGAAATGTAAGGGAATTAAAGCATGCAATCGAACGCGCTGTGGTGCTTTCAAAGGACGGCGTTATAGACTTAAGGCATCTCCCGGATGAGATATCGGGGGTTGCGGAAAGGACTCCGTGTTTTACAGAAAATCTTTCCCTCGATGAAAGCCTTAAGTGTTTTGAGCGGCAGAAGATACTCAAGGCTCTCATGGAGTCCGGCGGCAAAAAAATAGAGGCAGCCGCCATGCTCGGAATAAGCAGAAAGGTGCTCTGGAAAAAATTGAAGGAGTATCATATCCAGTAAGATGTTCCCGACAGGGAACATTGCTGATCAAAGAATGTTCCCTGTCGGGACAAAGTATCCATAATTTTTTCTAAAAATCATTGTAAATCAATAATATCTTGACTGGTATTCCATTTGCTATGTTTTAAACTTATGGAGCATTATTTCAATGCAGAGCCCCCGTTTACATGAATTTCAATAAAAGAGCGCGTGTTTTTTTCTTTGCAAACAGGGATATGAGATTCTAAAAGAAAGGAGTGAAAGGATGAAAATATTAGTTGGTCATGACGGGTCTGAACAGGCTGAAAAGGCATTGAAGAGGGCTTTAGATGCGGCATTGTTGTCAAAGGCTTCTATTATTGTGGTTTCCGTTGTGCCGGACCTTTGCATGATGGAGATAAGCGACGATGACTGTAAGAAGATGTATGAAATCATGACTGCTGAGGCTACAAAGAGACTGGATGCCCTTAAAGGAGAATTGGCAGCAAAAGGCATTACTATGGAGACAGAAGTAAAATTCGGAAACGCTGCCGATACTATTTTGAATATTGCGAAGGAAAGAGGAGCGGATATGATTGTGGTCGGCTCGCATGGACGGCACGGCGCTAAAAAATTCCTGCTCGGAAGCGTGTCTTCCAAGGTTATCGAGCATGCGGCATGCGATGTTCTTGTCGTGAAATAAGCAATAGGATGTTTTGTTATATAACTGAAACCATGAATAAGAGGAGGTAAAGGATGAATGGAGAAAAAAAATCGCCTGCAGCGTTAATTGTAGGCATTGTTCTGCTCGTTTACGCTCTGATCCTGAAACGCCACGAGGCAGCGGCGATTCCCGGATTTCTTATGGAGTTAATGAATTATCTCAAGGCCGGTAAAACCGTGGATACGCAGGTCGGCGTGGGCATATGGGCCGGCACAATAATTTCATTGTTCGGGATATGGAACCTCATCCAGCCGGCAATGAAATCCAAGTTCGATATGGTAGTAAGGGCGCCGATGGCCGGCGCCGGCATGATGATTATACTCGCATATCTCTGCCGTTTTTATTTCGAACCGATTTTTAAGTTATGGGGCAAGGCTGCAGAGTCTGCGCTGGGTTTTAATTTTGCGACCATATTCGGGCTCAACTATATACTTTTAGGGGTTCTTCTCGGACTCGTATGGGTTAATACCATCGGCGTGCCGAAATGGATGCAGTCAGGCGTCAAGACTGCTCGATTGGCCATGAAGATGGGCGTTATCAGCCTGGGCGCCATGTACAGCATTACGGAATTGCGGTATCTCGGCGCTATGAGTTTTACAATGATCACGATATTTGTTATGGGTACAGCCATACTTGTGCTCTGGTTAAGTCAGATGATGAAGATAGCAAGACCTTTGGCCGGAGTGCTTTCTGCCGGCATGGCTGTGTGCGGCGTATCGGCAGCGGTAGCGGCAGCGCCTGTTGTAAAGGCCCGCGGCATCGATATGGCCTACTCGATAGGAATGCTGCTGCTCGTAGGCGTGGTGGGGCTCTTTACATTTCCGCCTATAGCTAAAATAGTCGGTATGAATGAGTTGCAGTTTGGCGCATGGGCAGGTACGGGCATACTCAATTCCGCTCAGGTTGCGGCAGCAGCCCTTATTTTCGACCCTCATACGATAGAAACATTAAAGGTTGCCGAGATATTTAACATCACAAGGATACTCTTCCTGCCGTTTATTGTCATTATCCTTGCAATCTGGTTTGCCAAAGGCGAAGAAGAAGAAGAGGTAGGCAAAGTAAATCTGGGCAGGATTATCATAGACAAATTCCCGATATTCGTCTTGGGCTTTCTGATAATGTTCGCCTTAAGTTCTACGGGTGTATTCACGCCCAAGGGTCATGTCCTGTACGGAAAGCATTTCTACAACTTTAAGGCCGATGAGAAAAGGGAATTAAGAACGAGAGACCTCAAGAAGGTTCAGGCGTTTATCGAATCAGGCGCCGTTACAGAACCCAAGGTCAAGGCATCGCTCGAAAAGCTTGTGGCCGACAGGCAGATTACAAGCACCGAGCAGACAGACTTTGTCCTGAAGGCGCAGGACTTCACCAAAGATAAAGACCTAAAGAAAGTCTTTAAAGAAGCGGACAAAAAGGTTCAGGCAAAGCCCAAAACCTTAGAGGTCATGAGAGAGTATATGATGTGGTTCTTTGCGTTCGGTCTCATAGGCCTCGGCATGCAGATTACATGGCAGACCATCCGGCAGGCAGGAGGCAAGGCCGCTACAATAGGAATTATTGCCGGTATCTCAAAGGCGGTTCTTTCCTTCTTTGTGGTCTGGCTGTTTATTAAGGGAACCATCTAATAATCATAAAAGTTGGAGGTGCTTAAATGGCTGAAGAGAGAGCTACGAAGGAAGAACAAAAAAAGATGGAGGAGCGGGCACTCAGCGTCTTCGCCTCTGAGAAAAAGGAAGACCTGACGGCGCTGATAATCGCTTTTGCCCTGGCAATATTCGTGATTATTGCATTTAAGTAAAACCATGTTTAAAAGAATACTTATAGCTACACATGGTACGGAAGGGGCTAAAAAGGCCGAGTCATACGCTATTGGGCTTGCAAGGGCCTTTGGCGCGGAGATCCACGGTCTTTATGTGATACATAAAGACCTGGGTTCGCTTGTCGGCATCGAGTGGCTGCACAATTCTCACGTGAGGATGGAGTTTTACAGGCATGCAGAGTCTGAGTTTTATCTCAGGGCGGAAGAGGTTCTCGAGGCATTAGGAGAACATGCAAAAGGGATTGAAGTTGCGACAGCCATCAGGGTGGGGGAACCGGCAGAGGTTATAGCTGAGGAGGCAAAAGACATAGGAGCGGACCTCATTGTCATCGGTGGTGAAAGCAAAGAAAGGTCGGAGGAATACAAGGCGAAGGTTTCAATAAAAAAACTCATAAAGATTGCGCCATGCCCTGTTCTTGTGGCGCATAAAAACTTAATGCCTAGTGAAAAAAATATTAACCATTGCGCTGTTGGGTTTCTCAACGGCATAAAGTAGAAAATTCAAATATCAGGGGGTTTAAAATGTTGAAGAAAGCAGTAATAGCCTTTGTGTGCATGGTGTTCGCAGTTGCGGGTTCCTACAGCCTTTCATTCGCTGCCGATTGGCCGGATTCGCTTATAAAAGAAGTGGAAGCGCTGAAGGCTGCCGGAAAAGATAAGAAGGACATGCCTGCTTCCATTGCCGGGGTTAAAAATATAACCGGCGATGAGATCAAAAAAATGATCGATCAGAAAAAGAAGTTTGTGATCATGGATAACAGGCTGAAGGCCGATTATGACAAAGAGCATATCGCGGACGCTGTTCTGCTCACAGTGGACGAGCTTTTAAAAGACCCGAAGCTGGCAGACAAATATAAAAAGGATGATACGCTTGTTAATTACTGCAACGGCGTTAAGTGCTGGAGATCACCGGCAGCAGTGCTGTTGCTTAAGCACCTCGGATTCAAGAATATCTATTGGTACAGAGACGGCATTCCAGACTGGATTAAGAAGGATTATCCGACGGTAGAAGGAAAAAAATAACTAAAGGTAATCTTCTCCGCATGGGCGCGTAATGCCGTGCCCATGCGGAGAAAGCCGCCTGTGAATTAAAAACCGCCGAATGCCCTTCCGAATGATGTAAAATAGACGGATGCAATACCTCTCGGAGAGCATAAATCTCACCGTTTCGGAATTTACGGCATTTGAAGTATTATCAAATCCCGAGCTTATCCTGAGGCTTTCCCCTTATTGGAGCCTGAAGGGGTTCAAATCCCTTTCTGACAGCCCCATTAGGGAAGGCAGCAGATCCGAGGCGACCATCGAGTATTACGGAAAAGAAGTAACGGAAACGCATGGCCTGGAAATAACGGAGATTTTAAAAAATAAGAAGATTTCTTTGAGAGTGGCAAACGGCGTATTGAAAGAGCTAACCTTTGTTATCGAAAAAAATAACGAAGGCATTCGCCTGACACACCAATTTCTTATCGACTCCGATGACGAAGCTCTGTTAAAGGGAACACAAACCGAGCTTCGTTTCTGGCTCAGGAGCATAGGTGAATATCTAAAAATAGCCGGTGGAAAAACTTTATGGCGGCGATTTTTCAAGTGGTTTATGGATAAGATATGGCTTAGGCTGTCTCTCCCGGAAAGAAAGATCGCTATTATCATCACCAAAATCTCCATACTTGAACTCGTTTTACTGATAATACTTGTTATTATATGGAATCTGTTTATAAAGCAAGAATAAAACCGCTCCCGAAAACGCGTTAATATAACGCACAATTTCTATTTTAGTGTGATAAACTTATGTTAAGGAAATCACATGCCTCCGCTTATTCTTGTTACAAACGACGACGGCGTTCATTCTCCGGGAATAATCGCCCTTTTCAAGGCGATGAAGGAGATAGGGGACGCCTATATTGTAGCTCCGGACAGGGAAAGGAGCGCGGTAGGCCATGCCCTTACGCTTCACAGGCCGCTGAAGGCGGAAGAACTACGCGAAAATGTGTATAGCATAAACGGCACTCCGACCGATTGCGTTGCGCTCGCCATTCACAGGATATTGCCTCGAAAACCCGATCTTGTCGCCTCCGGAATAAATCGCGGCGCAAATCTGGGCGATGATATAACCTATTCAGGGACTGTTTCCGCCGCCATAGAAGGCACGATTTTAAATGTGCCGTCATTCGCCATATCCCTTGTGGGAGATAAGCCGTTTCATTATGAGACCGCCTATCCATTCGCGATAGAGGTTGCGAAATACATATTGGACAAATCACTGCCATACGATACCCTGCTTAATGTCAATGTCCCGAATGTGCAGAGAAGGGACATTCTAAAAGGCATGAAAATCACACGGCAGGGCAAAAGAATATACGATAATGCCATACAAGACACTTATTCTCCGTGGGGGGATAAGCATTATTGGATAGGTGGAGGAACGCCTTACTGGGAGCAGGGGGAGGACATGGATATTCAGGCGGTGTTGGATAAGTATGTGTCCGTAACGCCGATTCATCTCGACCTGACGAATTACGAGGCCCTTGAATATCTGAAGAAACAATGGAAAGATTAATAAAGACCTTATCTATAGGAATGACAAAGCATTTCCGCTTCATTCTCGGAAGGCATCCGGCCTTCCTCCGAAGCTGCGCCAGCCCGCTTAGACATCCATGTCACGCATGGGCTGCCGAAGTCGCTCCAATGCATTATCATTCCTATCGTATCTGAGGTTTATGAAATACAATGTCATTATAGTCGGTGCCGGACCTGCCGGAATCTTCTCAGCGTTGGAGCTTCTGGAAAAATCTCCAGCATTAAAAATCCTCATTATCGAAAAAGGAAAGGACATTGATAAAAGGCAGTGCCCCATGGATGCAAGCGGAGCGCCGTGCATGTCATGCCCAGAATGCGACATTGTGAGCGGATGGGGCGGCGCAGGCGCATTCAGCGACGGAAAACTCACACTCTCTCCTGAAATAGGCGGGTTCCTTTCAAGATACATCGATCTGCCGACCCTCCAATCATTTATAGAGTATGTGGATTCCTTGTATGTGAAATACGGGGCCCCAGAAGAGTTGCACGGAGGAGACGAAAAAGAGAATGCGCGCATAAAAGACCTCGCCTCAAAAAACGACCTGATGTTCATCCCCTCAAAGATACGGCACATAGGAACGGATAAATGCAGGGATGTTCTGAAAAAGATGAGAGAGGCCGTAAACGGAAAAGTCGATGTTATCTTTGAAACGGATGTCCAAAAAATCATTACGGAAAAGAAAAAAATTACGGGCATAAGACTCAAAGATGGCAAAGAGATTTATTCGGATTATGTAATCCTTGCTCCCGGAAGGGCATCTGCGAAGTGGCTTGAGGCAGAGGCTAAGAGGCTCAGGCTTACTCTCCTCAAAAATCCGGTTGATATAGGAGTGAGGGTCGAGGTTCCCGCTTCGGTGCTTGAGCACCTTACGGGCATTACTTATGAGCCTAAGATGGTATTTTATTCAAAAAAATTCGACGACAAGGTGAGGACATTCTGCGTCAATCCATACGGAGAGGTCGTCAAAGAGCATATAAAGGAAATATGGACCGTAAACGGACACAGTTATGCTGAGAGAAGAACAAACAACACAAATTTTGCGATACTTGTAAGCACATTCTTTACAGAGCCTTTTGACGAGCCTATTTCATACGGCACTTATATAGCAAGGCTTGCCAACTTCCTCGGAGGAGGCGTTATCGTCCAGAGATTGGGAGACCTCATGAAAGGAAGGCGCTCAACGCATGAGCGCATATCAAAAGGCATAGTGGAGCCGACGCTGAAGGATGCAACACCCGGAGATTTGAGCTTTGTGCTTCCCTACCGCTATCTTTCCGATATCATAGAGATGCTCGATGCGCTGGATAAAATAGCGCCGGGAATAAATTCGAGGCATACCCTTCTTTACGGAGTGGAGGTGAAGTTCTATTCCATGCAGATAAAACTGACAGACAGCCTTGAAACAGAGATAAAAAATCTTTTTGCCATCGGCGACGGCGCAGGCGTAAGCAGAGGGCTTATTCAGGCGTCGGCCTCCGGAGTGATCGCAGCGAGAGAGATATTAAAAAGATATGGAAGACCGTGATTATAAAAGACTCAGAGATTTGATGGTTGACACACAGCTCATTCCGCGCGGCATAAGGGATGAGCGCGTCCTTGCCGCCATGAGAAAAGTCCCCCGCCATCTTTTCGTGCCGGAATATATAAGGCACAGCGCCTACGACGATATGGCGCTTCCTATCGGCGAAGACCAGACAATATCGCAGCCGTACATGGTAGCCATAATGACGGAGCTTCTCGAACTGAAAGGGGATGAAAAGGTGTTGGAGATCGGTACTGGCTCCGGTTATCAGGCTGCGGTGCTGGCTGAACTTGCCGGAGAGGTATATACGATAGAGCGGATTTCTGAACTCGCGGACAGGGCTAAAAGTAAATTGGCGGAAATAGGATACGGCAACGCGCATGTGATAGTGAGCGACGGGACAAAGGGATTGGAGGATGCTGCTCCTTTCGACAGGATTATAATAACCGCCGCAGCGCCTAAAATACCCGATCCCCTTATAGATCAACTTAAAGAAGGCGGTATTATAGTCGCGCCGGTAGGTGAAAGGTTCTCGCAGATGTTGATTAAAGGCAGGAAAGAAAAGGGTGTTCTTATAGAGGAATACCATACACCGTGTGTTTTTGTGCCCCTTGTCGGCGAGTACGGATGGAGGGGTTAATTTGACGCTTAAACTTTTAAATAATAGGTTATTTAAATATTTAATTAAAAAACTCTTGATTTTTCGTTCAGAAATCAATAAAATATCTAAATTATGAAAAGAGAAAAATCAGTATACGAAATGCAGGCCGAGATTTGTAAGATTCTTTCCAGTCCGAAAAGAATAGAGATTATCAGCGCCCTTAAAGACGGAGAAAAGACGGTTACGGAACTGGTGGATATATTGGAAACTCCAAAGGCCAACGTGTCCCAGCATCTTGCCGTTATGAGGCTCAAGGGAATACTGAAGAGCAGGCGGGACGGGGTCAATATTTATTATAGGATAGCCAATCCCAAAGTAATCCAAGCATGCGTCCTTATGAAGGAAGTCCTCAGCGAACTCCTGATCGAAAGAGGCAAGATAGCCGATTGGGTCAGAAGGGCTTAATTCCTTATTCATAAATTCCCCTCAGCATAAAATTCTTCCATATTAAAACCATGATTCACGCTTGACATATTTTACGGGGTCGTGTTATTACTTATAGGCTTTTTTGGCCCGTAAGCATTATAAATTCTATTAATTAGTCTTATATCACAAAACGCAAATGGAGGAACCTTCGATGTCCCTTGCAACATTCAAAGGAGGAATTCATCCGCCTGATAAGAAGGAGTTGTCCAAAGGCAGGGCAATCTCCAACACAAAGCCTCCCAAAAGAGTTGTTATTCCGTTGGCGCAGCATATAGGCGCTCCTTGCAAGCTGTCTGTAAACGTAGGGCAGGAAGTGAAGAAAGGCGAGATTATAGGCGCTCCCGAAGGATTTGTTTCAGCCCCTGTTCATTCGTCCGTTTCCGGCAAGGTGATTGCGATTGGAGAGTTTCCTAATGCTATGGGAAGGATGGTGACGTCTGTTGTAATAGAAAACGACGGCAAAGAGGAATGGACAGCCCTTAAGGACAATCCCGATTACATGAAACTCTCTTCCGAAGAATTGAGGGGAAAAGTGAAGGACGCCGGAATTGTCGGAATGGGCGGCGCCGCATTCCCGGCGCATGTAAAGCTTTCTCCTCCTAAAGAGAAGCCTGTGGACGTTGTTATCCTTAACGGAGCCGAATGCGAGCCGTATCTTACCGCCGACTACAGGCTTATGATCGAAAGGCCGCAGGAAGTCGTCGAGGGACTTAAGGTGCTGATGAAAATCCTCGGTGTTAATAAAGGCTTTATAGGAATAGAAAATAACAAGCCCGATGCTGTCGAGGCGATGAATAATGCTGCTTCCGGAGAGTCCAATATTCAAGTCTGCGCTCTCGAGGTGAAATATCCTCAGGGCGCGGAAAAGATGCTCATTAAGGCCGCAGTAGGCAGGGAGGTGCCTCCGAGAGGGCTTCCGATGGATGTCGGTGTCGTGGTGCATAATATAGGCACGGCAACGGCGATCTATGAGGCCGCGCGTTACGGGAAGCCCCTTATAGAAAGGGTCGTAACGGTTACTGGAGAAGGGATAAAAGAACCGAAAAATCTTATGGTGAAGATAGGCTCATTGGTTTCCGATCTTATAGAAGAATGCGGCGGGTTTAAATCAGAGGCCGCAAAGGTCATATCGGGAGGCCCGATGATGGGTTTTGCCCTCTACTCCCTCGATGTGCCGGTGACAAAAGGCACATCAGGCATACTCGTCCTTCCGGAAGAAGAGGTTGTCCATGCCGAAGAGTTCGGCCCGTGCATACGTTGCGGAAGGTGCATCGACATATGCCCTATGGGGCTCATGCCTTCCATGCTGAGCGTCCTTTCTGAAAAGGGTTTTTATGAGGAAACAAAGGAGTATAACCTCTTTGATTGTTTTGAATGCGGCTCGTGCACCTATGTATGCCCCTCGAAAAGGCCGATAGTGCAGTTGGTAAGACTCGCCAAATCTCTGGTTAAACCGTAAGGGAGTTTGTATGGATACAGCAAAAAAAGAGCATCAATTGATCGTATCGGTAAGTCCGCATATAAAGAGCGAAGAGACCACAAGCCGCATAATGTGGAGCGTGAATGCCGCGCTGCTTCCGGCTACCGTTATGGGGGCTTATTTTTTCGGTCCGAGAGCGGTTTTTATTCTCGTAATCTCTATCATAGCCTCTGTGCTTTCGGAATATATATTCCAGAAGTCGCTTAACAGAAAGGTTTCGGTTAATGACGGCAGTGCGTTTCTCACAGGGCTTCTTCTCGGCATGAACCTGCCGCCCTCAGTCCCTTTTTATATCCCGATTATAGGTTCTTTTGTCGCAGTCGTAATTACCAAACAGTTGTTCGGCGGCCTCGGATTCAATGTCTTCAATCCGGCATTGATAGGAAGGGCGTTTCTTCTGATATCCTTTCCTAAGCTCATGACCATATGGAAGGAGCCTACAGCAGCTTTTATACAGTTCGATGCAAAGACCACAGCCACACCGCTCGGCATACTTAAAGAAGAGGGCGTGGCAAAGCTGATGGAGGTATTCGGAGATAATATCAGTCTCTACACTCAGCTTTTTGTAGGACACAGGGCAGGCTCTATCGGAGAGACATCATCAATCGCGCTTCTTATAGGCGCGGCATTCCTTTTATACAGGGGCTATATTTCGTGGCATATACCCGTATCGTTTCTCGGCACTGCAGCGCTGATAGCATGGATATTCGGGACAAAAGGAGCATTGTTTACGGGCGATCCAATAGTGCACCTTTTCAGCGGCGGCATGCTTTTGGGAGCGTTCTTTATGGCTACAGATTATGTTACATGCCCTTCTGTTAAAAAAGGCCAGATACTTTTCGGCATCGGCTGCGGGTTCCTTACGATGTTAATAAGACTAAAAGGCGGATACCCTGAAGGCGTCATGTTCGCCATACTCATAATGAACTGTTTCTCTCCGATTATAGATAGGGGTTTTAAGACAAAGGTGTTCGGCGCCAAAAAGGAAACAAAGGAGAGCAAGAAATGACAGGCAGGGACATCATAAAGATAACCGTAAATCTCGTCATCGTATATCTCGTGGGAGGGGCTATCCTTGCGGCGGTTTACGCGAAGACATCTCCCATAATGTTCAAAAACGCCGTAATAGAAAAAGAGAGGGCTCTTAAGGCGCTGATGCCTGAAGCGGACAATATAGAAAAACTGGGCGACTGGAAACCGCACGGAAAGGCCGCGGAGTACTTTGTCGCCAAAAGGGGCGATGAAGTTATAGGCTACGTCGTTCAATCGTTCGGCAAGGGATATTCAAGTTATATCAACGTATTGATCGCGATAGATAAAGACCTCAAGGTTCAGAAAATCGATATTCTTTCTCACGCGGAAACGCCCGGCCTCGGTGACGAAATAGAAAAGGACGATTTCAAAAAACAGTTTAAAGGCAAGGACATAGACCATATAAAGCTCGTAAAGACGGAGACGGCAGAATACATACAGGCAATAAGCGGCGTGACTATTTCGAGCAGGGCGGTTACCGACGATGCGGTCAAAAAAGGGCTGAACCACATTATCAATGTCGTAAAAGGAGGAACCGATGGCGCAACACAGCACAAACACAATTAATTATAAAGAACTTATACTCAACGGAATCATCAAGGAAAACACAATATTCAAGCTTGCCCTCAGCCTTTGTCCTGCCATAGCCGTTACAAGCGGACTGAAAAACGGGGTCTTAATGGGGGTTGCCGTTTTGTTTGTGCAGGTTATGGTTAATGCGACGATTTCGTTGATGAGAAATTTCATCCATCCGAAGGTCAGGCTTCCGATATTCATGCTTGTTATATCCGGCTGGGTTACAGTTACCGATTTATCCATGGCGGCCGCGGTCCCCGATGTCTACAAGCAGATGGGTCTTTACATACAGCTTATTGTCGCTTTCGCATCCATTCTTGCGAGGGCCGAGATGTTTGCGTCCAAAAACAAAATAGCTCCGTCCATGGCGGACGGAATAGGAATGGGAATCGGTTTTCTGTTCGCGCTCACAGTAATAAGTTTCTTCAGGGAGTTGATAGGAAAGGGATCGCTGTGGGGTTTCCCGATAATCAATGCAAAACCGCTTTTAATAGCTATTTTGCCGGCAGGCGGTTTTCTTGCGGTGGGGATGTTAATGGCATTGTTTAACTGGATAGACATCAGATTCTTTAAAAAGGGCGCGCATCACTGATTAAGGAGGGGCCATGAGCAGCGAATTTACGAAACTTTTTGAGCTCATCGTATCTGCATCGCTTATAAATAATTTTGTCTTCACGAGGTTTTTAGGCCTCTGCATATTCTTCGGCGTCTCTAAAAAAATGGAGACCGCTGCCGGCATGAGCATCACATTCACTGCAGTCATGATGATAAGCGCTGCTTTCAGTTGGGTTATATTTAACTATGTAATGGTGCCTCTCGATATAACATTCCTTAAAATTATAGTCTTTATCGGCGTAGTAGCCGGTATCGTGCAGGCCTCGGATACCATTATGAGAAAGGTGGCGCCCGGCCTTTATTATAAGCTCGGCATTTATCTCGCCCTTATCTCGACAAACTGCATTATTCTTGCTGTCCCGCTTGTTAATGCAGGAGAGCATTACAATTTTATCGAAAGCCTTGCCTTCGGTTTCGGATCCGGAATAGGCTTTGCCCTTGCCCTTGTAATAATGGCGAGCATCAGGGAGAAAATAGAGCTCGCGGATGTTCCTGCTCCGTTCAGGGGACTGCCGATGGCATTTGTGATTACCGGCCTGATCGCGTTGGCATTCACGGGCTTTTCAGGACTGATAACGCTTTGATAGAATAGAAATATAAAGAGCGGCAAGCGGATTTGAATGTTAATTGCCGCTTTGCTTATAAAAATTAAGGAGAAGCTAAGATGTTTAACGGCTCGATTATAAAAATATCGGTTATAGCAGCCTCGTTGCTGACTTGCTATGCTTCTACAGTTTATGCAGGCGTCGGAGGCGCGGTAGAGGCTAAGGAATATGTCGATTTCATGGCTGTATTGAAGTTCTCCCTTATATTTCTTGCCGGCTTAGGAGCCGTATTCGGGCTCGGTCTTGCCTTTGCGGCAAAGAGATTTTCTGTCAAGGTTGATCCGCGAGTTGAGCAGGTGTTGGATGTTCTGGCTCATGCCCATTGCGGCGCATGCGGCTATGCGGGCTGCGAGCAGTATGCGGAAGCCGTTGTCAACAATCCCGATGTTTCGCCGAACCTCTGCACGCCCGGCGGAGCGAAATGCGCCGAGGCAGTAGCCATGATTACCGGAAAGAAGGCTGAAATGCGTGAGCCTATATTTGCCCGTATAATGTGCCAGGGAGGCTGGAGCAGGTCTACAAGGAGGTTCAAATACGAAGGAGTAGAGGACTGCAGGGCAGCGGTGCTTGCAGGAGGAGGAGATAAGTCCTGCATATACGGATGCCTCGGCTACGGAACATGCGCCCGGGTATGTCCCTTCGGAGCAATAACAATGAACGACGACCACCTCCCTGTGGTTGATATGACCAAATGCACCGGATGCAGGAAGTGCGAAGCCGCATGTCCTAAAAAGGTTATAGAGGTGTTGCCTGCATCGAAGGCGGTTATAGTCGCATGCCATTCAAAAGATAAGGGAGTTGACGTAAGGAAACACTGTCAGGTCGGGTGCATAGCATGCGGCAAGTGCGTAAAGGTATGCCCGTTCGATGCTCCTTCTATTTCGAATAACCTTTCGAGGATCAATCTCGATAAATGCAAAGTATGCAGTTTGTGCGTAAGCCCCTGTCCCACCAACGCCATCGTGGACCTTATGCCCCACAGGCCCAAGGCATTCATTACCGATAAGTGCATAGGATGCCAGATATGCTCTAAGGTATGTCCTGTAAATGCGCCGTCAGGAGAGCCCAAGAAGAAACATTCCATAGACGCTGCTAAATGCATAGGCTGCGGAATATGCACTGCGAAATGCCCTGTTCAGGCCATAGACGGCACATTTAATGCCTTAGAGGTGTTTGCGGCAGCAGCGGCAAAGAAGAAAAAGGTCGAGGCGGCTTAAGAAGAAGTCCAAAGCTTATTCCGTATTAGGGCGATACTGCTGAAATGCGCTCGTCGTTTATCGCTATGCTTTTTTCGTGCAGAAATTCCGGATCAATGTCTAAATGATTTGGCCATTCTACGGCGTCAAACTTGATTGTTACCGAGTTGAACAAAGACAGGTCTCGCAATTCCGTAAACTTGCCCGTGTTAAGATAAGGAGAAACATCGAATATTTTCTCTTCGCCATTGCTGAATGTAAGATGCAATTTATAGCCAGCAAGTGGTTTCACTTCTGTTACCGATAAATACATAGCGGTTCTATTATATCATTTATGTATGCTGAATTCTCGCACTATCCTTTCTAATAGCCAGGGCAAACGCACTATGATGAACACTGCAGGTTGAGAATCGAAGCTCTGTAATTATCATCATATGCCGCCTTTAAGCGTTTGTTTTTAACTCCAAGCTTGCAGGACTTGTTTTGCTTTAGCAGATT
>JAJYVD010000057.1 GCA_021792185.1 Nitrospirota bacterium | reverse complement strand
CCGACAGACGGATCGGACAGGTCTATGGATGCCGCAAGGTATGCCATATCTCTGGCCAAACAGACTAATGCGTCTATTTTGGTTTTAAGTGTCGTTGATGAAAGGGTTAAATCGATAGAAACTGCTCCGGACCCTGTAGCCTTCCTGGAGTCTGCTTTTATGGAGGCTGCGAAGACATATGTTGAAGCAGCAGAAAACGAGATCAAGAAGGAGGGCATCTCTGTAAGTAAATCGGTGAGGATCGGCAATCCTGCCGATGAGATTATAAAGGAGGCGGAGGAATCAGAGGTTGATCTTATTATCATCGGCTCTCATGGTAGAACGCGCATTCAATCAGCGCTTCTCGGAAGTGTCACGATGTCTGTAATACATAAAGAAACAAATATACCTGTAATGATAGTTCGGAAGGGAGTGAAAATATAGACTGTAATCTCAAAATCGGGTAAACTATGAAAGCTGAAGACTTGATGATGCCCCGAGGGATTCCCTTTCTCCGGAAATGTCTCTGAAGTCTTTAATGCCTGAGAGAGGGAATCCGGGATATAGAATCGCATGGTCGTTAGTTGTAATTGAGGGTTACGTGATTTTTATCTAAAGATGAACCTGCCTAAAATAATAAAAATAACCATATTATTTGCGGGTATCGTCTGCATTGCGGGTGTTATTTGGGTTGTCCAGAAACAATTACAACCAGGGAAATTTTCAGGTATCAAAGAGGCAGTAAGAATCGGCATTGCACGGGAGTCATTGGCGGCGCTTGCTATAATCGCGGAGGACCAAAAATTCTTTTCGCAGGAGGGCATTGATGTAACAATAAAGCTTTACGACAGCGGGAAGCTTGCTTTTACCGGTGTGTGTGACGGAGAAGTTGATTTGGCCACTGTAGCAGATACGCCTATTGTCTTTAGCAGCTTTGAACGGGAAGATTTCAGCATTATCGCTACAATCGGCTTTTCTGATAACGAACCGAGAATTATTGCCCGCAAAGACAAAGGGATTCAGAAACATGGGGATTTGCGCGGCAAGCGTATTGCCACTCAGAAAGGGTCATCAGTTCATTTCTTTCTGCATCTATTTTTAATAAAAAACGGTTTGTCTGAAAAGGATGTTGTGCTTTCTTTTAAAAAGCCGGATGAACTGGTTACATCATTGGTCAATGGAGAGATCGATGCCTTTTCTATGAGAGAACCCTTTATCAGCAAGACAAAGAAATTAATACAGGATAAAGCTATTGTATTTGCCGAGCCGGGACTCTATCTTAAGACATTTAATTTAGTAGCCTTGAAGGATTTTATTAAGTATAAACCGCAAGTGGTCAACAGAGTGCTGCGAGCATTGATACAGGCAGAAGAGTTTACAAGGAAATATCCGGATCAAGCCATCAAGATCGTTTCAAAGACACTGGAAGTCAGCGGGTCTGAGATAGCCGGTCTTTGGTCGGATATTAACATAGGAGTTTCTCTGGACCAGTCACTCCTGCTTAGTTTAGAAGATGAGGCCAGGTGGGCAATAAGCAATAGGTTAACCGATAAGACAAAGGTTCCAAACTATCTCAATTTTATTCATATGGATGGACTGGAGAAAGTGAAATCAGAAGCGGTTACTGTAATCCATTAGGGCAATACTTATGAAAATTAAAACTATGCTGCAAATCAGTGCGATATTCTCTATGGTCATGACCATAGCGATCGGCTTGATCCTTTTTTCGACATCCCAACGAGTTAATAGGGCAATTCAGAAAAATATATTAGCAAATAAAATAGTCGAATCGGTGTCCGAACTGGACGTCATAACTTATGACTATTTGCTGCATCGAGAAGAACGGCCGCAGGCACAGTGGCGATTAAGACATAATTCTTTAACAAAGCTTTTAACAGGAGGAGAATTTAAAGGTTTAAAGGAACAACTTATTTTAGGCAGGATACTTCAGAGTCACGAGAGTATCGGAGTTCTCTTTTTCCAACTGATTACAAACTACGAAAAGCAAAGGATTTTGGGCAAGGGAAAAATTGCTGCGTCTCTGGAGCTGGAAGAGAGATTAATAGCCCGGATACTGGTGAAATCACGAATGATGGTTGCTGATGCCTTTCAACTATCGGATGTTAATAATGCAGAGATATTGACTGCAAAGCAAACTGCCGATTTGTTCGTTATGCTCTTTATTATAATTTTAGCCGCAATTGTGATGGTAAACTCATTTTTGTTCGGCAGGAGAATTGTGAAATCGATCTCGAAACTTCAGGAAGGAACTGAAATTATTGCAGGGGGAAATTTAGACTACAGCATTGATATTAGAAGCAATGATGAAATTGGTAATTTAACCCGCGCCTTTAATCAAATGACCCGAAAATTAAAAGAATCCTATACAGAATTGGAAAAACGGGTTGAGGAAAGGACTGCGGATCTGGCAAAAACCAACGAAACACTTCAGAACCAGATTATTGAACGTAAGCGGGCAGAGGACGAAGTCCGAAGACTCAACGAAGACCTTGAAGTATTCAATCAGGAAATAGAAACCCTTGTGTCGGAAAGGATAATGAGCATGATGGCATTGACTGTTGCAGATAAGATAAGGAATCCCGCTGCTGTAATAGGATGGACATGCAAGAGAATCCTTGAGAAGGAAAAGATTCCCGAGAGGCTTTGTGAAAATCTGAAGGATGTTATTGATGAATCAGAGAGGCTGGAGTCCATGGTCAGGGATTTTGAGACATTATTAAAGAGCAAACAGTCAATGTTCAAACATGAGGATATTAATGAGATCGTGAAGGGAATTGTATCCATTGTTGAAAAAGAGGCGGACGAAAAGGGAGTGGAGCTTTCTGTTAATCTTTTAGAGTGTCCTTTGAAAATAAATACCCAGAAAAATTTATTAAAGCCTGCAATTTTCCATGTGATAAGAAATGCCATCGAAGCGACACCAAAGGGCGGTAGAGTAACAGTTTCAACCTTAAGAAAAAATGAAAAGGTTATTCTTACAATTTCAGATACGGGCAGCGGCATACCCGAGGCGTGTATCGATAAGATATTTGACCCGTTTTTCAGTACAAAAGAGCATAGATTTGGAATGGGATTACCTTTGGTAAAACAGGTGGTATTGGAGCATATGGGAGAAATAAAAGTAGAAAGTGAAGCTGGAAAAGGTACAACCTTTAATATAATATTCCCTATTAGATGGCTGGAAAAAAAGACAGGATGAAGACAGATATTTCTTTAATTTTTATGGTTTGAAGATATAGTTGTTACTCCATACCGTATTTTTTTAGTTTTCTCCACAGCGATACCCTGTCAATGCCGAGTATCTGCGCCGCGAGGCTCTTATTGCCTCCGGCCTCGCTTAATACCCATTTGATGTAAGCCGTCTCCTGTTCTTCGAGCGAAGGGATTTTGCCTTCTTTTTTCCTGAACGTCCTTATGCTTAATTCACGCAGGTCTTCGGGCAGGTGGCCTGTTTCGATGGTATTGCCGTTTGAGAGGGCGACGCCCCTCTCTATGATATTCTCAAGCTCCCTCACATTTCCCGGAAAATCATAATTCATCAGCAGCGCAATAACATCCCGGGATATTTCCGTAACATCCTTTTTCATGAGGGCCGTATATTTTTTCAAAAAATAATAACTTAAAAGCGGTATGTCGTCTTTCCTTTCGGACAGCGGCGGGATATGCAGCGAGACCACATTAAGCCTGAAATAAAGGTCCTGCCTGAAGTGTTTGGTCTTGAGGGCGTCCTGAATATCCCTGTTTGTCGCGGCTATAAACCGCACCTCAACTTTTACAGGTTCTGTAGCGCCGATCCTCAGAACTTCCCTTTCCTGAATAACCCTCAATAATTTTACCTGCATGGAGGACGGCATTTCGGTTATCTCATCGAGGAACAGCGTTCCGCCGGATGCTGTTTCTATCAACCCTTTCTTCATCCCAATCGCGCCCGTAAACGCCCCTTTTTCGTGTCCGAACAATTCGTTGCCCAATAGTTCTTCGGTAAAAGCGCCGCAGTTTATAGCGAAGAAAGGCCCTTCGGAGCGCTTGCTGTTGAAGTGGATGTATCTCGCGAAGAGTTCCTTGCCGGTTCCGCTCTCCCCGCTTATCAGGACATTGCAGTCTGTGGGCGCTATCTGTTTCGATATGTCGAGCAGCCGCTGCATATTGCTGTCCTGACTGATTATTTTTACCTTTCCCTGATATTTTTCCAAATGTTCCCTCAACCGGGCGTTTTCCTTTTTGAGCGCTACCTTTTCGACCGCTTCTTTTACGACCTTTCTCACTTCATCCAGCTTGAACGGTTTTGCTATGTAATAAAACGCGCCCTGCTTCATCGCGCTTACAGCGGATTCGAGGGTAGCGTAGCCCGTTATCATTATCACCTCCGCGTCCGGATGAAGCTCCCGGCATTTCTTTAGTATCTGCACGCCGTCCACTTTTTCCATTCTTAAATCCGTGAGCACGACGTCAAAGGGCTGCTCCTCGAGGTGTTTCAGGGCATTCTGCCCGCTTTGAGTGCCTGTGACGTTGTAACCCTCTTTTTTCATTACATGCTCCAAGTTTTTGAGGGCTATCTTCTCGTCATCGACAATTAATATCTTCGCGTTATTTGTCATTTGTAACCCCTATTCTTTTATCGGCAGCCTTATCAAAAACGCTGTCCCTTTCCCTGCCTCGCTGTCAACCGCGATGCAGCCGTCATGCTCCTCTATTATTTCATGGACAATGAACAATCCGAGCCCGGATCCTTTGCCTACGTCTTTTGTGGTAAAGAACGGGTCGAACACCTTCGGCAGCAATTCATGCGGTATCCCAGCCCCCGTATCCTTTATCTCAATATCTACCGTATCCTCTTCGAGAGTGCATTTGCCCCGGTATTTCATGTAATTGAATATCCCTGTCTCGTCGTTCACCTTATCTATAGCCCTGTGTTTTTGCGCCTTAATGAACACGCCTCCCTCGTCGGAAATGGATTCCAGCGCGTTTTTAATCAGGTTCAGAAATGCCTGCTGGATCCTCTGTTTATCGGCAAAGATGACAATATCGTCAGGGATATCAATGCCTATTTCAACTTTCGTGGGAACCTGACCTTTGACAAATCTCATAGTCTCTTCAAAGAGCGTTTTAAGACGGATCTTTTCTTTTTTGAATTCCCTGTCCCGCGAGAATTCAAGAAGGGAACGGACTATGTTTCGCGCCCTGTCCGTCTGCCCCTCTATCTGCGACAGGAGTTCTTTTTTGTATTCATTATCGGCCGTTTCGATATCTTCTCTTAATATCTCCGTGGATGTGGATATGTTCGAGATCGGATTGTTCAATTCATGCGCTACCCCCGAAAGGAGCGTTCCGAGCGACGCCAGCTTTTCTGATTGTATGAGATGCCTTTGCCGCAGTTCCAGTTCTTTGAGCATTTTGTTTAGGGCGTTCGTGAGAGAGATGATCTCCCTGTCTTTTGAATTTATTTGTATCCGCTCAAACCGTCCGTCCGCGATTATCTCCATGCTGTTTTCAAGGAGCTTAAGCGGCTTGACGACCATTCTTGAGAGGGCCTGCCCCAGAGCTATGCCCAGGAGAGAAAGAGCCACGATCGAAAACACGAGAACGCTCTGTGAATTGTACAGCATTATCTGCAGGTTTCTTCTCTCTGTTTTTGAAATATCTTCTGCGTCCGTGATTATGTCTTTTCCTGTTTTCCGTATCTTCCCGGCTAACACTCCTTTCTGACCGTGCGGCGACGCGTATTGCTCCATAAGCTCCTTATATTTCTTGAGGTCGGTTCTCAATGCGGTTATCTGCTGAGGAGCGGCAAGGGTTTCGAAGCCTTTGATGTTTTTTTCGAGCAATTCCTGCGCCTTTGTTACGTATCTGATATTTTCGTAGTAGTCGTCGTTTTTCTCGTAAAGGAAGTAATTTTTTTCGAAGCGCCTGATTTCAAGGGTTGTGTCGAAAAATTCTGATATGACCTCTCCGAACATGATCTTCTTTTCCATGAACCTGAGTTCTATGAACGAGAATATGGACAGGCCGACAATTATGCCCAGAATAATGTAGTAACCGAGTGTGATCTTTTGGCGTATGCTCGGCTGGTATTTAAGCATGCCTTATTATAACAACCTCATATTGCAAAAAGCAACATTTTGTGTTTTAAGTGCAACAGTCTGAATTTTAGGAATATCCCGACATTCAGGAATAGTATTTCCGCTTCATTCTCGGAAGGCATCCCGCCTTCCTCCGAAGCTACGACAGCCCGCTTAAACATCCATGTTACGCTTGGGCTGTCGAAGTCGCTCCAATACAATCCCTGAATGTCCCCCCTCAACAGTCTCGGTTGCAATCTGCAACAAAAAGCAACTTTCGGATAATTTTGTGCAATAGCGAAAACTCCCTTTGAATCAATGAGTTGCGGAAGACCTGTCCACTGGCATGGAAGATGATATTAGGAAAGATAAAAACATACAAGGAGGATTGGATTATGGGTTGGTTTGCAAAGAAGCTTGAGAAGATGTTCACGGCCGTGACTTTTGCCGAGGCCGGAGAGTTTGAGACCTCAAGGCAGATACTGAAGGAAGAGACAGAGACCGAAAAGCCTGTTGTCAAATCTCATAAGGGCATTCAGGTTCCCGCAACTGCAACCGAGTCGTAAGGAGATTATGGTGAGGCTAAGCAAAAAAATCGAAGACATGATGTCGGCGGTCTCCTTTGCAGAGGAAGGGGAGTTCGATACGGCAAGGCAGATGCTGAAGGAAGAGAGAAGGGTCTTGCTTGCTGTAAATGAAGGGCGGGTTGAAAGAAGAACTCTCAGATACGCCCTTAATACCTGCAAGCGCATCGGAGCCGATCTGGATGTCCTTTATATTTCTAAGGATGGATCGGGCGATATATCCGATCCTGTCATGAAGACTTTATTTGCAGACATGGAAAAAGACGGTATCCGGTGCGAGATGATCATAAGGAACGGCTGCATGAAACAGCTCGTTATAGACCGCACAAGGGAGAGGAAGGATATCCTCTTTGTCGTCATCGAATCCGCCGAGGCCGTTGATATGGAATGCGGTAAAGACAAAAGGCTTTCGGATTCGTGGGACAACCTGCAATGTCCTCTGGTAATGGTCGGGGTGTAAAACTTTAAAAGCAAAAAATGCAAGGAGGAAGTATCGGTATGGGTAGTTACAGGAAAAAGAAACCCTATGGAAGCATGATAATCATGGGGATTGTCTCGATAGCGCTTTACGCGGCGCTGCTGGTTAAACAGGATATTATCAACGGCATTTTCGGGAAGGGCGGCATATACGCGTTTTTTCCGATAATAACCGCGTTTATTTTCTCATACTTTCACGGCGGTTTTACCGGAAGCTTCTGGACTGTCTTGGGAGTAGAGGCGAAAAAGAAAAGGGAGGTCAAATAAGTATGCAGGATGTCGCGTCTCAAGTATCGAATTTCATAGACCTTAACTGGATGAATATGACCTATCTTTTTCTGGTAGGATTCGTGGGCGGTCTTGTGAGCGGTTTTATAGGATCGGGCGGTGCGTTTGTTCTTACACCGGGCATGATGAGTCTGGGCGTTCCGGGGCTTGTGGCGGTTGCGAGCAATATGTGCCATAAGTTTCCAAAGGCGCTTGTCGGCTCCATCAAACGCGCCAAATACGGACAGGTGGATGTGAAACTCGGCATAGTGCTCGGAATTTCCGCAGAGGCCGGTGTTCTCTATGGAGCGCATATTCAGGAGAATATCAAAAAGGCGTTCGGAGACGCGGGCTCAAACCTTTATGTCAGCGTTGCCTTTGTGGTAATTCTTGCTGTAGTAGGCGGTTTCGTTTTGAGAGACGCGTGGAAGACTTATAAGTCGGGAACAACAGATGCTGCAGAGAAAGTTACAAAGATAGCGAAATGGGTTCAGTCAATTCAGATACCGGGGACAATGGTATATTTCAAGAGCATCGACGCCAGGATTTCAGTGCTGTTCACCATACCACTCGGTTTTGCTACCGGAATGCTTGCCGCAACCATAGCCGTAGGCGGCTTTATCGGTGTGCCTGCAATGATCTATGTGCTCGGCGCGCCGAGCCTTATGGCATCCGCGACAGAGCTTGTGATAGCATTTGTTATGGGTCTTGGAGGCTCTTTCAAATACGCTATGAGCGGACTTGTGGATATAAGGCTCGCGATGATAATACTCGCCGGCTCTCTCTTCGGAATTCAGCTCGGGGCAATTGGTACAACATACGTTAAGCCCTTTATGATAAAGATGGTCATGGGCGTTATTATGGTCACAGTCCTCTTCAGCCGCGCATTGATGGTTCCTGTTTATATGTCGCAGCTTGGATTGATAGGCACGCTCGAAGATACGACGGTTAATGTCTTGAAGAGCACGAGCTTTGCCATAATGATATTCGCATTGGCTCTCGGGGCATTTATCGTTCTTAAGGCGATGTGGCAGGGGCGCCGCGAGGAGAAACTGGCAGCGCGTGAAGTCGTGAGTCACGGTAAAATTTAAGAAATGGGCCGAGCACGAATGGGGAAGTATAAGAAAATGCTCGTGGCGATAGACGGTTCGGAATCCGGGTTTCATGCGCTGAAGGAATCATTTAAGCTCGCCTCAAACGAGAAAAGCTGGATCACCGTGACCTGCGTTGTCCCTTCTTATGAGGGCGATCTCGATACGGTCGCCCTCGGCTCTGTTATGGATTCCATAAGGAGGTCCTGCGTGCAGGCGCTTGAAGAGGCAAAGGGAATAGCCAAGTCCGAAGGCGCTTTGATAAAGACGGTTTGCGAGGAAGGGGAGACTTACGAAAGGATTATAGATCTCTCCGAGGAAGAAAATGCCGAGCTTATTATCATGGGAAGACGGGGCTTGACGCGGCTTGAAAGGGCGCTGATGGGAAGCGTTACAGCCCGCGTCATCGGGCATAGCCGAAGGGATGTGCTGATTGTGCCGAGGGATGCGGTAATAGGTTGGAATAAAATCCTTATAACTACCGACGGTTCGAAATACAGCAAAGCCGCTACAGAGAGGGCCATAGATTTCGCGGCGGCGTATGGAGGCGAACTCAAAGTCCTCTCCATAGTCGATGTGCCCGCTGAATTCTATGGTGAAGCCCCCGATGCCGTCGAGGATTTGGTCAATAAGGCAAAGGCATATGTTGAGGATGTAAAAAAACAGGCCGAAGCCGCCGGAGTAAAGACAGAAACCCTCGTCAGGGAGGGAGAGGCTTACAAGATGATACTGGACGTGGCAGAAGACCTGAGCGTGAATACCATAGTAATGGGCTCTCACGGAAGGACCGGATTGAAAAGGCTCCTTATGGGAAGCGTTACCGAGAAGGTCATAGGTTACGCGCATTGTCCGGTTCTGGTAGTAAAATCATAAAGCAGAAATGATAAGCGGAGGTAAGGGTGAAGATAAAATCTTTACCTTTGCCTCTTTATTGTTTTATCTTTATCCATGTCGCTTAAGAAAAAGATAACCCTCGGTTTTTTAATCAGCGCGTTCATCATCGCAATACTCGCCATATTCGAATACATAAATTTCATCGAGATCAAAAAAGAGATAAGGCACCTTGAACTTGCCGATACCATAAGAAGCAAAACCCTCCAATTGCGGAGGCATGAGAAGAACTTTTTTCTCTACGGGATGCCGAAGGCTGTCGAAGAATCCGAGGCCATTCATAGATATTTAAAGGAATTGAATATCGTTCTTGCCGGTAACGATAAAAAGGGGGAATTGGCCTACCTTAAGAACCGCATAAATGAATACGGCGCGAGATTCAATAAAATAGAGTCGTCCGTAAAAAGCCTCACGGATGAATTCCAAAGGGCGAAGGGCTCTTATGCGAGATACAATAAATTTTTTCCGCTTATAGAATTGACCTTCATGGAGAGTCCCGATCAGGCGGCTGAATTTTTAGAGAAGGTGTTTTTATTGCCTCAGCAGCACAGGCTCATTGCCGGATTAAAGGAGCTTTATTCGGACATGCAGATTTTAAGAAAAGAAGGAGAAGACATAATCAATATTTCCAAAGAATTGGATAAGACCGCAAGGGAAAATGTTGAAGGCGTTATTCACATGTCTCAGATTGCTATTCTTATATTTTTCCCGTTGTTTCTCGTTGTCGGGATTGGAATGCTCTTTGTTATAAGCAATAATGTCGTGAATAGATTAAGACTGCTTATAGACCTTGTAGGAAAGACGGGGAAAGGGGATTATTTCCACATACCGGTTTCGTCCCATAAAGACGAGGTCGGCGTCCTCATTAGAGAATTTAACGACATGGAAAACCAGTTGTCGCAAAGGGAAGAAGAGCTTGAAAGAAAGAATAAAGAACTCCTCCAGTCAAGGAAGCTGGCTGCTATCGGAACCCTCGCATCGGGCGTTGCCCATGAGCTTAACAACCCCCTTAACAATATCTACATATCGGCGCAGGTGCTTATGAAGGAGGCTGGCGACAGTTGTTCGCTTACTGCAAGGGAGACCGTGAATGACATACTCGGCCAGACATTAAGGGTAAAGGGAATCGTCGGCGACCTCCTCGAGTTCGCGAGGGGCAGGGAACCGCAGATGAGAGAGGTGGAACCTAACGAAGTTATAATGGGCGCGTACAAATTAACGAGCGCTACCGTCAATACGGAAATGATAAATTTTATTGTCCGTAAAGATTCCGGAGAGATGAAAATACACGCGGACGCCGAGCAGATTGAAAGGGTTTTCATCAACCTCTTTACCAATGCCGTCGATGCCATGAACGGCAAAGGCGATCTGACCGTTAAGATAGAGAGGAATAAGGAAGCCATAAAGATAAAAATATCCGATACGGGGAGTGGAATGCCTGCCGACGCCGTGGAAAAGATATTCGAGCCTTTCTATACCACGAAGGACAAGGGCACGGGACTTGGATTGGCCATTGTTTTTAATATAATAAAGAAGCATGGCGGTGAGATAAACGCGCAAAGCGAAGAGGATAGAGGGACAACATTTACCGTTACCTTGCCGTTGATGAAGGAGAGCCGTGAATTTTAAGATTTTAGTGGCGGAAGACGAAGAAATAACCCTGAAGCATCTCGTAAATACCCTTAAGAAGGAAGGCTACGATGTGCTGGGCGCGAGGAACGGCCGCGAGGCGCTGGACGCTATGTCTAAGGAGCATTACGACGTGCTACTGACGGATATAAAGATGCCGGAAATGAACGGAATAGAACTGCTCGAAAAGGCAAAGGAAGCAGACCACGAGATAGAGGTGCTTATAATCACCGGATTCGGCAGCATCGGCTCGGCAGTGGAGGCGATGAAAAAAGGCGCTTACGAATATATAACAAAACCGTTTGATCTGGATGAGCTTATCATCAAGGTTAAAAACATACATGAGCGTAAGGTCTTAAGAAAAGAGAATGTTGCGCTGAAGGCATTTTTCGGCATGAACAAAAAGGTCTCCATTATAGCCAAGAGCGGGAGCATGCGGAAGATACTCGGCATTATCGAAAGCATAAAAGATTCGGACTGCAACGTGCTTCTTACCGGAGAGAGCGGCGTAGGAAAGAGCCTTCTGGCAAAAATAATCCATTTTACAAGCAAAAGGCAGAACATGCCGTTCCTTTCCATCAACTGCTCTACTCTCACGGAGGAACTCCTCGCAAGCGAGTTGTTCGGCCATGAGAGAGGAGCATTCACCGGAGCTGTCAGGACAAAGCAGGGACTTGTAGAGATAGCCGACAGAGGCACTTTGTTTCTTGACGAGATTGCGGAGACGGCCACGAACCTTCAGGCAAAACTGCTCAAAGTCATAGAGGAAGGAGAGTTTTTCAGGGTCGGAGGCACAAGGCCGATCAAGGTTGATGTAAGGTTTATCGCCGCTACAAACCAAAATGTAAAAACAGCCATATCCGAAAGCCGGTTCAGGGAAGACCTCTATTACAGGCTGAATGTAATGGAAATATTCATTCCTCCGCTGAGGGAACGCAGGGATGATATAGAGCCTCTGAGCGCGTATTTTCTCCGAAAACATCTTCCCAAGTCCAATAAAAAGATAAAGGGAATTTCAAAAGAGGCCATGGATATCCTCATGCATTACAGCTTCCCCGGCAATGTAAGGGAGCTTGAAAATATTATTGAAAGAGCGATAATACTCGAGAAAAGCCCGATGATTACTCCTGAGAGCCTTCCTCAAAGCATTACTATGTTCCAGATAGAAACCATCGAGCCGGGAAAAATAAAGAGTATGGACGAGATCAGCAGGGAATACGCGGAAAGAGTGGTAGAGACTCTCGGCGGCAATAAATCAAAGGCTGCGGAGGTTCTGGGTATATCCAGGACGAGCCTATGGAGGATCCTCAAGCAGGAAGATATCCTGGATGTGCAGAACTGAACGAAGGGTTTATATAGCCAGTGTCTACATGTTTAGTTTTTAAGAGCGTTCAAATCTGAAACGATGCCAAAATCACTATAAGCCTTTAATTTCCTTAATTACCTATCTTAATTAATAGCAGTGTTCAGCGTTGTTCAAATTTGAAACGCAAAATCAAACCCCTTTCCTGAAAATATCCATTAAAAACAATTGGTTGTAATTTGGCATCCAACTTGCCCTTCTATTAGCAGAATTTCCGATAATGGAGGCAAGTATGGGAAAGAAGCAGCTTTTGTTTGTTACCTATCATGACGAGAACCTCAAGGCAGGGCTTTCATATGCCGTTGATCTGGCAAAGACAATGAACGAAGACATCTCAATATTAATGCTTTTCAGAAGGAAGGCAATGGAGAGATTTGAAGACTATATGACAGCGGTTGCATTCGCGGAGGAGGGCGAGTTCAAGACGGCAAGGGAGTTAATCGGAGAGGATTTGAAAAGAAAAAACGGGAGTTATGAAGAGAAGGCGGGTCTTCTGACGGAAAGGTGCAGGGATGCCGGAATTGCCGTTGATGTCAGTGCTGCGGCATCGGATGTTGTGTCTGCGGTAAGAAACCTTCTCAGGCAGAATTCAAAAATCGATATGGTGCTGTTAAGTCCCGCTGTAACAAACGACGGAAATATTTCCTCAAAGGAGCTTAACAGACTTGTGAAAACCTCATTGAGGCCGGTTGTAACAATGTCAAAACACGCACAGGTTGCTTAATACAAATTTAAAAGGAGGAGAGAGTAGATGTATCTTTATTTGCCGGTTGCATTAACGAGTATTAACATTTTAATCCCTGTGGGGCTTGGTTTGGCTGTCGGCCTGCTTTCGGGGCTTTTCGGGGTTGGCGGCGGGTTCTTGATGACGCCGCTTTTGATCATGTTCGGCATACCTTCAACGGTCGCGGCAGCAACGGATTCAACCCAGATAGTAGCAGCTTCCACTTCAGGCACATACGCGCACTGGAAGGTAGGCAATGTGGATTTTAAGATGGGATTGCATCTTTTGGTAGGAGGCTTTGTAGGAGGACTTTTGGGAGTTCAGAGCATAAAGATTCTCAGGGCAATGGGAAATGCCGATTTTGTAATCAAGATGACCTATGTGCTTATGCTCGGCATAGTCGGGACATATATGTTCATCGAGAGTATCCAGAGCATGAGGAATAAAAAAGTTGAAGAATCAAAGCCTGAGAAGAAATCCGGTTTTTCAAGGTTTCTTAAATCTCTACCGTTTCAAACGCATTACGAGAAATCGGGCGTTACACATTCCGTTTTAGTGCCTGCAATATTCGGGGGCTTTGTCGGAATACTTGCCGCTGTCATGGGCGTGGGCGGTGGGTTCCTCATGGTTCCGGTGATGGTCTATATCCTCAGGATGCCGATGCATGTTGTAGTCGGCACGAGCCTTTTCCAGATATTATTTAACTGTATTGAAGTTACATTCCTTCAGGCATACACAAATCACAATGTGGACTTTATTTTAGCGGTGCTCTTATTGCTCGGCTCTACGGTAGGCGCTCAGGTCGGTGCGGTGTTCGGCAGAAAGCTTAAAGGCGAACAGTTGAAGGTAATTCTTGCGGTTATCGTGCTTGTTGTTACAGTAAAGATTATCTTTGAACTTACTCTGACACCGTCGCTGCTTCTGTCGCAAGCTGGAGGACACTAATATGAATTTCAAATTTCAAATTTCAAATCACATTCTCGCCGGGATTGTGATCGTGATCATGTGCGTTATGTATTCAGGAATTGCATCGGCAGAGCTGACGGTTAACGCTAATCACGATTACATCCCGATAGATTTTTTCTATCACGGAAGCACTGTAAGCGTCAGCGGTTTGTCCGATGCGGGAACTGATCTGATCATAAAGATAACCGCTCCGGACGGGCATGAAGCACTTAACCAGAAGGGCAAGGCTGCAGGTTTTCTATGGATGAATCTCGGGACGCTTAAGTTTGAGCATGCGCCGAACCTCTATTTCATCCACGGCACTAAGAAGCCGGAGGAGATTCTAAACGCGGAAAATATGAATAAATATATCATCGGCTATCCCTCAATGAACAAGCACATTGAAATCACCCCCGTTTCAAACGATGAAGAAAGAACAAAATGGTTCAATGAGTTCATACGATATAAGGAGGCGTCAAGACTGTATACGGCTTCTTCAGGACAGATAAAGACCACGAATGAAAACGGCATGCAAAAATACTATATACAAACGGATTGGCCGTATCAGGCCCCTCCCGGAGAATATCTTGTAACGGTCTATGCCGTTAAAAATAAAAAAGTTGTAGAGAAGGCAGAGGCAAAAGTTACTGTTGAGCAGGCAGGTATTGTGAAGGCGCTCTCAGGCATGGCGAAGAACAACGGCGCTTTATACGGAATTATTTCTATAATTGCGGCGCTCGGTGTAGGCTTTGGGGTAGGCATGATATTCGGAAAAGACGGAGGTGCTCATTAATGTATAGGACAATATTTGTAGCCTTTGACGGCTCGGAATTCAGCAGGGCAGCGCTTATAGAATCCTCAAACCGGGTAAAACGGCACGGCGGCAAGATAATCATGGTTCATGCCGTTTATTTCGATGAAGAGGAGTTCAGTATCGCGCCGGAGCAAAGGGAGAAGCGCTTTAATCTCGGCAAGGAGATTTGTTATCAGACAAGGGATATGACCGTATCCGAATTCGGCATAGGAGTGGAGTCTCTGGTCTGCGAAGGCGAACCTCCTGAAGTTATTGTCGATATAGCACGCGAAAAGAAGGCGGACATTATTGCCATGGGCACTCACGGCAGAAAGGGACTGAAAAGATTGCTTATGGGCAGCGTGACGTCAAAGGTGATTGTCAATTCTACGTGCGATGTCCTTGTGGTAAAGAAGCCGTGCACCGAGTGCTTAGGTGAATACAAATCTATTCTGATTCCATTTGACGGTTCTGAATTCAGCAAGAAGGCGCTCGGTCGAGCCTGCTTGCTATCAAAGATAGACGGCTCGGATGTGACGGTGCTGTATGTAATTCCGAGATATGAGGAGATGATAGGATTTTTCAGGACCGAGTCTATAAAAAATGCTCTTACGCAAGAGGCTCAAAAGATAATTAATGAAGCCAAGAAGATTGCTCTGTCCCATGGATCGTCGATAGCGACGACTATTCAGGAAGGGCATGCATGGAACAAGATCATAGAGACCGCAAACGGATTGAAAAATGACCTGATAGTAGTAGGCCCTTACGGCTGGAAGGGCGTCGATAAGGCGATTATGGGAAGCACTACCGAGAGGGTGATAATGAACGCCTCGTGCCCGGTGCTCGTGGTGAAGTGAAATATGAAAGGATATAGAAAGATTTTAATCGCAATGAACGGCTCAAAGGGCGTGCTTAAACAGGGCTTACGTCTTGCCTATGACGAGAAATGCTGGGTTACGGTCATGAAAGTTATTCCTCCATACGAGGGAGACCTTAATCTTACGGGGATTAAGAATATCGAGGATGCGCTGAACAGCGGGGTATCCGGCGCGGTTTCTGAAATTAAGGACATCGCAAAGACTGAAGGCGCTTTGATAAAGACGAGAGTGGAAGAGGGCGAGGTTGATAGAAAGATCGTGGAGGTTGCCGAAGAAGAAAGGTGCGATATTATCATCATGGGAGGCAATAAAACGAATTGGTTCAAAAAACTCTTCGGTAAAAATGTAATAGAAAAAGTTATTGATCAGGCTCCATGCCCCGTGCTTGTGGTAGGAGCATAAGAGACGCCGCAAAGAATATAATAAAGTTGTATAATAATTTTCACTTGGCTTCGATAGATAGTAAAAGAGGAGGTTTGTATGTTCGGTCTTGGTTTGCCTGAAATGGTGGTTATTCTTGTCATTGCCCTTCTGTTTTTCGGCCCCAGCAAACTCCCGTCTCTCGGAAAGAGCATTGGAGAGGGCATAAGAAGTTTCAAAAAGGGGCTTGCGGAAGAGCCGTCGGAAGAAAAGGCAAAGGTAGAAAAATAATTTTGATGAAATGACCGAGATGTTTGAAGATAAAAAGTCTTCAAAAATCCGCAACCGCCGTGTTCACATGGCAAACGAGAGGACATTCCTTGCGTGGATAAGGACGAGCATAGGGATAATGGCCTTTGGTTTTGTTGTTGAGAAGTTCGCTTTATTCGTAAAACAGATATCATATCTTTTAGGTAAAGAAGTCATCCCTCCTCCACGCGGATATTCATCATTCTTCGGAATCTCTCTTGTGGCTCTCGGTGCTTTGATGGGTGTACTCGCATTTATCAGGTATAAGAAAGTTGAGAAACAAATAGATAAAGATACATATCAACCCTCTTTAATACTCGACATACTGCTCACCATCTCTGTCCTTGCAATCGGAATATTTCTTGTTATTTATCAAAACTGCCAGAAAACCCCGAGCTTTTAAGCTCGGGGATGAATGGCTACCCGTAGCGAAGCCAGTGAAACTGGCGGAGTGGAGGTATCTTTTGGCATAATCTGGCCATGGCCAGATATC
>JAJYVD010000056.1 GCA_021792185.1 Nitrospirota bacterium | reverse complement strand
GGCCTCTTATAATTCACAGGGAAAGGAGGTCGTCTATAAAAACAAAAAAGCTGCCTAATTCTTATAGCTGCAGACCGGACAGTTTATTTGCTCTATAACCGGACATTTCTATTTGTTGACAACAGAAAAAAAACAACAGAAAACCGGATAGGTATAGACGCACCTTCGGTTTATAGAATAATTCTGCGAATATCTGTTTTAATAAAAAATGCGGGATATGAATATAAACGCTCTTATCGATTCCCTGAAAAAAGATCGGCTTATCGGAGCAGGCATTACAGCCCACGAATATATCCCTCCGAAAGAATCCGCTTTCAGTAAAATGGAAATAATGGACGAATTGAGGAACGCTTTGGGAAATAAGGGAATAAAGGAATTCTACGTCCATCAGGCAGAGGGCATTGGACAGATAAGGCAAGGGCATAATATTGTCGTCATGACTCCCACTGCGAGCGGGAAGAGCCTTATTTACAACATCCCGGTTATCGAATCCATACTCGAAAATCCGGAGACAAGGGCGCTTTACATATTTCCACTAAAAGGGCTCGAACAGGATCAATTCAGTAACCTCAATGAACTGTTCCATGCCGCCAGTTTGAACCGTTCAAACGGTTTGAACAGTTCGAACAGTTTAATATGCGCTGTTTACGACGGGGATACCACTCCGTACAGGAGAAAGAAGATCAGGGAAAACCTACCCAATGTAATCTTCACCAATCCCGACATGATACACCTTGCCATTAACGCATTCCATAAAAAATGGGAAGGCTTCTTCAAAAACCTGAAATATATTGTGGTCGATGAGATACATACTTACAGGGGAGTATTCGGTTCGCATGTAAGCCATGTATTAAGACGGCTCAGGAGGATATGCAACCGATGGGGAAGCAGCCCTCAGTTCATCGCATGCTCCGCGACCATAGCGAACCCTAAAGAGCTTGCGGAAACCCTCACCGGCGCGCAGTTCTCCGTAATAGACAGGACAGGCGCACCCCAGTCCGGAAAACACTTCATTTTCTTAGATCCCATGGACAGCCCTTACGCCGAGGCTACGGGGATATTTCTGAAGTGCGTGAATTCTGGATTAAGGACTATACTTTTTACAAAGGCAAGGAAGATTACCGAACTGATATACAAATGGAGCATCGAACGGGCGCCGCTCCTTAAGGATAAAATAAGCCCTTACAGGGCTGGTTTCCTCCCTGCGGAAAGAAGGGAAATAGAGCAAAAACTCTTCAGCGGAGAGCTTATGGGAGTTATATCCACAAGCGCCCTCGAATTAGGGGTCGATATAGGCGGCCTCGATGTATGCATACTCTGCGGCTATCCCGGCTCCGTTTCGAGCACATGGCAAAGGGCCGGACGCGTAGGCAGAAGCGGACAGGAATCATTGATTATAATGATTGCCGTTAAAGACGCCCTTGATCATTATTTCATCTCGCACCCTGAGACATTTTTCGAAAAGCCCCATGAGGCATCCATATGCGACCCGTCGAACAAAAAAATCCTCAAACAACATCTCGTATGCGCCGCAGACGAGGTCTATCTGAGGGCAAATGACACTGTATACGAACCCGATAAAATAACCGATATTCTCGAAGAGTTGGTGAACGAGAACGGCCTGAAAACGGGAAAGACAGGCGACATATGGTTCTCGGGGAAAAGAATGCCGCAAAGAGAGATAGGGATCAGGACTATCGGACGACCTCTGAAACTTAAGGACGAATCGAACAGGCATATCGGAGATATGGACGGCAAAAGGATTTACAGGGATGCGTTTCCTGGAGCTATCTACCTCCATAGAGGAAGGCAGTACCGGGTATTGCGTTTCGACATTGAGAGAAACGAAGCCTTATGCATGGAAACGGATGTTAATTACTATACACAGGCACTCTCTAACGAGCATGTGGAGATTACAGGCATGCCTCATAAGTCACGCATACGCCTTTCTCCCGAAATCGATCTCTATCAGGGACTGATGAGGATTACCTATCAGGTTGTGGGCTACGACAAAAAGAATATTTTCGACGGCACGAGGATATCGCGGCATACGGTTGAGATGCCGGAATACATATTCGATACCGAAGGCGTATGGATGGTCATTCATGAAGGCATCAGAGACAAAATCATCGACAAGGGCTATGACCTTGCAGGAACACTTCATGCGGCAGAGCATGTAACAATCGCCTGCATGCCTTTATTCGCTTTATGCGACAAAGGGGATATCGGCGGCTACAGCTATGCCTTATACCCCGAATTTAAGCTGCCCGCCGTATTCATTTACGACGGATACGAGGGCGGCATAGGCCTGACCAATAGGGTTTTAGACGTGCCTGTGCAATGGATTAAATCCTCAATCGAAATAATCAAAGATTGCGACTGCGATAAAGGCTGCCCTTCATGCGTTCAGGATTCGCAGTGCGGCTCGGCAAACCAGCCGTTGGATAAAAGTGGGGCAATGTATTTTTTAAAGTATCTGTTGCAATAAAAAAGGGATTCTTGCGAATCCCTTTTATCAAAAATTTCTATCTCTTATTACTTACAATTCTTCGAGTCCTCCGGACCCTTTGGGGGAACCGCTCATGTAGGAACACCAAGTTTCGGCAGTATAACTTTCTGCAAGAGCACCCACACTACGATTATTCCGATTACTGCGAGGATATCGCTCATTCGGCCTTGTTCTCTTTTTTACTCTCTTTCTTGGCGCCCTTGTCGCCGGATTTCGCCTTTATATCTTCATAATCGATGAACTCTATAATGGCCATAGGCGCGCGGTCATTGACCCTCTGCCTTGTCTGAACTATCCTCAGATAGCCGCCGTTCCTGTCAGCAAACCTCGGCGCCACATCCGAGAAAAGCTTCGCGACAACAGCCCTGTTAGGTATGTAGGACATCACCATTCTCTTTGCATGGAGATCTCCGCGCTTGCCGAAGGTAACCATTTTTTCGGTTATTCCCTTAATCGCCTTTGCCTTTGCGAGGGTTGTCTCTATTCTCTGGTGCTCTATGAGCGATGACACAAGCCCCCTCAGCAACGCCTTTCTCTGATTTGCAGTTCTATTGAAATTGCTTCCCGCCACTTTATGACGCATGCTTGCCTCCTCTACTTCCTGCCTGCTGTTTCATCAGTCTCTATCCTCATGCCGAAGCCTAAGCCCATTCCCACAAGTATTTCCTTGATCTCGTTAAGCGACTTGCGCCCGAAATTCTTTGTCCTCAGCATTTCGTGCTCGGTCTTTTGAACAAGCTCTCCGATACTCTTTATATTGGCGTTCTTCAAACAGTTATACGCCCTCACCGACAATTCCAATTCGTCGATGCTCCTGGAAAGATTCTCATTCAAAGCGGGGTTGGCCGTAACCGTAACCATTGAAGACGAGGCATCTTCATCGGATCCCGGCTCTTCGATAAAAATAAGCAGATCGAAGTGATCCATGAGTATGGATGCGGCATCGCTCACCGCCCTTTCCGGGGTTATGCTGCCGTCCGTCCATATCTCCATGACAAGCCTATCGTAATCCGTAGACCTTCCTACCCTCGCCTTTTCGACCCAAAAGTTCACTTTTTTTATAGGACTGAACACCGAATCTATGGCAAGCACATCGACCGGAAGCCCCTCTTCCTTGTTTATCTCGGCAGGCACATAGCCTTTGCCTTTTCTAATATGCATCTCGATCTCGAGTTTTGCGCCGTTGTCTACGGTGGCTATATAGTGATCCGTATTCAGCACCTCTACGCTCTGATCTGTTTCGATATCCGCTCCTGTTACCGTGTGGGGGCCTTTTACCTTAACGGTGACCGCCCGTTTGCCGTCGCCGTGCATTTTAAATCTTAGTTTCTTTATATTCAGGATGACATCCACCACGTCTTCCTTCACGCCTTTTATGCTCGAAAACTCGTGAAGAACCCCGGGTATTCTCACGTCCGTTACCGCGGCGCCCTCTATTGACGAAAGCAAAACCCTCCTCAGCGCATTCCCGATGGTAGTTCCGAAGCCGCGCTCAAGCGGCTCTACAACCAGCTTACCGTATGAATCGGTAAGGGTTTCTTCATCGAAATTATTTTTTTTCGGTAACTGAAAGCCCTTTTTGACAAGATCCATATAAGGCCTCCTATGCCTCTTCTCTATATTTTCCTTTTATAATATAAAAAACAAAAACCGAGCCGTTCTGCCCCGGTATCCTAATCTTAAGTAATATTATTTCGAATATAATTCAACGATAAGCTGTTCCTGAACAGGAAGCTGCATCTCGTCTCGAGTCGGAATCCTTACTAACTTTCCTTTCAAACCCTGCGCGTCGATCTCCATCCATTCCGGGAATCCTCTATGTTCGGCTATCGAGAGGCTTTCGGATATAGCCTGAAGATTTTTGCTGGCCTCCTTTACCTCAACTACATCTCCGGGCCTGAGGATATGGGAAGGAATATCGGACGCCCTGCCGTTAACAAGGAAATGTCCGTGCTTGACGAGCTGCCGCGCCTCCCTTCTGTTGGCTGCAAATCCCATTCTGTAAACGACATTGTCGAGCCTTCTTTCGAGCAGTTGGAGCAGCAGTTCTCCTGTTATGCCTTTCATACTGGATGCCTTTTTGAAGTATATCCTGAACTGGTTTTCCATGACGCCGTAAATCCTTCTGACCTTTTGCTTAGCCCTCAACTGAATTCCATAATCGGAGAGTTTGCCCCTTCCCTGACCATGCTGGCCGGGGGCGTACTTTCTACGCTCGATGCCGCACTTCTCGGTATAGCACCTTGTGCCTTTCAAAAAGAGTTTCTCGCCTTCCCTCCTGCACAGCCTGCACAATGCGCCTGTATATCGTGCCATTACACTCTCCTCCTTTTCGGCGGTCTGCAGCCGTTATGCGGCACAGGCGTGACGTCCTTGATCAATGTTATCTCAAGACCTGCAGCCTGAAGGGCGCGTATTGCCGTTTCCCTGCCGGCTCCGGGCCCCTTGACATAAACGTCCACATGCTTTAGTCCCATTTCCATAGCCTTTTTGGCCGCTGTTTCCGAGGCTATCTGGGCGGCAAAAGGAGTGCCCTTTCTCGACCCTTTGAAGCCGAGACTGCCGGCGCTTGACCATGCTACCACATTGCCGGTCTGGTCGGTTATGGAGATTATGGTGTTGTTAAACGTTGTCTGTATATGGGCGGCTCCGCTCGCTATATTTTTCTTTATCTTTTTCCCTGTTCTCTTTTTCTGGGCCATGGAAATTAATCCTCCTATTTACTTTTTCTTGACGACGAGCTTACGGGGGCCTTTCCGCGTCCTCGCATTTGTCTTTGTCCTCTGTCCTCTCGCCGGCAGATGGGCCTGATGCCTGCCGCCCCTGTAGCACCCGATGTCATGCAGCCTCTTTATGTTCATCGATATCTCGCGCCTGAGGTCGCCTTCAACCCTGTAATCACGCTCAAGGAGCGCCCTTATCTTTACGATGTCCTCGTCGGTGAGATCTTTCACTCTCGTATCAGGATTTACCTCCGTCTCCGCAAGTATCCTGTTAGATAAAGACCGTCCGATACCGAATATTCGCGTCAGTCCTATCTCGACTCGTTCGTTCTTCGGCAGATCAACCCCAGCTATTCTCGCCATTTCCCTACTCCTTACTTTTCAATCTGAAATTTCAAATCAAATGAAATTACCTTATTATCCCTGTCTCTGTTTATGTCTCGGATTTTCACAGAGAATCCTTACTACGCCTTTCCTTTTTACAATTTTACATTTAGAACATATCGGCTTAACCGATGGCCTTACCTTCATATCTCATCCTCCATCTTCTTGCTCCCTACTTAAATCTATAAGTAATCCGTCCCTTTGTAAGGTCGTAGGGCGATACCTCAATCGTAACTTTGTCTCCGGGTAGTATCTTTATGAAGTGCATTCGCATCTTGCCGGATACATAAGCAAGGATTATCTGGCCGTTCTCGAGTTGGACTCTGAACATAGCATTCGGCAATGTCTCCACAATGGTTCCCTGAAGTTCTATATTCTCTTCTTTGCTCATTCCTTAAGCTTAAAATTATACACGCCTTATCAGATTTTAGTCAAGATTTCCGCACCGTTTCCCGTAATAACAACCGTATGCTCGTAATGCGCGGACAGGCTGCCGTCTGCCGTAACCGCCGTCCAGCCGTCATCGAGTATCCTGACGTCCGGCCCGCCCGCATTGACCATAGGTTCAACCGCCATCGTCATGCCTGTCTTCAGCCGCGGCCCGTGCCCCGGTTTCCCGAAGTTCGGAACCTGCGGCTCCTCGTGAAGCGAGCGGCCTATGCCGTGCCCGACGAAAGCCCTTACGACTGAAAACCCGTTTGACTCCACATGCTCCTGTATCGCGTATGATATATCGGAAACCCTGTTTCCGACTACCGCCTTTTCCATGCCTGCATAAAACGCATCTTCGGTCGTTTTAATGAGCCTCGATGCCTCATCGCTTATATCCCCTACCGGGAGCGTTATGGCCGCATCGCCATAAAAACCGTCAAGCACTACGCCGATGTCTATGCTGACAATATCGCCGCCTCGCAGTTCGACCGTACGCGATGGGATGCCGTGCACTACCTGATCGTTTACGGATACGCATACGCTCGCAGGATAGCCTCTGTATCCCTTAAAGGCAGGCAATGCCTTTTTCCTTCGTATCTCGCTGTCTGCGAAGCTTTCCATATCGGCGGTCGATACGCCCGCGCCGACAAACGTCTTCAGTTTTTCTATAATCTCCGCTACTATGCGGCATGCCGCCGCGATCTTCTTTATTTCAGCCTGAGACTTGATTATTATCACACCGCAGCTTTAACCCCTTCTGCCCTTTAACCTGCCTTTTTTAAGGAAGCCCTCGTATGACCTGGTCACCATATGGGACTCGATCTGTGAAACCGTATCGAGGGCGACGCCGACGGCTATCAGAAGAGACGTGCCTCCGAAATAAAAAGGCACATTGAATCTTTTGATCAGAAGTTCGGGCATAATACACACGACGGAAAGATATACGGCGCCCACAAAGGTAAGCCTGGTAAGAACCCTATAAATATATTCGGAGGTCTTCTGTCCCGGCCTGATCCCGGGAATAAATCCGCCGTGCTTCTGCAGGTTGTCTGCTATGTCTACGGGATTAAATATTACGGCGGTATAAAAATAGCTGAAGAAAAATATCATTCCGACATACATAGCCGTATACATGGCAGTGCCGGGAGACAATTGTTTCGCTATGCCCTGAACCCACGGTATTGCGATAAAACCAGCTATCGTAGCGGGGAACATTATTATGGACGAAGCGAATATAGGGGGTATAACGCCGGAGGTATTGACCTTCAAAGGAAGATGGGTTGTCTGGCCTCCGAACATCTTCTTACCCACAATCCTTCTTGCGTACTGTACAGGGATCTTCCTCTGGCCCCTTTCGATAAATATAATCCCGCCCACCACCAGGAACATCATGGCGACAAGAAAGAAAACAAAAAATATCGATAGTTCGCCTGCCCTTACCAGATTTAATGTGCTGATAACGGCATTCGGGAACTGTGCCACTATTCCGGCGAAAATAATAAGAGATATGCCGTTTCCGATACCTCGCTCCGTTATCTGCTCTCCGAGCCACATAAGAAAGGCAGTGCCCGAGGTAAGGGTAATCATGGTGAGCAGCCTGAAAGACCATCCGGGATTCTGAACAAACTGGCCTCCCTGCATGCCTTCTATGCCTATCGCTATTCCAAGCGACTGAATGGCTGCAATGACAACCGTAGCATATCTGGTATATCTTGTGATCTTCTTTCTGCCGGCATCGCCTTCCTTTGCGATCCTGCCGAGCGCCGGAATAACTACCGTGAGGAGCTGAAATATAATGGAAGCGCTGATATAAGGCATTATTCCGAGCGCGAAAATTGTGACCCTCGATAGCGCGCCTCCGGAGAACATGTCGAAAAATCCCATGAGCGCTCCACCCTTTTCAACCAAAAACTTGCTCAGGGCCTCTCCGTTTATTCCGGGCGTCGGGACATGCGCTCCTATTCTATAAACTGTAAGAAGGCTTAATGTGAAAAGAACCCGGACCTTGAGTTCCGGTATCTTGAATATATTTCTGATGCTTGCGAGGACTCCCAATGTTAAAGCACCTCGGCCTTACCGCCTGCGGCATTTATTTTTGACAGCGCGGAAGCGCTGAAGGCATGCGCCTTTACGGTCAACGGCTTGCTGAGATCACCCGTGCCGAGTATCTTTATCCCGTCTTTTATGTCCTTTATGACCTTTTTTCCCAAAAGTGCTTCAGGAGTTATTAAATCGATGCCGAGAGCCGCGATATCCTTGATATTTAAAACGGCATACTCCTTTTTAAAGGGTATGTTCTTAAATCCCCTCTTAGGCAGTCTCCTTTGCAGCGGGGTCTGCCCGCCTTCAAACGCAGGCCCTTTTGAACCTCCCGAACGGGCCTTCTGCCCCTTATGTCCTTTGGTTGCGGTCTTGCCGTGTCCTGATCCGGGTCCGCGTCCTATCCTCTTTACGCGCCTCGTGCTGCCCTTCGCCGGAGTCAAATCCTGTATCTTCATAGGTAATCCTAACCTCCTGTAATCTGCTTTCTTAATTCGTCTCTTCGGCTGCCGGCTCTTCTTCGGATTTGCCTCTCAGCCTGAAAACAACATCGGGGTTTTTCAGGTTTGTAAGGCCGTTCAGCGTAGCCTTGACTGCGTTGAAAGGATTATGGCCGCCGAGAGATTTTGCTACTATATCGTGAATTCCAGCCACTTCAAAAACGGCCCTGACGGCCCCGCCGGCAATTAATCCCGTACCTTTTTTTGCAGGGTTCATGACTACGGAATTTGCGCCGTAACGGCCGATAATTCTATGAGTTATAGTGCCCTCGGTTAACGGAAATTTCACAAGCCGCTTCTTTGCCTGCTCAATGGCCTTTCTTATCGCCTCCGGGACTTCGGTTGCTTTTCCTTTGCCGACGCCCACGGTGCCGTTTTCATCGCCTACGACCACAAGGGCGCTGAAAGAAAATCTCCTTCCGCCTTTAACGACCTTGGCGACTCTATTTATGTACACAACCTTATCCTTTAAGCTAAGCCCTTCAGCTTCTATCCTCTCAGTCTTCACCCTGCCTCCTGCTTAATAATTTGAAATTTGAAATCTCAAATTTGAAATCAAAACTCAAGTCCGCCTTCCCTCGCAGCATCGGCAAGGGCCTTAATGCAACCGTGATATCTATATCCGCCTCTGTCGAACACCACACTTTTAATTCCGGCCTTCACTGCCTTTGATGCCAGTATCCCGCCTATCTTTTTCGCCGCTGCCGAATTTCCTTTATGACCTTTTTCCGTCTTTATATCTTTATCTACGGTCGAGGCGGCAACAATGGTGCGCCCTTTCGTATCGTCTATAAGCTGGACATGTATGTTATTAAGGCTTCTGCAGACGCTGAGCCTCGGCCGCTCGGCAGTACCGAATATCTTTTTCCTCAATCTCGCGTGTCTTCTCTTCCGTGCAAGTTCCTTTATATTCACCGATATCCTCCTCTACTTCTTGCCTGTCTTGCCTGCCTTAAGCTTAATCCGCTCGCCGGCATACCTGACGCCTTTGCCCTTATACGCATCCGGCGTTCTCAGTTCCTTTATGTTGGCCGCAACCTGTCCCAAAAGCTGCTTGTCTATTCCGCTGAGGGTAATGGTCGTCTGCTTTTCATCGGCCTTTGCGGCAACGCCTGCAGGAAGCTCGAATTCAACCGGATGAGAATAGCCGAGCGTAAATAAAATCCTGTTCCCTTTCACCTGCGCCCTGTATCCGATGCCTATTATTTCGAGCACCCTCTCGTACCCCTTGAATACGCCGTTCACCATGTTCGACATCAGGCTGCGCGCAAGACCGTGAAGAGCCCTGTCTTCCTTCATGTCGGATAACCGCTCGACCAATATATTATTATCGGCCATGGAAACTTTTATTCTTTGGGGGATAGAATAACTGTTCTCACCCTTAGGCCCTTTTACCTTGACAACGTCTTTCTTTATCTCGACATTCACGCCCTGAGGTATTGCTATAGGTTGTTTTCCTATTCTCGACATCTGTTAGCTCTCCTTACCACACATAACATAGTACTTCGCCGCCTACGCCTTCCCTGCGGCACTCTTTATCGCCCAATATTCCATTAGGCGTGGTAATAACGGCTACTCCGACTCCGCCCATCACCCTCGGTATTTCGCTCTTACCGACGTATACCCTTCTGCCGGGCTTGCTTATTCTCTTCAATCCCGATATAATCGACCCGCTTTCAGGCGCATATTTCAGGGCAATCCGCAAGATTCCCTGTTTTTTGTCCTTGATAATCTTGTACGATTTTATAAACCCCTCTTCCTTCAATATCTTCGCTATCTCTACTTTCATTTTGGATGCAGGGATATCGACCTTTTCGCTCTTTATAAGGATCGCATTCCTTATCCGGGTCAACATATCTGCAATTGGATCGGTTAGCATTTAGCCTCCTAAATCTTATATCCTGTATCCGATGAAAAGTCGCATACCTTTCATCGCCGTTACCAGCTCGACTTTGTAACCCCGGGTATCTGTCCCTTAAGGGCGAGCGTCCTGAAACAAATTCTACAAAGGCCGAACTGCCTTATATAACTCTTCGGCCTGCCGCATACCTTGCACCTATTGTGAGCCCTGACCTTAAACTTGGGCGGCCTCTTGGATTTCTCTATTATGCATGTCTTTGCCACAAACTCCTCCTTGCCGAGGCCCCGAAAAGTTGCCGCTTTTCAGGGAATCGCTTAATCATTTTCTGAAAGGCATTCCCATGCGTCCCAGCAATGCCTTGCATTCTTCATCCGTCTTTGCGGTAGTGCATATTGTAACATCGAGGCCGTGCACCGTTTCGACCTTGTCATAGTCTATTTCAGGGAATATGTACTGCTCTTTCAGGCCGAAGGTATAATTCCCCTTGCCGTCAAAAGACTTTCCCGAAAGCCCCTTGAAGTCCCTTATTCTCGGCAACGCGATGTTTATCAGCCTGTCCATGAATTCGTACATCCTTTCGCCCCTAAGGGTGGCCTTACACCCGAGCGGAATGCCCTGTTTCAGCTTAAAGCCCGCTATCGCCTTCTTGGACTTGGTAATAAGAGGCTTCTGTCCGGTAATGGTAGCGAGTTCCCGCTCGGCCGCATCGAGAACTTTGATATTCTGCGTAGCTTCGCCGAGGGTTACGTGAACAACCACCTTCTGAAGCCTCGGAACCTGCATGATGCTTTTATATGAAAACTCCTTCATTATCGCAGGCACTATCTCTTTTATATATCTTTCCTTCAGCCTCGGTGCCATTATTGGTCTATAACCTCCTTGCACTTCTTACATGTCCTGAGTTTTTTCCCGTCGTCAATGACCGCAGCGGCTATTCTTGTGGGCTTGCTGCATTTAGGACATACGAGCATAACATTCGATGCGTGTATCGGCGCTTCCTTCTCTATGATTCCGCCCTGCGCGTATTTCTTGCTGGGCTTCATATGCTTTTTGACGATATTTAAGCCTTCTATAACAACCTTTTCCTTGGACGGTAATACGGACAGAATCCTTCCGCTCTTTCCTTTGTTCCTGCCGGAAAGCACAACAGCCGTATCTCCTTTTTTAATCCTTAACCCCACGCTATATCCTCCTACAGAACCTCGGGGGCAAGGGATATGATCTTCATGAATTCCTTCCATCTCAATTCCCTTGCGACCGGTCCGAATATTCTTGTGCCTATAGGCTCGAACTGGTTGTTTATGATCACAACCGCGTTCTGGTCAAACCGTATATAAGAGCCGTCGGTCCTTTTGGTTTCCTTATTAGTCCTGACCACCACCGCCTTGGCTACGGCGCCCTTCTTTATATTGCCTTCAGGAATCGCCTCCTTCACGCTTACGACGATAATATCGCCGAGCCGGGCATATCTCCTGTTGGAGCCTCCAAGCACCCTTATGCACTGAACTTTTTTGGCTCCGGAATTGTCCGCTACTTCAAGAATGCTCCTCGGCTGAATCATCTTACCTTCCCTCGCCTTCTACAACGTTAATTATCTGCCACCGCTTATCCTTGCTCAACGGCCTGCTCTCGATTATCTTAACGGTATCTCCCGTCTTGCACTTGTTTTCTTCGTCATGAGCCTTGAACTTGGTAATCTTCTTAACGGTCTTCTTATACAAAGGATGCTGGAACGTCCTCGTAACCGCAACAACCACGGTCTTATCCATCTTATCACTGACGACTTTACCCGTATAAACCTTCTTAGGCATTTTTAGATACCCCTTTTTCTTTTTCTGTAATTACGGTGAGCGCCCGCGCTATGTCCTTTCGTACCGCCCTGACCCTCATATTATTTCCCAGTTCTCCTTTCGAGAGCTGAAACCTGAGATTGAACAATTCTCTCCTTAAATCCATTTCTTTCTGTCTTAATTCATCTACCGATAATGCTTTCGCTTCGGAAGGTTTCATGATACGACCTCCTCTCTCTTCATGAACCGAACAGCTACCGGCAGCTTTCTGGAGGCGAGTTTAAATGCCTCTTTTGCGACCTCCTCGGTTATGCCTGCAACCTCGTACAGAATCCTTCCAGGCCTTACCACCGCAACCCAATACTCCGGGTTTCCTTTTCCCTTTCCCATTCTTGTCTCTGCCGGCTTCTTGGTTATGGGTTTATCCGGGAATATCCTTATCCATACCTTGCAGCCTTTTTTGGCCGCCCTCGTTATGGCAACTCTCGCCGCTTCGATCTGGCGGCTCGTTATCCAGCCCGGCTCCATGGCCTTCATACCATATTCCCCGAACGATATCTCCGCTCCTCGGTATGCCTTGCCGTTCATGTTGCCTTTCATCAACTTTCTGTATTTAACCTTTTTAGGTGCCAACATAACATTATTCTCCTAAAGACGAAATTACTGCCTGTTCCGGAAGTATGTCGCCGTGATATATCCAGACCTTGACGCCGATCTTGCCGTAAGTCGTACGCGCCTCCGCAAAACCGTAATCGACATCCGCCCTGAATGTGCTGAGCGGAACCCTGCCTTCCCTGTACCACTCCGAGCGGGCTATTTCAGCCCCCGCCAGCCTTCCGGAACATTGAACCTTTATGCCGAGCGCGCCGAACCTCATCGCCGATGAAACGGCACGCTTCAGCGCCCTTCTGAAGGCGACCCTCTTTTCGAGCTGCAATGCGATATTCTCCGAGACAAGCTGAGCATTGACTTCAGGCTTTCTGACTTCCTTTATGTCTATCGATACCTGCTTGCCGGTTATATTTTCTATCTCTTTTTTGAGTTTCTCTACTTCCGCGCCTTTCTTTCCGATTATAATGCCCGGCCTCGCGGTATATATTATAAGTTTCAGCTTCTGCCCGGGTCTTTCTATTTCGATCTTTGAAACGCCCGCGTGAAATAATTTCCCCTTGATAAGCTTACGCATGTTTATGTCTTCGATAAGCTGGTCGGCATAACCTTTTTTGAGAAACCATCTCGACTCCCATGTCCTGATGATTCCTACTCTGTTGCCTATTGGATTAGTCTTCTGACCCATTACTCCTCCGTCAGGATAATTGTTATATGAGACATTCTTTTCTTTATTACGTTAGCCCTGCCCATTGCCCTTGGCTCCATCCGCTTCATTACCGGTCCGTGATCGACAAAAACGGTCTTTATTTTTAATTTATCTATATCCACATGGCTGTCCTTATGTTCCGCATTCGCCATTGCCGACCTCAAAAGCTTGGCGATAATAACTGCGCCGCGATAAGGCATATACTTCAAAGAAACCATTGCGTCGGAAGCCCTCTTTCCCCTGATAAGGTCTACAACCCTTCTCGCCTTTCTCGGCGTTATCCTCGCATATTTCAAAATAGCTTTTGATTCCATAATATATCCTCTCTATCAGCCCTTCACCGACGTTGTCTTCGCGGCTCCGGAATGGCCTTTAAATGTTCTTGTAGGCGAGAACTCCCCCAGTTTATGCCCTACCATGTTTTCGGTCACATACACCGGGATAAACTTCCTTCCATTATGCACTGCAAATGTAAAACCGATGAATTCAGGCATTATAGTGGAACGTCTCGACCATGTCTTGACCATCTTTTTATCTCCCGATCTCATCATATCTTCTACTTTTTCCATCAGCTTAGGCTCTACATAAGGCCCTTTTTTTAAGGATCTCGGCACTTAATCCTCCTTACTTGCGTCTCTTTAAGATAAACTTATTTGTTCTCTTATTGCTTCTCGTTTTTACGCCCTCAGGCTTGCCCCACGGAGAGCAAGGAGGCCTTCCACCCGAAGACTTTCCTTCTCCACCGCCCAACGGATGGTCTATGGGATTCATGGCAACGCCCCTGACATGGGGTCTCTTACCCAGATATCTCTTCCTGCCGGCCTTTCCGTACGATACGTTCTCGTGTTCAACGTTTCCAACCTGTCCGACAGTTGCGACGCAGGCTGTCATAACCAATCTCACTTCGCCTGAAGGCATCTTTATCTGAGCGTAATTGCCTTCTTTTGCCACTACCTGCGCAGCGGCGCCGGCAGTCCTTACCAGCCTTGCCCCCTGCCCCGGGTTTAATTCTATATTATGTATCACCGTACCGAGAGGTATGGCATTGATAGGCAGAGTATTGCCTGGCTTTATTTCCGCATCAGGCCCCGCCATCACCTCATCGCCCACACCAAGCCCTACAGGAGCCAGAATATATCGATGCTCGCCGTCCCTGTATTTCAGCAGCGCTATCCTCGCAGACCTGTTCGGATCGTATTCTATAGTCTTAACAACAGCCGGAACCCCTATTTTATCGCGGTTAAAATCGATCATCCTGTATGCCCGCTTATTACCGCCCCCGCGCTGCCATGCGGTTACCCGTCCTGTATTATTCCTGCCGCCGGTCTTCTTTATGGATCCGACTAACGGCTTGTGCGGGCTGTCTGCAGTTATATCCTTGTAATCCGATGAACTCTGGAATCTCCTTCCCGGAGATGTCGGTTTATATTTTCTTATTCCCATTATACACCCTCGATAAAGTCGAGTTTTTCACCCTCTTTTAATGTTATTACAGCCTTTTTTCTGTCCGGCGTTCTTCCTACGGATTTTCCGAACTTCTTCATCTTGCCCTTTTCATTTATTGTGGCTACCTTTTCAACCTTCACTTTAAATATATCTTCAACCGCCTTTTTAATCTCATGCTTATTGGAACCGGAATCGACTTCGATAAGAACTTTATTCTCCCGTTCTTTTATATCCATGCCTTTTTCCGTAAAAAGAGGCTTTTTTATCACATCGTAAATTATCTTCATACAGCCCTAACCTCCGTACCCGGCTCGGCCCCAATCTCTAAATCACCCTGCAGCTTTAAAACGGCATCCGCAGTAAAAAGCAGACAATCAAAGGCCGCTACTTGATAAGCATTAAGGTCGGACACCCTGATTACATCTACGGTCGGGATGTTCCTCACTGAGAGCAAGACATTATTGTCTTTCTCCGGAAGGACAATAAGCACCTTTTTCCCGGATAGTCCAAGCGTACCCAGCATTTTCAACATATCCTTTGTCTTTGGCTTTTCCACAGATATAGAATCAACCACGTCGATTTCGCCGTCATTCAACTTCATTGTCAATGCCTTATGCAGGGCAGTCTTTCTCATATTCTTCGGCAGCTTGACCGAGTAATCCCGCGGCTGCGGGCCGAATGCCGTTCCGCCGCCCGGCCAGATTGGAGACCTTATGCTTCCATGCCTCGCCCTTCCGGTCTTTTTCTGTTTCCACGGCTTTCTACCGCCGCCTCTGACCATGCCCCTTGTCTTTGTGGCATGGGTTCCCTGCCTCTGGTTTGCGAGATAACTTACCACCGCCGTATGTACGACCGACTCGGAGGCGGCATTATTAAACACAGCTTCGGAAAGGCCTATTTTACCTTTCGGGTTGTTATTTATGTCTTTTACCTCTATCTCAAGCATATGTTCTCCCTGCTATTTCTTCAATATCTCTAAAATCGAGTTTGCGGCGCCAGGAACAGCTCCTTCAATAAGAATTATGTTTTGCTCCGGACGGACATCCACAACCGTGAGGTTGCTTACCGTAACCCGCTCGCTGCCCATGTGTCCGGCCATCCTTATGCCTTTCCAGACACGGGAGGGAAATGAGCTCGCGCCGATTGATCCCGGCGCCCTGTTGAACATCGAGCCGTGGGAATCCGGGCCGCCTTTAAAATTATGCCTCTTCATGACACCCTGAAATCCCTTGCCCTTCGATACGCCGGAAACGGTTACTATATCGCCCTTATTGAAATTTTCCGCCTTTATCATATCTCCGACATTAAGCCCGGACATAGGGAATTCCTTAAGTATCTTGAATGCCTTAGTACCTGCCTTTTTGAATACCCCGGCATCAGGTTTTGATATGTTTTTTTCTTTCCTGACCTCGATAAAACCCACCTTGACGGCCTCGTATCCGTCCTTTCCGGGCGTCTTTACCTGAATGACACAGCAGGGTCCCGCCTCGACAACGGTTACAGGAACCATCTTGCCGTCTTCGGTAAATACCTGGGTCATTCCCAATTTCTTGCCTATAATACCTGTCATAGCTTTATCTCCACATCCACACCCGAAGCGAGTTCGAGTTTCATCAACGCATCGACGGTATCGGGGGTCGGATCATATATATCTATGAGCCTCTTGTGGGTTCTTATCTCGAACTGCTCCCTCGATTTTTTATCCACATGCGGCGACCTGAGAACAGTGAACTTGTTTATTCTCGTCGGAAGAGGTATAGGCCCTGCAATCCTGGCGCCCGTCCTCTGCGCGGTATCCACTATCTCTTTCACCGACTGATCCAGCAGTCTATGATCGTAAGCCTTTAATTTTATTCTGATCTTCTGGTTCACCTTTTACTCCAGCACCTCGGTAACAACACCGGCTCCCACAGTCCTTCCGCCCTCTCTTATCGCAAACCTCAGTTCTTTCTCCATCGCTATCGGCGCTATGAGTTCCACTGTTATGGTTATGTTGTCTCCGG